>JBAZER010000006.1:0-86800 GCA_041653795.1 Candidatus Omnitrophota bacterium
GCCCTCCCCGGCTGGTTGAAAGGTTCGCTAACACCCTTTCATTCGGCCAGAGGGCCTTTCTTATTGATAGGATCATGAAAACTCGCACACGGCGTTAAATTTTACTTTTTGATCGTATTCCCTTGAAAGGAAAAGTGCTACAAAGAACCAGCCTATAAGAAGGACCCCGGAAAATAAACTTGCGAAAGTAACATACATAGCAAAACCGGCAGCAATATCACCGGCGCGTGTCTGGAAAACTTTCAGCAGTGCGTTGACGCCCGAACCGCACGCCTTGGCGCTGCGCGAGCCGAACATTTCAATCCACGCCTGAGCTTTATACTTGGCAGCCGTCGAGGTGGGAATGTAGAGTTGCTTTAACGAAGGTGAGTTAAGGGCATAATTAAGCGCTTTGCCGGCGACCATGATCCAGAAAAGCAGGGTAAGGGAAGGGTTTAATTTGAAACTAATGACCATGATCCCGATGATAAACGGCATGGCGCATAATGCTGCTTTCATTCCAAGCCGGCGCTGCACATTGCCTATGCCGAATGCAAGGCACATAAACGATACCGTATTTACCGCCGTGCCAAAATCGCCAAGCAATTGTGCCGTAGACATGTTCCCGACGGCGCTTTGAAATGCAAGCCGCTTGAAATTAAAATCGAATATGGTGACTATTATTTCATAAAAACCTATGACCAGGAATATACCGAGCAAATAACGGTCGGTGACCAGCAGTCGTAATCCTTCGACAAAGCCGGTTCCGCTCTTTGTGTGGGGCGGGGGTGAAGGCGTATTTTGGACAGGCATTGAAGCCGTTTGATGGGCTATTCTCAGGGCAAACCGGTTGATGATCATGATTACGATCAGCGTGTTGGCCGCACAAAATGCAATAAGGGGCGCGCAGTCATGGAAACCAAGCAATGCTGGTAGATCCGTTGTTTGCGGGCCTAAAATACCGCCGAATTGGCCGAACATGACAATCAAAGGAAAAGATTTTTTCGCGCATTCGGCGTCGATGGAATCAGAGACATAGGCCCAAAACATCGCGATCAGAATCGATCCATAAGCCTCAACAAAAACATACCATGCCCAGCCGATCCACCGGCCCGGGCTGGCCATTGTATTAGCCAGTCCGATCGTCGGATGATTGAACAAAAGGCTAAAAATAAACAGCCCGCATACCAGAAGGCCGCCAATCACGGAAAAAAGCGACTGCCGTTTGAACCGGTCAACAAGATAACTGTAAAACATGATCAAGGGGATCAATACAAAGACAGAAAGCATCTTGGCCCACGCCAGAGGCGAAGCGTCCCGAGAAAGGCCGTCCCCAATGATACATGCCTTGAATAACGCATCTTTTAACGGCCTTAGCGTCCAGTAAGTGCCGATAATCAAAGCAAATGCGATTCCCAGCAGGAATGTCTGGATCAGTTCTTCACGTGTAAAACTCCCGTACCATTTGGCCAGCAATCGTTTGATCAAGGAATTTTCCCCTTTTTACATGACTTTGTTATTTCTTTTTTGATGTCTTCCCATTTATAAACCCAAACCACGTACGAGCCTTGATCCGCAACCGCAACCAGTGGTTCCGGATGTTTTGTGCTGCCCGGGAAAATGGCGACTGAATCAGGCGACAGATAGGATCCTAACCATCCGACTAAGCCATCCGCAATACCATCCCTCATTCTCTTCCGGCACTTCCCGGCATCCGTTTCATATAACACGGAACTACGCAAATCGAAAACCAATAAATGTCCATGACATTTTGTTTGCGTGGAGATTTTGCCTTCATCGATCGCCAAAAGATAGTTCTCTATTACTGCAAGCCCTTCGACGGATCTTGAAAATACTGATTGCCCAACGGGTTTACCGGTCAGAGCATCCGTTTCCCTTCCGATTGATTTGCCCGTCCATTTTCCCGTTCCAAGGTTGAACACATGAATCATACTGTCCCATTCGCTGGCCAAAAACAGCATTTCTCTTGATTCATCCATCGCAATTCCTTCGGCTTTATTGAGGATAGGCGCGTTATCCGGACGCAGGGATTGAAATTTCCAACTGAAGTCCGGTTTGAAGTCCGAAAAATACCGGCGTACTTGTCCGGTGATCCCATCGACGACATAGATTCGTCTCTTTGAATCACAGGCCATTCCGCAGAGCTTTTTGAATCCTTCGCCGCTTAAAAGCGGTGGAGATATCCATTGAAATGCCACGGGCGAGATTGCGATTCGCCTGAACTGGTAGATTTGATTAGCTGTTTCATCGCTTATCAGCAATCCTTTGTCCGGCAAGACAATAATATTTGCAATTTCACCTTTAAAAAAGCCAGGATTGCCGATCGATCCCAGATGTTCGCCAGAATAGGGATCGAAAATCTGTACTCTGTGATTCATCGCATCCGTGGCCAGTAATAAGCCGTCCCCGGTAAACGCCAAACCGTCAGGCGGATTGACGGCGGACAAGGAAGCGTCTGCCTTACCTGTTCCAAGCTTGCAAAAAGGACGTATTTGCAGTTCGGGCGCCGGAGGTTTACATTGTTCTTCTGAAAAGCCGGCGGAAACGCCCAGGATCAAGAATATCTGTATTAGTCCGCAACAAACTGTTATTAATTTTTTCATTTCCTGAAGTCTTTTGTTTTCTATCCGGCCAACGATGAACACGCGATAGTTTTGTAGTCTGGTTTGCTGATTTTTCGCGCAGGTTCTCTTCATCTTTCAACTTATTATATCTTAACCCCAACAAACATTATGGAATAGGACAAATATAAAGAAATCCTAAGCTATAAAAGATACGGATTTTACACGCGACAACGTGCAGACATAAAGATGGCCTTGGTTTGTTTATCGAACCAAGGCCGTTTTATCTATCTTTGTAGGAATTGGGACTATCTCTGTCAACCAGAGATAGAAATGAATGGCGTCCCTAGAATGTTTTAGAACCGACCTCCTCTTGACGCGTTGGCATGGTCCGCTCTCTCCCATAATACTGCGGCTGGAAAATGCCCAGCCGCCCCGTACGCGAGATACCACACTCCGTACGTGTTACGCTGCGGATTCAATGAACTGACGGGTTACAAAGTAGTTCGTTAACGCCTCGATATCTACAAACAATTGTCCGTTCTTGCCGATCTTTACGCAGGATAAGATGCCGTACTGTCTCAGAAGCGGAAGCATCTGTTCCGGATGGGCGATAATCGCCTGCTGCGTCTTTTTGTCCTGCGCCATAAAGATAAGTATCGCTGCGCGCGCCACCTCGATGGCGAGGTCCCTGAGCTCTTCGGTCGAAATATTCCCGACCTCTGCCGTCAGTGCGAAGGTGCCGAGCTTTACACCAAGATTCTGGAACCACAAGCAAAGCACGGAATCCGTGCTTCCCCTAATTGCCTGGGCCGCCGCAAATTGCGCGTCGTTACCCCGGAAGCCCACGGGCGTAACGACCTGTGCGACACCCTGCCAAACCCGTCCGAAAAATCCTCGTTTTCCTTTCTCGAAGAGGGGTATCAAACGTGCCCATGAGAATTCTTTCAACATATTCAGGATTTTTTCAGTTCCTGTATCCTTTTTCGACCCCGTGTCCAGACATGTCATCAACGAATAGGATCGCCGCATATCGATCGGAAGCCGCGCCATGGACGCCCTTAGAATCTCCCGCTCCCGAACCATCGCAGCAAGCGCAGCACGGTCCCACTCGACATTCGCGTCCTTGAGTCCCGTCAAAGTCGCCATCGAAACAGCCTTCCCCGTCACAGCCTTGGCCGCGATCCCCGCCGCCATCGCATTTGTCATGCCGAAGTCGCCAAAAATTTCCATGATAAACTGTGGCAATGCTTGCGTGAGAAATGGAGCCTCCAACTCGCCATTTTCCAAACCCTGGATCTTCGCTATCAAATCATTCATGCGAATTTCAAATATCCCATCCCGCTCCGCCAGGAGAGACCGTCCCTTTGCGGCCAGAGTTCTTCGCACTTCATCGGGACCTGCCTTTAGGGCAAGTTCTCCGATCCACTTTGCATCCCCTCCCGTTGCTGACAGCAGTAGATCCTGATCAATCCTCATTTCTGCCCGCGTCGGTATAGTCGAGACAGACACGGGCTTCGTTGTCTGAGCTACGCTGGGTTTCCCCTCACTTTTTACTCCCAGAGAAACGGATTCGGCGGAGATGCCCGGTCCTTTAGCTGCGGTCTGTAGACTCTGGTCTATGGAGAGGCCAGACTTCGTGATAACAACAGGATCGGCATATTGAAAATCCAGCACCTTCTTGTGATAAGCCTCCAAAGGCGACTTGAGCTTAGGGAAAAATTCGCCTTGGGGCTTACCTTGGGGCTTGATCTCGGCTCCCGGAAATTTTCCGTCAAAATGCTCGTACCATTCGCCGGCCTGGGTATTATCAGGTACGATCAATATTTCGCCGTCGTTTTTCAAAAGATCCAAAGCACGACGAAAAACAGGCGCATTTGGTCCTTTGGAAAAGAAATACGGCCACTGCGTATTGAAGTAAGGCGCAACGCAATAGATAAGGTTTACGAACCCAGCACCTTTTTGAAGTTTGAAAAGCTCGCCGTCCTCGCCCTGAACGACCCGCACGTTCTTGAGACCTGATTTCTGGGCTGCCTTCAATAATTTTTGAAAAGCTTCCTCTTCCGGTTCAATGAAGATGAAATTAACATCCGGCAGGCTCTCGGCGATTCCTAAACTTTTCTCTCCGTTACCCACCCCAACCTCGACAAAGATCGGACGAACGTTATCCTCGAAGACCCTGCTCCAATCCGCATCCTTTGCAATCTCAAACGATACCGCCGAAGTTTTAGTGGCGAAAGCGGCGTTCTGAGCGATGAAGTCCTTAATCAGGGAGACCTGCTCCCGATCATCAGAGTCAAGCGCCTTGCCTGCCATTGTTTTATTGTGCAACGCCCCGAGAAGAAATTCAAAACCCGCTGCGGATTGCGTGACGTTGTCATTCGCGCCTTTCGTTGCATCGGCATTCCGGAGAATCCTAGCCAAGGTTTCTTTCGTTTCTTCATAATTCAGCATCCCCGTCCGCACTTCAGCGCGTTCAACTTCAGAACGAATGGCGGGCGTTTCGGGTTTTTGGGTCTTATGAACAACGATCATCTGGTCCCACGAGTCATAGCGAGGATTTGATTTCAAATAATCCGCCGGACGCGTGACCCTCGCAAATTCATAGGCATGCGCAAGATCACCCGTGGCGGCATCCCGAAGGATTTGTTCGACCCGCTCTATGATATCCGAGGTATCGTTCGGAGTCCCAAGATCCTGTGTCATGTCCCGCTCGGCAAATGTGACCAGCATCATCCCGTCCGGACTAAGGATGCGGGCCGCAATCCCGGCAAGATCCACTGCGGTGTTGTTGATATTATTGATCGTGACGAGGTTCTGAGAATTCTCCACCAGGCCATAACTTTCGCGCTTGTCTCGATCCCGGAAATCAAACTGTAAAACTTTGCGCGAAGCTTCCTCGGGTATCACAAGCGAGCCTCGGAGATCATCCACATTACGGACCTCGATTTGTTCCTGCGGAATACCGTTTTTCTCTGCTAAAGCGGTCAATCCGTGCATAAATTGAGGGTCCGCGCCACTGGCGATGTCCGCCACCTTAGCATTTCCGTTTTTCCGGATCGCTTTCCGCAACAGATCCATCACCGGTCCCTCAAACTCCGAAAAAATGGCGCTCCCGTTTTCACCCCTCATCTCGGAGCGAACAGTCCCGACGGGCTTTGCAACGGCGGGTTTCGCAATTGAAGCCTCCGCTTCTTGATTAAGTTTAGCGACAAGAGCGGTTGGAGTTTCGACTTTGGGTGTTATGTCAATGATCTGAGGAGCGCCCACGAATTTCTTGTTCCAAAATGATGTAAACCATGACCACGGATAAACCCTTTTGTAATACGAATTAAAGTACGGCACTTTCGCGCCCACGAGACCATCTATCACCCCTTTCGACTCCACCAAAGTCAAAGGCACCTCGACGCGGTTGCTGGTTTTTACATAAGTTAAATACTGGTATTCATCGGTTATTGCTTCTGAACGTTCTTCCGCGGATCGTTCAAAGGCGCCGCGGATGATATTGCAGGCATTCGGTTCCCAGTAACTGAGAGACGAGTCCTTCGAAGTGAATACGCCATCGATGACGAACGCATAGATTCCTTTCATTTTGAGGTATTTATTGAATAAATCTTCCATCACTTTGACCTTATCCTGCATAAAAAGCTGGGTCCTTGACTCGAACACGACAAGGTCAAACATTTGATCGCCTAACATTGTTTTCCTCACCGCTTCATCCTCGATGTCCAGGATCTTTAAACGGATCCGTTCTTTCGCCTCCCGGATAGTGTCTGTGCCGTATCCCTTATTCCGCATGCCGGCTTCGAGCTTCGCGTCGTCCCAAAGACCTTGCTCCTTATTAACCGCAACAATATTCACATTCGGAAATTTCAGCGCTAACTCAAGTGCCGCATAACCACGCCCAACTCCAATCAAAAGAATCTGCTGTTCCCCAACCCGCGTCCCCAGTACATCAGAAAGTTTATACGCCTTATCCAAAACCTCCATACCCCGATCCACAAATTCTTCCTTGCCGGAGGGATTGATGGATGCCCTCGCCGTAACTTCGGACGGATTCCCATCCGCCAACACACCCAGCCGCATCTCTGCCCTCTCCGAACCTCGCTTCAACTCCGCGAGAGATCCCTCTTCCTCTTGATAATAGGCGCTCTTTTCATTCTTGTACGGCGGCGTAACGGGCTCAAAAAACCGTGCAATGCGTTGATAGACCGACCAGGTGTCGGCAATCTTATGCTCAAACAATGTAGCCGCCGTCTGTAAAACTTCGTAATCCTTGTTGTTTATGAATACTCTCCCAAAAAGTTCTCTGTTCTTCTTGAACAGATCTCTTTCATCTCCCGTGAGAATCTCCGACAATGTCGGTATTGTTTTATGAGGCAGAATTTCGACTGAGACACTCTCCAACAGCCCTCTTTTCGATCGGATTGTCTGAATGGCTCTATTTGTCATATAGGGAACCGCGATAATGAATTTGGCCCCAGGGTTATGCTTGGAGATTTTTTTGATCGTTTCGCTGATCTGCGTGCCGCTATAGCTGGCATCGTCGACAATGACGCATGTCCGGATGCCTGACGCCTTTTCCATTTGATCTTCATAGATCATGGAATCCGGCGCTCTGAGATCCTTGCTGACAAGAGACCATGCCCACCGGCGGGATGTATGGGGCTCTCCCCAAAGCACAGTATATGATCCTTCTTTCTCCAGCACGACGCCAAGCTCGGCTTGCATTTTCTTCATTTCCTGAAGGAAGTCCGCCTCTTTTACAATTTCCCTTGCCGCAACGATCTTTTTTGCTACTCCGATAAGCGCCTCAGCATCAGTAATGCGTCTTTCCCTTACAGATTTCTCCCAATTCTCATAAAAATCTTTTTCTTCCTGTTCTTTAAGCGGCAAACTCCTCGTGTCCTGCACCAGCTTCGCCTGAAGGGCAGTGGTCCCGCGCAATTCGGAGCGGCGAGTTTCGGGCGTAGCGGGTTTTGCGGCAGATGTTTCGGGCCTGGCTGGCGTATTGGATAGCCTATAAGCCTCCGCAAGTTGGCCGAGAGTGACATTTCCGTCTGCCGTCGGTTCAATTTGCGCTATAATCCGCGCTGAAGGCAGCTCGACAACCATTGCATTTAGGGCTTCAGGGGTATATCCCACTTGCGCTTCACCAGCTTGAAAAAAGGCAGCTCTGATAAAATAAGCCAGCTGCTGCAATTCATTCAGCTGCTGCTTGTTGTCGAGCACAACTTTGGGCGGAGTCCTCGGAACGAAAAACACTTTGTTCAATTTTCCCAATTTTTTGTGGGCCCCTTCAACATAGAAATAAAGAGAGCCTCGAACCAATTCTGCTTTGCGGTCCGACAAACCAGCCGCCTGCAAAAGAACCTGATGCATATTTCCAACACCGTTTGAGAACCCGGGCGCAATAACAAAAATAGATTCGCCTCCGTCTTTGCCCGGGATCATCGAGATAAGCACTTCGGCACGACCGTCGTAGTCGGAGTCGGGCCTCTTTAAATCCTCACGAGCCGCAGCCAGTATGGCCTTCCCGGCCGATTCAGGAATCTGATCGAATGACCTCGTTTTAATGACGGTTCCCCCTATCTCGGAAAGTCCGATGATCTTCGCCTTCGGAATTGGTGAAACGGTACCGGGTACGACGACAGGTGTTTTGAGTGCAATAGCTTCGGCAGGTTTTGCGGCGGCAGATTGCACAATTGAAGTCTCCACTTCTTGATACGGAATAATCTTTCCATCTTTGATACCGGAGCGCACCTCCGAACGGGATTGTCTGCCCCCTCGCTCAAGTAATTCGCCCTTACCTTCTTTTTTTATTTTTTGTATTCGGGCTTCGATATTGTTTAATTTACCGAGCACAAAACCGGCAAAAAGCACCAGATCAAAAAGGCCCAAAATGCCCAGGACAAATTTGGTCGTCTCGGGGGTTTTGAGTGACACAGCCACATCTTCCCACGTAACACCTGAAAATGATTCCGTGCCTGTATAAGGTTTCGCCGGAGACAGTTCTTTAACATCAACCGGAGTAATACCTTCATCCGCAGGTTTAGAGGCTGGTGGTTCTACTTTTGGAAAAACCTGCTGCGGAACTTTAGCTGTTAGCACCTGAACCGGACGCGCTTGGGACACAGCGGCTGTTGTCCAATAGTGCTTCGCAACCTCTTTATCAGCATTTGCCAGGCGGTTCCACGGCGTGTTGCGACCGCGATAAAATTTGTAAAATTCAGCTCTAGTGGTCAGGTTTTTATCAAAATCGGAAAAATTCTTTTCACCGCCAGCTGCTTTCTTACGCCCTGTCACAAAATCCGCTTTGATCCGATGGAGTTTCAAGGCCACATTGAAAACATCGAATTTTTCGCTTGTCACAATGATATGCGCCAAAGCCTTGCCGAGCGTATTCTTACCTACTCGCGGAGACATTTTAACCAATTTTGCGATATCTGCTGTTGAAGAAAGCCCCAAATACCTGGCGACCGCTTTTCTTTCCGCTTCACGGATTCTGGAATAAGTGGAATCCGTTCGGGGGGCATACTGTAAGTAATTTACAAAATTATCCATCGCTGTCGTCCATTCCGTTTGTCCGACCCCCATCGCGATAAATAAAGGCCGACCGCGGCTGTCTTTTTGAATGGTCGCCTGGAATTTCGATTCAAGCTCGATGATATACATGGCCAGATTATGCATGGCGATTCGCTCGCTTGCCGGAAGCTCACCGTAAACCTCATCGATGACCTCTCTCAGATCTTGAGAAATTTTCTCCATTGTGGCGTTCTTACCCGCATTCTCCATGGCATTTTCGCGCACGAGAGCCTGAGAAATTGTCCGTTGCTGACTTTTCCCCTGCACCAGGACAGCCCGCATTTCCGAAGGCAGTGATGCCAATGTCACGACATTCGCTCCGACAGCCATTGCCGGTGAAACCTTACGAGCATCGGCGGAACTAACCGCCGCGGAAAAGATCAATCCCGCCGCCAGAGCCATCGCCCCCACCCTCGGACCTATACGCAATTCGGAGCGGCGGGTCTCAACGCGGGCGGCGATCTGCTTAAGTTTTGCGACATCGGACGGGCGGGCATTACTCACGGCGATGATGACGTCAAAATGCTCCCCCACTCCCATTTGTTTATATATAGCATCAATCCAATGCTTTATTTCTTTCTTCACCTCCAGCCACTTCTCGTTCTCGAGCAACTTTTTTGCTTCTTCGCGATCCTCAGGCTTTTTCCATTGGTTGATTTCATTCCTCAGCGTTTTCCGAAAAGTTTCATCGCCAAAGAAAAACTCGGGCATATCTTTCAGATCCATCTTCAGCGAAAAACTTTTTTTTGTCACATCCAAACCCCGAATTTCCTTTTGCCTTTGCAGATATGCCAATACGGCTTTCGCGGCAGCACCACCCTCTTGGTTACCGCTTCCCAATAGGCTATCATTCTCCGCAAAAACGAGAATGTTCCGGATACCTGTAAGTCTCATATCGTTCACGATGGCTTCCAGATGCGACATCTTTTCAGGATTACCTCCAAAAACCTGCGATATCAACGACCAGAAACTTGTATGGAATTTGGCCTCGACAAGGGTATTTACTTCTTTTCCTTTTCCCACAAGCACATCAACCTCTTTCTCTTTCCCTTTCTTCTCGTTATTGACTTTGGTATTGACCGCAAAGGCAGTATCACCGAGGGCGCTGAGCAAACGCAAAGTTCCGTTATCACGATTGACAAAAAGGTCATAAAGAGCCGAAATATCTGCTGAAATTCCGACAACGGCAGACTCATTTCCGGATTGCATCTCTTGTTCTATCTTATTCACTATTTTGAGAAGGTATTCCCTGAGAACATCCTTTGACGGACCGTTGTGTTCGTAAAGCTCTCGCATCTTTGACACTAGCCGGTCCCGGCTAAAATCCGTGTTCCATGACGCAAAGGAAGGATTCATCGTCAGGATCTCGTCAATCGCTGCCTTAAATGTCTTCGCTTTCAGTTCAACGGGAGTTTCGAGTACAACAGTTGCGGCTTGTTTTACAGCGGCAGATTGAATCTGGGTTTTGACGGAGGCGGGAGCAGTCCGGGACAGCATTCCGCCGGGAGGAATTTGATTCTGAGTTTCGGCGAAGGAAGTTTCGGTACGCTTGCCGGCTAATCCGTCATTTTGTAAAGATCCAGCTTCCGCGATGACAGATTTAATGCCAGAAATTTCAGGAACAACGGATGTAGAAGCGGCCTTCGTAGCCATTCGGGCCATTTCAGCTTCTATCCCGGCCGCAACTTGTTCCCGGGAATAGCCGGTTACCTGCGCTGTTGCGTCGACTACGCCTCTCACCGCTTCCGCAGTTGCCCTCGTGTCGGAGCGGACTTCTTTGGTTGCAATGTGTTCCTCCGCTTTTTGACTTGCCGCATCCAACAACGCGGCAGCTGTTTGAATGGGATTATGCTCCAACCGGTTTACAATCAGACCTGCTGCAATCTGGCTCAGATTTTCACGCACGACGTCCGCCGGAGCAAAAACCTTGGAAGCGGCTTCTGCAATCGCTGCTTCGCCAACACCCCGTGATGGCATGGATAACACTGGGAGTTTTAAAAAATTCATAAAAACGGGTTTTTCGTCAAACTCCAAAGCTTTTTGCAACGCAATAAACGACGGCTTGGTCTGGCTGGCGCGGTCGAGAAGGGCTGAGACGGATTGGGTGTTAAGATCTTTTTTGGCGATCAATTGCTTAAGGCCGTCGGTGAATATGTCGAGCTGGGATTCGAAGGTCTTCCAGATCCGATCGAGGGAATCTTTTTTAAATCCCCCGAGTTCTTTGCGGACAATGTCGAGAATCTCTTCCTTGGGACGCTTTGAGCTAATGGCGGTTGCCGCTTCGGGCATGCTTTGGAGGATTTCATCGATGTAGGGCAGGTACTTCCCCGCCTCGGTAATGCGCCCTCCCCTGGCAAGTTCGCGAATCACATTGTCACGCCACGTTTTCAAGGTCCTCACGCGATCCGGAATGGGCAGGGCCTCGACCAATGCCTTTGCGGAGTGACGCATCAAAGCGTCAAAATAAGTGGTCTTAAGATAATCCTTGAACGAAACCTCGCCCTTCATGACCTTGGCATAATTTTCACTGCCGGCAAGAGAGGCGATTTTCGGTGTCACAACCGCATAGGCTATTCCTTTTTCTTTTAGAACGTTCTCAAGGCCGTTTGTGTGAAAACCTCCGGCCACCACCATGACAGTACGGGGTACGGAGTTCAGAGTACGGGGTGTTTCTTTTTCCATCAAGGACACGATATTTTTGTAGAAAGCATGGTCACGCGCGAGAGCCGCTTGATAGAACTCCAGCGCAGGCACAAGATCCTGCTTGAACGCAGAATCAGTTATAAGGCTAAGGTAAGCGTCCGGCTCTTTTTGGTATTCCGCAAGGCCCTCATGAGTCAGCTCAAGCTCGATCATTTCTTTCAGGAGATAAAGCTTTTGGTATTTTTCCGCCATTTCCCGCTGGGCAGAAGTCCTGAGAAGACTGGCTTCCACCACGGACAGGAAACGCTGGAGTTCATCACAAAGCCGGCTGCCCTTGATTTCAGAAAGAAGTTCCGCATGTCCGAGTAGTTTCTTGAGATCCGGAGTCAGCTTTACAACCTTCCCGTGTTCGCTTCCCACCTGGACCAGATATTGAAGCATCTGGCCGGCTGTGATCTGTCCGGTCAAAAAAGCCTGATAGCGGTTGTAGAAATTCATTTCAGTCTTCACGCCGAGGCCACGCAAATACTTCATCTTGAACTCATCGGCGATCTTGCGAACGAGCGGCACAAGGGCATCCTGCTTCCCCGATTTTTCGTAGCCAATCGAAGCGATCAGCCCGGGAAGTTCCTGATACCCGGAGTCGGTCTTGAGCAGGTTTTTGAAATTAGAGAGATAAATCAAAAGGTCAAGGAGCGACGCGCGTTCGGTGAGAAAATTCTCCCGGGCCTCCTGGAATTCGTTAAGTTTCGGATCATAGACCTTGGCACGCTCGGTATCGAGCGTCCGCTTGAACGCATTCCACCGGCTAAGAAGCGCCTCTTTTTTCTCCTGAGCACGGAGATACGCGAAATAATTCTTCGCGTAGAGGCCCCAATCTTCCATACCGTGATATTCACCGACTTCCTCCTGCAAAATAGCCGCCATCTCGGGACCGGAGAGTTCGGCACGCTGCTCATAGCCGGTGAGGATCTTGTGTTTCACGATGGGTTCCGGGAATGTCCGGAGTAAAACGGGTTCGAGGCGGCCCTTGGCGCCCTCGAGCGCGGCGAGACGAATACCGTATTTTTTTTGGAGATGGCCGAGGATCTTCGCGATATTTTCCTGCGCGTCGATCACAGCGTGGGCGTCCTGAATAAGCACGACCATCCGGTCGTGCCGGAACTCGGGATTCGTCACTGGGGACTCGTTGGGGTTCCTCGTCGTTTCGAGTCCCGAGGTACGAGTCCCGAGGAACATCTTTTGGATACTTCCCATCTCAGCAGGAATGGCAAGTTGGTCGATCGAAGAAACAACCGGGGCTGCGACATCGGTGAGTGTGGTACCAACGGGCGCGGCCCACCCCGCGCTGGTTGTCGTGAACACAAACACCACGACAAGCGCCGTAAACCTCATACCGCGTCTCCGCCTCTGATTACTTGCTATGTTCATATTCTATGTGCCTTTTTTTACTTTAAAAGTTGCCACACACAACCCTTCCTTCCACGATCGATCTCGCTTGATCGAGCGGTGCCATCCCATTCATTCTTGGCTTTTTCTCTGAAGAAAACATAGCATTTAACTACAGTTATTACAAGGGGTTAAAAGCATTTTTTTATATTTATTGGTTATGCTTTTATCCTGCTCCACCCGGAAGAAAATCGAAATGACGTAATTGTGGTTTCAGCTAAATTTTATCCCTTTTCCTACCCACTTATAGTGCCAAAATAGACCAAAACCTGTGAGACCATAATAAGTAAATGGCTGGTTTGGAGCCAGAAATAGCCCGTTATTGGTTTGTGGTTTCGAAACCGTGAGAATCGAGAGCGAAGCGCGTTTGAAGACTCGACGTAAGTGGCGTGAACATGCGGACATAAAACCGGCCTTGGCTCGTTTATCGAACCAAGGCCGTTTTATCTATCTTTGTCGACCAGAGATAGAAATGAATGGCGTCCCCAAGGGGATTTGAACCCCTGTTACCAGGATGAAAACCTGGTGTCCTAGGCCGACCTAGACGATGGGGACGTATTTTCTTTTTGTCCCACGCTTACAGCAATGTCAAGTTGCTGAAGCGTCGTCCTTGCGCATTGGGCGCAAGGGCGAGGGGGACGCGAAACGCCAGCGGAGGCAGGATTATACTGTTTTTCGCAGAAAATCCAAGTGGATTCAAGTAGATTAAAGAAGATCAAGCCGCTGTCTGGATCTGGAGATAGCCTTGGATGGCATTTATTACAGTCGCCAATAGCGTCGCATAATCGGAAGGTTTATAAGTATTTGCCGTATTCAAATGTGCATCCGAAACAACTTCGAGCAAAGCCGTCGCGATCCCGGCGGCCAATGTATCCATGCGGCCCTTGTCTTCGGTGATCCAGTAGCTTCGGACGTTCTTGCGGCGCAGTAACAGATTTTCACTACGCGCCATAAAGGCATCGGCTTCCTTTTGGCCCTCAAAAGACTTGAAACGGTCACCGCCTAGGGTGGAAACGATACGAAGTTGTCCGGGAGCCAATGTAATTCCTTCTTGAGTCATAAGATCGTCAAATTTTTTCTGGATCGACCGCAAAGCATCGCCTTCCGCCTCCACATTGATTGAAAGATTAGCGCGTAAAGTCACTAACATACCGAGAACTACCGGAAAATTCCGAACGAATTCCGACCATTCCTGTTCGTTGAGACCCGTCAAGTTGACGTGAAACTTCGGCCCATCCACAGTATTCTTGGAAATGGCCGCTCTCACAATATCAGGAACAGAGGCCATAACTTCGTTCAGGAATTGCTGCAACCTCTTGTTTGTGATCTTCCCTTCTTGTCTGGCACCGTTCATGGTTTTAAGCAATTTCATTGTGATCCAAAGACGGGATTTCCGGACATTAGCCTCGGTAATACCCCCCTCCAGTTCTGCGGCAATATCTTCGGCTGAATACGCCCCCATTTGTTCTGCAGTGACGATGACTTCTGATGGCACGGGAAGCGAATCAACGAGAGAGGCCGTTTTTGACAAAGATGTTTTAAATGCTTCCGTATCGGCAACACGCATCTCGGCACGGAAAAGAGGAAGTTCGGATTGAACAAGCTGAGACGTAACTGGGATCGCGGGTTTTGCTACAACTGTTTCGGAGCGCGGCATAAGGGGTGCGACTGCCTGGGCCATGAAGTTTAATCCTTCCCAAAACCGGAAAAGCTCCCCGCGCAACCCTGAGCCAAGACCATCTTCCACCGAATTCGGAGCCGGGTGGTTATCTTGCAGTTTTCCATCAGACAGACGCACATATTTGTGCCAAGTCTCAAGTATATGCAAACCGTTGTTCCGCACTTCATCCAGTCTTTCAGAAGAAAGAGGTTCTTCTAGCCAATGATTCGTGGCAGGCCAAATTTTGGTTTTGACTACATTATAGAATCCGGATTTTGTTTCTTTGTAGCGACCAGCAACCTCCGCGAGAGCGATAAGCCAAAACTCTCCAGTTTCTTTGAGAGAATTCAGCACATCCTTTTCGGAAGGGTGAGAATATTGGTTTTCTCCAAGAGCTTGCAACACTTTGAGCTGATTCCGCTTCGCCTCCCCCCATCGTTTAAGATCCTGCTGAATCCGCCCAAGGGCTGCGAAAAATTCCCCCCTGATCTCCCTGTGCCTGGAAACCAAACGGTCCTCCTCATTCCTGAAAACCAAACGCCCCACCAGCTCGGATGCGTCGTTGATATCATTTTCGCGCACATAGCGCATGGCTCCTGCGTTCTCCCGTATCCGTTTCAGAACACTGATCAAACTGCGATAATTGCTGAAAGCCTGCGGCGAGATCCATGGCCTATGCGATTCGAGATCTTTCATGCGAATGCTTAGAGCGTTAACCCCGATATGACGCTGTTTCCCGACGTAGGGATGAAAAAGTTCCCTTTGATCGGAAAGGAGCCGGTGAACAAGATCTGATTGTCGCAATTCGGATCGTTGAAGAGTATCTCGTTTGGCAAAATCCGCCGGACTAAGTGCCCGACGGCGACGCGGCGGGGTGGAGGCATCAAGACTGTCCCTGATAAACCTTTGAATGACTCCGTAACCGGCCTCTGGGTACCGTGAAAGGTTCTCAAGAAATTCGCTATCGACGATCATGGAATTTTTCCTATAGGTCCCCCACTGAGAGAAGTTGCTTGAGAGCATCATAAATTCGAGCTGAGGGATATTAGAGGCAGTTGCGAGATGAGAAAATCCCGTATCCGGCGTAATGACAAGATCCATGGTCTGCATGATCTCTTGCACACGCCCAACGGAAATATTTTCAGGAGCTTCCAATAGAAAGCGGGTTTTGGAGGGTCCCACAGCTTTCGAAAGCTCCTCTAAAATAGCCCTCAAAACCGGCTGATTTGTTTGGTCTTTAAACCCACCCTGAGAAAAAATCAAATAAACATCCTGTTTTTCAAGAATCCCGGACAGAAGTTTTACCCACATGGCTGGTTCTATTGACCCGGAATTTCCTTGAGAAAAAATATTCACATAGACGAATTTTTCTCTTCCCGTTAGAACTGTTTGAGGATCCATTTGTTTTTTAATGAACATTCCTTTTACCGTTTCCAGAACCCACCGCTTTTCCACCTCACTCAAAGGCATCCCCCAACCGTTGAGCAACTGAAGATCAAGCCCTCTTTCGTAGAGCCCGAGTTCCCGGTAAACCCGATGAGTTTTTTCCCAATAGTCCGGTCGCGTTCCGTCGCGGGTAAGACCTCCAACTTCCCCAGTCCCCCTCACATCCCGGAGCCCTGAACTATCCAACATAGTGACAGGGCGATCCCCGGTCTTGTCACCGGTGGAGCTTCGCTGAACAACTGTATTCATGTTCGAAAAAATAACAGGTTTTTTCTCATTGGGATTCTTTTCAAAGAAGAATTGTATCCCCTTGCCTACACCTGTAAAATCAAAAACCATGTCATAGTTGGCATCTCTCAGCCACTCCCCGAGCTTCTTAGTATCGAAGCCAAGCCCATGCTCCATTGCCTCGAGAATCGCTCCGTCCGGAACATTTACGTGCGTCAGGATCCCTTCATGAGGTTCAAACGACTCCTGACCTTCTTTTTTCTGACGTTTCAATTCATAGGCAGAATCGATAACGGGAAAAACCTTTCCTCTGAAACGCTCTCTGGAAAATAGGTTGGCATAGTCGATCGCCATATGAATCTCTGCGTTCGGAAACTTCTTAAGAATCTGTTCCACGAAAAGCACGTAAAGAATCGCATCCTCACCCAGTTTTTCAAACCCGATCCCCTTCGAGCCAAAGACAAATATCTTCTTGATCAGGGCCGCCTCTTCCGAAGACATATCCAAAGGCCGTTCAACCTGTGACAACTCCCGCATTTCCGAACGATCAGTTGTCTTTTCCTCGACAGCCGCGGCCCCCTGGTTGGGAACGGAACGAGTTTGCTTCGGTCCGCCATATTTTTTCAAGGTCGAGAGGATAGGCCCCATTATGTTGGGTTTAGCTACAAATTCCACTTCGAGATCCTTCTTAAGCTCTGAATCAAAATCTTTTGCATACCCGGTCATCAAAATTGCAGGCTTTTTGGGCAGATCACCGTTAGCCATCGCTTTCAGAATTTGCACCCCAGTAAATCCCGGCATTTTAAGATCTGTTATAAAAAAATCGATATCGTCTTTTTTAAGAAGTTCGAATGCTTTTTTTCCATCCTCCGCTGGAATGACGACATAGCCCATACTCCGCAATAACATTTCCAAAGCGGCACGAATTCCGGCTTCATCGTCTGCGACTAAAATTCTTTTCACGATTTTAGATTCTTGTTTTACCACTATTGTTTCTTGATTTGTCGCCGAAGTTCCGTGTTCCAGCCAAGGCATAACTTCGTTTTTATTTTTTAAAACAATCCGCTGCGCTAGAAGAGCTATCGCCTCCCGGTGTTCGTTTCCAAGCACAAAATTATGGTCTCCAAGCTGTTTTTTCCATTGTTCCAGCTCATCAATTTCTTTTTTGAATTTTTCAATAATGTCACTTACAAATGGCATTCCCGCAACTGTCATTTCAGACACCTGAAAAAGCTTCAAGAGATCGGTGACAGACTTTTTTATCCCTTCCCGAGACGTAATCTTGATAAAATCCGGCTGAAGTGCTGTTGTTTTATTATTGATTGTATCTTCTAACAGTTTTGCGACCCGAAGACGGTCTTCTATCTGTCTTGCCTCCGAACGACTGGCTTCCTTGCCTTCGCTAATTTTAGAGACAGACAGCTTTTCTTCTGTTGGTTTTCCGTCTGACTCCAAGGTCGTCTTTTTGAGAATAATCGGTCCGTGGGTTTTTTTGCGTTCTTTTATTTTTTGAATATATTCTTCGATTTCACGACGCCAAACTATTTCATCGAGGGTAATCGGTCCGTGAATTTCCTCATACTCTTTTCTTATCTTTTGAACGTATCCTTTAATTTGACGGTGTATAGGTTCGATCCGATCGATTGCGCGAACAAAACGTCTCTTATTCTGCTTGGCAAAAGGACTGTCGACAAAAATCTTCCTTCCGAAGTAATTCAACATTTGATTACGCTGCAAATAGTTCCCTTTTGAGTCACCCATCCCCGCTTTAATCGGCGCAATACGTTCAAAGAAAGAGCCGCTTTCGTTTTGAATGCTTTTTCCAATAGCCTCATGGAACGAGAGCAATATGTCGATTTCCTCCCAGGCCTGTAGTGTCGTTTTTAAGTCCTCGAGATCGCCCTGTTCTTTAAAAAACTCCAAAAAACCAAGGAATACCATAATAAAATTATTCAGGTCGTGCATGACCCAGTGCTTCCAATCCGTTTCCCTGATATTGCCATATCCATCCTCACCCCAGACTTTCTCATCACTAATCGTCGCTATTTTGAGCATCAAGGCACTTAACTGCGAGATAGCATGGTATTGCTTGATTTCGGAACTCGTGACCTGTCGGTAGTTATTTTTTAGAATACCGTTAAAAAATGCGGCGTTGATCTGATCCGCAAGCTTTTTTAAACTTTTTTCTCTTTGAAAATCAAGACGAGGTAAATTGAGAAAGAAGTCGTCGATCATCTTGCGGATCATTGCTCCGTATTCCGGATGGTCTAAGAGCAATCGCTTTCCATGAACTTCCTCCCGCATTTCTGAGCGGCCAATTTTTCCTGGACTTGTTTGATCCGAACGCTTCGAAGAAATTAAAGAGCGAATCGCATGCTCCCCTGAAGCCAATGGCCCGAAAGTCGCGACATGGCCGATTTCCCGCATCATAAAAGTGCGCAATTCCGACCGGGAGATACTCTGCGACTGGTCTAATTCTTTTTTTAATTTTTCTCTTTCAAAAAATTCTTTTTGTTTGCGTACGAAATCCAAGTACTCCGGTTTTTTCATGATACTTTCTTCAACCTCATCAACAAAACTTTGAGTCACACGATCAAATTCATCCGTTGAAAGGCTGGCATCGCCCCGGATCACACGTTTGAAATAATTCCCCAATTTTGCTTGTAATTTTATGGGATCTATGTTGCGAACAAATTCTTTAAGCTCAGGAATCTTCGCAAGCTTCATTACCGGCGTTACGCTGACATCATTTAAGCGCATCAGAAGCAGCATCAACATCATCCGACGAGAACCCGCCCATTCTCCTTCAAGAGTTACGGGAATAGTGCGAGCTTCCCCGAAACTCCCCACCCGGTAGATCTCCTGAACAAGCTTGGGATTCAATTGCCGCAACCGCGACGCTGCTTTTGGATCATCGCGGCTAAGCTGAAGAATATCCTGCAAAAGATCGTTGGAACCAATACCATAGAACTTGGCCTCGGGAGAAAGATAGGCACCTTGCCTTTCATACATGAATCCCACCGGGAGATCGGCCTTTTCCCTCTGGCCCGGTTCCAATTCATCTTTCGCACGCTCCACCAAATTCTGTATAGCCTTTGTATCGCTTTCGTTGACAACATCCGGAATCAACAGTTGGACGCCCTTATGCCGGTGTTCCTGTACATACGCCGCTAACACCGCCTGGATTTGCATTACACCATATTCGGAAAATTCAGGATACTCGGGATCAATATAAAAACGGATGCTTCTATTCTTCGCCACGATTCGACGCATATCTGCAATCGTACGGTTTTTTCCGTCCAAATCTTTTCCCCACCAGGCCTTAGGCGGAAGTTTATCTCCTTGAGGATCATAGAGACGAACGATCAACGGGCGATTACTTTTCTTGAAAAAGGGCGAATCTATGAATTTGCGCAAAGCCAGGGATAAACGTTCTGGATCCGTTTCGATACCTGCATATTGCTCCCGCATGTGCAGAAAAAACTCTTCCAACCTCATCAGCCCGATAAAATCGGCACCGTAACGGGAGATCCGCGTCTTTCCTTCGCTCTTTGCATCCACGGCCTCGACAGAAGCTTCGTCAGCACCCACTGCAATCTTTTTACCGCCAAAAAAAACGGGCTTTCTTGCCCTCTCAAGATAAAAATTTTCCAGCATCGCATAGTGCTCTCCCCGGCGCAGCCATTGCTCTCTCAAGTCGTCGGAAGGATTCAACGCAACCAGTCCTTTTCTTCCATCCACAAGTGTCAGGGTTCCCGCTTTTATTTGTGTGATATCGATGCCAGTCGCTGCAAAATTCGCGGAAGGGACCGCGATAATGCCTTCCTTTTGAGCAAAGATCGCAAAATGAGACAAAAGCGTGCCGTCCGGGCTCACAATCGCCACAATCCGGCCGCGCCTTCTAAACCGGCTGCGAAGACTGTTGTAATCAATCTCATCCCGGATGTTCTGAGCAAAAACAACATAAGGTGTTTCGGCATGTCCGTCCTCAAAACTATACCCATATTCCGCATAATCATAATAATGCATCAGAAAATTCAACAGATCATCATCGGTCGCCTTTAAATCCCCCATGGACGGGACCTCTCCCGCAAGAGAATTCGCTGCTTTCATTTTTTGATAATATTCAAAAAAGAAGCGAGCCGTAAGATAACCGACCGACCGACCTTTCTCAATAATCTCCCGGCGAATAAACTCGTCAAATTCTTTATATTCGGGCCTCATATTAGTAACTTGTTTCATCGTTGCCGCAAAAACTTTTTGATGTTTTGAGAGTTCTTCTTCTTTCGCCTCACGAACCTCGTCGGCAGTAGCGTTTGGTTTATGAATAAAATCATAGGTATCTAGTTCATCCACGATTGAAAGCCAGAAATTCCGCACTTGGTCGATGAACTCGAAATTCCGGACAGTCATCCTGGTGGGATGGGCATCCTCCTCAACTTTTTTCTTGTACATCATCCAAAAAGGATCCACATGCTTTTCCACCGCCTGCTGGATCGCGATCTTGGGCGAAAGCCCTCGTTGACTTCCCGCGATAGAGTTCATGATCACATCGATCACGGACACCGAAGGGTCCTGTGATGAAGCTCCCAGAAGCGTCCCACGCCGCGCCGCGGCAAGCGTCTTTTCCATATGGATGACGTCTGCATCCTCGGTATTGAAACCGAAAGGCAGTTTAAGAATTTTTTCGAACAATTTTGCTCCAAACCGCTCCTGATTCAATCGGATTAGATCCACAGAACCACTTCGGGCATCATCAAAAATGATATCCTCCCGTTTCTCCAGCGCCGACAGGACTTCGTCCTGAAAAAATCTGACTGCCCTTTTTTCCGATGGATCCAGATCCTCAAAATCTCCTTGCTCCCGGATCTCTTGGATGACATGCCGTAACGCAACCTGAGCGAAAATCCTCTCGCCACGGATCCTCTTAAGGATCTCTTCGAAAATCTGGCTTATTCTTTCACTGGACAGAGACACTTCCGATTTCGCTTCTTTTTCCAGCAAAGATCCCGCAATTTTTTGAAAGGCCGCGGTTTCATTACGAATCTTGACCGCCGCCACCTTCGGAGTGTCATAGGGCCTGACCATTGAAATATTTATCCTCTTGTCCGAAGGTTCATATACCGCAGCTTCTCCCAAAACCACTTTGTGCATTCCGCCTGCCGCGCCTCCAATAAGAATGGTTTTTTGCCCGGTGGCTGGTTCAAACGTTTTTCTTTCTGATTCTGTCACAACAGTTGCTTTTTGTTGTACCGCTTTTTCAATCGCATCAAGCTCTTCCAACAAACCATATTTTTTCTCTAATACTTCACTTTGTAAAATGCGATATTCCGGTTGGGATTGGAGCACTGCTTGAAGTTTTTTAGGATTTAATGAAAATTTTTTCTGCGCCTTTTTTTCTATCCATGTTTCAAAGACATGAAAATGGAAGGAAGGCTTGGCGCTTCGTCCATTCCCCCAAATAGAAACTTCCATTTTTTCACCCTTCGCAACCGGATACCTGGAAAAAAGCTCAGATTGGAGATGCCCCTCTAAAAAAGCTTGATCGCTGGCAAAAATAACCTCCGTATGCGACTCTTTTTCTTCGCGATCGGTAGGATCAGTTTGATAACTTGTTAAAAAATACGGATGGCCAAGCCCCTGAGCCCAATACTCTTCTGTAAGAGCCATAGTAAGCAGAACTTCCCTCAATAAACGTCTTAGAGGAGCCTGATCCAAATGTTCAAAGGGCATGCTTTCAAGGATCTCTTTGACCATTTCCGGCTCAACATTTTTCCAAACACGTTGTTTACGAAGTTTTTTCACAGCTTGAGCTGTCTCCGCTTCGATTAAAGGAAGATAAACATCCATCGATCGCGGGGCGCGTATTTCTGAACGCGATGAGGGTTTCTGAATTCCCACTTCGGGGGTTTCTATTTTTATTACCCCGGTTTCAGACATCTTTTCGTCATGGAGTTTTAACAAAATCTCTTTATGGAGTTTCGATAAGATCTCTTTGATTTTTTGGATTGTTTCTTGTATCGCGGAGGGTGAAGATTCCCAATTTTTCAATACTTCTTCAGCGTATTCTAAGAGTTCAATGCTCTTTTCTTCAGGCAAGGTGTACCAAGAAGCGGCTAGTTTTTCTGATGCCACGGACAAGGACTCTGGCGTGATCAGTCCGATCTCTTTTAGCTTTACAACGAAGGCGAGAAATCTTTCCCTTTGCTCAGGAGAAAATTTTACAAATCCTTGCGTCATGGTATCTGCAAATACAGGCCCATTAATTTTTGGAGCCAGGATCAACCGCGCCAACAATTCGCTCATGTCCTGTGACGCAGCAACAATGTCGCCTGTCTGAAGCTTTTCCAAGATAAGACTCAAACTCGTAGCAATGGGAATTTGCATCCCGTCCAGAATGCCGTACATTTCGGCAACAGTGAAAATCTTCCAAAGATTTATTGCCGGGATGTCTCCTCCGTTTAAAAAAGCAAGTTCAACAAACTCATCAGCTACTCGCACCTCGGCGCGAGCTTTAAGTGAGTCACGAGAAGGGCTTGATACAGCAGAAGTTACGTCAAAATCCGCGGTAGGTTGAACCGCACCCACTGCGAGTGGTCCCGCCTCTTTCGGGAGAATAATCCTTTGGGTACTTCCCCTGGCCTTTTCTGCTTTCGCCAGACGTTCTTTCTTTTCAGCTTCCCATTCTTCCTCCACTTTCTTCGAAGCCTCTGGAACCATTTCTGCCGTTCCGGGGATCAAAAGCATCAAATTTTCCAAAACCCTGATACGCCGCAAGAAGTCGTTGCTCTGTCCATTTTTAAACACATCATTTTCAAAGGCTATTTTCCCCAATGCCGCAGCCAGAGACTCCGGACTAATTAACCCAATACCTCTCAGCTCCGCAACAAAAAAAGTGAGGAATTCGTACCGCTGTCCATAAAAATGCTTCATAAATCCTTGCGCTAGGGCGGCTCCGAGCCGGGATTTTGTCAACCACTTGTTACTTATTTGAACGATAACGTTAATGAACGCGAGTTTCCAGTTTCCCCAAAAACCAAACGTTTTAAACTCTTTAGCATGTTTGCTAAAAAACGCACGCTCGCTAATCTTTGGGGCCATGGTCAGCCGCGCCAACAATTCGCTCATGTCCTGCGACGCAGTAACAATGTCGCCGGTCTGAAGCTTTTCCAAGATAAGACTCAAACTCGTAGCAATGGGAATTTGCATCCCGTCCAGAATGCTGTACATTTCGGTAATAGTAAAAATCTTCCAAAGATTTATTGTCGGGGTGTCCTCTCCGTTAAAAAAAATCAGTTTAACGAACTCGTCGACCATTTTCTGAGCACGAGAAGGCTCGTTTCCATCAGACGACGTTGCACCCGTCCGCATCTCGGCGCGAACAGCGGGCTGGAGTAATTCGGATTTTTCTTTCAAAGAAGCGCCGGGGATTTCCAAGGCTGCAACCTGGATCGCATTACTGATCACAGTCTGAGCGGAGGAAACAGGAGTTTTCATGGCCATAATCTTCACCTCAGGTTCAGCGCGCAGGCCGAGAACTTCCTGGGAATAGAACAAAACACGCGTTGCTGCTGGAATTTGGTTTACAACTTTCCCGTCGATGGAAGAGCTCTCCCCCGTCAACGCCATGGGCATGACCGAAGCGTTCCGCAGCGTGACCTCCGACGTGGCCGGCCGGGTTTGAAAACGCAATGAGGCATTTTGATCCTTACTGGAGAAGCGCGCGTCCAAGACTTTCGACAAGACGGGATGGGATTCGATGGCCTGTTTCACGCGTCCGGCAATCTCCGGTGCGCTTATTTTGTATCTGTCAAAAAGGGCCGGAGCCGCTACTTCGAGAATCTCCTTGAAAAAAATCGCTTCCTGCTTGGTCGCAAATGGGTTCCTGACCTCGAAATAGGTGCTAAGATCGGCATTCGCGTCCGACATGACTTTCTGATACATTTCGCCATGATCGGTATTCGTGATACGCGGCGAGAACACGGCATAACCAATCCCTTTTTGGCGAAGGATTGTTTCAATACCGGGAGTATGAAAGCCGCCGGTGTAGAGAACGAAAATTCGGGACTCGGGACTCGGGGCTCGGGACTCGTTTGGGTTCCTCGTTTTGCGAGTCCCGCACGGAAGCGCGAGAAGATTCGTAACAAGCGCTTCATCGCGTCGAAGAGATATATCGTAAAAGTGATAGGCTTGGTCCAAGAATGCTGCAAGCGGTTTCGAATTTGCGGTAAAGGAACGCAATCCGTCCTGATTCAGGAGGATTTTGTTATATTCCTCTCGGTTTAATTCCAGCCGAAGTGTTTTTTCCAGAAGATCGAAATTCCCTAATTTCCGGACCAGTGTTTTTTCATCCCCCGACCGGGCAAGTTTTTGGATCAGACCCTCTTCCAGCGTGTTCATCTCCGCAAGAAGCTCCGTAACGTCGATTTCGGCTTGAAAGACAGCTAGTTTCCAGCTCTCCCAAAAGGACTCTTGACCGTTAAACGACAGCTGATGTTTCTTGGCAAACCGGAATAATTCCTCAAGTAATTTGCGTGGGTAAAGGGCGGGGCCGAATTTTCCATTTATTTTCCGGGAAGACGAGGGTGTGAAGGTTCTGCTTTTTGCTTCGGGGATATAACCTTTTTCGTAACCAAACGTAGCGAATGTTTCCGCGAATTCTTTTTCGGCTGGATCCTTGGCGGCGGACTTAACACTTTGGACTGCTTTTTGCCACTGATCTCTGACTTTTTCAAGGTCAAAACCTTTACGGGCCTCTTCGATCATTACGACACGTAAAAGACTTGGGAAGCGCAATTGCTCGATAGGGTCTTTAAGATCGACCTCAAGAAATTTCAATGATTGTTTCTGCAGGTAGTGGACATAAGCCTGGAGATTCGGATCGGCTTGAGAGGCCGAGGCGTCAAACCGGCCTTCCTTGCGCCGGCTGCGCTCCTTGAGAAAATCACGGAGCTCACCGTTTAATTTTTGCGAACTTTCTTTCTCCAGCCCCGCGCGGATCGGGTCGAGAAGTGCCTGCATCTCGTCCCGCTTGAATAAAAGATCTCGATAGGTCCGGAGATCATCCCGGTATAATCCCGCATTTTCGACGCCGTAAACCCGGCTCCGTTTCAAACCCAAGAGTGCTCCATATTCCAGATTGATATTCCCGACCTGAATTTCCCGTGCGGGGGTCTGGTGCTTGCCAAGCAGAAAAAGCTCCGCACCGTTCAATTCGCCTTTTTGTTTGAGATCGTCGATCACGGCACGGTTTGCGTCCGGGAATTCCCTGAAAAAATTTAAATATTCGGGATGGAGTTCTCCGGCGGCGCCCTCAAGGCCTACTACGAGTCCCGGGAACTTTGTTTCCAAGTACTTCAACATGCCGGCAACATTCTGCTGGCCCTCAGGATTTGCGTGAGCATCCTGGATCTGTACCACGAAACTTTGAGGAGAGGTTCCTGCGGGCGGCTCCCAAAGAGAAACGAGAGAGCCGAGTTCGGCGGGCATGGCGTAGAGATCCTTACGAAGTTCGGTCTGTGCTTTAACTCCGCCTATCAGATCGATGGTCTCGGTTAAAGCAAAGGCTTGAGACGGACTCCCGCAAAGTGTGGTCGCCGTGAACACAACGGCCACAAACAAAGAAACCGTCCTAAGCGTTATAGCTTTCCTGTTGGCAGAAGTCATATTTTTCTAGTTTTTTATGCTTTTTGGCTTTGAGAAACAGCTTCGAAATTTGCGTTGGATTTAAACACTTATTTTCAAGACCCACAACCTTGGAGTAAGTATAACCGTCAATTGCGACATTTGTCAAATTGAGCATCGTTTCTTAACCGTTGAAAACAAAAGAGTTGTATCGTTTTTCTTTTTTAAAAAAGCGGCGGCTTCTGGAGAGGTAAAAACAGGGTGAAACGACAGCCGTTTTCAGCTTCTGGGAAGGCGCTCGGGCACACCCAAAATTCCGGTATTTTTCAGTTAAGGCGCAACAGCATCTGCTTTTCTTAAATTTAAAAAACAGAGTTAATCGGTGCGGTTCAAACGGAAGGATTCTTCTTCAATTTCTCCAATTGTTCCCATCGGTCGTACATTTGGGCAAGCTCTGCCGAATACGCCTCTGCCTGCAATTTGATCCGGGAGATCTCTTTGGGATCTTTTTGATAAAAGCCGGGCTCGGCCATAAGGTTGTAAAGTTCTTCCTGCCTTGCTTCGATCTTTTCGATCTTCTTTAAAAGATTTTTCAGTTCTTGTTGCTCTGCCGGATAAAATTTCGGTGCGCTCTGGTTCTTTTCAGACGCTGAATGACCTTTGGACGTCGCGCTTTTCGATTCACAGGTTTCGCGTTTCATGATGCGCTGGCTCAACCAATCATCATACCCGCCCGGATATTCACGGACCACGCCCTCACCCTCCATCGCCAAGATCGAGGTGACCACATTGTTCAGGAACGAACGGTCATGACTGACTAAAAGTACCGTTCCTTTATATTCGACAAGCAGTTCCTCGAGCAATTCCAGGGTCTCCACATCCAGATCATTGGTGGATTCATCCATGACCAGCAGATTAGAGGGCTTGGCGAAAAGCCTCGCGAGGAAAAGGCGGTTCCGCTCCCCTCCGGATAACACCTTTACCGGGGTCCTGGCCCTGTCAGGGGAGAAAAGAAAATCCTGCAAATAACCGATGATGTTTTTGGGCTTGCCGTTGACGATCACCGTATCACCGGATTCGTTCACGTTTTGAGCGACCGTTTTTTCGGGATCAAGTTGTTCACGCAACTGATCATAATAGGCGATCTCAAGACCCGTCCCGACATGCACGGAACCCTTTTCCGGCTCGATCTGTCCCAAGAAAAGGCGTAGCAGGGTCGTTTTTCCGCACCCGTTCGGTCCGATCACACCGATTTTATCCCCGCGCATGATCTTGACCGAAAAGTCCCGGATCAAACATTTATCGTTGTAGCCATGATTGATATGATGCACTTTCGCGACCAAATGTCCGGACGGTTCCGTAACCTGCGCTTTCATGCGGACACTCCCGATCTCCCGACGCTCGGCCCGTTTCTTCGCTCTCAACCGCTCCAGTGCCACCACGCGACCCTGATTGCGGGTCCGCCGCGCTTTGATACCTTGCCGGATCCAGATCTCTTCCTTCTCCAGTTTTTTCTCAAATCGCGCGCGCTCGGCCTCTTCCGCGTCCAGGGCCATCTGCTTGCGCTCCAAAAAGGTCGGGTAATCACACGCCCAGCTAAAAAGCCTTCCCCGGTCCAGCTCTACGATCCGCGTTGCTAAATGCGTCATGAATGTCCGGTCATGCGTCACAAAGAAAAGGGTTCCAGGATATTCTTTGAGAAAACCCTCCAACCAATCGATCGACTCGATATCCAGATGATTGGTCGGTTCATCGAGAAGGAGGATCTCGGGTTTGAGGATAAGCGCCCGGGCGAGCAAAGCCCGTTTTTTTTGACCGCCTGATAATTTTTCAAACTGGCTTTCAGGATCCAGCTTTACGTGAGAAATTACTTCTTCGACCTCGCGGTTCGTCTCCCAGCCTTGAGTATGATCCATCTCAGCCTGAAGATCACCGAGCTGTTTCATAAGCTGTTCCGAGTACTCGGTTTGAAGACGGTGGTTCACATGGTGGTAATCACTCAACAGTTTCACGCGATCGCCCAACCCCGAAAGCACAAGATCAAACACATTGCCTGAGATCCCCACGGGAACTTCCTGCGGCAGATGAGTGACCCTGATGCCTTTTTGATAGACCACTTTGCCTGAGTCGGACTGCAAGTGACCGGCCATCACTTTCATGAGGGTGGTTTTCCCCACTCCGTTGCGCCCCAGAAGAGCCACACGCTCTCCCTGTTCCAACTGGAGGTCCATATGATCAAAAAGGGGCGGCCCTCCATAGGCCAGCGTAATGTCCTGCAGACTGATCAATGCCATGTTGTTCTTTTCGCTTGAGACAGAAACGTCCGGGCAGTCCTAATACTAATCAATCAAAACGCAATTGAGATCGGAGCGGTTCAAGTCTTTGTTTTTATGAATGGCGACTTGGACAAACTTATGTCCCCGAAGGATTCGCTCCCTCAACAGGAGTGGTCCCCTCGGCGGACGGCATTTGAGGATGGTCACTATTTCGACTGAGGCGCTTGAGCCTTTTCGCTTCCTGTTCCTGCCGGCGGGCCGCCTCTTTTCTCATTTTATTCCCTTTGTAATTGACTCTCATTGTTTTCCTTTCGTTGGTCCCAATATTAATATTGTTCTCTATTTGATTTTAGGGGTTAACAGTACTGCCCAAGTCTTTATTTCTTTTCATCAATGGCGACTTGAGTGGAATTGCACAAAAACGTTTCTTAAAAACTTTGACATAAAGATCTTCGACTTTTTTTCTGGCCCAGGGTGTTTTCCGAAAAAACTTCAGACTGGATGTGATCGTGGGATCAAAAAGAAAACAGCGGACCGGAATACGACTTGCCAACTCCTCCCACCCCACATGCTCCACCAGCCGGCTCAGGATCACTTCCAGCGTCACACCATGCAGTGGATCTTTTAAATTCTGATGCATCAAACTTTACCTTTCCCTTTAACCCGCCTCCCAATCTTCCGGAAACAAAAAAACGTCTGACGTACTTGTTGTCAGACGTTTTAGATAATAAGTTTGACGTCTCATGTCGAGAGCATCACCTTACCTCTAACAGCCCAACGCATTATAGCATGACGTAAGCTTACCATATATGCGCCAGTTGGGAGATAGCATCATCGACCAATTTTCTGGTGTTTAGTCATGTTCAAATAGTGAAAAACGACAAAATAATGTCCGTTTTGTTTACCCTAGAGAGGTAAATATTTCTGCAATTTATTATTGCCGGATAGGAAGAAATGTCGGGTACTAAAGAACGGTTTTTTTCATTTATAGTGGTACAAGTGCCGTTCTGTTCCTGCGACGTCAGGGAAGTGTCGTGACCCACCCGATTGATCTCGTCAAGCGTCTTGCGGATACATTAGCCGTTTTCCTTGAGCGTGGCCCCCAAGCTTTGATCTCGTCCCACGAGTCTTCCATCAGCAGCCATTGTTTCAATCGGACGTATTCTCAGGAGTGGCCCCCGCGGCTCTCATGCGGTCTTTCATGAGCTGAATTTGCGCCTCAATCGCCATCTTGTTGCGCGCCTCTCCTGCTTTTTCGGTCAAGGTTTGGGTGGCGGCCGGCGCAGGCGAGGCCTTATTCGCACCAGACTTGGCGACAGCACCGGCGTTTCCCTTTTTTGCCTCCGCGATCTGTCGGTCGGCCTCCAGTTTCCCGGCTTGCACCAAAAGGTCGGCGTATTTTCCAACAGCATCGATATCCGTGGTGCCTTTGGCCTCGCGACTTCCAACAGGTGGCACCCCCTGCCATTCATAGTCCTTATCGAGATCTCCCTTCGCCACCTTGTCGCGTAGCTCGTTCAGCGTGACATCAAAAACGCCTTTCAGGGCCTTCAGTGTTTGATTCAGTTCCTGCAGGTGCTTCACGCGTTCCTGCGGTGAAAGGGAGGTGTCGCGACCCACCCGATCGCTCTCGTCAAGCGTCTTGCGGATCCATTGGCCGTTTTCCTTGAGCGTGGCCCCCCAGGCCGGGGTCTCGTGCGACGAGTCCTCCATCGGCATCCATTGCTTCATGTGGACATACTCATGGAAAACCGTCAGCGTCCAACTCGCGACGATGGACTCGGGCGTCTGGAATCCTCCCTTCGTGCCCGTCTGGGTAATGATGGCGTCACTGATCGCCATGCTCCGCCCAAGTCCGAGGACGCCCGGGTTCACCTCGGCGTTGGCGTCCAACTTGCCGATATAAACCTTGCCGCTCTTGAAATCAGCACGCAGCTTGTCGCCGACATCCTTGCTTCCCATCTTGTCCAGGTAATCAGCCATTTTGTTGATGGCTTCGACATGATCCGGATTGGGCCCGCGGGTTTCAACCTTGTCGCCGCTACGAAGGGACTCATCCTCGGCCGAAAAAGAGGTGCCGGCCATCAAGAACACGACGGCGGTTATGAACAGGATCGAAAGTTTTCGCACAAAATTGAGGAAGTTAAAAACGGCGCCAGTCCCGGACGTTTGCCGCCAATCCATATTGAAATTATGTAATGAGCATTTCATAACTTTTTCTCCTGCCATGCCTGATTCATTTTTAAAATGCATTCTTTTTTCGACTTTTCGCTACTGCCAAGCGTACCCAGGTACCGTTCTGTCTAGAGTTAAGTAATGTGCCTGCCCGACGACGCTTCAATGACGGATCCCCGGAATTCCTAATTCTTGCCTGGGCAGGAGAGCCCTTACTTCGGACCGAACACAAATTTGTTGTTCTTCCCTTCAACCACGTTAATCTCGGTGCTGTAATCCCCCTCCCGGCTGTCCTGTGTCCAGTGGACATCGACGACGTGACGCCCGGTGTAAAGATGATGTGCCCGACAGCTGGAAGTGGCCGTTGATTGGTCACCATACAAGTCATGGATCAATAGCCCTACACTGGCATTTTCGCTTGCGCACACTGTGATCTTCACCTCGGTCGGAGATGCAGAAGATGCTGCTGGAACGAAAGTGTTTGGAGCCGGTGTGGGCGTCAGTGTTTGAATAGCGCAGCCGTACAAGATAAGGGTGGTCTGGCCTGATGGGTTGGAGCAGACAGATTTGCTGTCGGCTATAAGGGTATAGGTTCCGGCCTTAAGTGCCTGATTGAAGTCCCAGATGGCTTCACTCCATCCCGCATAGCTTCCGCCCTTCGTGATCTTGCCCGATGTGCTGCTGTATCCGTTAGGGCCGGAGAGAGTCGCAGAAAGGGTTTTTCCTCCCACGCTGGCATTGTACCAAATTCTGATGCGGGTGATATTTGTCTCTTCAGCCAGGGTGAACGAGGTGCTTTGGGTATGACCGCAGGCACCCAGGTAATTGTAATTGAGCACGGTCTTTTCTTCTGAGCAACTCCCCCGGGAAGCTGAATCATTCGGATTTTTCTCCAGCGCCCCGTTAGCATCGGAGATTTCTTTCCCTGGCTGCGGCGAATCACGCTCAATGATACCCGATATGCACGAAGTGTTCGGATTCTTTCCCGGCGAAGAGCGTTTCAACCAGCAACGTGGGCGTGGTCCCTGTGTTGTATTCGGTTTTACATAGGTCCATGCCATGCATTCCCGTGTGCGCACGCACTCTGCCCGACACGCTTCGGGATCAGCAGTCGGTAGATCAAAGCCCCGAATATCGGCACCTGCTCGATCCGTGTCCATCTCCATGGGTCCGATACGTACTCCTCGATCTTCCGACCCAATCGAATCGGCACTTTTCGTTTCCGCCTTAGCTGCCGCGAAGCACCAGTCATGGAAGGTGACCGAAATGGGATCGTTGGTACCGTTGTTCTGCAGAATAAAACTCAGGGATTGCAGGGGTGGCGTCCGCGTATCGGACCAGATCGCCCGGTCATCGCAGTAACCGGTCACCTTTCCCCCCCGGCGCTCTATGCGCAGAGTCCCGGAATTGCCGCACGCGGCATCGCCTTGTATCCCCGGAGTCCAGATGTGGCTGCCACTCCCGAACTGGTCACGGACTACCAAAAAGAAACTGTCGGCGAAGGTAGCATGAAGTTGTACCTGGTTCAGCCCACCCTCGATTCGTGCATTCCGGAAACCAACCTGAACCTCGAAGTCGCCGGTTACGGGGTTCTCGCTCAAATCCATGTTCATGCCGGCATTTTGCAGGCCTCCCGGGCTATTCCCCTGCTTAGCCACTACTAGGGTGTTGCCGGAAAGCGTCAGGCTGTATAAACCAGGGGTGGTTTCAACCTTCCGCCATTGTCCGGAAACCACCGAGGCAGAGGCAATTTTTGCTGCTTCGGCGGCTCTTGCCGTTTCCGCCTTCTTGGCAGCTTCCTCGATTTCCTTTTTCGCCTTGGCGGCTTCCTCGATTTCCTTCTGAAACTTCTCATACTCAGCCCCTGCCGCAATCACCGGCGCGTATTGTGGATGAACCTTCCGGACAGCCGCCAGCGCCGTGCCGGCCTGCTGGAGATCTCCTTCAAGGAGGGCCTTGCGCATCTGTTCTAACTGCCGCTGCACCTGCAGGCGCTCGTTTTGCCATTGGGCTAACAGCTTCTTCGCGTCCTCGTTCTTCGGATCAAGGTCCAACGCCGCGCCGACCAAGTCAATCCCCTCGTCGAGCTTCCCTTGCTTTACAAGCTCTTTTGCCTTTTGAAGTTTCTCATAGGCTTCTTTAGCCTTGTTCGATCTCGCAATGTCATTCTGTGATATGCTCACGTTGACATTTGCCGTGGCGGAGCCAATCTCCATTCCGTCTGTCTTTGCCGTTACCTTCAATGCATAGCTGCTCGTTGACCTGCAAGCGATGCTTGTAGCACTGCCGCCGTTGGAATTGAAAGTGCAACCCTCGGGGCTTGCCGTCCAGTTGTAGCTGACCGGCTTTTCAGGCGTGGGTTCTATCTTCGAGGAAAAGAGGATCTCTTGATCCACGGCATACTGGTTTTCCACCTTCTTTATCCCGCAAGAAGGCGCCCCTCCAAGCTGTGTCTCGCATTTCCATACCTGGAACTCCTGCCTCGGACGCGGGCCGTTGATGGTAAGGCTATAACCTTTGGCCTTGATCGTTTTGCCGGCACCGCCAAGGTTCTCGTTGCCATCCTTTGTGCTTGCAAGGCATGCGATGTTCGCGGATTTGTTATCGGTAAGATAAAAGGTTATCTCCCTGTCATCCTGAGAAGTGCCTTTCTGCTTTGCATTGGCAGGAAGCTGCCAGCGGAAGTTCATCTCTTTCATGTCAGGCTCGGATCCATCTTTCCCCGCGTCAGGGCTGATCTTCGCCCTCACTTCCTGTCCTATGAGCGGCTCCTGCGGATTGAATTCCATTTTCCAGCTCGGATTGACAACGGTGATCGTCACCTGATTGGATTCCCCGAGGGTCGTGTATTTTGCACCGTCCTTCACCAACGCCTGGACGTAGATATTGTGTGTCCCCGGCTTTCTGAAAGTCGCGGTCGTGGTGGCTGATTTTTCAAAAGGATTGAATTCAATCTCAGGATGCGGCTGCCACTGGAAATTAAAATTCCCGCTCACTTGGCCGGTACCGGACATGACGATGGCCTTGAATTGCGCTTTGCCTCCGACAGTGACGGTATCGGTTGGAGGCGAGGTCTTTTCGACCCTAACGGTTATTGCTTCAACAACTACGGTAGTACCTGCTGTTGCAGTACTGCCGTCGCTATCGCTTACCGTAACCGAGATCGAGGATGATCCGGGTTTCCGGGTATTGATAAAGGTGAAGGTGTTGTCTTTTCCTTCGCCGTTGCCGCTCCAGGAATAGGTATAACCGGGAGTACCCCCCTCAACATTCGCCGTAAGGCTGACCGTAGTGCCGTATATTGCCTTGATCGGCTTTGCATCCGGCGCTAAAGTCACTTTCAGCGGCTTCATGTTTTTTTTGTTGGCATCGCGGATGTCCTTCTCTATCTGCGAAAGTTCGGCGCTACCGGCCTTTTTCCCGTAAGCACTTTCATAGCACGCAGCTGCTCCTTCAGCCGTTTTCGGCTTCAGGGGACGGCAAAAGAAACCGCCTAACGATCCGCTGGTCGAGCAGACCCCGCCACTGCCAGGCCAAGCCTTTGCGCATTCATCAGGTGTGTACTTATACCCCCCTTCTGTAGCCTCGCAAAGACAGTCCATCAAATTTGCTTTCATTTCCTTAGCAGCCAGCGGTTTCGCCGGCGAAGTCGTTGTCGGCGGCGGCAATGGCACAGTTGTGCTTACGGCCGGTGGGTTGGCGATCGGCGGTTTTACAGGTGGAGTTGTCGTTGCCGGCGGAGTAGTCGGCGGCGGTGATGGCGTCGTTGCGCTTCCGGCCGGTGGGTTGGCGATCGGCGGTTTTACAGGTGGAGTTGTCGTTGCCGGCGGAGTAGTCGGCGGCGGTGATGGCGGGGTCGACGCGGGCGCCGTTGTAGTGAAAGTGAATGAGCCATCCGTCTGTTGCTGCTTGTTCTTGACCTTCCAGACGGCCACGACTTTCACTGTATAGCTTTTCGGTCCTTTTCCTTTGGCGGTCGTTATACCGGGCTTCTTGTTTTTATCACCTTTGGCGATCTGGGTGCCATTTAGGTACCAGGTATATTTTGCATTTTGGGGAATGTTGTGGGGATCAGCGGCAAAGGTATATTTTTTTTTCGGTACTCCCTTGCCGGTAGCCAGGTCCTTTGGAGGGACAACGGCCACCGTCTTGGGGGTGGCAGGAACAATGAACTCCAGCTGCGTGTCAGTGTCATGGTACCGGCGGTTGGGGTCGGCGTCCGAGTAAAATAGATTGACGTGATAGGTGGCCGGCTGGGTCATCTCGGAAAACTTGCTTCTGCAAAATACGACCCGGAACGCAAATTTGTCTGACAAGGTGATATTGTCGAACATATGTTTGGACGGTTTGTCGCTACTCGCAATCTCGCTGCCGGAGGGGCCTCCTCTAAAAAGGGAAAGCGATACTAGTGAATCGTTTTCCACCAGGGCGAGGCGCATTCGTCCCCGCATGACCTCCTTGCCGGTTATTTTACTTGTGCCTACGCCTATCTGCGCAGCGGTTCCGCGTTCGCTGACCCAGAGCCGGAATTCTTGACAAAACGCATCGTTTTTCACCACGAATTTCGCCTGGGCCATCGCACCGGGTTGATCGAGGTCTTTGTGGTCGGCGTCTTTCAGAGTAATATGCACGGGCATCAACGATCCCGGGGGCAGGGGTGAAAAGATCCACGCGGGCGGGCGAATGGGCAGCATCTCGCCGCGCTGGTTGGACCTAAGGCCCCCGTTGCGGTAAAACTCCGCCACCTGGTCGGCGGTGGAGAAGAAAACTCCTGTTGCGTTACGGTAACGAGCGAGTTCCTCGGGAGGCATCTTGGCGATTTGTGCCATACTCCCCCTCTGACCTTGCAAGAAAGCCATGAAGTACGTATGCGCATCGGTCCAAAACTTCCGCTCATGGAAGTCGTCGATCGGCTTGCCCTCATTCGCGAGATACTGGGCTGCATCCCGATCCGCTTTGAACACCGCCTCCTCGAAGGGCAACAACCGCGCATAGGCCTCCGAGCCGCGCTGGCCCACCCCTTCGATGAAGGCATGATGGTTATCAGTGTCGGGCACGCCGCCCGGATCCATCGAATTCACATACGGGGCGCCGTCGATGGTTACGTTCGCCATTTCCAGGAGCGCGTGGTTGACCTCATGCCAGTAAGTGTTCATCTCCGACGTGGGCGGCCAAAATTTTTGGTAAGTGCTGGCTGGCAAAACGTAGGGCCCCCCGTCCGTGTGTTGAGGCTCCACATTCCCTTCGATAAACACCAGATTGTGTTCGGTACCATCGGTGTTGCCCACCGCGCCGGCAAAGAGGGCCTCATCGCCCAGACTGAAAAGGTCGCGACAGACCAACCCGTCCAGTCGATGCAGGTACAGTAGTGCCGCGCGCCGCACGTAGTTCTGCAGGAATGACTGGTGGATCGCCAACACCTGCTCGCCGCGCGTCATGTGCCCAATGGTCTCCAAACGCTTCTGCTCGTCAAGCGCTTGTTGGGCATACACGGGTCCGCTTGAAATCAGCAGGCAACCCAGGGCGACCAGTGCAAACAGACTGCACGCCGAGCCAGAAACGGCATGCCTGCTTGAGCGCGCAGCGAATGCGTGCATGAAAATGCCTTTCATTGGGTAATGCTTTATTCTTGAGGCAATAACGGCTCGTTCGAAATCTCCGGCTCCGGGGCCTTAAGGTTTTCTTCCTGGATATCGGAGAAAATCGCTTCTTTCTGCTGCGGCGTCAGTTCTTCTTTCACAGGTGCGTGCGAAAAAGAACGGAAGAGTGAAAAAAAAGCTATCCCGGCCGCACAGACAAGGACAAGAATAACCCATAGCCACAACGGAACTTTTTTATCTACAGCGGTAGGCTGGGGAATATCCGAAGGCATGTTTATCTCCTTTCAAACGATCAGCTGACAAGAAAAGACTTGATCTTTTCAACAGGCGCCGAACGACCGGGCATATCATCAAAGAAAACCACTTTGCATTTATCGCAATAAAACAAATGCTCCCAACGCGACACGATACGCTTGTATTCAGTCAGCTTCCTCTTACAATCGGCTTTTGCGACATTCCAGCTGTAAACAAGGCATATCAAGTAGAGTGTGCACAAAAAAAGTCCGATCAATGCTGTCGTATTCTGCGCGTCGTGGAAATTTCCCGAAAAACCTACTGCCCAAATGATGCTGGTTATAAAAATGATATTGATGACCGAAATAAAAATCTTAAGCCCCTTAATAAGCGGGGAAAAGAAAATAGCTATAATATTTACGATGGGTATAAACAGTAGAAGCACCCAGTAGGCAAGAGAAAACGGCACAGGCTCCCGCGGCTGTGTAAGGTTTCTGATGATCTCTTCGCGTTTGATTTCTTCCTCAAATTCTTCATTAGTCGGATTATTTTTTTCCGGGATCGCTTTAAGTTTGCACGCGGCATCATCAGCCTGATGGGAAAAATCCTTGGTGTTGCATTTGGGACAGATGACTGCTGCAGGTGAATCGGGAATATTCACGCTTTGCACAGAGCCGCACCCGCATTTAGAGTACACCTCGGAAGATACCTCGCCTATTTTATCCGGGCGCCCCTTATTTTCAGCGGTCTTCTTGGCGATTAAAGCGGCGACGCCCTCGAAATTCTCTTCGGTGCAATACACAAACATTGTTTCCAGAAAATTCCTCTTGAGCCTGATTATTTTCTTTTCCGGGTATGTTTTTATGGATTTTATTTTGTTCCAGGACATGATGCTTGTCTCTCCCGCAACGCCTGCGGCCCCCGCTCCCACAGTAGCCAGATTCCGCCCAAATACCCCTAAAATCAGAGCAAGGCGATGCGCAAAATGTGCCCGCTCGCTCCTGCTTTTCATGATCACGCCTTCTTCGCTTACAGTAAACTCAAGAAGGTATTTATTGCCCAGGAATACGGCCAGGGTAAAAACAGAAATAATCACCAGAAATAATCCGGCCCAAAGGCACGCGATTAGCGCCTGCTCAATCCCCTTCCAACCGTTTGACCAGCCAAAGATTGAGCCGATGATTATAAAAAACAACAATAAAGTCATGGCGATGCCCTTAACGACATTGCCGATTATAAAACGGTTATTGATGAGAGGGATTTTGATCTGCCAGGAGAGATTTTCGTGGAAACCCATTGGCCAGCTCCTTTTTGTTTGGAGATTTTACCTATTGATTCAGTTTACCATGCTCGCTACGATGCTCAACAAGTTTCTTAACGATTTTTTCAACTGGGGCAAAAAAGCCGGAAGCATTCCGGAAAACCGCGAAACCCTTTTCAAATTCCCAGTGAAACCGAGATCGTTGATGAGCGGACGTCCAATTTAATCGTAAAGCACAGTACGTTTATTTCCAAGGATGGGTCTCTTGCAACGCGGACAGAATTTCATATCTTCTATCTTCTCGATGACGACAAAGGGCTGCTTGCACTTCGGACACTTGTAAAGCCGACGGATTTCGCCCGTTTGAGGGTCCCAGAACATTGCAAACGGAACAGGAGCCTTCTCTCCCCGCTTCCAAGTCACCGAAACCCATTTCTTGCACGGGGCACAGAAACCGGCGGCCGTTTCAAAGGCAAATCCGCCCCCAATTCCCGCTTGGGTCTTGAATCCGCATTTTGCGTCTTTGCACTTTACCTCGTATCCGGTGGCAGCCTGCAATACGCGGACACCTCCAAAGAACGTGCCTGCGAAAAGAATAATCCAAAATACCTTTCGCGTAGTCTTCATTTGTTGATTTTCTCGTTATTAACTTTAAAAAAGTATTCGTGCGGAAGGATTATACTACCTACACCATCTTTTGATCCTGATTTTTGCTTAAAAACTAGATCGATAAAAAGGGAACGGGGCATTACCACTCTCACCCCCAAGCAGTACTGTGTACACCTTAGGGATGTCTAACCACATTTAATAGACGTTATTGTCTGTGATTCTGGAAAATGGTCTATTGTGGCACAGACCATTTTATTCGAGTCGCGAGAAATGCCATTTATCTGCGGGCATTCACCAATCGGCGATTGGGAGATAGAGGAAAGATTTGAATGGATTGTTTTTTGTCCTATTTATTTCTTATTGCGTTTCTGATGACGATAACGACTTAGAGTTTTGACCATCTCATATTTTTTTGTTTTTTATGCGGTCATGTCGAGTGTATAAAAACAAAAATCCCCGAACCAATATTATGCTCGGGGATTTTTTTATCTCTCGTTTTCAGAGAGCACATTAGGGGTGGGCCCGGATGGATTCGAGCGCCTTCCGCTATCGCTTCAGGTCGGCCACCCGCACCACAAACATGACACCCGTCATTTTTGTAAGCAGTGCTCCCGTTCGAATCCCCTTGAAACACAAATACCCGGAACCATATGGTTCCGGGTATTTGTGAGCCCGGATGGATTCGAACCATCGACACCCGCCTTAAAAGGGCGGTGCTCTACCAACTGAGCTACGGGCCCGTAACTGCCGTACGGGGTAAGGCGCAACGAGTACGGCGTTTTCGCCGTGCACTGTACTCCGTGCTAAATGGAATGTATTTCCGTCTCTTTGTGCTTTAGGGCTTCATCGACTTGTGCGATGAACTGGTCCGTAAATTTTTGGATCTCTTTTTGAGACGCATGCGACATATCCTCGGGAACCGTCTTGGCCTTCTCAAGCTTCTTGACATGTTCGATCGCCTCGTGGCGGGCATTGCGGATCGAGACACGGCCTTCTTCAGCAACTTTGCGAATGACCTTGGTAAGCTCATTGCGTCGCTCTTCCGTAAGCGCCGGGATCTGAATACGGAGGATCTTCCCGTCATTGGCAGGCGTAAGACCGAGATCGGACTTCAGGATCGCTTTTTCGATCTCCGCTACGGCGCTGATGTCCCATGGCTGGATCTGGATAGTCCTGGCGTCCGGCGTGGAAATCGTACCGAGGTTCTTGATCGGCGTGGGCGTATTGTAGTAGTTAACCTGGATACCTTCGACTAAAGCGATGGACGCACGACCAGTGCGGATATTCTGGAATTCCTTTTTTGTGGATTCCACGCTCTTGGTCATCTTTCTCTTTGTTTCTTCAGCGATTTTTTTCACATCCGTAATATCGTTCATAAATCCCCCTTTGAATGGGCCCAAAGTTTGCAATACGTGTTATAAATGCGAATTTAAGAAACCAAAGTTCCGATCTTCTCGCCCATGACCACACGGCGGATATTGCCGGGCTGGTTCAAGTTGAATACCACGATCGGCAACTGGTTCTCCATGCAAAGCGAGGTTGCGGTTGTGTCCATTACGCGAAGTCGTTTCTTGATAACGTTGAGGTAGCTGAGATTCGTGAACTTTTTGGCGTCCTTGTGTTTCATCGGATCCTTGTCATAGACCCCGTCCACTTTGGTCGCTTTCAAAATAACTTCCGCATTCATTTCGACAGCGCGGAGCGCGGCGGCTGTATCGGTCGTGAAATAGGGATTTCCGGTACCGGCGGCAAAAATCACCACGCGGCCTTTTTCAAGATGGCGCATGGCCCGGCGGCGAATATACGGCTCACAGAGAGCCTTGATCTCAAGCGCAGATTGGACACGTGTCTGGACCCCGACCTTCTCGAGCGCATCGGACATCACAAGCCCATTCATCACCGTGGCGAGCATCCCAATGTAATCTGCCGTGGCCCGGTCGATCCCGTTCTTCTCGCCCTCAACCCCTCGGAAAAAGTTCCCGCCGCCGATGATGCAGACAATGTTCACACCCAGCTCATGAACGTCCTTGATCTGTCGTGCAATGGAAGCGATGGTCTTGGGATCGATCCCGAAACCGCGCTCGCCCTCGAGGGCTTCTCCGGAAAGTTTGAGTACGACGCGTCTATAGATGGGTTTTTTCATTTTTTTTCAGTGATAAACGGCAAGCCATAAGTGGCAAGCTTCTTACTTGACCTTACAGCTTACAACTTACGACCGGTCTTAGCTGCCGCCGACTTCAAAGCGCACGAAACGGCGGATGATGATATTTTCGCCGATCTTCGCAATAAACTCGGTTAAAAGATCCCGCACAGTCCGGCTGTCATCCTTGATGAATTTCTGACTGAGAAGGCAGATATCCTCATAACGCTTCGCGAGTTTTCCCTCGATAATTTTGTTACGGACCTGTTCTGGTTTGTCCTTTACCTGTTCGAAGAAAACCGCTTTCTCTTTTTCAAGGTCCGCGACTGAAATATCATCCGGGCTCACATACAGGGGGTGCGCTGCCGCGATCTGCATGGCGATATCGCGCGTGAAGGACTGAAAGGTCTCGTTCTTGGCCACAAAGTCGGTCTCACAATTAATTTCTAAAAGCACGCCCAGTTTGCCGCCGGCATGAATATAGGAAACAATCTGACCCTCGCGAGCTTCCCGAGTGGACTTTTTCTTAGCAATATCAAGGCCCTTCTTGCGGATCACGTCCTGGGCCCCTTTCAGGTCCCCCCCCGCTTCCACAAGAGCGTTCTTGCAATCCATCATTCCCGCCCCGGTTAATTCCCGAAGCTTTGTCAGATCCGAGCTGTTGAATTTCACTTCTCTGGTCGTCATAATGTCTTGTCCTTTACGACTTTGATGAGAATAAGGAGATTAAATTTCGCCGTCTTTCTTCTTGGCGGGCTTTTTGGCCTTCGGCTTCACTTCGTCGGTCATCACAACACCGGCCAATATCTTTGGATCAAGCTTCTCTTCGATGACATCCTCATCAATCACAGTTTCCGTGCCCGCGGCTTCTTCCGCAGCGAGCTCCGCCTGAAGCGCGTCCGCTTTATCCTGGGCGATTTTCTGGAATTCCTTACGACCTTCCGCGACCGCGCCTGAGACCGTTTCGCAAAAAAGCTTGATAGCTTTGATCGCATCATCATTCCCCGGCAAGGGATGATCAATATCGTCCGGATTGCCGTTTGTATCAAGCACGGCCACAACCGGGATCCCAAGTTTTTTTGCCTCCGCGATCGATATCTTTTCCAGTTCCGCATCAACCACGAAAACAGCTCCGGGAACCTTGCGCATTTCACGAACCCCCGAAAGATTCTTGATGAGCTTTTCACGTTCTTTCTTGAGAGAACTGATCTCTTTTTTTGTGATGAACTGGAAACTGCCGTCCTGCTCCATTTTGTCAATTGAATCGAGTTTTTTAATGGATTTTCGGATCGTCTCAAAATTCGTGAGCATCCCGCCCAGCCAACGCTGATTCACGTAAGGCATCCCGCACGATTCCGCGGCTTCTTTAAGCGGGATTTGCGCCTGCTTTTTGGTGCCGACGAAAAGAACGTCTTTGCCTTCAGCGGCGACTTGTTTGAGAAACACAAGAGCCTTTTCAAGACAAGCGAGGGTCAGCTCGAGATTGATGATATAGATACCGTTGCGCTCTCCAAAGATGTATTTTTTCATCTTGGGATTCCAGCGTTGTGTCTGATGTCCGAAATGGACACCCGCTTCAAGTAACTGCTTTATAGTGATAGGGGACAAAACTTCCTCCATAGGTATTTTAAAAACATAACGGAATTATCTGCTTGAGCCCCGGGAAATTCCGGAGGGATCAGTATTGTCACCCTCCCTTTCCCTTTGGCCCGGAGGGTCCGTTATTTTCCAACTTGCCAGACAAAACACCAGACAAAACGAGAATGCCTTGAGACGCTCCAAGTGCTTATGTTCTTTAAAGTTGGAGCGTCATTATACTGAAAATGATCTTGGCCACAAGTATTTTTTATCGACCCAAACCATGGGCGACGGGTTAAGAAACCGCTCCCGAATCTTCTTTCTGTGTCTGTGATCTATTTTTGCGGTTGGGTCAGATTTTCGGGAGAGAGAATACGGGTGAGTTGTTCCTCACTCAGCAATCCTTTGGAAAGAACGACATGGCGTAAGGTCCGCCTCGTCCTGAGTGCCTCTTTGACACATTCCGCGGCTTTGGAATAACCGATATAAGGATTCAGCGCTGCGGCAATACCAAAGCTGTTTTCCGCGTAATAACGGCATTTTTCGCGGTCTGCCTGGATCCCTTCGACACAACGAGTTCTTAACACTTTCAGCGTGTTCTTAAGAATCTCAAAGGACTGCAGAAGATTGTGGATGATCACGGGGCGCATCACGTTCAATTCACACTCCCCGCTTGCGGCTGCGATCGCGATTGTGGTGTCGTTACCGATCACTTGATAACCGACCTGTACCGTCACCTCGGGGACCACAGGATTCACTTTGCCGGGCATGATCGAAGAACCGGGTTGAAGTACCGGAAGACGTATCTCGCTGAATCCCGTGTTCGGACCGGAACTCAGAAGTCTGAGATCATTCGCGATCTGGATCATGGAAAGTGAATAATCCCGGAGAGCGCCGGATACTGCTGCGAAATCCGCATCATTTTGCATTACTGTAAAAAGGTTCCTTGCCCCTTTGACCGGAAACCCCGTCAGCTTTTTTAAGTTCCGGACGACCGTTCTCGTGTACCGGAGTGAAGTATTAAGCCCCGTCCCGACTGCCGAGCCACCGATCCCAAGCTCCAAAAGACCCGGGGTCAAAAGCTCCAGGCGCTCTCTCCCCTTTTGAAGTTGAACTGCCCAGCCGGCAAATTCCTGGCCCAGCGTAACAGGTGCAGCGTCCTGGAGATGCGTACGCCCGGCCTTAACGATATTGCAAAATTCACGGGCTTTTTTCATGAGGGCCTTCTCAAGCTCTTGCGAAGCGAGACGGAATTCTCCCAAAAGTTTCAGAGCTGCGAGACGAAGCGCCGTTGGAATCACATCATTGGTGGATTGCCCCATATTCACGTGGTCGTGCGAGTGAAGGTAGGAGTGGTCGCCTTTTTTACGGCCCAGAATCTCCAGCGCGCGGTTCGTAATGACCTCATTCGCGTTCATGTGGATCGAAACCCCGGCACCCGACTGCAATGCGTCAGTCATAAATTCGCGGTCATGAATTCCTGTCATCATTTCGTCGCAAGCTTTGATAATGGCCCGCGCACGCCGACTGTCCAAACGCCCAAGGGAGCAGTTCGAAAGAGCGCATGCTTTTTTGACCACAGCCAGCGCCCAAATAAAATCAGGATGAAAACCCAGACCCGATATTGGGAAATTCTCGATCGCCCGCACTGTTTCGATTCCGTAATGGGCCGCTGCGGGAACGGGCCTTGTGCCAAGGGAATCTTTCTCGATGCGTGTCTTCTGTTTTTTCATGCTAAGACTCCTAAATAGTTATAGAACGTTCATGGTACGAGTTTATGCCGCACGTGCAAGATGAAGATTGGCGAAGATCTGGCAAGTTGCGAGCGACTGGTTCAAGGTGTAAAAATGAAGCCCGGGAGCACCCTCCTGAAGGAGCTCTTCGCTTTGGCGCGTGGCATACTCGACCCCGAATTTCATGATTGAGACCTGGTCCTCCCCGAAACGGGTGATTGCTTCATGAATCTTCTGCGGAATCTCGGCCCCGCACATCCGCGAAAACTTCTCGATCTGGGGCCCGTGCGTGACCGGCATAATACCCGGAACGATCGGGACTTTGATACCGATCCTGCGAGCCCGCTTCACAAAATCAAAGTAGTGACGGTTATCAAAAAAAAGCTGTGTTACGACCACATCTGCGCCTTCATCCACTTTTTGTTTAAGATATTCAAGATCCTTTTGTTTGTCTCTGCACTCCGGATGGCCTTCCGGATAACCCGCCACACCAAGATCAAACGCCTTGCCAAGCTGGGGATGCCGGCGGATGAACCGCACGAGTTCCGCAGCGTGGTGAAAACCGTCCGGCGGGGCTTTGAACTGTGTCTCGCTCTGCGGCGGATCGCCCCGGAGCGCAATAATGTTTTCGATGCCCTTTGCGTGGAGCGTCGTGAGAATCCGCTCGATCTCTCCACGATTGTGAGCCACACAGGTCAAATGCGCCGCAACTTCGATACCAATCTTGTGTTTGATTTCTTCCACAATGCGTAGCGTGTTTGCCTGCGTGTTCCCCATCGCCCCGTAAGTCACCGACACAAAGGAAGGCACAAGCTTTTTCAGTTCTGTCACGGTCTGAAAAAGCTTCGCTTCCCCTTCCACGGTCTTGGGCGGAAAGAACTCAAAGGAAATCGTGGACTTCTGTTTTTTATAGAATTCGGATATCTTCACAAAAAGGATTTTACCTTATGATGCCGGATATTTTCAGAAGATTCTTCAAGGGCCTCCTAAAACTTCGTCTTCTATGGGAACCTAGACAACCTCAGGTTCCGGGAGCGGAATGATGAATTTGACACCCTTGGCGCGGAGTGGCTCGATTTTTGAGATGATCTCCTTGGCAAAATTCCATGCAAAAATCAGGACATAGTCCGTGGGATGTTTGTTCAGATGAGCGCTTGTCACGATGGGGATTTTTTGGCCCGGAATCAGACGGTCCTGTTTGAGGGGGTTGTCGTCAACGATATAGTCGATCTCGCGCGGCGTCAGCCCGCAGAAGTTGATGATCGTCGAAGCTTTAGCCGGCGCGCCATATCCGGAGATCGTTTTCCCCTGTTTTTTGAGAGCCGCAATCATTCTGTTGAGCTTTTCTTTAAAGCCCATCACCCCCTCGGCAAAATCCCGATAGACCTTTGCCCCGAGGTAACCTTTTTCTTTTTCTTCGCGTAAAAACCGGTCAACAATCAACGTCCGCCGATAGGGACCGCCTTTTTTTTGTATAAAAACCCGCAAGGACCCGCCGTGGGTGCCGACCTCGGTGATGTCAAAGATCTCCATCCCGAAGCGTTCCATAAGAAACCCAAGCGCGGTGACTCCGATGTAACAGACGTGTTCGTGATAGATCATGTCGAAGAACATCTTCTTAAGCATCGTCACGAGGTAAGCGAATTCAATCACGAAAAAACCGTCGTCCGCAAGAAGTTCCCCGACGTTCCGGGCCACGGACTGAATATCATCGATGTGGGCAAACACATTGTTGGCGCTGATGACGCTTGCCTTGCCGTATTTTGCTATAATTTCACGCACAGTTTCTTCCCCAAAATAGCGGTTCAACGTCGTAATGCCCCGTTTGTTTGCGTCCGCGGCAAGGTTCTTGGCAGGCTCAACTCCAATCCCGCGCATCCCGGCTTTGTCATAACAGGAGACGAGCAGGCCATCATTACTGCCGATATCCACCGCAAGTGGTTTGTCTTTCTTAAGCAAACGGTTCCTCACATCCCCGGCGTATTCGGCGAAATGAGTCCTGAAGGTCTGGGTCGTGGAACTCACATAAAGGTATTCGTCGAACATTAAATGGGCAGGCACCGAATGCGTCAGTTGCACGAGATGACATTTCGGACACTTGACGACGGCAAGCGGGCAATGAAATTCGGATTTTTCTGCATCCGTTTTACGTGGAAGATTGTTCGCAAGCGACTGAGACCCGAGGTCCAGAAAAGCCTTCCCGAGCGGGGTATCGCAATAACGGCACGTTTTCCTCCGATGCGGATCGTTTGTCATAAATCTCTCAGGCTGCGGGCGGCGGGAAAATTCCGGCGATCTTGCTGTGACGGATGATGATATGGCCGCCGGAAGGAACCGATATCTTCCCCTCCGCGATCTGGAACATGATACCGGACACAAACTCCGGGGTTTGCTGGTGCATCGCGTCCTCCATGCCGAAAAGTTCACGGCGCATTTCCGTGTTCATGCCGCCCGGACAGATTGTGATGCAACGAAGGCCCGTTTCCGAATTCTCTTTGGCGATCGCCTGCGACAGCGCAAGCACCCCGAACTTTGCCGCCGAATACGACACAAGACGCGGCACCGCCCGGGTTCCCGCCATGGAAGAAACATTCATAATGAGCGCACGCGCCTGTTTTTTCATGACCGGGATCGCATATTTGCACATCAGAAACGTAGTATCCAGATTCTGCCTGAAATGCTCCCGGAATTCCTTCAGCGAGATCTTTTCAACACGGGCCAGCGGCGCACAGTAGCCGGCATTGTTGATCAGGATATCGATGCGACCGGCTCGGCGTTTGATCTCCGCCAGCAAGGCCTTGACTGTTTTTTCAGAGGTGATGTCTCCGGCGAGTAGTTTGAAATGATCGGCGGGAACGGCTTTTTTCGCGGCAGACCAATATTTGCGGGTACGACTGATCCCGAACACGGTATCGCCCGAGACGGCGAATTGTTTGGCCAAGGCGAGCCCCAAGCCGCGGCTGGCTCCGGTGATGACGATTATTCTATTCATCGTCTTATCGCATTTATCTGGTTTTCAACTTTTTGTTAAGATACCCTTCGATCACGGCATAGGCGATCGTGTCTTCTTCGTACTTCCCCTCTTCGCGCTCCCGGGTCGTAAGCGAAAGAAAAACAGAGTCCTCGGTGAACTTTTGGGCATGGGCAACCATGGGCGGCGTGCTCACAATATCACCGGCCTTCACACAGAGAACCTTCTTGTTTGAAGGGTTATTCACTTCGCACGAGTGGCTTTCATAAGCTCCGCTGATCAAGTACATGTGCTGGGTGTCTTTCTTATGGTAGTGATTCGCACGCACCGACCCTTTCCTGGAAGTGATATAGGCCACGTGGCCGGTTGTGCCTTCAAAAACATTGATAATTTCACCGCGCGCATCCACGAAGGCCGGTTTGATGTGCCTGATCGTCTCTAACTCCATAGTGATTCCTTTCTTTGAAATGAATCGGGTAATGTAACCAGGGAACGGCAAATGAAACAGCCACTTCCGAACAACGTTTCTTGTTTCCCGTTCTACTGGATTTTCACATTTCGCTGAACCAGACAATGGTCCTTCGAAGTCCTTCCTTGAACGGGTACCTGGGTCGAAATCCTGTGATCTTCTTGATCTTGGAGATATCGGGACAGCGGCGTTTCGGATCGCTTTTGGAGTAGACCGCGTGCGGTGGATCGATATGCACGATCTTCACGGGATAAGGTATTGCTTCTGCGACATATTTTGCAAGCCCGGCCACCGAAAGTTCCATCTCGGGATTTCCGATGTTGAATGATTCCCCCTGGGCATTCGAAAACAGCACCCGGAAAAGCATCTCAATTGCGTCATTAATGTAACAAAAAGCGCGCGTGTTGCGGCCGTCGCCATGGATCGGAAGCGGTTCCTTCCTGAGCGCGTGCTCAATGAAGTTCGGTAACACCCGGTAATCATCCGGGCGGATGCCCGGACCGTACACATTGAAAGGACGCACCATTTTGACCGGCACGCCGTAAACGTGCCAAAAGGTCTCGCACATCGTTTCGCCGAAACGCTTGGATTCGTCATAGCAGGCGCGCGGCCCGGTCACGGACACATTTCCGCGATATTCTTCGGCGGTGGGCACGTGTTTGTCGTCTGGATCTCCGTAAACTTCGCTCGAACTGGTGAAAAGAAAACTCTTCACTTTTTTCTCACGCGCAAGCTCCAGCATATTCCGCGTCCCGATCGTCCCGACGTCCATCGTCTCGACCGGAAACTTGGTATAATAGACCGGCGAAGCAATCCCCGCGGCGTGGATCAGATAGTCGATCTTCTTGTCCGTTCGGAAGGGTTCAATCACGTTATGCTTCTGGAAGGTCAGATGGTCGTCAGAAAAAATCTGCTGTTCATAGCCAGTGATAAAATTATCGAGCAGAATTGCGGAAAGTTTTTTCTTTAGAAGTTTCTCGTTGAGATAGCGAAAAAGCAGAACAATGTAATTACCAAGAAAGCCACCCGCCCCGGTCACGAGAAAGGTTTTTCCTTCAAAATGCCTGAGTTGGTTTTTGAGGTATTTCGCAAGTTCCGCGATATCCTCTTGAATGATCTTGGACCCATAAAGACGCTTGTGATGTGACCGGGCTTTGGACATGAGTTTCATTTCCTCTTTGAAGATGTGTCAATAAATCCCAAAAATGAGGTGTGATTATAGCCCGATTGGTGTATTAGATTCAATCGAAAAGGCGGTACGGTGTAGAGAGTGCGGTGACTTACGCCGCACACGATATGCTTTATTCCTTTACCAAAGACATGGAACTCGTCCAGAAATTCATAGAATTCTTTTTTAGAAAAAAATGGCTCGGCGTCCTGCTTATCCTGGGACTCGCCTGGGGCATTGGCATTTCCACATTCTACCGCGGCGCTATCAGCCCCAAACAACGCACCGATCGACGGTATTCCTGAAAGCAGGTGAAATGGTCGCCGAAGGCCGGGCGAACCATATTTACGGAATCGAGAATGCGCGACACTGGCATTATGTCTACCCCCCGATCCTGGCGGTCTTCTTGGCACCATTCTCGAAATGGCCTCTGGGAGCAACGGTCGCACTCGCTTACCTTTTGTCACTTGCCTGTCTCGCCGGACGGAACCGTAATGCTTTGCCGGCGCTTTCCGGAGGACGCCCGTCCCGCGCCCTGGCAGATCGCTCTAGCCATGATCTTCTGCCTTCCCATGTTCCTGAACACGCTCACGCGGGGACAATTCGGGATTATTTCGCTTTTTTTCGAAGCCGCCATTTTTTATAATTACCTTAAACAACAAAAGATCTTGATCGGACTCTTGCTTGCCTTCGCCGTGGCACTCAAGATCAGCCCGCTTGCTTTTCTTTTTTTCTTTTTCCTGATGAAGCGGGAGTGGAGAATCCTTCTAAGTACGATCGTGGGATTCTGCCTTTTCTTCTTCCTGCTCCCTTCTCTGGTCATCGGTTTTCACCAGAACTGGGAACTCTTGAAAATCTGGCGGGGCCTGATGTCGATTTCTCAATCAGATACCGCCTACCAGCACTATCTATGGGGAGAACTTTTTACCCCTTTTGCGGAAGATAACCAATCGATCTACGCGGTCATCACGCGCTTTGTATGGCCGTCTGAAGCACCATTCATCGGCCACTCCAACGCGCACCGGTCCGGTTTATCACTTCAGGACTCGGGATCCTGCTGCTCGCGCTTCCGTTCATTAAGACACGAAATATCTCTTCCTCGTCAGAGAAAGATTCGCTAAGGTCACTCGCTGAATTTTCGCTTTTCCCCATGCTTATGCTTTTCACATCACCCGTGACCCAGATCCACCACTACACCGTTATCTATTTTCTGTTCCTCGCCACACTCATGATCATGGATCGAATCCCTTGCGGATCCTGGATCCGCAAATGCCTGGGATTCAGTCTCTGGGCCTGCGCGCTTTCTCTGGCGTTGGGAATGATCGTCCCACTCATGGGCTATTGGGGAATCCCGCTTTGGGGATCGATGCTCTTGTGGGGAATTGTTCTTTGTTCTATTAAATTACAAAAGGCCTAGTTGTAATTTTGCTGATTCGCTCATGCGGGACTGGTCCCACGGCGGATCAAAGGCGATCTCCACGGAGACTTTCTTGATGTCGGGAACGGTCGCAACGCGGCGTTCCACATCTTTTTTGATGAGATCCCCCATCGGACACATGGGGCTGGTAAATGTCATACGTACCTCGACCGACTTACCTCCCTTCGGAAGCTCCTCGATCTTAAAACCATAAATAAGCCCCAGCTCCACGATATTGACCGGGATCTCATAGTCGTAGCAAAGCCGCAATTGATCCCATACTTTTTTTTCAAGGGACTCCTGTGAATCCTGGCTGTGTTGCGTCATAAGTCGTCTTACCCTTTTCGTTCCATTATTCGGGACTCGCGCCTCGGGGTTCGTTTTTGAAAACGAGAGACGAGTCCCGAGTCCCTAGTCCCGAGTCCCCTTTTGCTACTCGGTGGTGACTTGCTTCCCCGTAGGTTCCAAACCCTCGAGCATGGCATGCCACGCAAGCGAGGCGCATTTGACACGCGACGGAAATTCGCACACGCCGCCGAGCGTCGCAAGCTTTCCGACCTTCGCAGTATCGAAAGGTTCGCCGATCCCGCGGGAGAGCATCTTATGAACCTCCTCAAAAAGGACTTTGGCTTCTGACCGGGTTTTCCCCTTGAGGGCCGCGGTCATCATCGACGCGGAGGATTTCGAGATCGCACATCCCGAGCCGTCGAAACTGATGTCCTTGATGATATCCCCCTCCAGCTTCAGGTAGACTTTGAAATGATCCCCGCAGAGAGGGTTATAGCCTTCCACCGTCCGGTCGGCACCCGTCATCACGTGAAAATTCCGAGGGTTCTTGTTATGGTCCATGATCATCTGCTGATAAAGCTCACGGATATCCCCGTTCACCGGAACACCTCCGTCACCTCATGAAGCGCTGCAACCAAACGGTCGATCTCTTCGCGCGTATTATAAAAAGCAAGTGAGGCGCGCGTCGTGGCAGGAACATTAAAACGCTGCATTACGGGCATGGCGCAATGATGGCCCGCCCGGATTGCGATCCCCTGGCGGTCCAGAATCGTCCCGATATCATGCGCGTGCGCCTCACCCAGCACAAAGGAAAGAATGGCGGATTTATGCTTCGCGGTTCCGATGAGCCTGAGACCCGGAACCTGCAAAAGCTTTTCGGTCCCATATTTCAAAAGTTCTTGTTCATACGCTTCGATCCGTTCGAGTCCGATCGAACCGATGTAATCGATCGCCACGCCAAGCCCGATCACTCCTGCGATATGCGGCGTGCCGGCTTCGAATTTATACGGCAGGTCATTGTAGATTGTCTTTTCAAATGTTACGGAACGGATCATGTCTCCGCCGCCCTGGTAAGGGGGCATTTTCTCGAGAAACTCTTTTTTCCCGTAAAGCACGCCGATCCCCGTGGGCCCGAGAAGTTTATGTCCGGAAAACGCGTAAAAATCGCAATCCAGGTCCCGGACATTCAAGGGAGTATGCGCCACGGCCTGCGCACCATCGACCATGACAGGAATTCCCTTCGCGTGCGCGAGGCGTACAATCTCCTTGACGGGGTTGACTGTACCAAGCGCATTCGAGACATGGACAGCTGAGACGAACTTCACTTTGTCCGTGAGAAGCTTTTTGAAATCTTCCAAAATAAGTTCACCTTGATCGTTGATGGGAGCAACCTTAAGTTTGATACCGGTCCCTTCTGCAAGCATCTGCCAGGGAACGATATTGGAATGATGCTCCATGTGAGTGATAAGAACCTCGTCACCCGCTTTGAGGAAAGTCCGGCCATAACACTGGGCCACGAGGTTGAGCGCTTCCGTGGTCCCACGCACAAAAATGATCTCTTTATCCGAAGAGGCCCCCACGAATTCCTGAACCTTGTGACGCGCGCTCTTGTAACGCTTGGTCGCCTGCTCGCTCAGGCAGAAAATGCCCCGGTGGATATTCGCGTTCTCTTTGGAATAATACTGCGCCAGGGTGTCGATCACAGCCTGGGGCTTTTGCGTCGTTGCGGCATTGTCAAGATACGTGAGCGGTTTGTCGTAGACTCGCTCCAGGAGGATCGGAAAATCTTTTCTTATTTGCTCCACATTAAAATTTTCCATATTCATAATTTATTCACCTTCCCCCTTAGTCATTGCGAGCCCTGTTTTTAGGGCGTGGTAATCTCTCTGTAAAAACGAGATTGCTTCGCCCCGCCACTGGCGGGACTCGCAACGACAAAGATTTTTTTATAAACGACTGCAAAGTTGTTGCATCAATTTTTCGCTCACAAGTTCCGACAAGGTTTCTTTCATGAAGCTAAGACTCGACCGATCGATCACTTCCCGGGCAAACCCCTGAGCCAGCATGCGCCCGGCTTCTTTCTCACCGATCCCCCGTGAACGTAAATAAAAAAGCGCGTCTTCCTGAAGCTGACCGACGGCCGCGCCGTGACCGCAATTGACCTCATCGGCAAGGATCTCAAGTTGTGGCTGGGTATCGACCTTCGCGGTATCCGAAAGAAGCAGGTTCTTATTGGTCTGATGTGCATCGGTCCGCTGGGCGTCCTGGCGTACCATAACATGCCCGCGAAAAACGCCCCTGGAACTCCCGGCCAAAAGTCCCTTGAAAAACTGGTCGCTCTTGCCGTCCGGTTTCTGATGGTCCACAAAAGTCTGATGATCCAGCACCTGGTCTTTATCGCCCAGATAAAGCCCGTTCAGTTCGCAGGACGCGCCCTCCGCCGCCAACGCAACGCGACAATCATCCCGCATCAAACGGGCACCGGTTGAAAGCACGAACGAAACAAAGGAACTCCCTCGGTGCTGGACCACTTGTGTCACCGCAACATGAAAAGCCTCGGGATGCTCCTGCTGAATCTTGCAATGTTCCATTTGGGCGCCCTCTTCAAGAACGATCTCCGTCACAACGTTTGTGAAATATTTTTTTCCGTCTTCCGCCGCATAAGTTTCCGCGATCGCTGCCTTGCTTTTTTCCCCGATCATGATGAGATTCCGTATCTGGAACAGACTCCGGCCTCTTGAGGAATTGGTGAAGAACACCATGTGAATCGGTTCTTTCACAATCAGGTTTTCGGGTATGCGGATAAAAAGACCCTGTTTAAATAAACCGATACTCAATGCTGAAAAGGCATCACTCCCGGGAACCACATACCGGCCCAGATGCGGCTCCAGGAGATCGGATCGTGAAACGACCGCCTCCGCAAGGTCTGTTACATCGACCCCTTCCTCGACCGAAGAATGCTCACGCAAGAATTTCCCATTTACCACCAGCAGAAAATTGCGGCCGCTTTTCCGCTTCAACGCTTCGACGGTTTCCCGGGACAATTCCGGGATCGCCTCATGGAGGTCTAATAAGGCCTCCCGGATCGCTGTCACATCCGTGTACCGCCACGAGTCATCCTTTGTCGTCGGAAATCCTTTTTGGACAAACGAAGTCATGGCCTCCTCACGCAAACGGAGAAGCCACGACGGGTCGCCCTGCCTGTCCCGTTTCAGTTTTTCATACGCTTCCTGATACTTTCTTAGTTCCATCGATTTCCTAGTGTGAAGTTTAAAGTGCACCGTTCCAAAACTCGGCCGCGGCCGACTATCTAGGGTGCGCCGTGTACGGAATGAAAGCATGCCCACATCAGGCCTGTACCCATTCGTACCCTTTTTCTTCAAGCTTGAATGCGAGATCTTTGCCGCCCGACATCACGATCTTCCCGCCCATAAGCACGTGCACGCGATCCGGTGTGATGTAGTTGAGCATTCTTTGATAATGCGTGACCAAAATGAACGAACGATCGGGGTTGCGCAAACGGTTCACACCTTCCGAGACGATCTTCAAAGCATCAATATCAAGGCCGGAATCGGTTTCGTCCAGAATGGCCAGTTTGGGCCCCAGCGCTGCCAGCTGAAGAATCTCGTTGCGTTTTTTTTCGCCGCCGGAGAATCCTTCATTCACGGGACGATTCAGGAAACTCTCGTCCATTTCCACGATCTTCATCTTTTCTTTCAGAAATTCCAGAAACTCCATGGCGTCAAGTTCCTCCAGCCCCCTGGCTTTCCGCGTCTCATTCACGGCGGCTTTCAGGAAGTACGCGTTATTCACCCCCGGAATATCGATCGGATATTGAAACGCAAGGAAAATGCCCCGGCGCGCCCGTTCCTCGATCGCCATTTCAAAGAGGTTTTTGCCCTCGTAAGTCGCGCTCCCGCGCGTCACGATATACGACGGATGACCGGCCAGCACGCGCGCAAGCGTGCTTTTCCCCGAACCGTTCGGGCCCATGACGGCATGTACCTCCCCGGTTTTGACCGAAAGATCGATCCCTTTCAGAATCTCCACTCCCTCGATGCTGACATGCAAGTCTTTAATCTCCAGCATAAGAATAAACTCCTTTTCTATTCAGAAAGAATTCCATAATTTCAAAAGTACGCCGTACACCCTCCGCCATACTCGTATCACCCGACACTTCCTTCCAAGCTCACACTCATCAGCCGCTGGGCCTCGACAGCAAATTCCATCGGCAGATTCTTGAACACCTCCTTGCAAAACCCGTGAACGATCACGGAGATGGCATTCTCCGCAGACATACCGCGCTGTCGGCAGTAAAAAAGCTGGTCCTCGCTGATCCTTGAGGTCGTGGCTTCATGTTCGGCCCGCGAGGTCCGGTTATTGACTTCAAGCGTTGGGAACGTATTCGCGCTCGACCGGTCACCCATCAAAAGAGAATCACATTGAGTGTAGTTGCGTGAGCCGGTGGCACGCGGCAGCATTTTCACGAGCCCGCGGTAAGTGTTCTTGCCGAAACGCGCGGAAATCCCCTTGGAAATAATCGTACTTTTCGTATGTTGCCCGAGATGGATCATCTTGGTCCCGGTGTCGGCCTGCTGATGGTTATTGACCACAGCCACTGAATAAAACTCTCCGACCGAATGATCGCCCTTCAAAATACAGCCTGGGTATTTCCATGTGATCGCCGAACCTGTTTCCACCTGCGTCCACGAGATCTTGGAATGAGCGCCCTCGCAAAGCCCGCGTTTGGTGACAAAGTTGTAGATACCGCCTTTGCCTTCCTTGTCTCCGGCGTACCAATTCTGCACAGTCGAATATTTGATCGAGGCCCCTTCATGCGCCACAAGTTCGACCACCGCGGCATGAAGCTGGTTTTTGTCACGGATCGGCGCGGTGCAACCCTCGAGATAACTCACAAAGCTTCCTTCGTCCGCCACGATCAGGGTCCGTTCGAACTGGCCCGTGTCCATGGCGTTGATACGGAAGTACGTGGAAAGTTCCATCGGACAGCGCACGCCTTTGGGAATATAGCAAAAAGAGCCGTCGCTGAAGACCGCGGAATTGAGCGCCGAGAAAAAATTATCCTTTACCGGCACCACGGAACCCAGATATTTTTTTACCAGCTCCGGATGCTCGCGCACCGCCTCCGAAAAGGAGCAAAAGACAATTCCGTATTCCTTGAGTTTTGCCTTGTAGGTCGTCGCGACCGATACGCTGTCAAAGACTGCATCCACGGCCACCCCTGCGAGCAGTTTCTGCTCCTCAAGCGGTATCCCGAGTTTCTCATAAGTTTTGAGGATTTCCTGATCCACGTCTGCAAGACTTTGGGGACCGTCCTTTTTTTTCTTCGGCGCAGAATAATAGATAATGTCCTGATAATCGATCTTGGGATAACGGACACTCGACCAGTCAGGCTCTTCCATCTTGAGCCACTCGCGATAGGCCTTTAGCCGCCACTCGAGCAGGAAGGCCGGTTCATTTTTTTTTTGGGAAATGAAACGGATCGTATCTTCATTAAGGCCGCGCGGTGCGGCATCCGATTCGACCGGAGTCACGAACCCGTAGGCGTAGTCCTTGTGGATAAAAGATCCCTCATCCTTCTTCATGGCCTCGTCCTTGGAACAAACGCAAGCTCCGGTTTCTGTGCCAAACCCATCATATCTTCAGCAATCATCTTCAGTGTGATGGTCTGATAAAGTTCATCCAGGGTTTTTTGTGTCTTGTACCAAACCGGTTTCAATTTGCACAATGAAAAATGAGTACAAACAATGCTCTTCCGGTGTTTAATGTCGCAAAAAGCCTCAAAGGTACTTCCTTCCAAAGCCTCGATGATTTCTTTGAGAGTGATCTCGGTGGAGGGACGGGTCAAGCTCCATCCGCCTTTGTTTCCCTGCTGAGAAGTGGTAATGCCAGCCCGCCTCAACCCCTGCAAGATCTTCTCCGTAAAGGTCACGGAAAATCCTTCGTGCTCGGCGATCTCTTTGGCAATACTAGCTCCAGGCCAAGGCTTCTTGGCCATATGCGCCAGACAAATCACTCCGTATTCCGTCTTAGTAGTGTATCGCATGGCCCTTTATCTCCCGGTTCTGATCAGCAACGGCCGAATTATAACAAACCAGACTGTTTTTGTCCAGTTCAGACGTTTTAATAATTTTCACTCTACAATTAGCTTTGGATAAACGAATTAGGAGAACGTTTCAGCGCTAAATTCGGCACTTGGTTATGGAAGGTGGACGACCTTCGGGCTTGAGCGGAGAGTCAAAATAAACTTTCAAAATCTTATGCAAAGAATCGAGACTGGCTTGGGAGATCACGGTCCTAAAATACTCCTCCGTTTGCGCGTGTAACTCTTCGATTCTTATTGATTGAATCTTGGCGAGAAATTCCCGGCGGGTTATGTCGGTTTTCGTTGGGGTGTCGGTTCCGGCGCATCAAACCGAAGCGTGCGGATAACAGCTAGGAACGCTGGATAGGTCAAAGCAAACCCATCTTCCGTATCCTTGAACGTGATAGAAAAAAGTTTACCTTGGTGGATCAGGACATAATTGATGTATTTGGCCGGGAGCTTGCCTTCCATGGTTTTTTTGAACGCACCAGGTTTCAGCGTATAAACACAAAACCTCGCTTTTTCCCCGCCCAGAAGTGTCGTGTTCTGTGTACGGATATCAATCGATCCGAATTCCGGGCTGAAGAGATCTTCCCATTTCAGCTGATCAACCGTTTTGGTCCCATTGAGATTTCTCCGGATGATATGGAATGTAGCCAGGGTCCCTTTTTTCCCATAGGAGGCCACCACACCTTGAAACGGAAGTGATAATTCGATCCAATCCTGTGAGGGCTTGATCGAGAATCCTTTCGATGGGGATTCAACTTTCGCCGCGCAGAGAAAGTTGACGGGAAATGCCACAAGCAAGATGATCGACAGGACGAGCGTCTTTCGTGACAATCTAATACTGTTCTCCATTTGATTTTTGGGGTTATCAGTACTGCCCCAACCTTTATTTAAATGGATAGGTCGGTTGGGGCTGTCATGATTACCCGTTATTTTTTGTTTAATGAGAATCATGGCTGTACCGCATACCCTTAAATTTAGATGTCATGCGGTACTAATCGATCTCATTGATAGAAATGATACGGTCAAAAAGCGACCCAATGTAAGATCGGCCGTTTAGTTCCAAATCGGAAACAACCACCTGGTTGATCCGGTTCTTCTCGTCCGCCAACCGGTCGTCGCCGGTACGCTCGGCCCAAGTCGAATGGATCACATAGAACTGGTTGTTCACGGTCCCGAGGTAGATCATCTGGTGGTGAGGCATCTTAAGCAGTGTGATTCCCGGTCTCGCGGATCTCAGGGCCACTTTTCTTTCCGCATCGTTCTGAAAAGGTTCAAAATATCCAAGCTGCGTCCCGACCATGGCCTGCTGTTTGGAATCGCGCGGCAGGTCAATGCCCAGGCTCAGGAAAACGTCATGCGTAAATCCCGAACAGTCGCGGCCGTTATACATCCCGCCCCAGCCGTAGCGCGCACCCAAAAGCTTGAACGCCTGCCGGATCACATTCGCCTGGCTGTAGACCGGAAAGCCCTTGGTCACATCGCTTTTCCGGCTGATGTAACATTTCGTAAGTCCCACGTCCCCGCCCTCTTTGCGATATGGCATCCAGACCGGGTAAGGCCCGTCGGAAAATTTGGAAGACGCCATCGGGATCACGGTCCCCATGCTCGGTCGCTGAAAAACATCCTTTAGAGCCGCATCGCGAAACACACGAACACTTTCACCCGTGACCACAAGAAAACTTCCGGATTTGAGGCGGGTCTTAAGCTCTTCCCGCCCTTCAAAGATCGCGATATCCTTCGCCTTGACCCACCCCCGGACATACGGCGCCTGGACATAGAACCATTTTCCGTCGCTGGACTTGTGATAAATCGCCACCGGCGTCCAAAGCTTGATCAATGTGAATTGCAGCTGGTCAAATTCAACATCTCCCCTGCCTTCAATCATTTTTACCATCGTCGGGATCGCGCGCACCGAGGTTGCCCGCGTCGCCACGCCCCATTTCACCTTGATCTTGGAAGGCACCTGGTCGATCTGCATGACAGGCTTGATCTCGTCCTCAAAAAAACTTTGCGGCACGGTTTTATCGTTCGCGTCAAAAAGCTTGCGGTTCTTGAGCGTGCTGTACTCCAGCTGGAGTTGATCGATGACCGTCTTGCCCGGACGACTCTTGTCGATTTTGAGCACATCAATATTTTCGGGCACCATGTTCTTGATCTCTTCGTTAAAATGTTTCATCTGATCCATTGTCTTAATGGGCTTTTCCGCCCCGGGAATGCGTTTGATCCAGTATTCCGGTGATTGCATCGCGGGAGTAGCGCTCGTGAGGATCATCGGACCCTTGGGGAGCGGCGGAAGTTCTTCGTCAGCATAGGCTGTGGAAAAGGCAAAAAGGAATGCGAGCAGGAATAAAAGATTCTTCTTCATGAAAAACTCCGTTTTAAACTGTTGAATGCGGGACGATACGGCATAATCTACTCAGAAAAGCCGTTCGTGGCCATGAAATTATATTTTTTTACGGCCGAAATGCGCTCAGGCTTGCCGGTTGCGGAATTTCCGGAGTATTGCTTTTCCAACTACGGTGCCGCTTGCCCAGGCCCACTGGAAATTGAAACCGCCGATACGTCCATCCACGTCCAGAATCTCTCCGGCAAAAAAAAGTCCGGCGCATAAATTTGACTCCAGGGTTTTCGCGTTCACTTCCGTAAGATCTACCCCGCCGGCTGTCACTTCGGCCTTTTCATACCCCTGAGATCCTGTCACTTTGACTGGACAGCGGAAAAGCGAACGAATGAACGATTCTCTTTTCTTTTTTGAAATCTGATCGAGTCGCTTTTTGGGATCAATACCGTACTTTTCAAGAAGGACCTCCACAAGCCGCTCCGGAAAATAGGCCATAAGGGACCGTTTCCAGCTCCGATCGGCATGCGCCGCGACCAAACGGGCGACCTCAGGAACGATATCTGCCTCACGGCGTGCAGGAAGGAAATTCACAATGAGTTCTTTTTGTTTCGCATCGCAACGAAGCCACGGCCCGCTGATATCCAGCACTGCAGGCCCGCTGAATCCGACATGTGTAAAAAGCAATGCGCCTCCACTTTGGGCAATTTTTTTTCCATCCACAACGACGGAGAGTCCTGCCGTCAACGTGATCCCCGAAAGACTTTTCCAGCCGGGATCATCCGTCAGAAGCGGGGTGAGTGCAGGAGTGGTCGGAATGATCTTATGTCCCAAAGACTTCGCGAGAGAGTAGCCTGAACCATCGCTCCCAGTCCCTGGGTAAGACAAACCACCGGTCGCGATCACAAGCGTTTTGGCGAGATATTCGAAACCTTCTCCGGAAGCATAGAAAATTTCACGCTCCTTGGAAACAGTCTTGACTTTCTTCCCTGTCTCGATCACGACGCCAGCACGACGGGAAGCTTGAAGTAAAGCTTGAAGAACGACTTTCGCGGACTGTCCCTTTCTTTTATTTCTTTTCTTTAACGGTGAAAGGGACTGCCCCAATTTCCACTCAGCGGAAATTGATGGGTATTGGGACTGTTCCTTGGGAAAGTATTTCGTCCCTTCCTCAAGGACCATCTCCACACCGAATTCTTTGAAGAATGCCTGGGTGCATTCGGGAGGAAAAGCTCGCAGAATATTGCGCACGGTCCGCGGTTCGCCGGTCTGATAATCCTTTTCGCTGACCTTGAGGTTGGTCACATTGCAGCGGCCGCCGCCTGAGAGGAGAAGCTTGGCTCCGATCGTTTTTTGAGAATCAAGAACCAGGGTCCGGAGTTTGTCCTCGGCGCAGACGATCGCGGCCATAAGACCTGCCGGTCCCGCTCCGATGACCACGACATCCCAGGATTTTTCCAGCATGACTATCCCCATTAAAAAGGGACTGTCCCTTTTTAAAAAATTACTTTGAAAGGACGACGACTTTGTTCATCGCGATCTTTTCGACTGGTTTGTCCTGCCGGTCCCGAGGCGCCTTGCTGATCGCAAGCACCACATCCATCCCTTCGGTCACTTGCCCGAAGACGGAATGACGATCATCCAGCCACGGGGTCGCAGCTTCGGTGATGAAGAACTGACTGCCGTTCGTATTCGGCCCGGAATTCGCCATGGCGAGCATGCCCGGTTTGTCATGGCGCAATTTCTTTGAAAACTCATCCTTGAATTGGTACCCCGGCCCGCCCATCCCCGTCCCCGTCGGATCGCCGGTCTGGATCATGAAACCCGGAATGACGCGGTGGAAAATGATCCCGTCATAAAAACCTTTTTTGGCGAGTGTCACGAAATTTTCCACCGTCTTCGGCGCTTCGGCTTCATACAAGTCCGCGTAAATATCTCCCTTGGTGGTCTCGATCTTGATCTTCACGATAGTGTCATCCTTTGCTGTTTCAGGGGTTGTGATGGAAGTGAGGATTGTTGGAACAGGTGCCGCAACATGCGTGACGTTGGGAGCTTGCGACGCGCATCCCGCAAGAAGAAGACAGTAAGAAAGCAGAAACCATTTTTTCATTAACTTTCCTCCTTTAGCAGTTAAAACAATTTCATGGACATCTCTACCCCCTTGTCATTGCGAGGGCGGTTTTTGCCCAAAGCAATCTCGCTTTAAAGAAAGATTGCCACGCCCCAAAAACGGGGCTCGCAATGACTGCGGCATTTGGATCTACGACGAGCCAAGCTTCTTGCCCACGGCCACACGCGCCATGGCCTTGCGTTCGTTCTCAGTCAGATACCTTTTTCGCAGCCGGACATTCTTCGGCGTGATTTCCACGAGTTCGTCTTCTTCGATGAACTCCAGGGCAAACTCAAGCGTCATTTCCCTGGGAGTAATCAGCTGGATCGCTTCATCGGCGCCGGACGAACGCATATTAGTCTGTTTTTTCTCACGGATCGCATTCACGACCAGGTCATGCCCTTTATTGTTCACGCCAATGATCATCCCCTCGTAGAGAATAGTGCCCGGCTGAACAAAGATCTCCCCGCGCTCTTGAAGACCCCAAAGCGAATAGGCGACCGCTTTGCCGTCCAATTGGGAGATTTGCACCCCGGATTGACGCTCGGGCATTTCGCCTTTGAACAGCTGATATTCGAAAAAATTCTGATACATCATGCCTGTCCCGCGCGTCATGACCATAAATTCATTGCGGAAACCCAGGAGCGCGCGCGACGCGACCAGGAATTCCATACGTACCGTCCCGCCCACCGCACTCATGTTCATGTGCTTCATCTCAGCGCGACGCTTGCCCAAAGCTTCGATCACCCAGCCTTGATATCCGGGATCCACTTCCACGGTCACTTCTTCCACGGGCTCATAGAGCTCCCCCTCGATCGTTTTTAAAATGACTTTCGGCGGCGAAACCTCCAGCTCGTAACCTTCGCGGCGCATAGTTTCGATCAGGATCGCAAGATGCAATTCCCCGCGGCCGGAAACCTTGAAACGTTCCCCGCCTTCCACTTCTTCCACCTTGACCCCGACATTCATCATGGCTTCGTGCGCAAGTCGTTCACGGATGTGGCGGGAGGTCAGAAACCGGCCACCGTCTTTCCCGGCAAGCGGGCTGGTATTGTGAGAAAAATTCATAGAGATCGTGGGCTCATCGATCTTCAAGGTCGGCAATGCCTCGGGCTTTTCCGGAGAAGCCAATGTTTCTCCCACCTTGACTTCACCGATCCCGCTGATCGAAATAATGTCCCCGGCCATCGCATCCTGGACCTCGACCCGCTTGAGCCCCTGATACTTCAGGATCTTGGTCACTTTCCCTCTCACAATCTCGCCGCTGTGCTTCACCACGACCATGGGATCACCATAACGGATCTGTCCGTGAGCAATGCGACCGATCGCAATACACCCCACATAATTATCATGATCCAGCATGGTAACAAGCATCTGGAATGGCTGCTCGGGATCCGCAATCGGCGGCAGAACACGGTGCAAAATGGTCTCGAGAAGTGGCGTCATATCCTTACGTTCATCCTTAAGATCCAGCGCGGCCCATCCTTCCCGGCCTGAGGCGTACACCACGGGGAAATCCAGCTGTTCGTCCGTGGCATTCAGTTCACAAAAAAGATCAAACGTCATGTCCATCACTTCATGCGGCCGGCAGTTCGGACGGTCCACTTTATTGACCACAAGGATTGGCTTCAGATGAAGCGCGAGGGATTTTTTCAACACAAACTTAGTCTGAGGCATCGGCCCGTCGTAGGCATCGACCAGGAGCAGGACACCGTCGACCATCTTGAGTATCCGTTCCACTTCACTGCCGAAATCCGCATGGCCCGGCGTGTCGACGATGTTGAACTGCACGTCCTTGTAGCGGAATGAGGCGTTCTTGGAAAAAATCGTGATCCCGCGCTCGCGCTCCAGGTCGTTGGAATCCATGATGGTGGATTCCCCGGCCTCAAACTTGTAAGCACCGCTCTGTTTCAAAAGGGCATCCACAAGCGTGGTCTTTCCGTGGTCGACGTGAGCGACAATTGCGACGTTCCGGACATCTTTACGTCTTTTCTGGGCTGGCATAGATCCTTTAATGAGAAAGCCGGGACACGAGCCCCGGCTTTTCAGGAAAACTCTGAATGAAAACTGGAGGAATTTGACTCTAAAAACTTCCAACAAAATGTCATTCCCGAATGCTTTGATCGGGAATCCACTCTCTGGATCCTCGCTTTCGCGAGGATGACAGACTTCATTTTGTTAGAGCCTCTAAAAAACCAAGGCCCGGCTTTGAGACCGGGCCCTGGACTTTACGGACCTTTACGCCTTGACGACGTTGACCGCTTGATCGCCCTTGGGACCCTGGGTGATCTCGAACTCCACGGCCTGACCTTCTTCCAAAGACTTGTAGCCTTCGCCCTGGATCGCAGTGTGATGGACAAACACATCGGCGCCATTTTCAGGCGTGATGAATCCATAACCTTTTTGATTATTGAACCACTTCACTTTACCTTTTGCCATTACGGTGAATCTCCTTGTTATGCTGCACGCTCTCCGGGACAAAGCGCCCCAGAGGAGGACATCATTTTTGATGGCGTAATATACGTTAAATCCTCTCTTTTTGCATCTTATTTCTCTACGAGTACTGCGGAAGACGTACGGCGTTTGCATTTCGCCGACGAGACACGCCGCCGTACTTCTTACGAAATCAGATATTTTCCCAGTGGAGGACTTCGGAGAGGGTACGACGTTTGCGTTGTTTGGGTTCACGCACGGCCCAACCGATAGAGATCAGGCTGATAAGCTTCAGATGTCCGGGTGCGCCAAGGAGCCTCGAGACTTCTTCGCAATATTCTTTTTTGTCGCCCGCGATCCAGCAGGTGCCAAGTCCCAGGTCCGTGGCCGCGAGAAGAATGTTCTCGGTCGCCGCCGAGCCGTCTTCGAGATAGTATTTGGTATCCTGGCAGAAGACCACGATGCAGGCGGTCGCTTGTTTGAGAAAAACACCGGTGCTGATGATCCCCGCAAGTTTGTCGAGCATCGCGCGTTCCATGATCACCACGAATTCCCATGGCTCCACGGCCCGGGCGCTCGGCGCGCGCCTGCCCGCATCCACAAGCTTTTCCAGCATATCTTTCGGGACCGGTTGGTTCATGTAATCGCGGACACTGGCACGTTTCGTGAGAGCATCAAAGGTTTCCATGGATCACCCCTTTTTTACTAGCGCTGCCATTTTCTTACCCAGCTCATAGCAGGCGGCGAGTTGTCCTTCATCCGGAGCATAGACCACCGAAAGCAAAGGCTGGACGATCTCCACCCCCGCTGCCGCGAGCGTATTCTGGAGCGATTGGATCGCGATCCCGGACCAGCCATAGGAACCGAAAGCGCAACCGATGCGGTTCTTTGGATGCAGCCCTTTAAGAAATTCCATAAAGGAGGTCATGTTCGGCAGGATCCCGCTATCGTGATTCGAAGAACCTACGATAAAGGCCTTGGCATCAAGCATGTCATGAATTACTTCCGTACGGTCTGCTTGAGCCATATCGTAAAGTTCAAATTTGACCCCCGCATCACTGATTCCCTCCACGATCTTTTGCGCCATTTTGGCGGTCGAACCCCACATCGTTTCATAGACCACGACAATCTTGGGTTTTGTTTCGTTAGCGGCCCAGCGTTTATAGGCCTGGAGGATCTTTCCCGGATCCTTTCGCCAACTGAGTCCGTGGGAGGTCGCGATCATCTTGATGGGAATGGCCATCTTCTCGATCTCCGTGAGCCGCTGGGCGATCAAATGGCTGAACGGCCACAAGATGCCGGCATAATATTTCCCCGCTTCTTCCATGAGGGTTTCCTGTAGCACCTCATCATCAAAACGTTCGCTTGTGGCGTAATGCTGGCCGAAGGCATCGTTGGAGAAAAGGACCTCGTCCTCAACGAGGTAGCTCATCATGCTGTCCGGCCAATGGATCATCGGGATCTCGATAAAATGAAGCGTTCTTTTTCCAAGGCTTAGCCGGTCGCCGGTCTTCACAGTGTGGAAATCAAGCTTCTGCTGGTAATAACGCTCGAGCCCCTGCCCGGCGCGCGCACTCCCGTAGATCCTGGCTTTGGGGCAAAGTTTGACGAGAGCGGGCAGCGCTCCGGAATGATCGGGTTCGATGTGATTGACGATGATGGCGTCGATCTTCTCGGGCGGGATCACGGTCCGGATCCTCTGGAGCATCTCCTCCGCAAAAGGACCGTAGACGGTATCGATCAGCGTGATCTTCTCATCGAGGATCAGGTAGGCATTGTAGGTCGTGCCGCGCTTCGTGGTAAAAGTCTGTCCGTGAAAATGGCGGGCATTCCAGTCGATCGCTCCGACCCACCAGATATTCTCTGCGATAGGAATGGCCTTCATCGGCAAACCTCTTTTATTTCCGTTTCCGCTTTTGAGAACTCCTTATCACATTATCCATCACGGCGCCCGTGTTCGCGCTGAGAACGTGGCACACATACCGCCCGAGCCATCCGCCTGTCACCTTCGGAACAAAGGGTTTTAACTTCGAAAGGCGTTTTTTGATCTCTTTGGCTGCGAGTTCCACATCCAGCGTTCGTTTTTCCGCGTCGATCTTGATGATGTCGCCATTCTTGATGATCGCGATCGGCCCGCCCGCCGCGGCCTCCGGGGAAATATGCCCGATGCAAAGTCCGCGCGTTCCGCCTGAAAAACGGCCGTCCGTGATGAGTGCCGCCTTGATTCCGCGGCCTTTCAAGGCCGACGTCGGCGAAAGCATTTCCTGCATACCCGGCCCGCCACGTGGCCCTTCATAGCGTATCACGACAACATCCCCATCCACGACTTTACCTTTCAAGATCGCTTCAAGCGCGCTTTCCTGGGAATCGTAGCACTTCGCGCGTCCCGTAAATTGCATCATATTCTTGTCCACGCCCGCAGTTTTCACTACCGCACCCTCCGGTGCGATGTTCCCATACAGGATCGCGAGTCCGCCCTCCTTGGAAAAAACTTTCTCCCCTGTGCGAATTACATCTCCATCCGCAGTCGGAGCCTTATCGACCATGTCTTTCAATGTTCCGGTACATGTTTTGACATCCAGCTTTAACGGAGTTCTCCCGTCCTGAGCCACAGCTTTCAAGATCGCAGCAATCCCACCGACACGATCTACATCTTCCATATGAACATCTGGACGCGACGGAGAAACCTTACAAAAGGTCGGAGTCATTTTTGCGAGCTTATTGATTCGCTCAAGAGGATAAGAGATCCCGGCTTCGCATGCCAACGCAAGCGTGTGGAGCACTGTGTTGCTCGACCCCCCCATGGCAAGATCCAGGATGAACGCATTATCAATCGCTTCCCGGGTCACAATATCAAGCGGCCGGATATTGTTTTTGAGAACATATTCCAATGTGCTTGCCGCGCGCTCTACAAGCTTGATGCGCTCAGGATTGATCTGCCACGTCATTTTCCCACGATCTATCCAAGACGCCGCGGGGATCGTCCCGTTCCCCGGCTGGGCCAGACCGATCGCTTCGGCAAGGCAGTTCATGGAATTTGCCGTAAACATCCCGGCACAGCTCCCGCAAGTGCGGCATGCGGTACTTGCCAAACTTTCCAGCTGATCCCCGGACATCGTTCCGGCGGCTTCCTTGCCTACGCCTTCAAAGATGGTGATCAGATCGGTACCATTTTTCCCGGCAAGCATCGGCCCACCGCTCACATAGACCGAAGGGATATTCAAACGGACCATGGCGTTCAACATTCCGGGAATGATTTTGTCGCAATTACCGATCCCGACCCACGCATCGCATGGATGCGCAACGATAATGCTTTCAATCTGGTCCGTGATCAGCTCGCGGGACGGAAGAGAATATTTCATCCCGAAATGGCCCATTGCGATTCCGTCACAGATCGCCGCACCGACATTCGCGTACCAAACGTTATAACCCTTGGCTTTGAGAGCTACGACAAGCTTTTCTCCCAACACGTTCAGATGAACATGCCCCGGGATATGTGTTGTATAGGAATTGATAACGGTCACAAAAGGCTTCTGGCGGTCCGCAATCTTTTCGAGTGTCTCTGTTGCCACCATAAGCCCCGCCGCCGGAAGCATGGGTGCCCCCTCCGCGACGATACGGCTTCCTCTTTTTTGTATAGCTTCAACCCCGGGATTTACAGCTTTTCTCATACAATCTCCCTTCCTTCCGTGCCAATAGAAAACTCGGTTTCTCCTGCAAAAGACCGCGGCGGTTTTTGAATAGTCCCTGAATAATGCAGCATTGCGTCCACGGCTGCCTGAGCGCGCACGCGGATATCCTCTTCCACAGTGATGACATATTGCATTTTTTCAAGAGACGTTTTCACATCTTTGAGAGTAATCATTTTCATCATGGGACAGATCAGATAATCCGAAGCCACATGGAACACCTTGTCCGGATTCTCCCTTTGCATCCGGTGAAGCAACCCGACCTCGGTACCGACGATAAAAGATGTTCCGGCCGGCTGCGATTTGACATATTTCAGCATCCCGGAGGTACTTCCCACAAAATCGGCAAGGTCCAGAGCTTCGGGCTTACATTCCGGATGCATGATCATTTGAGCTCCCGGCCATTTTTTCTTCGCTCTTGCGACTGCAAAAGTCGAGAGAAGCGCATGCGTCGGGCAGCACCCGTCCCACAAGATCAGATCGCGCCCTGTCATCTTTGCCGCATAATGTCCCAGATTGTAATCCGGAACAAAAAGAATCGGCCGGTCCCGATTAATCGAACGGACAATTTCGACGGCATTGGCCGATGTACAGCAAATATCGGTTTCCGCCTTCACTTCCGCGGAGCTATTGACATAGGTCACGACGATCGCATCCGGGTGTTTTTTCTTCATTTCACGGACTTGTTCGGCAGTCGCATAGTCGGCCAGCGTACAACCCGCTTCCAGCACAGGCAAAAGAACCGTCTTTTCGGGTGAAAGTATGAATGCTGTCTCAGCCATGAACTTGACACCGCAGAAGACGATCACTTTGGCAGGAGTTTTGGCAGCAATACGGCTCAGCTCAAGCGAATCACCGATAAAATCGGCGAGGTCCTGGATCTCCGGCGGCTGGTAATTATGCGCCAAGATCACGGCTTCCCGCTCTTTTTTAAGAAGGGCGATCTGCTGGAGAAGCTCTTGTGTTGTCACATCATTTGGAAGATTTTCCATAAAGTACGCCTCCGAAGAAGGTTTAGTTTACTTTCTTTTAAGCTCACTGGCAATGGGGTCAACAGCATCAAAATTTGTTTTGTCATCCCCGCGTCCGCCACAAGGCGTTGGACGGATCCATTCTCTGGCGGAAAAGCGGGGATCCAAAACTGGATTCCCGGTAAAAACATCCGGGAATGACGGTATTACAAATAACAACCGACTAGTGAGTTTCCTTCCCCCGCCGCCGCTCGGTCGATGGCTGGCAGAAGGGCCGGCTTTTTTCCCTTTTCGCTTCATACACACTTCGCACTTTGATCTTGTCACCGCAGGTCTCGCGGAAAATCGTTGTTATCTCTCCAATATCTTCGAGTAACAATGGTTTTACGGCACAAGCCCGGAGAGGGGTATTGATCTCGACCTCTTCCGGACCGATCTGGTGTGCAATCTTCGCGATGGCCGCAGCACAGGTTTTGTTACCCGCCACGAACATGACTTGCAGGGTCAAATGTCCTTGATAAACTTTACGGAACGCTTTCAGTCCTTCCAAGATATTCTCCCAGAGGATCTCCGGCATAGGCTGGTTGACCACCTTAAGAGATACGGTCGAGGACGCGTCAAGCTTTGCTTCCACGAGATCCGCGAGAAGCAAATCCTTCACAACATCCTTGCGATCGATCAGCGAGGCGTTTGTGATTACCGCGATTTTTTCTTTGCGAACCATTTTGACCGCACGGATCATTTCTCCGAGATTTTTTGCAAGCGTCGGCTCACCGTTCCCCGCGAAAGTGATGTAGTCGATTGGGACATCGGGCAAGGAGTGCAGCTCATGAGTCATGGCTTCGGTCGGAACAAAAACTTCACGCCGTCCTGAAAAAATTTCGGTCCTTCCCGCCTGGCAATACACGCAATCAAAAGTACACGTCTTCTGGAATGAGGAAATCGGATCGATCCCCAGAGAACGACCCAACCTCCAGGAAGAAACGGGCCCATAAATGTATTTGTATTTAGGTTGTTCCATTTTCAGCTTTTATTTTATCACTGCGTTATTATTGATTTAACGGGTTCGCAGTGCTGTACTGTTAATCCATAGAAATAAATGGAGAACGGTACTAGAGAGAAAAACCCCCGCGGCGTTCTTCCGAGGGGGTTTTACCGAACCAGCACATTACATCATGGAATCTCCCTTATATCAAACGGATTCCCCCACCTTCACCGCCGTGATACAGGTCTAGGCTTTCACGCCCCCGAGGATCGCGACAAGATCCTCTTGGGCTGTGGTCACGAGCTTGATGTTGAATTTTTCGACAAGTACTTTAAGCACGTTCGGACTTACGAACGCCGGAAGCGAAGGCCCGATACGAATGTTCCGGATCCCCAGTGCCAAGAGAGTCAGCAGGATACAAACAGCCTTTTGTTCGTACCAGGAAAGAATCATCGAAAGCGGCAGACCGTTCACGTCGCAACCAAAGGCCTTCGCAAGAGCAACAGCCACCTGGATTGCAGAGTAGGCGTCATTACACTGCCCCATATCGAGAAGCCTCGGAATGCCGCCGATATCCCCAAACTCAAGTTTGTTGAACCTGTATTTGCCGCATGCGAGTGTCAGGATCACCGTATCTTGCGGGGCTTTTTGTGCAAAATCCGTGTAGTAGTTCCTCCCGGGCTTTGCGCCATCGCATCCGCCCACCAGAAAAAAATGTTTGATCTGCCCGGCTTTTACGGCACTCACGATCTTATCTACAACACCCAGCACCGCGTTGTGCCCGAACCCTACGACGATGTTCTTCGCCGGGATATCCTGCGAAAAACCGCCAGCCCCGACCGCTCTACTGATCACAGGTGAAAAATCTTTTGTCCCGTTCACCGAGCTGATGTGTTGCACCCCCGGCCACGCGACAAGACCCGTCGTGAAGATCCGGCTCTTGTAACTTTCACGCGGTTGCTGGATGCAATTCGTGGTCATAAGAATTGCTCCGGGAAAAACGTCGAATTCCTTGGCCTGGTCCTGCCATGCGCCACCATAATTCGCGACGAGGTGTTTGTATTTTTTGAGCCCCGGATACCCGTGCGCGGGGAGCATTTCGCCATGCGTGTAAACATTGATTCCTTTTCCTTCGGTTTGTTGAAGGAGTTGTTCCAGATCCAGAAGGTCATGGCCGGACACCAGGATCGCGGGGCCTTTTTTTGCTCCGAGCGGTACTCGGGTCGGCACCGGATGCCCGAAATGATCCGTGTGCGCCTTATCCAGAAGCTCGAGACATTTGAGATTGACCGTTCCGAACTGCATGTTCATTCTCACAAGGTCATCGACGGTCAGACTGTTGTCGGTGAGCGCACGCAGACCTTTGTGGAAGAATGCGGTCGCCGTCTCATCCTCCCTGCCCAGCAGATGCGCATGATCCGCATAGGCCGCCATCCCCTTGAGCCCGTAGAGAAGAAGCTCGCGGAGACTCCGGATATCCTCATTCAGAGTTTTGTCGGAGAGCACACCGACTTTGGCGCCCTGTTCAAGAAGTCCCGCGATACTTTCCGCGGGTTTCCAGAAGGCTGCGGACGGAAGTTCGCCGTCAAAATCTTGGCCGATTTTTTTCTTGTAGGTTTCTAGAAAAAGCTTTTTGATCTTCTCCTTGATCTCATAAGCCCGCAGAAGCGTCTGGCGCAATCTTTCAGGATCAAAATCTACGTTCGTGACCGTGGCAAAAAGCCCTTCGATCACAAAAAGATCCGTGTCCTTGTCTTTTACCCCGATCTCCCGGGCCATGTGAGCGTAAATACTGATTCCTTTCGTCGCATGGATCAATAAATCCTGGAGTGTCGCCACTTCGGGTGTTTTCCCGCAAACCCCCAGATAATCGCAACCTTTGCCCTTTGCCGTTTGCTCACATTGAAAGCAGAACATTCCCATAAATCACCTCCGGATTTTCTTTTAAATTAGAATTCTTTTTTACCCTTTTAAACGGGGTTTCTGCGTGGGTCATGAGACTTCCCCTTCTTGAGAAGACGCGCGAGAGTGATCTTTTGCAGACGCTTCATGGCGTCCTGTTCGATCTGGTCGATTTCGGTCTTGAGAGGACATATCCGTTGATTCGGACAAACTTTTTTCTTAAAAATACATTCGTTAAGCTGGATCCCGCCCTGAAAAATCCGGATCAATTCCGTAAGCCGGATATTCTCCGGGCGTTCTATCAAAGAAAAACCACCGCCTTGGCCCCTCTGGGAATTCAGGAGCCCTTCGCTGCTTAGGACCTGAAGAATTTTTCTCAAAAAAGACCGCGGAATTTTAAGATCCGCCACCATTTCCGCAGCAGACACGGAGCCTTTCTTTTGTTTTGCGATATAGCAGAGGGCACGCACCGCGTAATCCGTATTTCGCGTAATGAGCTTCATGTCTTAATGATACCATTATGGTGTCATTTGTCAAACTAAAAAACAGGGCCCTTTTCGGGACCCTGTTTTTTAGAATCAAGACCCGGTTTAGACCAAGCCTTGAGCGATCATCGCATCGGCGACCTTCACGAACCCTGCGATGTTGGCACCATTGACGTAGTTGACATATTTTGCGTCTTCTTTGCCGTATTTCACGCAGCTTTCATGGATCGAGACCATGATCCCGTGCAGTTTCTCGTCGACTTCCTTACGGGACCAGCGGAGCCGCATGCTGTTCTGGCTCATTTCCAGACCCGAAGTCGCGACGCCGCCGGCATTCGCAGCTTTTCCGGGGGCATAGAGGATTTTTGCCTTCTGGAACACCTCAATACCTTCTGGCGTGGTCGGCATGTTGGAGCCTTCTCCAACTGCAATACAGCCGTTTTTAACGAGGGTCTTCGCATCGTTTCCACTAATTTCGTTCTGTGTGGCACTCGGAAAAGCCACATCGCATTCGACTTTCCACGGTTTTTGGCCGGCCACATATTCGCAGCCAAACTCGTCCGCATACTCCCTGATACGGCCGCGCTTCACGTTCTTGAGCTCCATAACAAACTGCAGTTTCTTGGCATCAATGCCTTTCTTGTCATAGATGTAACCGTCCGAATCCGACAAGGTAACGACTTTCGCGCCAAGTTCATTCAGCTTTTCGACCGTGTATTGCGCGACGTTCCCGGAACCGGAGACAACGCAGGTTTTTCCTGCCAGGGACATCTTTCTCGTTTTCATCATTTCCTCGACGAAATACACACAGCCATACCCCGTGGCTTCAGGACGGATAAGACTGCCGCCCCAGCTCAGGGCTTTGCCCGTCAAAACGCCGGTAAACTCATTACGAATTCTCTTGTACTGACCGAACATAAACCCGATCTCGCGGCCACCCACACCGATATCCCCGGCCGGAACGTCCGTATCCGCCCCGATATGACGCGAGAGTTCCAGCATGAAACTCTGACAAAACTTCATGACTTCATTATCGGATTTTCCCTTGGGGTCGAAATCCGAACCGCCTTTCCCACCGCCCATGGGAAGCGTGGTGAGGCTGTTCTTGAACACTTGCTCAAACGCCAAAAATTTCAAAATGCCGAGATTGACGCTTGGGTGAAGGCGAATACCGCCTTTGTAGGGACCGATCGCGCTGTTCATCTGAATGCGAAAACCGCGATTGACCTGCATTTCCCCCCTATCATCAAGCCAGGGAACACGGAATATGATCACACGCTCCGGCTCGACCATTCTTTCCAGAACCTTCGCGTTCTTATACCTGGGATGTTTTTCGATGAACGGCGTTACGGATTCCACCACTTCCCGGACTGCCTGATGGAATTCTTTTTCGCCGGGATTCCGGGCGATTACTTTTTTCATAAACGCGTTAATCTCTTGCTCCACAGAACTTTCCCCTGTTTTTGCCATTGTTTTTACCCCTTTTTTCGTGTTTTAAAGATCAAGACGCCCCCGTCACCTGGTTCACGACGCGAAACGCTTTTCCCAAAAAAAAAGTCCTTTCTGGCAAAATCTCTGCCAAAAAGGACGTCATCATCCTGTGCTCCAGAATCGAAAGAAAAACCAGCAAGAAACGGATTCTTTTCAAAACACCGCTTTGCTTTCTTTCCGCCAAGCACTTACGCTGTGCTTCGCGGGACGCAATATATCATAGAAATCCTGATTTTCAACCACCATCTTGCGTTTTATTCTTTTGAGAACTTCTGCATTTCTTCGTTCAGCAGAATGGCTTCCGATACTTCTCTCATGTTCTTACGTTTGTTCATACTGTACTTTCTCATAAGCTCATAGGCTTCTTGTTCGTTCAAGCCCTCTTTTTTCATTAAAATACCTTTGGCCCGTTCGACCAGCTTCCTTGACTCGAGTGCTTCCCTGATCACCTGCGACTCAACAACCAGCCTGAAATTTTCAATGACGATTGCCGCCTGATTCGCGATGGACTTGATAATACGTATCTCGCTTTGGCCGAAGCGGTGAGGTTTGACGGTATAACAGTTCAACACCCCGATGACATCCCCTTTAAAAATAAGCGGCACGCTCAACAAAGAACAAAGATTTTCTTTTTTGGCAATAGCCTGATTGAGATAACGCTTATCTTTCCGCACATCAAGAACAGTGATGGACTTCCCGTACTGGGCCACCCTTCCGGCAATGCCTTCCCCGAGTCTCGCGTTGGGTTTTTTATTATAAAATTCACTGACGGACTGGGTCGCTTTCACGGCAAGCTCATTCGTGGATTTATCAAGAAGCATCAGGGAACATATCTTGGAGTTCATGACTTCCGCAGTCACCGTAACGATCAACTTCAGGATTTCCTCCAAATACAGGTCTGAAGTGACCGCATCGCTTATTTTAGTTAAAGCGTCGATGATCTGTTTGCTATTCAATAATTTCATGTCGGAGCATCTCTTCTTCGCCTCACAACCCGTGGAATCATTTTTCAAGCAGACGGTGGATCTTCCTGAGAAGATCCGCAGAATCATAGGGCTTTCGGACACAGTCATCGGCCCCGGCCGTGATACATTGACGCTCCACATCGTCCATGCCGGCGGCAGTCGTGGAAATAATGGGAATGTGTTTCGTCGCGGGATCCTTACGGAGCCGACGACACACCTCAAAACCATCAATGCCGGGCATCACCACGTCCACCAGAATGAGACTGGGCTTTTCCCTAATAGCCATTTTAAAACCTTCCTCGCCATCCATGGAAGAGATCACTTCATAACCGTTCTTTTCAAGCCGCAAGGAGATCATCATGACCTGATCCGGCTCATCTTCAATAAAAAGTATTTTTTTCCCCTTTGCGCCCATTTTTTGGAACTCCTTTCTTTAGGAAGAAACGACGGCATAAACGTTACCCGGGTTCCTTTGCCAAGCTCACTTTAGACTCAGAGCCGGCCTCCATGCATACCGATAATCTCTTTAGCGATCGATAACCCGAACCCTTTTCCCCCAGCCTGCCGCCTTGGAGAACTGCTGATTTTTTTCAAATATCATACCGCCATTCCCAAGAGCGATCCACGTGCAGATATCCCGAACCATGCACTCAATTCTATCTTTCAAAGAACCCGAGAGATTTTGGCGATATTTTTCTCAGTGATTTAAAAATATTTTCGACCAAATTTGCCAAAACCTGTACGATCTTGTCAGGATCCAATGCCCCGCATGACTATCCAAGAATTTCCTTTTATTCTGCGTTGACCGGCTCCACCATCCCGTCCGCAGGAGCTACTTCTTTCCCCCGCCGATGCATGGGACAATTACAATAAAATTCCTTCGTTTGTACCCTTTGGAACTCGCGCAAATAACTTCCCCGTCCCGATTGTCCGAAGATCACGTCAGGCGAATGCCTCAAGAGCATTCTAGGCATTTCTTCACTTTCAAACAATGCTTCTTTAGCACGTTTCAATGTCTGAAAAGGGCCTGTGCCGAAGCGACGGAAAGATTGAGAAACTTTCTTGACGGTTTTCTCGACATGACGGGAGTTCATTTTTTTCTCGTGAACAACGATACATTAATGTATCCCGATTAGCTAAAACAACCTGGAAAAATAAAAAAGGACGGCCCCAAAACCTATGCCCGCGCTTCAGAATTTCCTGTCCCGGCACCCTTTCCGAAAAAGCTTGAACATTTCTTGGAAGGAAGGCATCGCCGCGAGTGTCATGCAGGCCTCCGTAGACGAATACCTGATCCCTCTCGGGCTCTTCCTCGGAGCAACCCCGATGGATATCGGATTTCTGGTGGCGGTCCCGCACCTTCTGGGTTCTTTTTCGCAATTCCTCGTGGTTAAAGCCGTCGAACTGGCCGGAAACCGCCTGCGCTTTTTAGTGCGCGCCTCTTTTCTCCAGGCTCTCTTCCTGCTGCCTCTGGCGATCTTCCCTTTCTTTCTTTTCCCATCGCGGATCCTGGCGCTTATTTTTTTCGTTACTCTGTTCCGGATCCTCGCGAACCTTATTGCCACGGTTTGGGGAGGCCTCGCAAGCGATTATCTCGCCCCTGAAGAACGCGGCAAGTATTTCGGTTGGAGGTCGCGCATCATCGGCTTGGCCGGCATGGCTACAACAGTCCTGGGCGGAATTTTGCTGAACACGTTTAAAGCATTTTCCACGGCCGCCGGCTTTTGCATTCTTTTCGCAATCACGGCGGGCGCTCGTTTTATTTCCTCTGGTTTTATGAGCAAGATGCAGGATGTCCCGGAACAAAAAAATCCCGAAGACATGTTCACATTTTTTATGTTTCTGCGGCGTTTCACTGAAAGCAACTTTGTGAAATTCGTTTTCTATGTCGCAAGCATCACGTTCGCCACAACGCTTGCCGCGCCTTATTTCAGCGTCTATATGCTCCGGGACCTCCATTTCAGCTATTTGATTTATATGTTTATTCATATGGGCGCTGTTGTGGCGAGTTTAGTTTCATTTCCGATCTGGGGAAGGCACGCCGACAGAATCGGAAATGCCAAGGTGCTCAAGGCCACGAGCCTCCTGATCCCCCTGATCCCGGTCCTCTGGCTTTTTTCGTCAAATATCGTCTATCTTTTTGTGATCGAGATCTTCGCGGGATTTGTGTGGGGCGGTTTCAATCTGTGTTCTCTGAACTTCATTTATGATGCCGTGAGCCCGGGCAAACGGATGCGCTGCCTTGGTTATTTTGGCTTCATTAACGGGGCGGCTACATTCATGGGGGCAGGACTGGGGGGCTATCTTGCGGAGCGGCTTCCCACGCTGAACGGTTCCCGTATTCTAACGCTCTTTGTGATCTCGGCCGCGCTGCGCTTCCTCTCGCATTTTCTGCTCTCGCGCCATTTCCATGAAGTGAGGCCGGCAGCTCAAAAGATCTCAAGCGTGGAACTTTTTTTCAGTGTGGTGGGTATACGTCCGCTTCTGGAAAAAGGACGGGATTGGAGCATTCTTTCCTTTTTGAGACGCTCCCCCTGGAAGGACTGACGCGGTTGGCCCTGGAATCGTTAAGGACTATCGGCTGTTGTATCCCGTGCTCCGCCTGGAGTTAATTCGGCAAAATAACAGCCGGCAAAACGGTCGATCTTTAAGGTAAGAATTTATTTGGGAGGATTAACCGGGATGTTCCAGATATCACGAGCGTATTCTGTGATGGTCCGATCGCTTGAGAATTTTCCGGATTTCGCCACATTCAAGATGGCTTTCTCAATCCACTGGTTCTGGTCCTGGTACTCCTCGGAGATCCGGTCCTGAACGGCACAATAAGCGTCAAAATCCGCGCAGACCATGAAAGGATCTGTCACACTCAGGTTGTAAACGAGCGGGTCAAAAATACCGGGTTCCATCGGCGAGAAGAAATTGTTCTGAATCATCTGAAAAATCTGTCCGAGATAGGATGATTTCCGGATAAATTTCTGAGGGTCATAACCCTCGCTCTTTATTTTCAAGGCCTCCTGGACTCTCAATCCGAACATGAAAATATTCTCTTCTCCGACCGCCTCGGCAATTTCGATATTGGCGCCGTCATGGGTCCCTACGGTCAAGGCCCCGTTCATCATGAATTTCATGCAACCGGTCCCGGAAGCTTCCGTTCCCGCCGTCGAGATTTGTTCCGAAAGATCGCTCGCCGGAAAGATCTTTTCTGCCAGAGAAACGCGGTAATTCTCCAGGAACACGACCTTAAGCTTGTCGTGGTTCACCTTGTCGTGATTGATCACGTTTGCGGCATTGTTGATGAACTTGATAATGAGCTTCGCCATAAAATAGCTCGGTGCGGCTTTCCCGGCAAAAATAAACGTTCGCGGCGTGATGGGCGCGTTCGGATTCTCACGGAGTTTCAGATACTGGGAAATCGCATAGAGAATGAAAAGGGTCTGGCGCTTGTATTCGTGCATCCGTTTAACCTGGACATCGAACATGGAATCGATATTGACCAGGATCCCGGTCTGCTGACGAATGATCTCGGCCAGGATTTTTTTATTGTCCTGTTTGACCTGCTGCCATTTTTTCTTCAAGAGCCGGTCTTTTTTGAGCGGGATCAACCGTTCAAGCTCGCAAAGGTTTTTCTCCCAACCGTCCCCGATCGCTTCGGTAAGAAGTTTCGAGAGAGGACGGTTCGCCTTGATAAGCCATCTCCGGGGTGAAATCCCGTTGGTTTTGTTATTAAACTTTTCAGGAAAAACCTGGAAAAAATCCTTGAAGATATGCTCTTTCAAAAGTGTCGAGTGCAATTCGGAAACCCCGTTAACCGAATGGGATCCGATGATCGCCAAATATGCCATGCGAATTTTTTTGGGATTCCCTTCTTCGATCAAGGACATCCGGTTCAGGCAGTCCGGATCGCCGGGGTACTCCGCCGCAAGTTCTTTCAAGAAACGGCCGTTGATTTCGTAAACGATCTGCATATGACGCGGTAAAAGCTTCTCGAACATCGGCACTGGCCAACACTCAAGTGCCTCGGGCATGACCGTGTGGTTCGTATAAGCGAAGGAACGGACGGTCAGGTCCCACGCGGTGTCCCAGTCCACCTGTTCCTCATCCAGAAGAATGCGCATGAATTCCACGATGGCGAGTGCGGGGTGGGTGTCATTCAACTGGATCACGGCCTTGTCGGGGAAACTCTTGAAAAGGGCGTTGTCTTCCTTGAAGCGGCGGATCAAGTCGGCGATCGAGGCCGCGGTAAAAAAATATTCTTGTTTGAGCCGAAGCTCACGTCCCATGGACGTAGCGTCGTTGGGATAGAGTACTTTGGAGATGTTCTCGGAAAACATTTTCTCATAGACCGCGTGTTCGTAATCGCCGTCATTGAAATATTTTAAATCAAATTCTTCGGATCCTCGCGCGGACCACAGACGCAACGTGTTCACGACATCATTTTGATAGCCCGGGACCGGGATATCGTAAGGCATCGCGATCACTTCCTCGGTATTGACCCATTCCACGCAAAGCCGGCCCTGTTTGTCATGATACATGTTCGTGTTGCCGTAAAATTTGATCTTTTGCGCATATTCGGGCCGCTCGAACTCCCAAGGATTGCCGTGCTTAAGCCATTCATCCGGCGATTCCACCTGAAACCCGTTAACGATCTTCTGGTTAAAGATCCCGTAATCGTAACGAATCCCGTATCCGTGCGCCGGGATCCCAAGGGTTGCCATGGAATCGAGAAAACACGCGGCCAGACGTCCCAAACCGCCGTTCCCGAGTCCTGCATCAACTTCTTCCTCGCGAACTCTTTCAAGTTCGAGACCGAATTCCTCCAAAGCCTTCTGGGTCTGGTCCCAAAGCCCGAGATCCAGGACATAACTGCCTAGAAGACGACCGATCAAAAATTCCAAAGAGAGATAGTAGATCCGTTTGAGATTTTTCGCGTGGTAGCGTTGCTGCGTCTGGATCCACCGCTCGACCAACCGTTCCCGGAGCGCCATCCCGAGCGCCATGAAGTCGTCGTGCGGGGTAGCAGTGTACTGATCCTTGGCAAGACCATATTGAAGGCAGGAGCTGAAGGATTCTTTTAGTCCATCCTTGGTCATATCCTTGTGTTCCAGATGCCAAAGTTCCCCGTTTGTTTTTTTCACATCCTTTTTTTTCGCGCTTGGCATTTTAGTCCTCATGGAAAGTGAGACACCTGCATCTACTGGCTTGGTAGTTTAACAAACAACGAGCCACACTCCAAGTCCGGTTTTAAGATTCGCTGTGACTGATGCATTTGAAAAAATAAACCTAATCAACAAAAGGGGGCACCTGCTGGAAAACTTCAAATCATTCTGAAGGCGCGGCGACCGGTCTCCATGACCGTTTTCCCGATGGAAAGGAAAAGCGAATTAACGTACCCGGAGGGCATGCTCGACCTTGCCCGGGAGACTTGCAAGATCAAAAGGTTTCTCAATGAAATAACTGATTCCCTCGAGCTCAAAGAGCGGCTGCATCGATGCCCCCGAACCGGTAAGCATGATGACGGGAGTTTTCCTAATGCGAGCTTGTTCATAAAGATCATCATGGCGATACGAGCGGAGCTTGCGAAGGTAGGTTAATCCGTCCTCACCTTTTGGAATACGGATGTCAAGAAGTACGCAATCGGGCTTACCCTCTTCAGTCTTCCGAAAACCCTCTGCCCCATCGAGAGCGGTTAGAACCTTATAGCCGAGAAGTTCGAACTTTTCCTTGATGATCTGACGGACATCATCCTCATCATCGATAACAAGAAGACATTTCTTACTCTCTAACATTTTGACCTCAACGCGGGTAGATTCTCCCGTGCATGCACGGGGAACTCAAAGCAATCGTTTGAATATATTATCGTCAAAAAAAACTCCGGACTGAACAGCTTGGCGAAAAGATTCTATTACTCGCTCAATTTAATATCCAGAAAATTCTTGAGCTTTCTCGACCGGGTAGGATGACGCAGCTTACGAAGCGCCTTGGCCTCGATTTGGCGGACTCGCTCGCGGGTCACATTAAAAATATGACCCACTTCCTCCAGTGTCCGGGGATAACCATCACCGATCCCGAATCGCAAACGCAGGACTTTTTCCTCGCGCTCGGTAAGTGTCAGGAGAACGTCATCCATTTGTTCCTTGAGCATGCTGTAAGCTGTGGCATTTGCCGGAGATACTGCGGATTTATCTTCAATAAAATCCCCAAAGCTCGTATCTCCTTCATCTCCAATCGGAGTCTGAAGACTGATCGGTTCCTGCGCGATCTTCAAGATTCCCTTCACTTTTTCAACGGGCATCTTCATGACCTGCGCGACCTCTTCCGGGGTTGGTTCGCGCCCAGTTTCCTGGACCAAGTGACGCGATGCCCGAAAAAATTTATTGATGGTCTCGATCATGTGTACCGGAATACGAATTGTACGGGCCTGGTCCGCGATCGAGCGTGTGATCGCCTGGCGGATCCACCAAGTCGCATAAGTCGAAAATTTATAGCCTCGCTTGTATTCGAATTTGTCCACGGCCTTCATCAGACCGATGTTCCCTTCCTGAATCAGGTCCAAAAAGGAAAGCCCCCGGTTCGTGTACTTTTTGGCAATGCTTACCACCAGGCGGAGATTCGCGGCAACCAGCGCTTTCTTCGCCTTGGTGAGATCCCATTCCTTGCGAATAATGGCCTTGAAATGCTCATGAAGTTTTTCCTCCGGTTCCCCGAGTTCGTGGAGGATCTGGCGATTCCGTTCCTCGATCTGGCCGATTTTGCCGCGTACGCCACCTCGTCGAAGCTTTTTGATATCATCGCGGTTCTTTTTAAGTTCGCGAAGCTTCGCCCGAAGACTTGCGATGATCTGCTCAACAATGGCAATACTAAGATTGAACTGCAGCAAAAGCTCGGCAACATTGGTTTTTTTCCGGGAAGCGCGAAACTTACGAATAAGCAGTTTGAGCTTGTTCTTGATCGTCTGGATCTTGACGGTCTGCTCTTCATCGACAATCGCATCGAGCTGAACCTGTCCTTCGAGGATCTTTTTAGCGAGCTCAAGCACTTCAAACCGCGCAGCCTTGGTCTGATAAACGACTTTCTTCAGTTCTTCTTCGCAGGCCTCGATCTTCTTGGAGATCTCAATTTCCTGCTCGCGGGTCAGAAGCGAGATCTGTCCCATCTGGCGGAGATAAGTGCGAACCGGATCATCAATACGGCCGCGTTCATATTCTTCAACTGCCGCGTCCTCCTCAAGCTCGGAGTCTTTTCCCTTTTTGGCATCGACGTCCTGGATCACTTCGGAAGCGGATTTAGTCGGGTCCCCCGGCAAACCGCTTGTAACTTCGATCCCTTTTTCATTCAAGACTCCAATGATCTCTTCCACTTTTTCGGGGTTATTCATGTCCGGGGGAAGCTGTTTTTTCATCTGTTCGATGGTTACAAAGCCCTGTTTCTTGCCGAGAACCAAAAGCTTTTGGACCATCTCCCCATGAAGCTTCGCCGAGACGGCTCCCTTTTTGCCCGGCTTCACTTTGGCAGGCTGTGCAGGCAGGATTTTCCCCTTGGCATGGACCGATGCTGGTTTTTTGGATGATGCTTGCGTGGATTTTCTGGATGCCTCTTTCACCCTGTCAAATCTCCGATTCTTTTTAGGGTTCTAGGATAAAAACCTTACGATATCTTTACCCCGAGGTCTCCTGCGCCAAAAGGAGTCAGAGCTCTAGCGGGGCTTACAGAGTTGCGTATTATAGTTATCTCGCCTCTTGAAACCAAGCGATTTATTCACCCTTTTTGGCTTCCCGGAACTGTTTCAGAAGCTCTTGGTAATCCTGGGTCGCAGCACGGATCTTGTCTTCATCCTGCCCGTTTTCCGCCGCGAGGATCAAGCGACGCAACTCTTCAAGCCGTTCGACGGCACGGTCTCGTTTGATCTTTCTTATGCAATCCTCAAGGATCTGCCCCCGCTCAGCCGTCTCATCCAGAGAAGCCATAACCGCCACAAGCTGTTCGCGGTATTGCGCATCCTGAATCCGGATAAGCAGCCCCGAGAGTGAGCATTTTTTGCCCTGATTACTCATCTGCCGCAGATATTCGAAAAGCTGACGGGAAACTGGCATCTTAAGGTCAGAGTCTTTAAGCTCTTCGCAAGCGCGGTCACAAAAAGGCGGTATCTCGGCCATAAGCACCAAAAGAAGCAACTCTTCGGGCGGGGGCTTGACGGCTTCGGGAGTAGATACGGCATCTTGAAGCCGATCCTTGGGAACACCGCCTTTTTTATTCAAATGAGAGAACTCGGTGCGCAGAGCATTCTCATCCACCTGCAACGTGCGGGCAAGTCGCTTGAAATATTCTGAAAGCATGACCGTATTCTTGACTTTGAGGAAGGTTTCGAACATCTCGCGGCTGATCTTGGAAAGACCCAGCACATCCTGACGCGGATAGCGTGCAAGAAGCGCCTGCAATTTATAGTCGAAAAAATCCTTGGCGTTCTTCAAGAGGGCTGCAAAAGCATCGCTCCCGCGCTTGTTCAGAAAATCATCCGGGTCCTCGCCTTTCGGCAGACTCACGAGCTTCACCTGCATCCCGCCCTCCAGGAGGATCTCCAGCCCGCGCAGGGCCGCGGCTTCGCCCGCTTTGTCACCGTCGTAAACCACGATTACTTCCTCTACAAAACGCCGCATGAGACGCACGTGGTCCTCGCCGAGCGCTGTACCAAGCGTCGCTACGGCATTCTTGAAGCCATGTTGATAAAGAGCGAGAAAATCCATATAGCCTTCCACCAGGATCAGGTTCGGCCATTCGCGATCGATGTGTTTTTTGGCGAGATTCAGGCCGAAGAGTTCGCGGCGTTTTGAAAAGATCGGTGTTTCGGGCGAATTGAGATATTTCGGACCTTCCTCACCGGCGATTAGCCGCCCGCCGAACGCAACCACCTTGCCCTGAAGATTCAGGATCGGGAACATGAGCCGGCCGCGAAAAGTATCGTAATAATTTCCCTTCGGCGATTGCTGGATCAAAGCTGCCTGTTTGAGGAGGGTTTCCGGATACTTTTTAAGGCCCATGCGATCAAAAAGCGCTCGCCATTCCATCGGCGCCCAACCGAGTTTGAATTCCCGGAGGGTCTCGTCCGTGATCTTTCGCTGAGCCAGGTACGCGCGAGCCGCAGCACCAACTTCTTTAAAAAGCAGTTCGTGATAAATGTCGGCGGCAGCTTGGCAAACCTCGTAGAGTTTTTCCTTCTGTCCGCCATCATCCCGGTGGGAACTTCGTTCCGGGAGCGTGATATGCGCGCGATCCGCGAGGAACTTCAATGCTTCAGGAAACGTCATATTTTCATGACGCATGAGAAAACTGAACACATCGCCGCCGGCCCCGCATCCAAAACAGTGAAACATCTGTTTTTCGGGCTGGACCATGAAAGAGGGGGATTTTTCCTGATGAAAGGGACAACAAGCCTTGAGATTCCTGCCGGCGCGTTTGAGCGGAATGTATTGTGAAATGATCTCGACGATATCGTTGGCCGCGCTGACTTGCTCAATGATATGATCTTCGTAGCGCGTTCCGGAGTTCTTTTGTTCCATAACGCGTCTTTTTTCTACCTGCTGACTTTAATGGATTCCGCGATCTTTTGTGGGACCGGTTTATGGAAGGAACTCATAACGAGTTCGTGAAGATCGGGTACGAATCGCGAAATCGTATAACCCGTGTAGGTATATCCCCGCCTGAAGATTCGTTGCACAGGCTCGGCTGGAAGGAAAAGAAGAAATTGCGCGAGAAAACTGAGCAAAAGCATCATACGCAAGGCCCCCAGAACCATCCCTCCCAAGGTCCTTAGAATCCCTTGCGCCTCCATCTTAAAGACTTTTCCGAAGATATTGATGCACCAAGACACGGAAATCCAAAAGAAAATGCTCATCAGAAAGAAAACAATAGGCTCGGCCACCTTCACGGGAAGAAGGGGAAGATTCGCGATCAAATAGGCGGCTCCGCTTGGGTAAAAACTCAGCGTCAGCATGCTCACAAGGAATATCCCCAGCAGTTTCCCGAACATGTCGCTAAAACCCTTGCGACTTCCTTGTATCAGGCCCCAAAAAATCGCAATCAACAATATCCAGTCGCTCGACGACAAACTTTGAAGCACTGAGCCCATGGCGCTTTTTTGAAGATGATCAACTAATCGCCAGAACCATTCCATTTATTTCACCCCGTTAGAGACAGAAGACGCTAAAAACACTTTTGTCTGTTTCAAAAATGGCGCTCATAGTCTTTCCCGCTCTTTGTCATGGATCATCCCAAAAAAACTAACCACCGTAAAAATCCCTAACGGGGCAAGCCGGGACTTCCCCGAAAACCGCCTTGGAAAAGTTCGGTCAATTTGAACGGTATGATACACCCTTGTATGCCCTGTGGGTACTCAAAAAAAACCTTGAGATAATTCCGTGTAAAACCCTCCGACACTCCGGAGCGAACATTCTCATACTCCGCCAGAATCTCCAACGAGCGGCCCAGATACCGGCTACGAACCTTCCTGGAAATACGTTCGGCCAATTCCATCAGCCGGTGAACCCGGTCACGAACCACTTGTACAGAAAGGGTCCCCCAATCCGCGGCCTGCGTCCCTTCCCGACGGCTGTAGGGGAACACATGGGTTTTAAGCGGCTCAAGGGTTTCAAGTAATTTCAAAGTATTTGCAAACTGCGCTTCTGTTTCACCCGGGAATCCGGCCATTATATCCATGCTAAATTCAAAATCCGGGATCTGCTCCTTCATTTCCAGAACTACATCCCGGTACTCCTCCCGCGTGTAACGCCGATTCATCCTCATGAGTACTTCATTGTCCCCGCTTTGAAGCGGGAGATGGACGTGCGGACAAAGTTTTGAAATGTCCCGAAAAGCTTCGCGAATGGGCTTGCCGAGATCTGTAAGTTCGATCGAACTCAAACGAATACGCTCAACCCCGTCGACCCGGGCACTGGCCTCGATCACATCCCGTAAAAGATAATGCCGCTCCTCAGCATCGGAACGGGACTCAAGATCAAGACCGTAAGCCCCGAGTTGGATGCCAGTCAGGATGATCTCCCGGTAACCGCCGTCTCTAAGCCGTATCACTTCATCCAGGATTTCAGGCAATGCACGGCTGCGTGAAGGTCCGCGCACGATCGACACTTTGCAGAAACTACAGGCATGATTGCAACCGTCCTGGACCTTCACGTAGGCACGGGTCTTCCCTTCGAATCGCGAGACCGAAAGCGGCATGAAAGTCGTGGCTTTACCCAGACGTGCGGTGCTGCCAACATCCGCTGGATTCAAAAGTTTCTTCGCAAGAAACGGTTTCTCGTCATTCAAAAAAATAAAATCTACTTCAGGCATCGCTTCGAGTTCGATGCGGTTCTTTTCAGCATAACAGCCGGTCACAGCAAGCTGTGCTCCGGGATGTTCACGCCGGAGACGCCGTATCCAGTACCGGCTCGTCCGGTCCGAGTCTTGAGTCACGGTGCAAGTATTCACGACCACGAGATCGCAGGGGGCGCCTGTTTGTCCTTCAATATCGCGGTAACCTTTTCGTTCCAGAGCCTCGCGCATCGCCTGGGTCTCGTACTGATTGACCTTGCAGCCGAGCGTGTAAAAACGAACGTTTTTTTTCGAAGAAGAGTGCTCGGCCATAATCACGCGGAAAGAATGCCGGAAAACCTGAGTGAGGAGACAATCCCGATGAAGGCGGTATCCGCCTTGAAAAGCACTTCCCCTAGTCCGGCAAGCCGAAGGTTCTTTCCTTTCCGGTGCCATTTCGCCCACCGGATCTCATTTTCCGAAAAACCGCCCTCGGGTCCGATAAAAATATTTAACGTTTTGACCGTGCCTTTAAGTCCCTGGATATCGGCAAGCAACTTCGGGAACGTGACGGAATCCAGGCTTGGGTGGAAGATCACGACTAGTTCGTCGCAAGAAAGGTTCCCGAGTGCTTCTTTGAAACCTCGGGGCGCTTCGATGTGGATGATTTTAAGACTTCCCGACTGTTTGCTGGCCTCGCGCGCAATGCGGTTCCAACGTTCGACGATCTTTCCGATCTTTTCCTTCGGGACCTGGACTTCGCAATGCTCCGAAACGACCGGGTGGAACTCGTGAACCCCAAGTTCCTGGGCTTTTTCGACAAGAAAATCCGTCCTTCCCTTGCGTAACATCGCCGGAAAGACCTTGAGCGTGATAGCGTCATTAAAAGAGCCTGTTTTTACGAGAACTCTCTGAATTTTAAGACAGGTCCGGCCATCCGGCGCAAACTCGCCGATCACAGCTTCTGCTTCGCCACCGTGGCCGTCCGTCACAAGACAAACATCCCCCGGCTTGAGGCGGATGCTGCGCCGGAGATGGCGGGTCTCGGCCGGATCGAGCCAAAGATCATGCGGAATATTTTGCAAAATCTGAGTGGTAAAGAACCGGCGCAATTTTCTCGGTTTTTGTCTTTCGGACATCGCACATCCTTTGTGAATTCAGGAACAGAAAAAAGACCCGCGGGACTTTTCCCGCGGGTCGATTTATATTTTAAGATAATGCTGAAAAGCGCGAAAAAGCGGTCCCAATACTTATCAATTTCAGATTTTCTGAAATTGGGGCCGCCCAAGTCGCCATTGCTGAAAAGAAATTAAAGACTTGGGTGGGCTTACTTCTTGGCCGGGGCTTCTTTCTTTTTACTTTCCTTCTTGGCCGCGGGAGCGGCCTCAGCACTTCCTTCCACTTTCGGTTTTTTGTGGCGGACAACATTCTGGGCAAGTGGTCCCTTTTCTCCCTGCACAATATCGAACTCGACTTCTTCGTCCGGATTGAGCCTCTTATAACCTTCACCCTGGATCACGGAGTAATGGACGAAGATATCACGCTCCTCACCCTCCTTGCGCAGAAACCCGAAACCCTTGACGTTGGAAAACCATTTCACTTTGCCTTTTTCTGCCATACCCGCCTCCTTAAAATCTTTGAAAATCACTTTCGTACCGCAGAATATCCGGGCACGCCCAACACTCTCTTACTTCACCTTGATCTTTAAGACGAGTCCGGGCTTGAACACCACGACTTTTTTTTCGGGGACCGTCACTTCCTCGCCGGTCCGGGGATTGCGTCCCAAACGGCCGCGACGATTCTTTACTTTGAACACACCAAAATTGCTGAGTTCCACGGTCTCGCCACGCTGAAGGCTTTCGGAAATAACATCGAGGGTTTTCTGGACGATCTTCTT
>JBAZER010000007.1:0-73350 GCA_041653795.1 Candidatus Omnitrophota bacterium
TCGGCTCGAAAACGCCTCAAGGGGTTTCGCCAAAAAATCAGTCATTTCAGAGACTCCGGTTCGTTCCAGAAAATGCTCCGAGCATCAACGCACAGCACCTAAACCTATGAAAAACGCAGAACTCAAGATTTTGATCTACGGCGTCGGGGGGTTCGTCACTCCGTTCATCGGAATAAAATTGATCGACATGTTGCTTGTCGCACTTCATCTGACATGAAGAGAAACTTATGATACGAAAACAATTAAGACCCGCTTTGATCTCTTTTTTTCTGCTGACGCTGATCACGGGTCTTCTTTATCCTCTGTCGGTCACTGTGGTCGCGCAAACATTTTTCAAGGATCAGGCAAACGGAAGTTTGATCTTTCAGGATGGCCGGCCGATCGGGTCTTTGTTGATCGGGCAAACTTTCGACAAACCTGAATACCTTTGGGGACGGTTTTCCGCGACTTCTCCGGTTCCATTTAACGCGGCTTCCTCTTCGGGTTCTAATCTGGGGCCCATGAATCCTGAGCTTCTTAAAACAATTCAGACCCGGATCAAAAACCTGAAAGACGCTGACCCGGGAAATAAAGCTCCAATCCCGGTAGACCTTGTAACCGCTTCAGGAAGCGGCCTTGATCCCCATATCAGCCCCGGCGCTGCTGAATATCAGGTGCCCCGGATCGCTCGCACAAGAAAAATTCCGGATGAGGCTGTCCGTTCGATTATTCGTCAACATACACAGGAACGGTTGTTTGGTATAATCGGCGAACCTGTTGTGAATGTCCTAAGGGTCAACCTCCAGCTCAATAGTGGAAAGAAGTCAGATGAGATGAGACATGGAAAATAGACCGGACCCGGATCAGCTTTTAAAGCGTGCTCAGGCTGAGGAAGCCCGGCGCGGAAAACTGAAGATCTTTTTCGGCGCTGTAGCAGGCGTCGGAAAAACTTATTCCATGCTGGAAGCCGCCCGACATCGGAAAAAAGAAGGCATCGATGTTATCGTCGGGTATATCGAAACTCACAGACGGGCCGAGACCGAAGCGCTCCTCGAAGGCCTGGAAGTCCTCCCTCGCAAGACGGTCTCCTATAAGAACGTCGACCTTCCTGAATTTGATACTGATGCCGCGCTCAAAAGAAATCCTTCCCTGATCCTGGTCGATGAACTGGCCCACACAAATGCCCCGGGATCCCGTCACCGGAAACGGTGGCAGGATGTTGAAGAATTGCTTAACGCCGGCATTGATGTTTATACCACTTTAAACGTTCAGCATTGTGAAAGTGTTAATGATGTCATTGCCCAGGTCACCGGCGTGGTCGTCCGTGAAACGGTCCCCGACACTTTCATTGAAAAAGCAAACGAAATAGAACTTGTCGATCTTCCTTCTGAAGATCTCCTCAAACGCCTGAGAGAAGGGAAAGTCTACCTCGGCGCCCAGGCGGAACATGCCGCGCAGAATTTCTTCCAGCCCGGCAATCTTATCGCCTTACGCCAGTTGGCACTTCGTTATACGGCCAAGAATGTGGACGCTCAGATGCGCAGTTTCAAAGGGCTTCATTCCATTTCGAAAATCTGGAACGTCGGAGAGCGGTTCCTGGTCTGTATCAGCGAAAGCCCCTCCGCGATGAACCTGATCCGGGCTGCCAAGCGCATCGCCTCCGAAATCGGAGCGCCCTGGACCATCGCGTACGTCGAATCCAGTACTTCACGGCAAACGAGCACGGACAAGGCCCGGGTCTCGGAGATGATGCGCTTTGCAGAAAAACTTGGCGCCGAAACCGTTACTTTGAGCGGCCAGGACGCCAGCGAGGAACTGATCGCATACGCCAGGTCAAATAACATCACGAAACTTATCGTCGGAAAACCAAAACGAACGCGGTGGCAGGAATGGCTGTCCGGTTCGATCGTCAATGATCTTGCGCGCAAATGCGGAGAGATCGATCTTTATGTCATCAGCGGAGAAAAACAGCCGGCCCCCGTTCCTCTGAAATCTGACGCGCCCTTGAAGACATTCTCCTGGAAAAACGCTTTTCTGGCCCTTAGTGTCGTCACCCTCTGCACGGCGGTCAATATCCCGCTGTCCCCTCACCTGCGACCCGTCAATCTGGTTTTGATCTATTTGTTGGGAGTTGTTTGGATCGCTTTTCGTTATGGAAAACGCATCTCGTTTATCGCATCCCTGTTAAGCGTGCTTTTGTTCGATTTTTTATTCACGCGGCCTTACTTTTCTTTCACGATAGCCGACAGCCAGGACGTTTTCACCTTTGCTGCCATGGCTGTCGTAAGTTTTTTAATCAGCAGCTTGACAGACCGCCTGCGGCAGCAAACAATCGCCACCCGCATCCGCGAGGAACGTCACCGCATTCTCTACGAATTGACTCAGGACCTCGCCAAGACATCGACCCCAAACGGACTTTTTCAGGCATTTGTTCATCATACTCGGAATTACTTTAAACTACCTTTGGCCATTTTTACCCTGGATCCACACAAAACCCTGGCCGTACGAATTGATAAACTGGAAGGGATCCGTCTGAACCCTAATGAAAAGGCCGTCGCTCAATGGGTTTACGAACATAAAAAAATGGCCGGTAAAGATACGGATACCTTACCAGCTTCGCAAGGAGTTTATCTGCCCTTTGTCGGCGTGGAAAGAGTCATCGGAGTGCTGGGGATATTTCCGAAAAACGAGAATCCTTTCACGAACCCTGATCAGTTACATCTTCTTGAAATGTTCGTGAATCAAACCGCCTTGGCCGTGGAGGGAGCGGAATTCGCCATGGCAACATTCAAGGCGGAGAGTGAGATCGAAAAGGAGCGTCTTCATAACCTGCTTTTAAGTACTTTTTCGTATGAGCTTCCCGGCCCGCTTTCTGAAATTTCCAGCGCCGCTTCCGAGCTATTTAAACCTGAAGTATTCAACAACGAATCAAAAAGAAATACCCTTATAAGACAGATCCGCGAAAAAGCCCAGGAACTAAACAAGCTGAGCGCCGAACTTCCTAAGATCATCGAGTCTGAAAATCCGTAATCGTTTTTCGGATCAAAAAACTCTTTGAAAGACGCTTTAGAGATCCCCAAACTTTAGCACCCGCTTCTTGCCGCCCAGGATGCGAGAAAGCAACATGGAGACGACCGTATCGCCGGTGGAATTAACCATCGTGGCCGGTGGATCCACTAAAGTGCCGACCATGGAGATGAGAGGCAAGGCCTCCGGAGGAAATCCATAAAGTGTGACGATCAGAAGCTCCCCTAAAAATCCGCCGCCAGGAATACCACTCATCACCATGCCGCTTAGAATCGCGATGCCGATGGCTGTCACGATCGTCCCCACACCGGCGAACGGCATTCCGAAGAAAGCAAAAAGAAGCGCTATCTTCAAAATAGCGGACATACAGGTGCCATCCATGTGGATCGTTGCACCAATCGGGATCACGATGCGGCTGATGTCTTTGGGAATACCGATCTTGTCCGCGGCCTCAAGATTCGCAGGAACGGTCGCGAGGCTGCTCCCTGTGCCCCACGCTGTAAGCGCAGGCGTGAGGATATTTCCCCAGAACCGTTTGAACCCCTCTCTGCCACCGGCAAGAAACACGTAGATCGAAAACCCGATAAAAAAATAAAGGATCGCAAGCGGGTAATAAACCGCCATCACGCGCAGGTACGAGCCCAAAAGCTCCGGCCCCAAAGTGCCCACCAGATATGCGAAGTACGCACCGAGACCGACCGGAGCGCAGAACATGATGAGATGGATCACTTTCATCATGACTTTATTCGCTGAGGCCAGAAAGTTCACGAATGGTTTTCCGTCTTCCCGGGCAAGCGATGCCGCGAGTCCCACGAGGATAGCGAAAACGATCAAGGCCAGCATATTCTGTTTCGAAAGAAGATGGACGAAATCCGGCACGGTGAAGGCCTTGAGAATATCGCCAAAATTTTTTGTCGTCGCGATCTCGGCAGGCATACTTAGCATGGGATGGTTTGCTATGACCGGCGGAAAAGACATGACGCCCAGAACCATGAGCAGTGAGGAAACAATGCCGGTCGCGATAAAAATGAGGACCATCCAGCCCATGATCCTTCCGAGTCGATGGAGATCGGACATTTCCGCGATCGCGGAAGAAACGGAGAAGAAGACGAGCGGCACTACGGCTGTGAAAAGCAGATTCAGGAAAATGTCGCCGAGCGGTTTTACGACCGCGATCTTTTCTTTAAAAACAATCCCCAACCCCGCACCGAGGGCGATGGAGGCAAGCAGGATGATCGAAAAGGAATAATTTTTAAGAAATCTGTTTTTATTCATTATTGATTTTCATGCTAGCTTTGGTAAGGCGTAAGGTGTACGGAGTACGGCGCCCATTTTTTCTCTGTACGCCTTGCACCGTACGCGCGATGCCACATTGTATTTGATTTCTCGTTGAAAATCAGTAGTCTTTCCTTTCATGGATCAGAATAAAAGAAAAGCTATCCAGCTCATCTTGCTCTTTGGTCTTGTAAGTCTTTTCGGAGACATCATTTACGAAGGGGCGCGGAGCGTCAATGGTCCGTACCTCAAAGTCCTCGGGGCGAACGCACTCGCAGTCGGATTTATTGCGGGACTGGGAGAATTTCTCGGCTATGGCGTGCGTCTTTTGTCGGGATATTTTTCGGACAAAACAAAATCCTATTGGTTCTTCACGATCGCGGGTTATGCCATGCTTATCAGTGTCCCGCTCCTGGCGCTCACAGGTTTCTGGAAGATCGCGGCACTTTTAATTGTCACGGAACGGATCGGCAAGGCCCTCAGGAGTCCTGCCAAAGACACGATCCTCTCACAAGCTACCAAGCAGGTCGGCACGGGATTCGGCTTCGGCCTCAATGAGGCCATGGACCAGGTCGGGGCGATCATCGGTCCGCTTCTTTTTACCGTCGCTTTTATGGGAACCACCCAGGCTGAAAAAGGCCTCCGGGATTACCAGGCGGGTTATCACCTGCTTTGGCTTCCCTTTTTTTTCCTGATGGCTTGTGTTCTTTTCGCTTATTGGAAAACTCCAAACCCTGAAATACTCGAAACCACGGTCACGGAAAACGAGTCCGAGAAACTCCCGAAGATCTTCTGGCTCTACACCGCATTCAGTTTTTTCGCAACTGCGGGTTTCGTCAGCTTTGTCCTGATGGCTTATCATTTCAAGGCTCAACATGTGCTCTCTGACGCGCAGATCCCTCTTTTCTATGCGGTCGCCATGGGCGTTGACGGCGCCGCGGCGCTCGTGATCGGAAAACTTTACGACCGGATGAAAGAAAAACAAAAACACGAGTGGGCCGGCATCGGCACCCTACTTATGATCCCGGTCCTCTCGGCCGTGATCCCGTTCCTTTGCTTCACGACAATCCCCTGGCTCGTTATCGTGAGCGTTATTCTCTGGGGTATTGTTATGGCGGGACATGAGACCATTATGAAATCGGCGATCGCGGACATCACACCGATTAAAAAACGCGGCACCGGCTACGGCATCCTGAATGTCGGCTACGGTCTTGCGATGCTTGCCGGCGGTGTCGTGATGGGATTTCTCTACGACCGTTCGCTCCCCACGCTCATGATTGGCGTCACGGCCCTGGAACTCGCCTCGCTCCCCTTCTTCTTTGCAATGAAACGCGAAATTCGCGGGACTCGGGACTCGTAGCTAGGGACTCATTTGCTATTTTGTTGTATGAATCCCGAGGAGCGATTTTTTGTTTTATCCAGAGCAATCAAGCGGAAGCGCTAGTAACCGCGGCCAGGCTTCTGTCCATCCGTTTACATGATCTGTATTTTTCACTTTCATGATGTGAACGCAATGGAGATTTTGTGACTTTTCCGCGAAATGTTCGGCGATGAACGCCGGCACAATGGGATCATCCGTCCCGATGAAGTGATATTGGGGAATAGAGCTGAGTTTTCCAGCGGCTTCCATTGGATCAAGCGAAGTATCGTCGAGCGGGCTCACTTCGTGGTATTCGTTCAGGCCGTTTGGGTCGAGATTGCCCGCGACCGTACGGAGGCTTTTGACATCCTGACGCCGCGCCGCGACAAGCACCGCCACCGCACCGCCGCCGGAATAACCGATCAAATGGACCCCGGAACTTTGAGTATCCTTCACGAATTTGTCGACTGCCTGGTTCATGGAGCCAATAACTTCTTCCGAGAATCTCTTGTCTGTCCAATAAGCCTCATCCTCGCAAGCGGCATTCATTTCCATGGGCGTGTACTGACAGGGCCGGGCGAGATAAACCACGTTCGGCGCCGGGTCCTGAACTGCAAGCTCAAGTGCCACGGGACGGCGCGGCGTCGGGTCTCCTGAAACACGGTTGCGCGTCACCCAGGCGTAACCGTCGCCCTCGATATAGACGTGAAGATCCTTGCCGGGCTCGAGGATTTTTGAATAAGCCGTTAATAAAAACGACGCGGACGAGAATTTCGGATTCTCGCCGACGTCGTGCCAAGACATTGGGTCTTGGCGCGGTACGGTGCGAACTCTGACTCTATGAAGCCCTGCCTCTTGCGCAAGAGTATCCGCCGTAGAAAGACGTTCGCCGGACGACGGCACGGTCAGACAGCCTGTGAAGGAAAAAGAAAGTGCTACTGAAAGAAGGAACGCAGGGATTCGCATAAAGTTATTATAAAGCAAAAAACCAGTGCTGTGCAGCGTGGGTTTTCAGAAATCCCGTCAAAGGCCCGATCACAAAAGGATATTAAAAATCGTAACGGACAGTGCCGTAGTAGGTATTGCTTATGAACCGGTCTTTGGCTTCTACGTCCCAGTTCCCGGTCACCGTCATGTTCCCTTTATTCAGGAACGCGAGCTCGACACCGAAAAGCATCCCGTTCTTCGCGGGCTTGGCCCCTTGGGTGTTAAAGGACGCTCCGCCGCCGGCAAAACTTGCTGTCGTTTCGAACTGATCCCCGATATAGTCATAGAGCCATGTTCCTTTGACGGACGGGATGAATGTTCCGGCCTTCTTGATCGTGATCGGATAAGCGAGTTTCATCCCAAGACCCTGTTCCAGCCGGTTGAACCCTTCGCCCTGCACGGTGAGATTCAGTGCGTCCGCGCCCTTTTCTTTGTACTTGTTCATATAAAGATAACTATAACTCAAGGACGTAAACGGCGTCACTTCCAGCTTTTTTGTTTTCTCAAACGTAAAGGTATAGCCTGTCTCGAAGTTGGTCGAATACTGCTGGCCGTAATGTTCCGCCTTCGCCACGCGTTTCGTAGATGGAGTGAGCCAGATCTCGCGGCGGCTGTCGTAATTATTCTGCGTAAATGCGAACATCCCGTCTATGTACCAGAAATCATCCCCTTGGTTGCGGACCGCTTCGCGGGAATTTTTGCCCCGCTGACGCGCTTCGTTCAGGTCAAGAGAATCAAAACTGCCGTAAACTGTTCCCTGGAAGCTATTGATATCGTCCGAGGGACTGCCTGCCTGTTTGGAATTCACACGAGCCCAGCCGTAACTTCCCGCGAGACCCGCGCGAAAATGCTTATCAATTAATTTGTCCGCGCCGATCGTGGTCCCGAACAGATTCGCTTTGTAACCTTCAATCCCTTTGCGTTCACCCTGCTTCATATGGCTTCCGAGCCCCTGCATCCAGACGCCTACACCGTTCAGCATTTCCCCGGTCGAGACGCCCGTGCCTACAAACCCGCTTCGTGCGCCGCCCAGCCGGTTGCTGATCATCGAAAATGAACTCCCGGTCAGAGCGCGGCTGCCCTCTGTTGTCCCGGAACTTATATCAGGGATCATCGTCCCGATAGCATTATTGAGCTCCTTCGACGAGGTCATCCCGTCAAGCGTGTTCAGCACGGTAAGCATATCTCCGGTCGCACCATTTTTTCCAGCTTGTTCAAGAGCCGCAGCAGCCGCTTGGTTGTTCCCGCCTGTTACAGCCTTATCGTAGGAGTTTGTGCGAACAGCGGTCAAGATAAGGTCCGCCGCCCCGTTGGCCGTGAACCTTAACACGTAGCTGTTGGAGGTGATCGTTCCGGGGGCTGTCACCGCCCCGCCATTTGTATTAATAATTTTGAAAGTTTTACCTCCGGCAATATATTCGCTGCCCACCGTCACATTCATAGTTCCTGAAGCGTCCGCCGTTCCCGCCGCAGTTGCATCAATACTGCCAAACGTAGTAGGTCCGTTAATAGTCACGTTTAAAGTCGAAGTGGCAATTTGGGTATAACCCCCCGTCCCCGCCATCGTTAAGGTATGGGTTCCAAGTGTAAGCGAGCTGGTTCCCGCAAAAGTTAAATCTCCCGAGACAGTCCGGTTCCCGGTCAGACTCAGTGTTCCTCCCGTATTGATCGTTGTGGTTGTCGCATAGATATCATGCGCCAGAGAAACCCTTCCGCCGGAAGTAACTCCATTGCCAATATTGACTGCCGTAAGATCGCCCGCTCCGGCCAAAGGGGTGCCGCCAATATCTCCACCCGTTGTGGAAGATCCTAAAAACGTTAAAGTTCCCGCGGTGGCTCCTGAGCTGTTGACCACAGTCCCTATGATCTTTTTCCCATCAGCAAGAGTCACCGTCCCATTAGCGCTATAATCCACCATCCCGGTAAAAGAACCGTTTAACACTACGTCACCAGCCCCTGTCAGGCTCAATGTTGTGGCAGATGCGTCACTTGAAAAAGTCACGGTTTCTCCGGAGGCCACGGCAGATTCGATCTCTTTCAGGGAATGGGTCGCACCGACGCTACCGCTGATCGTTGCTGTCGTTTCCACAATCAAGGTTCCGACTCCGTCAGCACCTGTGCTGTTGTCGATCGAACCGGTAATATCGCCGCAATCATCGCCGCAAACATCAAGCGTACCGTCCGCGGCAAAAACCACAGAGCCGGTTAACTTGCCGTCCAGTTCCAAAGTCCCCGTTCCTGTAAACGTAGTGGTCGCAATCGTGGAGCTTGCCCCTAATTCAACTTTACCGTCGCTGGTAATATTCAAATTTGTTGCCGTCAAAGCGCCGATAATCAGGGCGGTCCCTTCGCCGCTCATTGTAAAAGTCGTGGTATCGACCGTGGTGAAGAAAGACGTTTGTTCTCCCACTGCTGATTCTACATTGACCGCTTTTAATTCCTTGGTGCCGCCGACGGCTCCGGACACGGTTGAATCACCGCCCGCTTCAATTGTCAGCGTTCCAACGGCAGCAGCGGTGGTGTTATCCACAGCTCCGTCAATGTCCGCACTGTTCCCCAGTTTTAATTCTCCGTCACCGTTGAAATTAAACAAGGAAGAGGCCTGGTTCGCGGTCAAATAAAGCGTTCCTGATTCGATGGTCGTCGTTCCCGTGTAAGTATTTGCGCCGCTTAAAGTAAGCGTGTCGGTATCTGCTGACATATTTACCGTCAACGCGCCTTCCCCTCCAGTGCTGGAAATCGTTCCGCTGAGCGTTAGATTGTTCAAACCCGAAACTGTCAGAGTATTTGTGGCAAGATCAATCGCGTTACTGATCGCGCGGGCATCGTTATCGGATTGTATAGAGCCTGAGCCGCCGAGGGTGAGCGTATTGGTGCCAAGCGCCGTATCGTTACCAAGTATAGCTGTACCTTTTGTAAGAGTGGTGCCGCCTGTATAGGTGTTGGCTCCCGTTAGAGTAAGGGTGTTGGCATCATTGGCCATATTCATCGCAAGTTTTCCGGAGTCGGATATGATGCCGCCAAGGGTGAGATTATTTGCGCCTGACACCGTAAGGGCGTTCGTGCGCGAAAACAAGTCTATGGCGTTATTGACGGCCCTAGCATCGTTATCCGACTGGATCGTGCCTGCTGAGTTAACGCGAAGGACAGTGGTACCTAAAGCGGTATCGTTACCAAGTATAACTGTACCCTTGGTAAGGGTAGTGAGACCTGTATAGGTGTTGGCTCCCGTTAGGGTAAGGGTATCATCATCATTGGTCATGTTTATCGTAATTCTCCCGGCGTTGGATATGATGCCGCCAAGGGTGAGGTTATTTGCGCCTGATATCGTAAGGGTAGTCGCGACCCCAAGCAAGTTTATGGCGTTATTGACGGCTCTAATATCGTTATCCGACTGGATCGATGAGCTGGTACCGGCAATAGTAAGGGTACTAGTCCCTAAAGCAGTGTCGTTACCGAGTATCACTGTGCCTCTACTAAATCTGGTGCCGCCTGTATAGGTGTTGGCTCCTGTGAGGGTGATTACGGTGCCGCTATTGTTCGTACTTATAGCGAGTTTTCCGGCACCGGTTATAGGACCGCCTATCGCAAGGTTACATGTGCCTAAGATCGTCAGGGTATTTGCAACCGCACCCAAGTCTATGGCATTATTGACTGTGCGGTTACTAACATCGGATCTGATTACACCTGAGCCGTCAAGGGTAAGGGTATTGGTGCCTAAAGCAGTATCGTTATTGAGATAAAGTGTGCCCTTAGTAAGGGTGGTGCCGCCTGTATAGGTGTTGGCCCCTCCGAGGATAAGGCTATTAGTATCGGCGTCCATGTTTATCGCAAGTTTTCCGGCGTTGGATATGACACCATTCAGCGTAAAGCTATTGCTGCCTGATGCTGTAAGGGTATTCGCAGCTACCGCGCTTAAGTCTATGTCGTTATCGAGTTTGTAGTCACCGTATAAGAATTGGACCGCAGCTGAGCCGCCAAGGGTAATAGCTTCCGTACCGAGGGCATTGGAGCCACCGAGTAATATTGTACCAGCGTTAATCGTCGTCCCGCCGGTATAGGTATTGTCACCTTTTAGTAGGGCAAGCGTGCCATCGCCGTTTTTGGTAAGTCCGGTGATAGTACTAACGACACTTGAAATTACAGTGTCGCCATCGCCTGCTACTGTCAGATCATAGGCGCCGCCAATGCTGCCGCTGAGGGTTAACGTGCCACCATCCGAACATAGGGTTGTATCACCCGTTTGGGTAATTGAACCCGAGAGGGTGTTTTCCCCGGACCCATTAACAATAGCTCCGTTGGTCTGGTCATGCCCAGCGCCTTTTACAGAAGTAATATTGTTAGATAGAACCAACCCATCGGATTCATAAATGACCAATGCGGCAGAATCAGCAATGGTTACGTCCCCGATTCCCAACGAACCATTCTTGATGAGAAGATTACCGACTTCGATTTTTGTGCCGCCCGTATAAGTATTGGCCCCCGACAAGACAAGGCCACCACTTCCAGCTTTGGTGACGGACCCAGTGCCTATCTTTATCACACCATCCACATATATGTCGCCTTCACCTCCCATCGTGAGATCATAGGCGCCGTCAATGTCACCTGTCAGAGTTAACGTATCACTAATTGAGCCAATGGTCGTGGCCCCGGTTTGGGTAATTGAACCCGAGAGGGTGTTATCTCCGCCTGCATTATTGATAGCCCCGATTCCAGCTGTCCCCGTACCTGCCACAGTAATATTATTTGCTACGTCTCCTATAGGACCACCTCCCATCTGTCCCAGCATGAGCGTGGCACCGCTATTGACTGTCACATTGCCTGATCCCAAGGCACTGCCATCCAGGATATCCACTTCCCCAGCGTTGATGGCCGTACCGCCGGCATAGGTGTTGGCGCCGCTTAAAATAAGCGTCCCGGTGCCGTCCTTGGTCAGTCCGCCGGCCGAATCATTCCCCAAAACTCCCGACAATGTCGTGTCGCCGGGACCGTCGATCGTCAGAGTGTTTGCGCCATTGGTAATATTACCGGTGACGGTGAAAAGGTTCGCACTGTTGTTTAGCCATGTTTGGGAACTTCCCAGCATCACGCCGTTATTCATCGTCAGGGCGCCAGCACCGCTATTGATCGTAATGCCGCCGGCGTTGATGGTCATCGTATTACCGGCCGCTATGCTCACAGCGCTTGTTTGCGTGCCGCCCACCAGGGTTAAGCTCTTGACCGTGAAGTCCTGCCCCAACGTGGTTGTAAAATTACCCGCGCTATCCGCGTAAAAATAAACATCGGTATTCGACGCCGGGATCAGACCTGTATCGATCCCGCCGCTCTGCGTGGTGTCCCAGTTGGTGGTATTTCCCCCGCTTTTGGTGTTCCACAAATGAGTCCCCTCACCATCTGTCCAGTAAGCCGTGGCGGGGCCATCCACCGCGGCCGTATAGGCTAATTGAAGATTATTGCCTGAAGTGCCAATGCTGAAATAGCCGTCCGCCCCAGTGCCACTGATACTATTGTTGTTAGTGAAGTTGCCTGTCGCTAATGTGAACTTGTCGGTAGAGAAAGTTTCTCCGAACCCGCCGCTGGCATTGGCGATATTCCAGGTGTAACTGGTATATTTATCAAAATTAACTACAACGCCGGAAACATTGCTGGCATTCAGACCTGTGATATCGATCGTGAACGGGGTTCCACTCGTCGCCGCGATGCTCAGACTGCCGGTAATGCTTTGGAAATCCCAGCCCGGATCGGTGCCGGCCGTGCCATCCGCTTTATTGATCTCCCAGGTATAAGTGCCTCCACTAGCATAGGTGACAGTACCAACGCTTGATAAAGTGCCGGGGCTATTACCCGGAGATAAGGTGCCGTTCACGGTCAATGCGCCGGTCGTCCCGGAGCCCTTAATCGTGGCCCCAGACTGAACCGTGGTGAGAGAACTGGTGCGGATATCGCCGTTGACAGCCAAAATACCCGAGCTGACAGTTGTGGCGCCTGTATAGGTTTTTGTTCCGGAGAGAGTCAGTGTATAGTCGTCGCCGTAAGCATTTGTCGACGAGGTCAGACCTCCCGAGCCGCTGATGTTCCCGCTGATCGTGGTCATACCGCCATCAACTGTAAATAAATTACCGCCATTATCTACATTGCCACTCAGCGTCAGCGGAGCACCCCCTGAACCTGAATAGACCGTTCCCCCTCCGGCTCCAATCGTTATATTCTGTGTCAGGGTGGGAGCATTACCAGTGTCTCTTAATTCTCCTCCACCATTGATGATAATAGACGATGTGTTATCCAAACTATGCCGCGCAAAAGTCAGTCGGCCACCATTAATGGTTGTTGACCCACTATAAGTATTAGTGGTATTAAAAACAAGCGTGCCAGATCCTGTGATCAAATCTCCTGATCCACTAAGAATACCGCTTATTGTGGTCTGCCCCGAGCCAGCTATGGTCAGTAAGTACCCGCCATTGTCCACAGCGTTCACGGTCATTGCCGCATCGCTATCGGTCTGGAGAGTTCCAGCTCCGGCGAGTGTAATAGCGGATGACAAATAAAACGAATTTGCGGTAGCCTCCAGTGTTCCGGTATTGATACTAATGGACGACGTATTAGCCAGGTTGCTTGACGCACTGATTTTTAATGTCCCGCCGTTGATATTCGTCGCGCCGGTGTAGGTGTTGGCCTGATTGAGGATCAAAGTACCAGCGCCCGATTTAGTGAGACCGCCGGTCGTCTGGTTCAGGACCTGATCGAACGTGAACGTGTTGGCCGCATTGTTGATATCTAATCCAACGGTCTTGGTCGCGTTGGTAGTGACAGTATGTCCGATTCCCGTAATACTGGTTAAAGTCGTGCCGGTGATCTGCAGCGTACCGCCATCGAACACAAGGTTCGAAGCCGCCGCGCCAAGGTTCCCGGTTACGCCAACGCTCAGTGTTCCATCTGTAAGGGTGGTTGCGCCGGTGTAAGTATTGTTGCCGTTTAGCGCAAGCGTTCCTGCGCCAGCCTTGTTGATACCCCAGCCCCCGCTGATAACACCATCAACGGCTAGCGTATTTCCGCCAACCGTAACTGTCCGATCGCCGCTAAGCAGCATCACTCCGCCCGTGTCGAGATTGAGACTATGGGCGCTACCGGTATAGGTGAAGCTGCCCGCCCAGCTTTGGCTATTCGCCGTTGTCAATGTAATATCCCCGGCGCTCGTGTTATCGATCGTACCGCCGTTAATGATGAATTCCCCGGTCCCGAGAGCAGTTACGCTATTGATGTTTAATATGCCGCCGTTAATGGTCACGCCTCCCGACGCACCTGAATTATCCCCCGATAAAGTGAGAATTCCAGAGCTGACCATGGTCTTCCCCGTGTGGACATTGTCACCACTCAGGATGAGCTCTCCGCTTGCATCGCCACCGGATCTGTGCACGCCTCCGAGCCCAGTACCGCTCATAGCACCGCCCACGGTCAGTGTGCTCGCGTTTGAGATTGAGATTACTCGAAGAGCGGCGCCAAGATTCACCGCACCATCGCCAAGGTCAAGATCGTTGGTGCCCGTGAAAGCGAAGTTGCCGCTCCAGATCTGCGCGTTGTTGTTGGTTATGACGCGCGCTGCACCGGTAGCATCGATCGTACCGCCGGCAATTGTAAATGTGCTGGCTGTTGCGCCCAACGCTGTGTTGCTTCCGATGTTCAGAGTGCCGTCGTTCATTGTGGTCGCGCCGACATAGGTGTTCGCACCGGAAAGGGTCAGTGTTCCGCTCCCTCCTTTTGTCAGACCGCCATTGCTCAGAACGCCTGCAAATTCCGCGTTGCTCGCGGTCGTCAATGTTCGGGTTGCCCCGCCCAGATCCGCGGCCGCGCTAAAAGTCAGTTTGCCAGTGTTCGTAGTGTCGCCCAAAGTAACATTCCCGCCGAAAGTGACCGCATTCAAAATGCTTCTCGCGGTGGTACTATCCGAAGAGATCGTTCCGCCGTTTAAGGCTAATGCTCCCGTGCCGATCGCACTGCTTGTGATCGAGCCAACCGAGCCCACGCTCGCGACACCCACTTGCAATGTGCCATTGCTAAGCGTTGTGGTTCCGGTGTAGGTGTTGGCGCCGGATAAAGTAAGCCTGCCTTCGCCGGATTTGGTCAGACCGCCTGTATTATCAGAATCAATGACGCCTGCGAAAGTAACATCATTGGAGTTGGTATCGATCGTGACAGCGCTGGTGCTATTCGTGATGCGACTTGAAACATCCTGGGTGTTTCCCGCAGCGTACTGAAGTGTGCCACCATTAAAAACTATGTCGCCGCTTGAACCAATACCACCATTAGTGAAGTTTATGATACCCTCGGTGAGGGTAGTCCCACCGGTGTAGGTATTACTCCCAATTGTAGTACTATCGTAACGCACGATCACAATCCCCGAGCCGCCGTTACCTCCGGTCCCCCCCCATGTTCCGGCAGCTCCGCCGCCGCCACCACCAGTATTGGCTGTACCACTTACTCCGGAACCATTTGTATTACCAGCTCCACCCCCTCCCACTCCACCAGGGCCAGCAATACCACCCTCATTTCCGCCACCGCCACCACCGGCGTAAAATACTGCTGCCCCGGTAATAGAGTTAGAAGTTCCGGCGCCGCCTGCAGCGTCATCGTCGCCGGAATTACCTGCTGCAGAAGATCCACCGCCGCCGCCGGCACCATAGGGAGCAGGCCCACTAACTCCGCCTGAGCCTCCCGCATAACCCTGTGAGCCATTGCCTCCAGAAGCTGGAGTGGCAGTATTGGAATAAGCACCGCCTCCTCCCGAGCCTCCATCCTGACCAACACCACTATAAGGAGTTCCACCGCCACCGCCGCCCACTGCGTTTAAATCAAAAATGGATGAATCTTCGCCATTGGTTCCAATGCCTGTAGGGTCCCCAGCTTCTGCGCCGCCAGCTCCGCCATCGCCAACGGTTACAGTATAAGAACCGGAAGTGATCTCTTTACTTGCATCATAAACATAACCGCCGGCTCCGCCACCCCCCGCAGAACCAACCCACCCTGCGGCTCCGCCTCCGCCGCCGCCACCACCCACAACCAACACCTCCGCGCTCAAATCTCCCACCACATCAAAGGTGCCATCACCTGTAAAAGTATGGATCTTATAATCTCCGACAGTAGTAATGGTGCCGCCCGTCGCACTCACAACCGGCGCCAAGAAAAGCGTCCCTGCGCCCCTTTTTACTAAAGAACCTGTGCCGGATATGAAATTGGTGACTGTGATATCGTCGCTACGGGAGAATGTTAATGTAGCGTTATTTGTGACAGCGCCCGCGCCAAGAGTCCCCGTAGCACCATTATCACCTATCTGCAAAGTCCCATCGCTAATTGTCGTCGTACCGGTATAGGTGTTCGCGCCGGAAAGGGTCAGTGTTCCGCTCCCGGTTTTGGTCAGACCTCCATTTCCAGAAACGGCGCCGGCGATCTGGCTGGCGCTCGCGCCCGTGTTGTCCATGGTAAGAAGAAATCCGCCGTTATTGACGGTCCTGAGCGTGGCGCTTCCGGTTCCAGTGGTGATCGCTACCGCAGCGCCAAGAGTGACCGGCGTGTTCGCGGCAAAAGTGATGTCGCTATCGGTAGTCGTGAGATCGCCGTTCAATGTTCCGGTCCCGTTTGCAGCAATGGCGGCACCCGCCGTGTCATAACTCTGTGTGCCCGTAGTCCGCGTCGCTTGCAAAGAAATGTCTCCGCTAGAACGCCCCGCCCCGCTACCCGTTGTGGTAATGCTTAAATTATTCACAAAAGATCCACCGCCATTACTCAACGCTCCAAGCGCCACGGTCCCGCCGTACTTATTACTACTTGATGTGTTGATGGTAAGATCATGAGAAGCACCGTTTGCCGACGTCGCTCCGCTAATGTCTATATTTCCGCCGTCTGATGTATTTATATTGTTCGTAACTATGGACACGGTGTCCCCCAGCACAACATTACCGTTTATGTCAATATCTCCCCTTAGGATGCCATTATTAGTGGTTGTGATATTGCCACCTAAAGTGGTGGTCGCGCCCGTGATAGTCAACTGCATGATTTCATTGGCGTTGCCTATAGCTCCCACGCTTAGGTCGGCTAAACCGACATCGAGCGTTACATTCTGTTCGAGAGTACCTCTTACAGTGCCAAGGGTCAAAAGCCCGTTGGCCCCGCCAGCGCCGAGAGCCATATCAATAGTGGCCGTTGTCCCGGCGGCACCATTCAAAATCACATTTCCAAAAGTCAGCCCTTGAGTTCCTGATGCCGCGTTCGTCGCGGTCCCGACGGTCAAGGTGCTGGCGTTGATAGTCAAAGTGCCGAGGGTGTGTGTCACTCCATCCGTAGCAGTTGCTGTATCGGAATCAATTTCGGTATCGCCAGTCACCACGACATTGTTGCCAAGGGCCATCGCTGTATCGTTGACGAGCTGCAGCTTACCGCCAGCCAATGTAACATCCCCGGTTCCCAGCGCGTCTTCATTAAGAGCGATAACCGTACCTCCCGCAGCATTAATGGTAGTTCCGCCGCTGTAGGTGTTGGCGCCGCTGAGAGTAAAAATACCAGAGCCAGTCTTCGTTAAAGCACCATTGGAAACAACGTCAAGAAAAGTTAGCGTGCGATTGGCAGCCACCGTCATGGTGCGGGTCGCGCCACCCAAGTTAACATTGAGGTGATTGTCCGCGTCGCCAACAGTGACATTCGCCGAAGTCCCGCCGCCGGTATTCAAACTAATGTTGTCGCTAAGATAGATGATTTTGGTGCCGGCCGCGGAGGCCTCCAGCGTGAGCGAAAAGTTGCCGTCGTAATTAAAATTCAACGCTGTGCCGGGAGCGGTGTCGGTGACAAAAGTAACCGTTTGCCCCGCTGTCAAAGTCAGCGTTGAATCCCAAGTCCCATTGATGGTGTTGTCGACCCAGTTGCCCGCTGTGGTGTAATCGTAAGGCCCCGCGTCTGTTTGATTGAAGCCGGTTGCTGCCGCCTGCGCCAATGGAAGCGTGGGAACGGAAAAAACAAGGGAAAGGATGGCGATGACGGAAAGAAGCTTTTTGGAGAAAGAAATTTCTTTTGGTTTTATGTAGAAATAGCCCGTAACTTTTTTCAAAGTTAATTTATCCTAGGTTGCAAGGAGCAGGATTTCACAGCATCACAGACTTTGATGTTCGAATTCTATATGACTCTATAGCAAGGCACAACTTTTATTCTCGACCTGCTGCTCGGAAAACTGAAGACAGAAAGCGGAAAACTGAGACACACCCAAAACCAAAGCCGGCTGGATTATCGATTTGAAATTCAATGGTAAATCAAGCGGACTTTGTCAGAAACCCCATTGAAGACTGGGTCTTACATGGGTGCTAGAAATCGTAGCGGACGGTGCCGTAATAGGTGTTGCTTATGAACCGGTCTCTGGCTTCTACGTCCCAATTCCCGGTCACCGTCATGTTTCCTTTGTTCAGAAACGCGAGTTCAGCGCCGAAGAGCATTCCATTCTTCGCGGGTTTGGCGCCTTGAGTGTTAAAGGAAGTTCCTCCGCCGGCAAAACTCGCTGTCGTCTCGAACCGGTCCCTCATGTAATCACAAAGCCATGCCCCCTTAACAGACGGAATGAATGTCCCGGCTTTCTTGACCGTGATCGGATAGGCAAGTTTCATCCCAAAACCCTGTTCCAGCTGATTGAAGCCTTCACCCTGAACATTCAGATTCAGCGCGTCTGCGCCTTTTTCCTTGTACTTGTTCATGTAAAGATAGTTGTAGCTCAGGGACGTGAAAGGAGTCACTTCCAGCTTTTTTGTTTTCTCAAAGACAAACTTGTATCCCGTCTCGAATTTCGTGGAATACTGCTGGCCGTAATGTTCCGCTTTCGCGACTCGCTTTGTGACCCCCAGCCAGATCTCGCGGCGACTATCGTAATTATCCTGCGTGAAAGCGAACATCCCGTCCACATACCAGGAATTCTCGACCTGGCTGCGCACCGCCTCGTAGGACTTCTTGCCGCCCTGTCTTGCTTTGTTGAGATCCAGGGAGTCGAAACTGCCGTAGATCATTCCCTGGAAACTGTTGATATCATCGGAAGGACTGCCCGGTTGTTTGGAATGCACGCCCGCCCACCCATAACCGCCCGCAAGACCCACGCGAAAATGATTATCGATCACTTTATCCGCGCCGATCGTGGTCCCGAAGGTATTCGCCGAGAATCCCTCAATCCCTTTGCGCTCGCCCTGCTTCATGTTGCTCCCGAGAGCCTGCATCCAGACACCCACGCCATCTGCCATGTCCCCGCTTGAAACGCCCGAACCTGTCGCGCCACCGCTTCGTACGCCGCCCAGCCGGTTACTGACCGTCGTGAACCCTTGAGCCGTTAAAGACCGACTCCCATCAATCGCCCCGGAACTTACATCCGGTGTCATGGTCTCGACCGAATTTGCAACTTGAGTAGCAGTACCTATTTGGTCGAGCGTGCTCAAGACCGTCTGCATATCCCCGGTGGGTCCGCCCGAGGCAATTTGGTCAAGAGTCGCGCCTACCCTATCCGTGTTACCACTTGAGGATGCTGTAGCATAAGCGTTAGTGACACGAGCCGCGGTCAGAACTAAATCGGCCGCTCCATTCGCAGTAAATCCGACGGCATAACTGGAAGAAGAGATGTTCCCAGGAACGGTCACTGCTCCACCGCTTACGTCAATGACCTTTAAAGATGCCCCGTTAGCAATATACCCGCCAACATTGACGTAAACCTTGCTTGCCGCATCTAAAGCAGCACTTGAGGCTGTAAGTTTCCCAAAATGGGTCGCCGAATTCGCGGTGAGTTTTAACGTGGCGTTCGAATTCTGCGTATAAATCCCTCCGTTAGTTGTCGCTGTCCCGATATTGATCGTCCCGTTATTAACAACCGTTGTTGTGCCGGAGGCGATTTTGATGGGGCCTGTGATCGTGCCACCGGCATTATTGGTGATGGTATTTGTGCCGCTTGTCAGATAAATGGCGTAACCACCGCCGGAAAGGGTTCCAGTATTGGTGATCGCCGTGTCGCCTGCAAGAGTTTTGACGGCGATGCCGCTCGACCCGGGGCCTGTAATCGTGCCGGAGTTTATGAGAATATTTTTCACGTCACCGACATAAGCTGCGGTATCGCCTTTAAAAAGAAGGGCGATATTTTCCGAACCGGTCGTATTGAATTTTTTGGTGTTAACGTTGGCCGTAATAGACCCAGTGTTCGTGACGGTGTAGTTTTTGGATCCGACAAGAATACCCTCCCCGCCGCTGACACTCCCGCCCGCGGCAATAGTGATCGTGTTAACGGTGCTCGCATCAAGGCTGGCGCCGGATTGAAAATTCGCCCCGGCCCAAAGAGTATTGCACGAACCGGTGACATTAAAACTGGCGAAGCCGTTGCCGTATTGAGAGCCTGTTGCATCGGTAAGGATGGTCCCGTTGTTTTTCGTATAGATATAGGACTGTGTGGCGTAAATACCGACGGTGATCAATTTCCCCGCCTCGTTGGTGCCGGACGGGGTTTTGCTCGTGTCACTGTTCCCTGTTCCGCCCAGCAAAATGAATTCGGACATTCCTTGCACCTCGCTCAGCTGTGTGGGAGGATTTTCAACCTGTCCCCAATAATAAGTGTATCCGAGCTGTGTCCAGGGAAACGGGCTGGTGGAGTATGCCTGAGCCGCCCAATTTGTATAAGCGGTCTTATAGTTGGTAAATACATTATTCGCTGCCTCGCCGGTACCGATCCCTGCAGCCGAGGCACTGGCGGGAAAAGAGGCGCTCGTTCCATAATCACCGGGAGTGGTACTGTAAGTGGTGGGATTGGGATTGCGCACCGGCCGCAGAAGGTATGGATTGTTACCGGAATTTCCGACAGTTACTGCCATTTCAAAAATAGCATCGTGGGTGCCTCCAGCGGCAGTATTCATCCCCAGGCCGCGCTCGATCCCCGTGGTGACTGTGCTCGCGGTCAAGCCCTGGCCGTCAATAAAGCTGGTCATCTCCTGACCGGTAGTGACCCAGGCGTTCATTGAGGTCTTGCTGCCATAGATCGCGTAATTGGTTCCGGCAGTCGCGGTACCCACCACACCGTTGTAGGCGTTGCTTGTACTGGCTGTGCGCACGATCAATTGATTGTTACCCGACGCACCGTAATATTTTAAGCCGTAGGGATTACTTACAGCTACAGATTCTGCCGTGCCAATCTTGACTATGCTCACATCCGTCGCGACCCATTCCGTCGGACTGTCCGCGTGCGCCTTGGCATTTACAACCGCCTGTGCATAAGTCTCGTTTGCTGCCTCCGCTGTAGTAGTAAGAGGCAGTAAAGAAGCAAAAGAAAGGATGATAAACAGAGAAAGCTGTTTTTTAATTTTTATTGGATGTTTTACGTCTGCACCTCATTAGCTTTTGAGGATTCTAAATGGGTATTAGAAATCGTATCGGACGGTGCCGTAATAGGTGTTGCTTATGAACTGGTCCTTGAGTTCTATGTCCCAGTTCCCGGTAAGGGTCATATTCCCCTTGTTCAGGAATGCGAGTTCAGCGCCGAAAAGCATCCCGTTCTTTGCGGGTTTTGCGCCTTGGGTGTTAAAAGAAGGTCCTCCACCGGCAAAAGAAGCCGTCGTCTCAAACCGGTCTCCCATGTAATCATAAAGCCATGCCGCCTTGGCCGAGGGAATGAATGTCCCCACCTTCTTGGCCACGATCGGATATGCCAGCTTCGTCCCGAGCCCTTGTTCCAGCTGATGGAACCCTTCGCCCTGGACGCTCAGATTCAGCGCATTCGCTCCATTTTCCTTATACTTGTTCATGTAAAGAAAGTTGTAGCCAAGAGAAGCGAATGGGGTGATCTCCAGCTTTTTTGTCTTCTCAAAAACAAAAGTATATCCTGTCTCGAACTTCGTCGAATACTGCTGGCCGTAATGCTCCGCCTTCGCAACACGTTTATCCGCAGAAGTTAACCAGATCTCGCGGCGGCTGTCGTAGTTATCCTGCGTAAAAGCGAACATCCCGTCCACATACCAGGAGTTCTCGACCTGGCTGCGCACCGCCTCGTAAGACTTCTTGCCGCCCTGACGCGCCTTGTTGAGATCAAGGGAGTCATAACTCCCGTAGATCGTCCCCTGGAAACTGTTGATATCATTCGAAGGACTCCCGGGCTGTTTGGAATGCACACCCGCCCATCCATAACTGCCGGCAAGCCCCAGCCGGAAATGCTTGTCGATTACTTTATCAGCGCCGATCGTGGTCCCCCAGGTGTTCGCCGAGAACCCTTGGATCCCCTTACGCTCATCCTGTTTCATGTTGCTCCCAAGACCCTGGATCCAGACACCCATGCCATCCGTCATATCCCCGCTCGAAACACCCGAACCCACGAATCCGCTCCGCGCGCCGCCCAACCGGTTACTGATGGTCACAAATGACTGCCCCGTCAGAACGCGGCTGCCCTCCACTGTACCAGTGCTCACGTCCGGCTCCATCGTCGCCATTGCCCCGGCGACTTCCGCATCAGAACCCATCCCGTCCAGTTTATCAATGACGTTTGCCATATCGCCGGTCGCTCCGGCCTCGACGATCTTGTCAAGTGTATTCCCGACAGCTTCCGCATTGCCGCCGGTCGAGACGGTGCCAAAGATATAGCCGCTAGAACCAACCGCTGTCAGGATCAGATCATCACCCGTGGTGCTGATTGTAAAATTAACGTTTCTGATTCCGGACGTCACGGTAATACCTGAAAAATCCATAGCCCCCACAGCAGCATCATAGATTGTATACTTTTGACCGTTCGTGATCCTTCCGCTTCCACGGGCCGCATGAATCGTACCCGCGTTAAAGTCAGCGGCATTTCCGGTAGCTGTTGCATCGATCGTTCCATTCGCCGCTCCGCTAAGGGTTACATTTAAAGTCGGAGTGCCCGCATCCTGCTTATAGTTGCCGGCAAGCGTCAGGGTGTTTAGCCCAATATCCAGGACCCCTGCCGCCGCATTCGTAAGACCGCCATCGAGGGTGGTATTGCCACTGAACTTTAATGTTCCCTCGTTGATTGTTGTAAGCCCTTTGTAGGTGTGATGAGCGCCGGTTAAAGTGAGCGTGCCCGTGCCCTGTTTGATCAGACAACCGCCCTTGAAGTTGCTGATGATGCCGCTGTAGGTGGTGTTACTGGCATCGCCGAAGGTGAGGGTACTGTTTCCCAGTTCGATATTGCCGCCCAAGGCGCCGCCGCCTGAGAGAGAACCGATGGTTTCATCGTCGTTAAGCACCAGCTTCGCTCCTGCCACATTGGCCAGACTCACTGCCCCAGTGTCGACAATCGCATCGCCGCCGGTCAGGTCCAGCGTACCCGCGTTAATCGTCGTTCTGCCGGTGTAGGTATTGGCGCCGCTTAGAGTAAGAGTGCCTGCGCCGGCCTTGGTCAGGGCGCCATTGTCAATGACGGCGCTAATGGCAAGATCGTTTGCTGCGGCACCGTCTGCGATGGTGAATGTTCGTGTTCCGCCATCGAGATCCACAGTCCCGGAATTGGCCAACGCAAGACCATTGCTGATATTAGAAGTCGTTGCCGAGGCATAAGTTGTCACGTCACCTTGGAGGAGCAATTTACCGGCAGTAGTTCCATCGGAATTGAGCGTCAAGGTCGCACCGGTCATTTCCAAACCTGTTCCCCCAGCATTGAGCTGAAGCACGCCGCCAGTGGCGCCGCCCTCCACCGTGTTCGTTCCACCGGTGATCACAATATGACCATCCTCGACAGTGCCACCGTCATTGATGGTGTTTGTCCCTCCGGACCATGTTACCGTAGCACCGGTACCGATCAAATGACCTGTGCCCGTGGTGAACGTACCGCCGCTATTGCTGAACGCGGTCACGGTTTCATCCATGCCGTTTAAACTTAACGCGCCGGATGTCATAGTAATCGTCACACTGTCACAAACCTGTTCATCCTTCAGCCATTTCACGGTACCGCCGCCAATCGTGAGATTCCCGGCGATAGCATCGATGCCCTCTGTTTTGTTCAAATCTAGTTCGCCAGCGCTGACAGTTGTCACGCCAGCATACGTGTTTGCCGCATCGCCGCTTAGAGTAAGAGTGCCTGCGCCGGCCTTGGTCAGGGCGCCATTGTCAATGACGGCACTGATAGTAAGATCGTTCGCTGCGGCGCCGTCCGCAACCGTAAAAGTCCTGGTTTCGTTATCCAGATCCACGGTCCCGGAGTTGGCCAACGCAAGACCATTGCTGATATTAGAAGTCGTCGCCGAAGCGTTGGTTGCCACATCACCTTTGAGGAGTAACTTGCCGCCGACCGCAGCGTCGGAATTGAGTGTCAAGGTCGCACCGGTCATTTCCAAACCCGTGCCGCCTGCGTTAAGCTGAAGCACGCCGCCAGTGGTACCGCCTTGGACGGTATTCGTCCCACCTTCGATCACAATATGATTATCTTCAACAGTACCACCATCGTTGATGGTGTTCGTCCCTCCTGACCAAGTGAGAGTCTTAATACCACCAACGGTCAGGTGACCAGCACCGGTCGTAAAGGTACCACCACTATTTGTGAACGCGGTCACGGTTTCATTCATGCTGTTTAAACTAAAGGTACCACCCGTTTCCACCGTAATTGTGGCATCGTTTGCGATCTGATTGGATGCAAGGAGCTTAGCAGTTCCTGTACCATTAATCGTAAGATCTCCCGCAATAGCAGTGATACCGGTCGTTTTATTCAGGTCCAGTTCACCGGCGCTGACAGTCATCACACCGCTGTAGGTATTCGCTTCTGCGCCGCTAAAAGTAAGCGTGCCTGAGCCATCTTTTGTGAGAGTGCCTGCGCCTGTGCCGATGACACTGCTAACGTTAGTGGTTCCACTCCCGCCAACAGTTAGGTCATAGGCTCCGGTGATGCCGCCATTTAATTCTAAGTTGCTTCCGGAATCGGAGTTGATCCGCACGTCACTGCCGAGTGTAATTGCACCACTATAAATGTTATCTCCAGAGATGTTCCGAAGCGCACCGCCCGAAGAAATGCCCGTACCGTTAAGCGTGAGATCCTCGTCCACCGTAATACCCCCTTGAATTTCGAGGGCCGCACCACTTGTTACGGAAGTGCCTGACGTACCCAAAGCCCCGGCGTTTTGAATGTTAAGTACACCTTCGTTTACCGTAGTAGCTCCGGAATAGCCGCTCATACCGGTTAGGGTGAGCGTGCCCGCACCGTCTTTTGTGAGAGTTTTGGCGCCTATTGAAATGTCTCCATTGATGGTGGTATTACCCGCGCCGCCCACGGTGAGATTGCTCACGCCGATCATCATGTCGCCACTGCCTAAAAGAGTAAGCATGCCGGCGTCTGAATTAATGCGTGCATCGCTATCTAATGCTACGACGATATTAGTCCAGCTGTTATCGCCGCTTATATTCCGGACAGCGCCGGTGCCTCCGACACCTGTACCGTTTATAACCAGCGCATTAGCCTTTACTGTAATACCGCCTTGAATCTGCAGGGCTGCACCATCCGCTACCGTAACTTGGTCGGAGGTGCCAGCGGCGTAGTCATTTTGAAGATTGAGTACGCCTGCATTTACCGTAGTATCTCCGGTGTAGGTGTTGGCGCCGGAAAGCACCAATGTGCCCGCACCCGTCTTGGTAAGATCTCCACCGCTAATCACTCCCGAGAGACCGAGTGATGTTCCATCAACATCCACCGTGCTGGTTCCTGTTATCCCAACAGTTCCTGCAATGCTGTTGGTTCCAGAGCTCGATGAAAGTGTGCTACCCGTAGCGAGTGTAACCGTCTCAGCTCCAACATCAAAATCTCCGGCTAGATCCAATGTCGCTCCGTCAGCGACAGAAACCCCTCCATCGACAGTGCCTAACCCCGTCGCTGTTGTAATTCTCAATGTACCGTCGTTTACTGTGGTTGTTCCGGTGTAGGTGTTGGCGCCGGAAAGAGTAAGAGTGCCTGAACCCTGCTTGGTCAGATGGCCCCCGGCCGCATTATTGCTGATGATGCCGCCGTAGACAGTGTCGCTGGCATCGCCGACGGTGAGGGTGTAGTCCCACAGGTCGACATTGCCGCCCGTGGTGCCGCCGCCTGAGAGGGAACCGATGGTTTCACTGGCGTTGAGTTTCAGGATCGCCCCGTCCACATCGGCAAGGCTTACTGCCCCGGTGTCGACGATCGCCGAACCTCCCGACAAAGTAAGTGTCCCGGCGTTGATCGTAGTTGTACCCGTATAAGTATTGGTGCCGCTTAAAGTCAATGTACCTGTACCGGTTTTTGTAATGCCGCCACCAACGCTAACATCGCCTGTAATACCGGTATTGCCGTCGCCCGACACTGTCAAAAGATAGCTTCCTGCTCCGTCAGTAACATCTCCATTTACATATAGGTCAGCGAACGTCGCCGCATTCGCATTATTAATGAAGGAGCCGGCGCCGCTCAAAGTAACTGAAGCTTGAATGTATTGATCATCGCCAACACCAGCATTAGCATTTATCGTGATCGCACCACTGGCATCTAGCGTAAGAGTTTGGGTGCCCGCGCCTCCTGAACCAATCGAAAACGACGGGAGGCCGCCCCCAGTATTATCAAAGATGATGTTGCTGACCGCAGCGCCACCGACGCCGAGATCGATGGTGGTCCAGCCGCCGCCTGCATTCCGAAATACTGCCGGATTTCCACCAGAGACCGGCACCGTTTCAGGCGTCCAGTTGCCCGCTAGAGACCAAAGCGCGCTAGCGCTTCCATCCCATACGCTATCCACCGCAAGCGCGGGAGTGATGGGTGAAAAAACAAGGGAAAGGATCGCGACGATGGAAAGGAATTTTTTCATGGGGGGAGTAACTCCTTTTTGTTTTCCGCGGAAGAGGCTTGAAGTTTTTTCAAGATTTAATTTATTGTCGCCGTTTATGAAATGAAAATGCGGACTTGGACGACGGAATTGTATACTCATCCCCAGGATGACGCAACTTTTCTTATCCCCCAAGTCATCCCTCCCGTCCGTGCGCCGGCTTTAATGCTGGGAGAAGATCGCTGCGCCCTGAAACAGGGCCCGCGAGAACACATCCTGCGTTTCTATGAGGGTTTTAGGTCTTTGGTCTGTGATTCAGTTATTAAAAATACAGGTCTGATTTCTGCCAGCGGCCTTGGACGTGAGAAGGACCTCTTGAGCACGCTCAACGACTTTCTGGGGGTTCTTTTCATCAAGACTAAGCACCGAGATCCCGATGCTGGCTGTTACTTTGAAGGCTTGCCCGCCTGTTGTGTGAATGGAATTCGACGCGTTCGATCACTTTAATGATCCTCTCCGCCACCCCGAAGGTCATGGTTGCCAGGTTGTAATCCACAAGCAGGATAATGAATTCTTATTCTCCGCAACTGTCTTATTGAGTCCAAAATTACTTTTTCCAAAAAAATTTTGAAAAAATCCCTGCTTCTTGGAACAAGCTACGGTATAATTCCCCTCGCTTTAAAGGAGGCATCATGGCCGTCCAAATCTTTATTTTCTTTTTATCAATGGCGACTTGGGCGGTCCCGACACCTATCAATTTTAACGGAGTTGAAATTGGGGCTGTCCAAACTACCATTTTGGAAAAGAAATAAAAAGTTTGGACGGTCACAAGTGTTCGTTTATTCATCGATTGAAGGAGAATTGTGGCTATAAGTGGGTGGTTCAAGTTCAAAAAGATAAGGCTACTGCTGGCCTGGGGCTCGATCCCTGTCCTCATCCTTTGCTCCAACATGAACGACCGGACTTTTCTCTGGGGTACCATTTTTTTGATTATCGGCGAATTGATCCGTTTTTGGGCGCTCGGGTTCGTGGAAAAAAAAGGCAGGAAGCTCGCCATGAGCGGGCCTTATGCCTTTGTACGCAATCCTCTTTATGTCGGCAATTTCTTCCTGGGGTTGGGCGTTGTTGTGATCGTCTGGAACTGGATCATCCTGGTTCTTTTCCTCGCCGGATTTTTTGGGATTTATGCGGGAACTATTCGCGGCGAAGAAAAACACCTGAAAGAGATGTTCGGCAAGTCTTACGAGGATTATTGCCGGAACGTTCCCTCATTCTTTCCGCGATTGACACCTTACACGGCGCCTGAAAAAGATTCCTTCCTCTGGAGCCGCATCATCAAACACCACGAGTACATCACGGTCGCCGGCATTCTCCTTATGCTCATGATCATTTATCTTTACGAAAAACTCTTTCTTGCCAAAGAACCGGTGACCCACGAAATGCCCCTGATCGTCGCAACCGTGATTGTGGCGCTCGCGCTGGTGCTTGAGCGGGTATTCGTCAGCCGCCTTCACATCACGTTCTTTGAGCGCCTGCGCGAAAAGGACACTCCGAAAAAGGAATCCTAACTCTTCCGTTTCACAGTCCGCGCCTAGATTTCGACTTTAAAGCCGGGTTTTGTGGTTGTTTCGCCGGCATAAAAAGGCTAAAAAACATTGACCCGGACGAGTGAAAGAAAATATAATCGGGCAAATCCAGCGGAGGAACGACGATCATGATGGAATTCAAACAGAAGGTCCTTTGCGTCGGTTTCGGTTCCGTGGGCAAGTGCGCCCTGCCGATCCTTCTCAAACATATCCGCATTCCTCATAAGAACATCACCGTACTCGACTTTGCGGACAAACGCAGGGAACTCGCCCCTTGGATCAAAAAAGGCGTCTATTACTCCCAGGAAAAACTGAATCCCGTCAACGTCGCACGAACGCTTTCCAAGTACGTCTCCCCAGGCGGCATGATCATCGATCTGTCCTGGAACATCGACTCGCTCGACATGCTTTCCTGGTGCCATGAAAACAAAGTGCTCTACGTGAACACTTCCGTTGAGGAATGGGATCCGTACAGTAATATCGAAAAAAAGACCCCGCTCGAGAAATCGCTTTATTTCAAGCAGATGGGGCTTCGCAAGATGACAGCAAAATGGGCGCATGACTCCACGACTGCGGTGCTGGATCACGGTGCCAACCCCGGACTTATCAGCCACTTCACCAAACAGGGCCTTCTCGACATCGCCGAGAGGGCGGCCCGCGACAAGACTACCTCCAAAAAAGACCGGAAATCCCTGGAACGTCTGATCCGCGAAGAAAAATTTCACCGCCTGGCCATGAAGCTTGGCGTGAAGACGATCCATGTGAGTGAACGAGACACCCAGATCACGAACCAGCCGAAAGAAGTCGATGAATTCGTCGGTACCTGGTCGATCGAGGGCCTGCGCGAAGAAGCAACTTCGCCGGTCGAGATGGGCTGGGGCACGCATGAGAGGGAATTACCTCCCCTCACCACGATCCCGGACTACGGTCCTCAAAACCAGATATTCCTTTCTCAAATGGGTATGAACACCTGGGTGCGTTCCTGGGTCCCGAACTACGAGATCGTCGGCATGGTCATCCGCCACGGTGAAGCGTTCAGCATTTCCGAAAAACTCACGGTCTGGAAGAACGGAAAACCCGTCTATCGTCCGACAGTCCATTACGTGTACATGCCCTGTAATGAAACCATCGCCTCGGTCCACGAGCTCCGCTGCCGCAATTACGAACTTCAGCCAAAATACCGCATTATGTCGGACGAGATCGTGAAGGGGGCGGACATTCTCGGCGCCCTGATCATGGGACACAAATATAATTCCTGGTGGACCGGAAGTGTTCTCACAATCGACGAAGCGCGCAAACTCGTGCCGCATCAGAACGCCACCACGATCCAGGTCGCGATCGGCGTGGTGGCTGCGACCATGTGGATGATCGAACATCCCAACAAAGGCGTCTGCGTCCCGGACGATCTCCCGCACAAGGAGATCCTCGCTGTAGCGAAACCCTATCTCGGCACGACGGTCTCAGAACCTTACGACTGGACCCCTTTCAAGAATTATCAGGTCTTTTTTCAGGAAAACCAGGGTTCACACCTGGACAAGAAAAATCCCTGGTGCTTTAAGAATTTCTTGTTTAAACAATAGCGCAGCGATCCCATGATCAAAAAAAAGACCGCCCAAGAGATCGAGAAACGCGAAAACATGCGCGGGGGCACGGGCGAAGTCACGATCCGCCATTATCTGAAACCCGAAGAGATCAAGGCCCGCACACGGCTCTGCGCGGAACTCATCCTTCCCCCGGGCACGAGTATCGGTCCGCATGACCATGTGGACGAAGACGAAATTTATATCATCCAGAAAGGCCAGGGGCTCATGACTGACGGCGGCAAGGAATTCCCGGTCGCGGCCGGCGACGCCATTCTCACGGGCCAGGGCGCTTCCCATTCCATCAAGAACACCGGCGAAGGTGACCTTATCGTCACCGCCGTAATCATCAAATACTGAAAATACTGATGCATCCCGTCTTCCCGCAGGAAACTTTTTTCCCGGCCAAGGTCCTCTTTAAAAAGGGCGTCCTTTCGGACCTTGCGAAGGAATCCGCAGAGTTTTCCGCCACAAATCGCTGGACGGATCCGTCCTCTGGCGGAGGAACGCGCGGCATCATCGTCCACGGCACGTCCCTTGAAAAAAACGGCCTCAAAGAAAAGATTGCGGATGACTTCAAAAAAACCGGTCTTTTCGCCGAATTTTTCTGCCGCCCGCAAGGTGAGCCGACGCTGGACGAGATCAGCGCGGTGATGGCGAAAGGTCGCGACTTAAAAATCGAATGGATCATCGGAATCGGCGGTGGCAGTGTGCTGGATCTTGCCAAGGCCGCGGCCGGACTTTTCCACGCCAAGGAAAAACCGGCTTATTATCAGGAAGGGGGCGCGCTCGGAGAATCGGGGATCCCGTTCATCGCGGTCCCAACGACCGCGGGCAGCGGTTCGGAAGCATCGTCGAATGCCGTGATCATCAATCCTGAAAAAAAAGTGAAGCTTTCTATCCGACACAAGGATTTCCTCGCGCGCAAGGTCCTCCTTGATCCGGATCTTCTCAAGGGCCTGCCGTTTGCCGTGATGTGCCATTCGGGAATGGACGCCTGGGTCCAGGCCTATGAATCGTTCATCTCAAAAAACGCGACCTGGTTCAGCGAAAACTTCGCGCTCAAGGCCATCCAGCTGATCAGCCGTCACCTGGTGCCGGCGTTAAACGCAGGACGCGACGAAGACCTTGGCGGGCTCATGCTCGGAAGTTTTTTCTCCGGGCTTGCCTTTTCCCATTCGCGCCTCGGAGTGATCCACGGCCTTGCGCATCCCTTAGGTGCGCTCTATGGTGTTCCGCACGGGCTGATCTGCTCGGTCTGTTTTGCGCCTTCCATCAAGCTCAATCTCGAGGCCATGGGCAATCAGAAATACGCCATCATGAGCCAAGCCGTCGGCATGGACTTCCTCCAAAAAGTCCATGAACTTCAGAAAACGCTCAAGATCATCTCCCCTTTCAAGGGAAAACCTCTGCTTGAGAAAGAAAAAATTATTTCGGAAACGCTCAAATCCGGTTCTACCGCCGCAAACCCCAAACCCGTCACCCGCGCCGACGTGGAATACCTTTTAAAAGAAATCTTTTAGAAAACGACCGGCGGATAATTAAAAACCTTCGATTCTATTTACCATTTTGTATTCTGTTTTTTAAAAGGACCCTGTTCCTTTTTTAAAATTTTATGTTAGCATGCCCTATGCACGAAAAACCTTCTCTTAACTATTGGCTTCAGTATCTTGTCGTCCGTTTTTTAGCCCTGCTCGCGACGGTGCTTCCCGTGGAGGTTTCGCACAGGATCGCCTGTGGATTTGGAACCCTCGCCTACTGGATCCTGGGAAAACGTCGCAGGATCGCGTTCGAAAATATTACAGGCGTGCTCGGAAATTCCATTCCGGACCGGAGAAAAAAGGAGATCGCGCACGCTGCCTTCCAAAGCGCCGCGCTTTCCATGATGGAGCTTTTCACGGTCGAGAAAATCAAAAAAGAGGCCCAGGTACGCTTCAAACTCTTCGGGAACGAATTTCTGGAAGAAGCTTTTTTGAAAGAACACGGCGTCGTGCTGGTCATCTCTCATCTGGGTTCCTGGGAATATCTTTCATTCCTTCCCTATTTCACGAAGCGGCCGTGGTCCGTGGTGGTCAAAAACATCAAGAACCCTTATCTCGACAAGGCGATCGATTCGATGCGCCGCGTCATGACCGTCAATCCGATCGCCAAGGACAGCTCGGTCAGAACTATCCTCCAGGAACTCAAGGCAGGCCATGGGGTTGCTATTTTGGTCGACCAGTGGGCCGGTGATGAAGGTCTCTGGGTCGATTTTTTTGACACCAAAACTTCGACGACATCAATCCCCGCGCGACTCTCCGAAAAGACCGGCTGCGCCCTCGTTTCTGCGTACTGCCTTCGGAAAGCTCCAGGACATTATGAGATCCACATCGAAAAACCGGTCGTTCATAACATGGGCCAGCCGGGGTGGGAAAGTACGGTCACAAAAGATCTCAATAAAGTCCTCGAACGCCAGATCCTGGAGCATCCCGAACAGTGGCTGTGGGGCCATCGCCGGTGGAAAAACAAACCCGATAGTCTGCGAACGGTCTAATACCGCATGATATTTAAAATTATGGGAATGCGGTACAATACTGTTAACCCTTAAAATCAAATGGAGAACAGTATTAGTGGATATTGAACTTAGGATTGAAAAGCTGGTGTTCGGCGGTGATGGCTTGGGATTTGTCGGCGGGAAAGCCTGCTTTGTGGAAGGGGCTTTGCCGGAAGAGAAGGTTCTTGCGCGGATTTCAAGCGACAAGCCAAACTTTATGAAGGCCAGGTTGGTCCACGTCCTGGAACCTTCCCCTCACCGTATCCATCCGCCTTGCCCTTATATCGAACGCTGCGGCGGCTGCCAGTATCAGCATCTCCCCTACCCCGAAGAATTGAAATGGAAAGAAAATCAGGTGCGTGAAAGTTTTTCCCAGGCATTCAAGACCGGAGAGATTCCTGTCCTCCCGATCCAGCATGGCTCCAAGGAATACGGCTACCGGAAAAGTATTACGATCCACCGCACGACGGAGAAGAACAATAAACCCCAACGTCTTGGTTTCATCGGCCATGACAACTATTCCAAGGTCCTGATTAATTATTGTATGCTTGCGGACGAGCGCCTCAGGGAGGTCTTCACCGCCGAGCATAAGCTTAACCGACGCGAAGAAAAAAGAGCTTTCAAGCTGGACGAAAAGGGCCGGATCTTCTCTAGTGACGAAGAAAAACTTTACCGTGTCAGCGTCAATGGCCGGTCATTCTGGACAAGCTCCATGGGATTTTTCCAGAATAACATCGAAGTTACGGAACTCATCGCAAAAAAATTGACCGAATACATCGCAGTGATCAAACCTTCGCGCTTTTTGGACCTTTATGCCGGCGTCGGAACTTTTCCGCTTCTCGTGGCCCACGGCGTGCCGGAGACCCATTGTTTTGAAGACAGCCCTTACAGCACGGGCTGCCTCAGGAGAAATGTCAAGGAACTGGAGTTGCCTCTGGCGGGTATTTTTGCGGGAAAAGTCGAGAAAACCTTTCCGCATTTTATCGTTCACAGTCCCAATACCAATCAATCGAAGCGAAGCGGTCCCAATACTTATCAATTACCGCAAAGCGGTAATTGGGGCCGTCCAAGTCACCATTTACTTAAAGAAAGCAAAGACTTGGGCGGAGATTGGGGCAGTTCTTGTCCCCATCCTGAAGAAGAAATGAAAGACAAGGACAACCCCAAGCTTGGAACGCTGGTCTTCATGGATCCGCCGCGGCAAGGGATCGCATCGTCTCTGGCCGGTTTTTTGGCCAGGGAAGATGCCGGGGAAAACATCCTTTACCTTGCCTGCGACCTCCAGATCCTTTTACGGGATCTGAAACAGATCCTTGTTTTCAACCGCTACAGAATCCGGGAGGTCATTCCCTTCGACATGTTCCCCCGCACGAAGCACATTGAGGTACTTGCCTGGTTGACCAGAATTTAGGCGGCATTCCCCGCAACGGCGCCACTGGCCCAGGCCCAGGCTAGGTTGTAGCCTCCGCGGCGGCCTTGTACATCAAGGATCTCTCCCGCGAAATAAAGCCCTTTTTGGAGCCTGGACTCCAACGTCAAAGGATCTATTTCTTCTACGGGAATTCCGCCCGCCGTGAACTCCGCCTCATTCCAGCCGCGCGTGCCGATCACTTTGAATTCTTTGTTCTTAAGCATATGGGCGATCGATGAAGCATCGGCATTTTGAACCTCGCCTCGGAAGACGAGGAAAAATTTGTACGTCAAAAGCCCTTCCAGCAAATTCTCACGCTTCACGCCTTTTTCAAAACGGCGGGAGAATTCTTCCGTCAAAGCGGCCTCGCTCATGAAAGGAACCAGGTCTACCATCACGGTGACATTTTTAATCAGGTTGCGATTTAAAGCGATTGAGATCTCATCGCTCACGTCCAGGATCGCGGTCCCGGAAAGACCGTATTGTGTGAAAAGAATCTCTCCGGATACGGTCCGGACATTCTTTCCGTTGATACAACTTGTAACCTTTGCGCGAACCTTTTGGCCTTGAAGAAAATGGCAGCAAGGATCTTTCACGAGCAAAGGGACCGTGCTCGGAACCGGTTCAATGATCCGGTGCCCAAACGCTGCGGCGAGCGCATAGCCGTTCCCATCTGCGCCAAGCGCCGGATAGGACTTCCCTCCGGAGCATAAAATGATCTTGCGACATGTTTCTTTTTCTCCGGTTTTGGCGCAAACTTCAAATCCGTTTTTCACCACACGAATATTTTTTATTTCACAGCCAAGATCAATCATCACCTTAAGTCTCTCAAGCTCCATCTCTAGTACTTTGAGTACCGAGGCCGCCTGATTCGTTACCGGGAAGATCCGGCCCATTTCATCCGCGTAAGTCGCGAGACCCAGTTTTTTAAAGAACTCCAGCATGGCTTCTTTCCCGAATTGTCCCAGAACTGAACGGACAAGCGTTTGGCCGCCGGGGTTATAAAAAGAGGCATCAAGGGCATTATTTAAGAGATTGCAGCGGCCGGCACCCGTGATGAGTAGTTTTTTCCCGATCTTCGGCATCTTTTCGCACACAAGGACCGATGTGCCTTGACGTTTCGCGGTGATCGCTGCCATGATCCCCGCCGCGCCGCCGCCGACCACGATTACATCATACTGAGCCATAGTCGCTCCTCTTCTGAGAGAAACGGTTAATGATTTGTTCCCCGCTTGGCCGCTTCTGCCAGGTTGTCCTTATTCTTTTTGGCTGAACCAATTCGCGTTGAAACTGCCGTTCCTTGTGAGTCTTGGCGGTCACGACCGGCTCACCGGTCATCGGATGCTTGCCCGTGTAATACATGCAGGTTGAAACCGTCATGGGGAGCGGCATAAAATCCTGCACCTGTTCCGGATGCATTCGCTTTGCGGACAAATACGCGGCAAGCTCCCTAGCATCTCCGTCCGTGCACCCAGGATGCGAACTGATGAAATAATTCACGAGATATTGTTCTTTTCCGGCTCTTCGGTTCATGTCCTTAAATCGCTCGGCAAACCGCTCATAGACCTTGAACGGCGGTTTATTCATCATCTTGAGCACCGCGTCCGAAGCATGTTCCGGAGCGACTTTCAGCTGGCCGCTTACGTGGCTCTTACAAAGCGCCTCGAGATACGCGTCCGATTCTTTTTCCACAAGCAGGTCATACCGGAGACCGCTCTGGATGAAAAGGTGTTTTACCTTTGGAATAGCCAGAACTTCTTTCCAGAGCTCCATGGCCTTTTCGTACCCGAGCTTCAGGTTTTTGCATTTCGCGGGCATCATGCATTGTTTCGTCCGGCAAGTACCCGAATGGTCCCATTGGTCGCACGTCGCACCGTAGAGATTCGCCGTCGGACCACCGATGTCGGTGATGGTGCCTTTGAACCTTGGCTCGCGAGCCAAGGTTCGGACCTCCTCTAAAATCGACCCTCTACTACGGCTCTGGATCATGCGCCCCTGATGCGCAAAAAGGGAACAAAAGTTGCATTCCCCCACGCAGCCACGATGCGCCGTGATGGAAAAACGCACCGTTTCAAATCCCGGAACGCCCCCTGCCCTTTCATAAACCGGATGCCAATCGCGGGCAAAAGGCAGGTTGTAGTAATGATCAAGTTCGGCGGTCGGCAGCGGCAACGCGGGCGGTTCCTGGATCACGAACCGGGTTCCGTGTTTCTGGATCACCGGCTTTCCTCGAACAGGATCCCCTTCAAGGTACGCGAGCTTGAACGTCTCATTAAACTTATTCTTATTGGTGCTCGCTTCTTCATAGGAGGGCAACATGACGGCGTTCTCGAAACCTTCGTTGCTGCTCCGGACGATCACGGTGCCCCGGATATCTTTCACCTTCTTAATGTCTTCCCCGTCGTCCAGGCGCCTTGCGATCTCACGAATCTGGCTCTCCCCCATGCCGTAAACCAGAATGTCCGCTTTTGCGTCCACCAGGATCGAACGGCGCACGTCTTCGGCCCAATAATCAAAATGCGCAAGACGCCGGAGACTCGCCTCGACGCCGCCAAGTATCACGGGCACGCCGGGAAAAAGTCCTTTTACTTTGTTCGTATAAACGATTGTCGCGCGGTTGGGCCTCAGACCCGACCGGCCCCCCGAAGAGTAATCATCCGTGCGCCTCGGTTTCTTGCTCGCGGTGTAATTGCTTACCATGGAATCGAGATTGCCGGCCGTGATCCCGAAAAAAAGTCTGGGACGCCCGAGCGCGAGAAAATCCCCGCAAGTTTTCCAGTCAGGCTGCGCGATGATCCCGACCTTGTACCCCGCATCCTCCAGAACCCGCCCGATCATCGCCGCACCGTAGGAAGGATGGTCCACGTACGCGTCTCCCGTCACCAGGATAATGTCGCACGCGTCCCAGCCGCGCTCCGCAAGGTCCTGTTTTGAAACAGGAAGGAATTTTTTTCGATCTTTCATAAGCCAAGATTATAACCTTCCCGGAACCAATACCGCATCAGATTTAAATATAAGGGTATGCGGCATGGCACTGCCCAAGTCTTTATTCCTTTTTACAGAAGGTGACTTGGACTGCACTTGTTATCCTTAAAATATTTATTTGAGAACAAGTGCTGTTAACCTCTAAGAGTAAACGCGGAATGTGTCCATGAAGCGGTGCGGATTTTACTGTGGGACGCCTCGTGGTATAATAACGAATCTGAAATCATGCGAAAGGGATAAGGGGCAAGCAAGGACTGACCTCTGATCCTTCGACCCTAAGAAGAAAGGAATACATTATGCCATTCACGCTCCCTGAATTTCCCTATGCTCTGGACGCTCTTGCACCGCAGATCAGTAAGGAAACGCTCGAGTACCATTATGGCAAGCATCACAACGCCTATGTCACGAATCTTAACAAGCTGACGGACGGAAAACCCGAAGCCGGTAAATCGCTTGAAACGCTGATCCAAACCACCAAGGGGCCCGTATTCAATAACGCCGCGCAGGTCTGGAACCACACGTTTTACTGGAACTGCCTGAAACCCCAGGGAGGAGGACTTCCCGCCGGCACTTTACTCGAAGCGATCAACGCCGCCTTCGGAAGTTTTGAAGAATTTAAAACGCTTTTCACGAACATGGCGGTCGGACTCTTCGGATCCGGGTGGGCCTGGCTGGTCAAGGATGAGGATGGAACGCTCGGGATCGAATCCATGTCGAATGCCGGCAACCCTCTTATGAACGGCCAAACACCCCTTCTCACATGGGATGTGTGGGAACATGCTTATTACATCGATTACCGGAATGTCCGTGCGAAATACGTAGAGGCATTCTGGAATCTGGTGAATTGGGAGTTTGTGGCGAAGAATCTGGATATTGGATGACGGATGGAGGATGGAGTGCGGATTTTCGCCATCCGCCTTCCGCCATTCGTTGTTCTGCTTTTAGTTGAGCATTGCTTGCATTCTTGAAATCGCTTTTTCGGCGAGAGAGTATTCGGGATTTTTTTCGAGGGCGTGACGATAAGCTTCAAGCGCCCGGGTCCAGTCTCCCTGGTGCTCCCAGACACGTCCTAAGTTATACCAGGCATAAAATCTTCCGTCATAGCGCTCGGCCACGGTCGCCTTTTCAAGCCACGGGATCGCTTCTTCCCAACGCCCCGTCTCGATCATGTACGCTCCGATATCGTTGTAGGGGTTCCCGTATTCCGGATCCAATCGGACCGCCTTTTCACATTCCCGGATCGCGTCTCCATAACGGCCCTTGACGCTGTAGGCCCATCCCAGGCAGGTGTGCGCCTCAGCCGTAAGCTGGGACGCGAGGGATTTGAGATAAAGCTCGATGGCTACATCAACCTTCCCTGCCATCTGCTGGTCGTAGGCTTCCTGGAGAAACTTCGCAGCGGCCTCATCTTTGTTGCTTTGAAATTGATCCATTATTTTTATTCAGGTTTTCGCAAAGCGTACGGAGTACGGCGAAAAAAATACAACGTGATACGCCGTACGCCTTCCACCATACTGGTTAGAATTTCATGAACGGGTTCGTGCGCCGCTCGTTCTCGATTGTGGAGGAATCCTTGTCCCCGTAGGCGTGGCCTGAAAAAACCTGAAGCGATCCATCCAGATCGGCAAGACGCTTTAAGCTTTGCTTCATTTTCTTTTCATCGCCGCCCGGAAGATCGCAACGGCCGCAGGCCCCCACGAAAAGAGTGTCGCCTGTTATGATCTTGTCGCCGGTCAAAAGACACTGCCCGCCTTCGGTATGGCCTGGCGTGTGAAGAAAGGTCATTTCCACATCCCCGATCTTCAGCTTGGAGCCTTCCTTGGTCTCCACAAGATGTGATTGGATCTCCTTCAGGTATTTCGCCTCATTCTCATGGACATAGACCTTCACCCCGGTTTTTTGAACCAATTCCTTAACGCCGTTGCAATGGTCAAAGTGTGTATGCGTGAGGATCCCCGCCACGACTTTCATACCGTCTTTCTCAGCTTCCTTGAGAACTGCGTCCACGTCCCAGGCCGGATCTATGATCGCACATTCTTTTTTTCTTTTGTCGCCGAGCAGATAGACAAAATTTCCCATATAGCCGGCGGGGATTTGTTTGAAGTACAGGTTCCTGCTATCCACGGCAGGAGCAATTCCTGCTCTTTGTGTTCTCGTAATAGATCACTTCAAGCACTGGATTTTCCTGAAGTTTGAGCCGTTTTTTTTCCGTAAAAAATGACGGGATCTCCGGATAAAGCACATCCCCCTCGTAATCGGCGTAGATGCGGGTAAGATAAATTCCGTCGGCACGGTCAATGGAGGTCCGGTAAAGCTCGGCTCCCCCGATGATAAAAGCATGTTCGGTCCGGACGTTTCGCAGGGCTTCGTCCAAAGAAGAAAAGAATATCTGGCCCGGGTATGGTTTTTGTCCGCTCCGGTCCAGGATAAAATTCTCACGACCGGGCAAAGGCCTGCAGCTGAGACTTTCGAACGTCCTCAAACCCATGATCACGGTCTGGCCGGTGGTTGTCACTTTAAAATGCTGCAAATCTTTTGAAAAATGCCACGGGAGCTGATTCCCTTTTCCGATGACACGATGATTAGCGACCGCGACGATGTGGTAGAGCATTTTTTCCTCCCATATTCAATTCAGCTTGCAGGACTCGTTCCTCGGGACTAGGGACTCGTAAAAATGAGGAACCAAAACGAGTCCCGAGAGACTAGTCCCGAGTCCCTTTTTCTGTTGCTGCTACACGGCAACGGGCGCTTTGATCGCCGGATGTGGATTATAACGTTCGAGCGTAAAATCTTCGTATTTAAAATCAAAAATACTTTTGACCTTGGGGTTCAGAACCATTTCCGGCAGGAGACGCGGCTCGCGCGAGAGCTGGAGCTTCACCTGTTCCATGTGATTCAAGTAAATATGAACATCCCCAAAGGTATGGACGAATTCACCGGGCTGAAGACCTGTGACCTGCGCCGTCATCAAGGTCAGAAGTGCGTAAGAGGCGATATTGAACGGCACGCCGAGAAAAACGTCGGCGCTTCGCTGATAAAGCTGGCAGGAGAGCTTTCCGTTCAACACATAAAACTGAAAGAAAGCGTGGCAGGGCGGCAGGGCCATCTTTTCGATTTCTCCGGCATTCCAAGCGCTCACAATGATCCGGCGGCTGTCAGGGGTTCCTTTGATCATCTCTATCGCTTGCGTGATCTGATCCACCACAGTGCCGTCCGGACGTTTCCACGCACGCCATTGGGCGCCGTAGACCGGCCCAAGATCCCCATTCGCATCCGCCCACTCATCCCAGATCGTCACACCGTTGTCCTTCAGAAACTTGATATTTGTATCACCCTTGAGCAGCCAGAGGAGCTCGTAGATCACGGCCTTGGTGTAGATCTTTTTGGTGGTAAGGAGCGGGAACCCCCGGGCAAGGTCAAAGCGCATTTGATAGCCAAAGGTGCTGATCGTACCGGTACCGGTGCGGTCCTTCTTTTCGGTACCATGATCGAGAATGTGTTTTAAAAGATCCAGATATTGTTTCATGCGGCCTGTCCCTGATCTGCCGGAAGACCAGCGTTGATGTTTTGGGACGGATTCTTTTTGGGTTCCACGGCAGGCGGAACGTTTTTTTCAAAACTCGCGTCATTAGCATTCAAATCTTCGAAAAAAGAGACGTCAAGACCAAAGACAGTGGGCTCTTCCGAGCACTTCACATAAAAAAATCCCTCTTTTTCATCCTTGGGGCCTGCGACAAGAGATGATTCCTTGCCGTCTTCGGTCACCGCCAGCTGCCAAACGGGTTTCTCCAGACCATACGTCTTCCCTCCCGGGTCCACGACTTTCTGCGCCCGGATATTATTCATTGTAGCGATAAATTTCATGATCTTGTCGGGATCGGGCGAAGAGGCCCTGTCCTTGTGAAGGAATTTCCAGGCGCTTTTGCGCGGGTCCTGTGGATCGGTCTTGCGTTCCAGTCCTGTGATCATTGTTTTTTCTTCGCCCTTCAGAAGATAGACGGCGATTTTTGTCACTTTCTCGGGATCCAAATTGAAAAGACGGAGATCCGCCCAAAAAAGGCTTGCCGGGGTCGCTTCACTAAGAGCTGTGTAGATCCCTAAAAGTTCCGCCATGTTCATCTCCACAAGATAGACGTTTTCACTTACGGCCTTGCGGATGAAATAGGCGTTCTCACCGGCCTGTTTCGTCCCAAGCCGAAGATCCAGAAGCGAAGTACCTCCTACACCAAAAAGTTTGATCGAAAAAGCATCCGCGTCCTGGATACCAAAATCCGCAAAGAGTTTTTTTCCGGAACCGCGCAACTCTCCCTGGGCCGAGCGAAGCGCTTGAATGAGATTTTCCACCTTTGCGGAATCTGCTTTGACATTCCAAAGGTTTTTCACTTTCCAGACACCGTTTTCTTTTGCAAGCTCTACGGCCGGGGATTGACTGCCGCGGCCAATCAGGATCCTTTCGAGTTTCATTGGGTCGAATTCCGCCAAAATAACGCGTCCTCCTCGCGCTGCTCCTGCATCATCGTCCCTGGAACGGACCCAGGATTTCAAAAGGATCCCGAGGACGAGAATCCCGAAAATGATGCTTAAGATGATAATCTGCTTTGTTTTCATAGAACTTGAGCCGGGCCTAAGTAGGCATACAAAAGTTTTTGTGTATTTATTATGTCATCCCCGAATGCTTTTATCGGGGATCCAGACTGGATTCCCGCTTTCGCGGGAATGACAAAACCTACAAAGATTTTTGCTTGGTTACTTAGCTGGATAATTTTAAGAAATGTTCAAACTTTTAAGATAGAGTTGTTTGGTCCGGCGGCGTAGGTATGCCCGGCCAAAACCCGACAAAGCGATAAGGCCCGGCACCAGAAACATAACGAAGAGCCGCCACGCCACTTTCGCAGGGGCCGAGACCTTGGGAAGCGCGCGACTCACCTGCCCTTTCGAGCGGATGCCGATCAACGCATCGCCCAGTGTTAAGACATCCATGGCATTCAGGAAAAAGTTCAGATGCCCGCCATTCTGAATAAGTTGCTTCTGGAAAGGCGTCGCTACGCCGATCAGCAGGAGTTTCCCGGGTTTTGCCTGGAACGACTCGGACATTTTCCGTTTTTTTACTTCTTTCGCGGGATCGGACGATGTCGCGCCAGCGGGCACCTCCGGGGTCCATTCCGGCATTTTCCTGTTTTTGAACACATCCGCAAATTGTCCTTCGGCCAGCACCGCCAACGGGAACGGTCCAGAAACGCTCTTCGCGACGCGTTCCAGTGCCTGGGGCATCATGCTCCCCGACTTGAACGGTACGGTCCAGGAACGCTTGCTGGAGTGAAGCAAGGTCTGTACCTTGAGCCCCTGTGTTTTGATCTTCTCCTGATCGATCTTGAGCGCACTGCCCCAGAGATAAAAGAACGCCGAAAGGCGTGCCGTGATCGAAGTCTGGGCGTTCATCTCGGAGTCCGTCAAAAGGATCTGGATCGGCAATTTGACCGGAAAGGAGATTCCGAGATGCGACGCGCGCCCGCCACCCGAAAGAGTGATGGCTTCATTCTGTTCGTCAGCCAGAATGTCTGTGTCCACTTGAAACCCCCAGGTCGAAAGCAGATCGTTTACGGCGGGGTTTTTCTCGCTCGGCACGAGCTCAACGATACCCGTTTCCAGAGGTTTGTAATTGAATTCGTAATTTTGCACTGCCATGAACACAGAACCACCCCGGCAAAGGAAGCGATTGATCTCGTATTTCTGCCGCTCGCTCAAGTTGTCCGGCTGAACCACTGCGAACGTCTTCGTCCCTTCCGGAATACCGGACTTCTCATTTAAGGAAATACGTGACACGGGATAACCCTCGGACTCGAGCCCCAACTGAAGATATTCGTAAGGATCATCCCTGTAGCTTGGCGGAACCTGTCCTCCAAGCTGCTGGAGCAACATCATGAGATTGGGATCGACCGAACGTTCCCGGTAGGGTGCCATCAACGCAATTTTCGGGATCTCGGGAAGGGTCATACGGTAAAGCTTGGACATAATGGCATATTCCAGGTCATCCAAATTCTCCGGGTGGATCTGCGGCAGGACCTCTTCGGGTTTCTCCTTGTAGGAAATCGTAAGCCCGGAATAAACGAGACGGACTCCTACTTCGTCGGACTGGATGGACTCGACACGAAAAGGCTGGATACCTTTTTTGAAAAGCTGCGCCTCCAGCGTGTTTTCTTTTTTGGTCCCCTCGACCGCGGTTGCGGCATCCATGTGGAGGACCTGGTATTGGAAATGTCCCTCGGACACGGCACGCAGTTCTTCCAGTTTGTCGCGTGCGTCCTGCTCAAGTGTTTTCATGGAGGTTGGCATTTTGTCTGCGGAAGAAATATAGAATTTCACGGTCACAGGCGATGGAAGACCCCTCAGGATCTTTTGGGTTGCCGAAGAAATCGTATAGCTTTGACCTTCGCTCATGTCAAAACGGCCGAGAGGGACTCCGGCCACAAGCCAATTGCTCAGAAGGAAGATCCCGGCCGAGATCAGAGCTGCGGCCGTGAAGATCGAGGCGGCTTTCGGCCGCATCCGGCCCTCGATCCAGAACCCGTTCAGCACAAGCGCCACCGCGCTGCCGGCCACAAAATAAAGCACATCGCGGTTATCGATCACGCCTTTTGCAAATGTGTTGTAATGGTCCGCGGCGCCGAGAAAATGCCGGAGAAACGTCCCGAACCCTGCAATCCAACCATCGATGGAAGAGGCCACGAATTCCGTGCCTGTGAGATAAAGCCCGAAGCAGATCATCATGGAAAGGATGAACGCAACGATCTGGTCACGGTAAAAACCCGACACAAACGTTCCGATCGCGAGAAAGAACCCGCCCAGAAATGCCGCGCCGATATAACCGCTCAGGATCGCACCGGTATCCGGCCGCCCTAGCGCTGCAAGCATCACCGGAATCGGGAACGTGCAGGCGAGCGTAATAAGGTAGAAAAGAAAGCTTGCAAAGAATTTCCCGAGCACCAGTTCATGCGGTTGCATGGGAAAGGTCAGAAGCAACTCCTGCGTGTTTCCACGTTTCTCTTCGGCCCAAAGGCGCATGGAAACCGCCGGTAAAAAGACCGAAAGAAAGAATGGAAGCGTGTAGAAGAAAGCCCGCATGTCCACGCGACCGACCAGGAAGAATTGTGTCATGAAAAGTCCGCCGTTCAGGAGCGTAAAAATGATCATGAAGATGTAAGCGATGGGAGAATTAAAATAAGCCGCTAGTTCCCTGTTCAAAATAATAAAAAGATTGGAGCTCTTTTTCATGCGTCCATCCCCTGCGAAGGCATGAGCAACTGGATAAAGATCTCTTCCAGGCTGAGATCCTGCACCGCTTTCCCGGAGTTTTGGACTTTCTCCGCCAGTTCCTGCTTCGTTCCCTGTGCTACAAGCTTTCCTTCATTGAGGATCACAATGCGATCGGCCAGGGCTTCGACCTCCTGCAGGATATGTGTGGAAAAAACAATGGTTTTTTCTTTGGCGAGACTTTTCACAAGTGAACGAATCCCGATAATCTGGATCGGGTCCAGACCCGAAGTGGGTTCATCCAGGATCAGAACTTTGGGATCATGGATCAATGCCTGCGCAAGCCCCACCCTCTGGCCAAAACCCTTGGAAAGTTCACACAAAAGATGTTTCCAGACAGACTTGAGATGGCAGGCGTTTTTGACCCACTCGAGCCGTTCCGCGAGTTTGGCTCCTTCAAGCGCGCGTGCTTTGCCTACGAACGTCAGATATTCATCAACCCGCATATCACCGTAAAGCGGGACAGTCTCGGGCAAATAGCCGATACGTTTGCGGACCTCGATAGGATTTTCAAGGATGTCGAACCCGTCGACTTTCGCGGTGCCGGAGGAGGGAAAAAGATAGGTCGTGAGGATCCTCATGGCGGTCGTCTTTCCCGCCCCGTTGGGCCCGAGAAGCCCCAGAATCTCGCCCGGATTCGCCTGAAAGGAAACGTTTTCCAGCGCGGTCGCCGGGCCATAACGCATCGTGAGGGATTGAACGTTGATCATTTTTTCTCCGTACGCCGTACGCCGTACGGAGTACTGCGTGACAGCTGAAAAAGCATAATGATTCGATTAGAACGTTTTTTACTACCGCCGCCGGCCGAAGATCTGCAGTAAAAACAAGAACATGTTAATGAAATCCAGATAGAGCATCAGGGCGCCGACGATCGCGAGCTGCTCCGGCGCGTTTGGCATGTTTTGATGGATAGCCTTAAGACGCTGCGTGTCGTACGCCGTAAGCCCGATAAAAACCGCAACGCCGCAGTAAGAAACGATCCAGTAAAAAACAGGCGACCGGAAGAACCAGTTCACAATGCTCGCGACGATCACTCCGATGAGAGCCATAAAGCAGAAACTTCCAACGGAGGTCAGGTCTTGCTTCGTCACCCAGCCATACACGCTCACACCCGCGAACGTCATGGCTGTGATAAAAAAGGTTGAGGAGATCGAAACGGAAGTATAAACGAGGAAGATCCCCGACATCGTGATGCCGTTTAAGACGGAATAAGTCAGAAATCCAATCGTCGCCGCCTGGGCCGAGATCTTCTGAAGACTCCGGGTAAGCCATATGACCAGAACGAACTCCGCGATGAAGAGAAGCCACATGCCGCCATGCAGGAGAAAGCGCAGGAGTGAAGCATTGTTGATCGTGATAAAGGCTGCGAGACCGGTGAGCACGAGACCCATGGCCATCCACTGGTATACTCGTTGCATAAAATTTGAAAAAACGGCTTCCCGGGAATATGAGAAGGGCTGATTCTTCGGATCGTCCATATGAGCCTCCTGGTTTGTTAGCGAAACTGAAGGTATTCTAGCTAAAAAATGCGCAACAGGCAACGCTCAGCGCACGACGTTTGGCTTTTCCGTGACACTTTGTACGTTCTGCGTTGTGCCGAACTCAAGTGCCCCCGTAGGGGCAGAAGATGCCAAAAATTCTCGAATCTTCCTAGCCGGTCTTGCGACGATCGCTTTGTCGCCTTTTTCCACGATGGGACGCTGAAGGAGATCGGGATAGATCGCCAGAAGGTCCAGCCACTGACTCTCGGTAAGCTGTTTTTCGCCGAGCCGCAGGTCCGAGTAGAGCTGGTCTTTTTTGCGGATCAATGCCTCGATCGGCAACCCGAGTTTTTGAATAAGTTCTTTTAACTTTGCTTTGGGGATCGGGTCGGTGAAATAATCCACTGCACCGAAATCCGTGTTCGTCTCTTTCAGGATTTGATAGACCTCTTTGCAGGTTGTGCAGGTCGGTTTTTGATAGATCGTAATGTCAGCCATAAAATTCCTTTTCGATAAAACAGGGACTTGTCCCTATGATTTTAAAAAATACAGTCCCACATAGACTTTTGGATCCACAAGAAATCCCTTTTTCCCCATCTCATGAAGCCAACTGTCCGCTTCCTTGAGCGGTATTTCGTGGACCTTGATGGATTCAGTTGCATCTCCGCCGCCGGACGCAATTTTAACCACATCCAGTGCCTGGTAGAAGGTGATGATCTCGGAACTTAACCCGCTTGAGACGGGCCCCGCCGCCAAAAATTTTAAATGCCCCGCTTCATAGCCCGTCTCCTCCAAAAGCTCGCGTCGGGCAGCCATCTCCATCGTCTCGGGATCATGGAACGTCTTGTCGTTGACGAGGCCGGCAGGCCATTCGATCACTCGGGCTTCAACGGGCCTCCGGAATTGTTCGACAAAAATGGCCCTCCCGTCTTTGGTCATCGGCACAATGACCACGATGCCGCTGCAACGGGTCCGTTCGACGTACTCCCAATTGTCTTTGCAGACCAGGCTAAGATATTTACCTTTGTGCAGGATCACTTGCGGCTTTTTCTTTCTGCGAACTCCATACGCACCGGATGGACATGGAACTAATAACCGGCAGTTGCCCCGCTCGCCCGGGGATCACTTTCGCCCTCTATTTTACCAGAACCTTCATCAAAACAAACCATTTGTGCAGACCCGATCGGGTCTTCTTTTCCGGTATCATGCCCCAAAAGGATGAGTTTAAAACGTATCATCTCCTGATCATAAAGTCCGGACTCCATACGAAGGGCCCTGTCCCGAACCAAAAGTCTCGGAAATCTCATGGCACCGGCACAGGACGCTCCAAGGTCGATCTTCTGGATTATCACATTCAAAAGCACAGCCGCCGGATCATCCGGGCCATAAGCATCCAGTAAAACAGAGGGCTTTCCGTCTTTGAAAATGAAGGTGGGTGCTTCCGGCCCGCGCGGTCTTTGGCCTCCGGAGATAATTTCCGATGACTGCGGGTTCTTAACAGACGATGGGTCCGCGATAAAATCAGTAAGCAGGTCGTTTAAGAAAAAACCGTACCCCGGCACCTTCAGTGCCGAGCCGAACGCGTCTCCAAGCGTCGCCGCAAGAATCGCGACATTTCCCCGGGGATCTGCGATCATAATCGAAGATCCGGCGCGCTTCTTTCCTCTTTCCGGCCCCTCGATCGTCATTCCATCAGACTTCAGGGCCCGATCAAACTTGATGACACTCGTCCGGTCTTGCGCCCATGCTTCCGAAAGGAGTTCTTTGAGTGGGACGTTAAAAAGGTCCGGATCAGCGATGTTTGAGCGATTCGAAAAAGCAACTTTCTGCGTTTCTCCGAGGAGATGGTACGTCTCCGGAACCTGTCCAAACTCGGAAATGCCAAAACAGGAAAGGAGATTGAGCCCGCGGAACAACATCACGCCTCCGTCCGCCGGAGGTCCTGCGCTAAAAAGTTCGTATCCTTGATAGGTTGTATGAATGGGGTCGCGCGCCGCGATCGTATAATCTTCAAGATCTCTCTTGTTTAACAGACCCGCTCTATAGACGTTCTTGCGAATGGCGTGCGCTATCGCTTTCGCAATCGCGCCTTCATAAAAATCCTTCGTTCCTTTGGCCTGGATCAGACGGAATGTCTTGGCAAGTTCGGGCTGGAAGAATTTTTTTCCTTCTCCAAGAGGAACGTCGTTCTCAAAAAAAACTGTCCGGTCTGGATCCAAAAGTGCCAGCCTCCTCGCGTTCCCTCGAAGCATCCTGGCGAGGGCCGCGGACACTTCCGTCCCTTTTTCCGCGTAACGAATCGCCGGTTCCATAAGTTTCTCAAAGGGAAATTTATGAGTCCCGTATTTAGCATGAACCTCTTCGGCCAATTTCAACAGCCCCGGAACACCGACCGGAAGCCCGCCCGTATTTCGTTCCGGCTGATAGGGAAGGGGTTTCCCGTTTTTATCGAGGAACATCTTCGGAAAAGCTTTCGCAGGAGCCTTGACGCTCCCGTCAAAGAAAAGAATCCGCTTTGTGCCGATATCATAAAAAAGAAAAAGACCGCCTCCCCCGATCCCGGAAGCTTGCGGCTCGACTACATTGAGCACCCATTGCGCGGCCACGGCCGCGTCCACCGCATTCCCGCCCTGTTTCAGTATTTCCAAAGCGGCCTGCGTCGCGCGGGAGTCCGGGCTGACGACCATGGCTTTTTCGCCTGTGGCGGCCTGCAGTCCCGGAGAAAAAAGAATCGTGAGAAAAAGAACCAGCACAGCGAAAGGCGTACGGGGCACGGAGTTTTTTATGGAAGAAACTTTGGAAGGATTCGCCGTACGCGAAACGCCGTACGTCGTACCAGGAAATTTTTTAAATTGAAAGATCGCCACGCTCACGCTCGCGATGACGGTTAACGGTAATTTAACGACCCAGGATCTTTTTCGCGGTTTTGATGATATGGGGGTGGGTGAGGCCGTACTTTTCCAAAAGTTCTTCCGCTTTGCCGGACTCGGCAAAGGTGTCTTGAATGGCCACAAAACCCATCTTGCAAGGATGTTTCTTCGCGAGAAAAGTCGCGATCGCGCTTCCAAGGCCGCCCCAGATCTGATGTTCTTCCGCGACCAGAATATGACCGGTCCGCCTGGCCTCTTCCAGAATAAGGTCCGTATCAAGCGGCTTCACGGTGTGCATATCAATGACGCTTGCGCTGATGCCGTCTTCGGCGAGACGCTCCGCCACTTCAAGCGCTTCAAAAACTTCCAAACCATTGGCGATAATCGTCAGATCCTTACCCTCACGCAACCGGACCCCTTTACCGATCTTGAAATCTGTGCCGGCTTTGTGAACAACCGGCGCTTTCGGCCTGCCCGTGCGAATATAGATGGGGCCGGGATGCTTCGCGGTCTCAAGGACCAAGGTCCGTGTGGAGATCTCATCGCTCGGGACTATTACCACAAACCCCGGAAGGCTCGTCATAAGAGCAACGTCCTCGATCGACATCTGTGAGGCGCCATCTTCCCCGACCGTAATGCCGCCGTGAGAACCGACCACTTTTACATTGAGCTCCGAAAATGCAACGCTCATGCGGAATTGATCAAAACCCTTGCTGACCAGAAACGACGCAAAGCTGGAGATAAAGGGTATCTTCCCGCAGGAGGCAAGCCCCGCAGCCACTCCCACCAGGTTCGCTTCCTGGATCCCGACGTTGAAGAACCGCTCCGGGAATTTTTCGGAAAAGAGGGCGGATTTTGTGGATTTGGAGAGATCCGCATCGAGGACCACCACATCCGGATTCATCTTGCCGATCTCAACAAGCGTCTCCCCGTAAGCATCACGCGTGGCCTTGCCTAAGATTTTTTGCATCAGGATAATTCCTTTAAAGCTTTTTCAACTTGTTCGCGCGTCGGCGCGACACCATGAAAAGCGTTGTTCCCCTCCATGAAGGAGACGCCTTTTCCTTTGACCGTGTGCGCGATGATCATGACCGGCTGGTCCTTGATTTTCTTGGCCTTTTCCACCGCGTGCAGGATCTGCTTCACATCGTGCCCGTCGATCTCAAACGTATGCCAACGGAAAGCTTTCCATTTTTCAACCACGGGTTCCATATCGCAGATATTCTTCGTGGAATCGTCGAGCTGGAATTTGTTGTAATCAAGGAATGCGATCAGGCGATCGACCTTGTGATGCGCAGCCATCGCAGCCGCTTCCCAGGTCTGTCCTTCATTCATCTCCCCATCGCTTGTGATGACGTAGGTATAATAATTTTTCCTGTCAAGACGCCGCGCAAGCGCCATACCGATCCCCATCGAGAGACCCTGCCCGAGCGACCCGGTGGAAGCCTCCACGCCCGGAAGTCTGCGACGGTCCGGGTGTCCCTGGAGCGGGCTGCCGAGTTTGCGAAAATCCGTGAGCGTTTTTGGATCAAAATACCCGGTTTCGGCCAATGCGGCGTAAAGAGCAGGCGAAGCGTGTCCCTTGCTAAGGATCAACCGATCACGATCCGGCCATTGTGGGTCCTGGGGATTGTGATCCATGAGGTTGAAATAGAGGGCCACCAGCATTTCGGTAGCGGAAAGGGAACCGCCGGGATGCCCTGAAGCCGCAGCACCGGTCATCTCGACAATGTGGCGACGGACCAATTTTGCCTTTGTCTTAAGTTGTTCTACGGAAAGCTTTTCCATTAAATTATGAATGCCCTGGCTGATTTGTATAGGGGAAAAAGACAGCAAAGTTTAGCGGCTTTTCCGAACGTCGTCAATGAATAAAAACTGTTCGGCGGAAGGTGTGCCAGTGTACGGCGAGAAAATAACTGCCCTTTACCGTACTCTTTACGCCTTACGCCGTACCTCTGCATGCGTTTTGAAGATTGAAGCCTAAACCTCAGCGTGATATTCTTGCTTTATGCCCAAGCAGAATCTTTTAATCATCGCCTCGAGTGAAAAGGACGCGGACCTTTACTACGCAACAAAATTCACCGCTCCAGATACTTTCGTTTTCATCCAAACCCGCGGAAAAAAATACATCTTGATAAATGATCTTGAATTTGACCGTGCAAAAAAACAGGCCCGCGTCCATGCGGTGTTTTCCACTTCCCGGCTCGCTGCAAAATATAAGAAAAAGCACAAGCGGACATGTTCGTTCACTGAGCTGGTTTTTTATTTCCTGAAAAAACAAAAAGTCAAAAGCGTCCTTGTCCCGGGGAATTTTCCGGTCTGCTATTATGAACCCCTTCGCAGACATGGTTTAAAGATCCAGTATAAAAAAGGGCTTTTTTTTGAAGGGCGGCTGACCAAGAGCCCGGCCGAGATCGCGGCAATCGCCCGGACGTTACACGCCACGGAAAAAGCCGCCGAAGAAGCCATCAAGATCCTCAAAAGATCCGTGATCCGGAAGAACAAGCTTTATTTCTCAGGAAAAATTCTCACGAGCGAAATTCTCAGGACGATCATTCATCAAACGCTCCTGGCGAAAGGCTGTGCGGGTGAACACACAATCGTCTCCTGCGGGGCGCAAAGCATCGACCCTCATCACCGGGGCAACGGTCCGATTTATGCCCATCAGCCGATTATCATGGATATTTTCCCGCGTAGTGAAAAAACGCTTTATCATGCGGATTTTACGCGTACCGTAGTACGGGGCAAGGCCGCTCCCCGCCTCAAGAAAATGTACGCCGCGGTCAAAGAAGGTCAGGATATTGCCTTAAAAATGATTCGTCATGGGATGGCCGGCAAAAAAATCCATGAAGCTATTCGGGCCAGGTTCACACAACTCGACTTCAAGACAGGGGTTAAAGACGGCCGCATGCAAGGATTTTTCCATAGCACGGGCCACGGACTCGGTCTCGACATCCATGAGCCGCCCCGCATCAGCGCGGGAGAGGATGTTCTGAAGGCAGGACAAGTCGTAACTATAGAACCCGGGCTTTATTACAAAGGCGTGGGCGGTGTGCGTCTGGAAGACGTGGTCGTCGTGACAAAAAAAGGCTGCAGGAATCTTACTAAATTCCCGAGACAACTTGAGGTATAGTGGTTCGACTCAGTTGAAATTGGCTGTTTCTAATTTCAACCGTCGCTCACCACAGTACCGAGCTGACCTCTGGAATCAATAGGGTCGAGGTACCAGGAAAAAACATTATGGATATTCTTTACAAGATCAGTGCGTGGGCGGGGGCTCTTCTGCCTCTTTTCAATATCCCGCTCATCATGCGAATCGTCAAGCGGAAGTCTGCCGATGACATCAGTCTGGTCTGGCTTTTCGGAGTCTGGATATGCATCCTCCTCATGTCTCCCGCCGCCCTGACCTCCCCGGATTTTGCCTTCCGCGCTTTCGGCTGGACAAACGTCGTTTTCTTTACCGGGGTCGTCTTCGTGACCGTGAAGTATCATCATCGGTTTAAAAATAAAAAAAAAGGGACTCGGGACTAACCCCTCGGAACTCGTTTGGGATCTTCGTTAATTTGAGTCCCGATCTTTTAAAACATGCATCCAACCTATAAAAGAATGCTTGAAGGACTTGAGAAAAAAAGGAAGACTTCCCGCGGCAAAAAAAAGGCCGCGGACAAGTGGTCTCTTTATATCCTGAAGTGCCGAGATGGGTCATTTTACACCGGCATCACTAATAACCTTGACCGGCGTCTCAAAATGCATCAGGACGGCAAAGCCTCCCGGTACACTCGCACCCGCGGCCCTGTGGAAATGCTCTATTCCGAAACATGCGGCGATCGGTCCAGCGCCTTGATACGGGAATGCGAAGTGAAGGAATGGCCGCGAACCAAAAAAGCAGCTTTGATCACGAGAAAACGATCAAAGAGGGACTCGTCACTCGGGACTAGGGACTCGAAGAAGCAAGAAACTAAAACGAGTCCCGTTTTTAATTCAGCTGATCTTCGAGTTTCTGTGTTAATGCATCGATCTGTTTCAAAAGATAGTCCGGCACAAGGTCTTCTTCTTCAAGCTGGGTCTTCGCAGAATTCAGGAAACCGATCAACCGTCTGAGGACCGAACTCCTTTTCTGATCTTTCATCTCTGGCGTATCTTTCGGCGCATGGGTCTCGAGAATCTTCTTCACGGCCGCCCGGACCTCCTTGGACTCCTTGCCTTCATTGAGGACATCATTCCGGAGCTCTGCGAACTCGTTGGTGGGAATATTTTTGTTGTTCTTCGCAAGCCTCAGGAGATTGACGGACTCGTAATCGGGGATCTTCCGGGGAGTTTCGTCTTCCGTGAAATCCGGCTTTACAATGCGCGGCTCTTCTTTTTCGAGGAAGGAATAGGACTTGATAAGCTTGGAGGCCGTCGTTTCCCTGATGCTCAGCTCTTTCCGGCAATAGATCTCGAACGCCTGATAGCCCCATTCTTTATAGAGCTTATTCTTGTAAATGGAGAAAAGGTGCTGGCCGAGCTGGATCCAGCTCGCCTTGTGTTGTTTTGCGATTTCAATCGTCTTGGTGCGTAATTCGTCGTTGGCCATTTTAAACTTCCCGTACGGAGTACGGTGAAAAAGTTTTCACGTCGTATATTTTACTGTTTTATATGAATTCCAAATTTATTTTTCCCGGTATGATCTTGTTCGAATACGCTTCATCCATCAACCGGCGGAACCCCGCTTCCCCGTCCGCGCCAATATCAACTGTCCGATCGTTCACATACATTTCGACGAAACGGTCATTCAGATCCTCGGAGATGCCCCGGCCAAATTGGCTCGCGTATTCTAGGGCATCTTTCCTGTGGTTCAAGGCATATTCGATGCTCTCCCTAAAGAGCTGGGAGAATGCTGCGATTGTCTCCCGGCCCAAGTCCCGGCGAATAATGTCAATTCCAAGCGGAAGCGGAAGCTTCGTCTTCTCATGCCACCACTCGCCGAGGTCCAGGATCTTCTCCAGCCCGTGCTCCGTGAATGTGATCTGGCCTTCGTGGATCACGAGACCGAGATCCGCCTTCCCTGATTTTACCGCATCAAATATTTTGTCGAACGGAACGAAGACGGGGCTCGGAACTCGGGACTCGGGACTCGTAACGGATTTCTGGAAAAGCTGAAAGACCAAATAAGCAGTAGTAAGTTTCCCAGGAATAGCAATACGCTTATTTTTAAAATCAAGGTTCAGATCCCAGTTCCAAAATCCCTGTTTTTTTACGAATCTCGAGTTCCGAGCTACGAGGACCGGGCCGTATCCGTCCCCCACGCTCGCGCCGGAACGCATGACAACATACCTATCCGCCAGATAAGCATACGCATGGCAGGAAACAGCGGTGACCTCTAATTCACCCTTGAGCGCGCGCTGGTTCAGGGATTCAATGTCCTCGATCACATGTTCGACTTCGAAACCGCGCATGTCTATTTTTTTATGCGCCAATGCATAAAACATGAAGGCGTCGTCAGGGTCGGGGCTGTGGCCCACTCGAATTAAGTTCGGAGATGTCTCAGACATAGGGGGAATATACGGGATACGTCGGGAAAGTCAACTCCAGCGGACAGGACGGAGGGTGGCGATAAATCTCTGGTTTTCAGTTTTTTCTCATCCGCCGTCCGCTTTGCGCTACCGCCATGATATGCATTCTTGCGAATGAAATTATCGTGTATTGAAACCGGGGTTGATGTTTCAATGTGTATTATCGAGCCAAACAAATCCACAATTTGCGGGGAGTGGCTACGGTTTTTGTTTTCATTCTGTTTCGCGTCTTGACAGAGTCACATTTTTCTTGAGTCAATTCGTACTTTTTCATTCCCGGAAAAAACGGTAACATATGCTATGCTAAGGGATTGTTAATACATCCATAGTAGACTTTAGCCTCTCTCCCGCATTTTCGCCTTCCAAGCGGAGGGGAAGAGGTCCAGAGGAGATCTTAATTCATTATGAAAACATTTTTAGTAACAGGCACTGCAGGTTTTGTTGCCTCTTATACCAGCAAATTGCTGTTACAAAAGGGCGTTCAAGTCGTCGGGCTCGATAATATGAACGATTATTACGACGTGCGGATGAAAGAATACCGTCTTAAAGGCTTAAAGAGCTGGCCTAATTTTTCTTTTTACAAGTGCAACATTGAAAACCGGGTCGCCCTCAGCCGCATTTTCAAAAAGCACCGGTTCAATGCCGTTTTGAACTTCGCGGCTCGTGCGAATGTACCTTACAGCATGAAAAATCCTTATGTCTATATGACCACCAATGCCGATGGCGCTCTCAATCTTCTGGAACAGTGCCGGAAGCATGAAATCAGGAAGTTCGTACTAGCGTCCACATCATCCCTTTATGCCGGCCAGAAAATGCCGTTTCATGAGAGGCTACCAGTCAATACACCTTTTTCGCCTTATGCCGCCAGCAAAAAGGCGGCCGAGATCATGGCATACACTTATCATTACCTTTATGACATCGATGTGACCATTGTCCGGTATTTCACGGTTTATGGTCCTGCGGGACGCCCGGACATGAGCGTATTCCGATTCATCAAATGGATCGACGAGGGCAAGCCATTACGGCTTTTTGGCGACGGCTCACAAACTCGTGATTTTACCTACGTCGAGGATATTGCGGCAGGTTCAGTGAAGGCATTAAAAAGAGTCGGCTATAAGATCATTAATCTGGGCAGTAACGATCCTTATGACATTAACGAAATGATTGCGCTTGTTGAAAAAAACCTTGGAAAGAAAGCAAATATTAAGCATTATGATTTTCATAAAATTAACATGCAAGCCACTTGGGCTGATATTTCTGAGGCTAAAAAAACGCTGCGGTGGTTTCCTAAAGTCAGCCTTGAACAAGGGATTAAACGGACGGTTGATTGGTACCTAGACAATAAGTCATGGCTGTCCAAGATTAAAGTTTAGAATGTTGTAGCAAATTGATCTGAAGTGGATTTTAGGCTGTAGATATGGGAGCAATTCTTCTCCAACCTTGCAGGAGGAATGGGAAATGGACGTTATGCCGGTGAAAAGACTCTTCGCTGTTTTTAGTTTCCTGATTATCATGTTTACCGCCTCCCCGATTTTATTGAAATCTGAAACGCCTGAAGCCGGCGTTGATATTTCCCCCGGCTTATTGAATCTTGCGGTCCCTGAAAAGATTGGGAAAGTCCAGGAACGCTTTACGGGCAGCAGCACAAGGACGATCATCCAAATCCAGGATGTTCATGCCCATGCCACAGCCCAACAGAACATTGCGGCCATTCTGGAGCGCCTCCGCATGGTATTTGGCATCGAGAAGGCTGCGCTCGAAGGCGCTTGGACCTCCACTTCCCTTCCCAAAAGCCATACTATCCCGACCTCCCGTGAAAAACAGCTTCTCGCCGGGACCCTGCTCGATGACGATAGAATCTCAGGGCCGGTCTATGCCGCGATCATGTCCTCGAAACCTATTATGCTTATCGGGATTGAGGACAAAACGTTCTATGAAAAGAACAGGACCCTTTTTCTGACCCATCTCGGGAAAGTAAAAGAGATCGATGGAAAACTCCGGACTTATGAAGCATCCCTGAAAGAGTCGCAAAAATCCACCTGGGGCCCGGAACTTTTGACCTTTGGAAATGCATTCGGAAAATTTCGGGAGATTTCCGATCTTGGAAAATTTTTTCCGGTTCTGCTGAAAACCGCCGAAACCCAAAATGCCGGTACCTCGGACCTTGATCAGATCACCCTGCTCAGAAGCATCATGGTTCTTGAAAAAAGCTTCGTGAAAGAACGCCTCGAAAATGAGATCGAGCAGATCATCAAAAAATACAGGGACAGGCCCTGGACGCTCGAAGAACTGATTCGCGGCGGAAAGATCCCCCCTGAGGAAATCGGCCTTTATCCCGAGATCAAGAAGCTGACTCTTCTTTACAAAATGCGCGATCAACTCTCCCTGCAGAATCTGACAGACCAGATCGGAGTTCTCACCAGCCGCATTCTTGAAAAGCTCGTCAAGGTATCGAAGGAACGCGCCTTATGGGAAAGGACCGAGCGATTCTGCCTTTCGAAAAAGATCCTTTTGTTACAGGCAACGCCCGCGGACCTAAAAGCTTACAAGGGCGAGAAAACCCTTCTTGAGTCCGAGCTCACCGGCACCGGTCTTTCAGAGACTCTTGCCCTGTCGGCCGATTTTTACGATACGGTCGAAAAACGCGACGAAATATTCTTTGACAAGATCATGAACGACCCTTCCCTGGCAGGCGATGTCGCGATCGTAACGGGCGGTTTCCATACGGACGGACTCTCCCAACGTTTCCGCGCTGCAGGAATCTCCTACATCACGATCACCCCCGAGCTTGACGGCACGGCCATGAACGAAAAACTTTATAATGCCAGGATGGCGGATGAAGGATGGGAAATGGCAAAAGATCCCCAACCTAAAACGTCTTCCGTCGGCCGCCCTCCGTCATCCGGATCCCAGACCCTTTCCGAACTCCGGAATGCCATTGCCTGGATCGATGACAGATTCCCGGAAAGTTATGAGGCGTTATTGCAAACTCGTGATGTACGGGAAGCTAAAAAATTTTTCCTGGGCGGTACGATCGCTGTATCAAGATCCGCCAAAATCTCTTATCTTTCCCGGGAAGGAAGGATCGTCCCGGAACCCAAAGCGGGAACCGCGATCAATGTTTCGAAGTTACGGGTCAGCGAATTTATGGCAAGGCCCCGCCCGGAACAACTAAAAGCTGTGCGAAGCTGGCTGGCGCAAGGGGCGGAGCGACGGGAAAAGGCGATGCTGGTTTCTTCGATCAGCATCCTCGCCAGAGTACTTTTGGAGAAAGAGGCCGTGAAACTTCTGGAGGAAGCCATAAGCAATGGCGATACCATAGCGCTGGCTCAGGATGTCCCGGTAACAAAAACGCCGGAGATCCTTTCTCTTATGCGCGGAGTCGACCGGTTTGAAGCGACGGACATTGCGATGTTGGTTAAAAAAACGCCGCGTTTCCAACGACTCGCAAAGAAACGTCCTTTTGCGATCATGGAGAACGGCCATCCTGGCGGGACCTACGTCGTATTGCCGGAAAAACCCGTATCGCTCGTCCTGTTCAGGATTATTACCCTGAATCCCAGCCTCTACCAGGCAGCCAAGGATCCTGCCTTCCTGGCCCTTCTGCAGGATCTTGTGGCCGAAATTCTGTCGCAAGAGATCACTAGAAAGTCCGCTTAACTTATCGGGGAACGGACGACGAAAGATCTTGCGCATCAGAGTGTTGTTTGCTCAAACCTTTGCGGGACTGATATTCCCCGTTAGCCGTTCCACGGGAAAAAGCACTTTCCTATTTCTTTTCAGCAAGATCCTTCCAGTTCGCGAGCGTATTCTCAAAACTCTGATCGAGAATGTTCCGGACCTTTTGCTCCCCGAGGAGCATCCCTGCAATCCCGAGATCCCAAAGAAATTCAACCGTGATCTCGACACCTTCCGGGTTTTGGCTAAAGACAAGCGTTCGCGTCATCGAGCCGTTCATGGGAAGAACACTTTGGATCACCGCACGGCTCATGGGCTCCCAAACTTTCATTTCGTGTTGAACTTCGATATGTTGGCGGTCCAGAACACAGCTTTCGCGCCATTGCGCGCCTTTTCCCTCGCGAACTGCTCCGGTCCGCTCGCTTTCCTTGACCCCGTCTACCCACTCGGGTGTACGTGTCACATCAGCCAGGATGGACCAGATTTTTTCCGGCGAAGCTTTGATAAGAATTTTTTTTGTGAGCATCGGCATCCCTTTAGCAAGGTGTACGGTGTTGCGCGTACGGCATAAGAGTTTTTCGTGGCAGACCGTCCTCCGTATTTACGACTTCAGTTCTATCGCAACGGGCGCGTGGTCCGACCCGACAACATCTTTCAGAATCGCGGCGTTTTTAATATCCGGAACAAGATCTTTCGTCACAAAATGATAATCGATCCGCCAACCGACGTTCCTTTCGCGAGCACCAGACTTCATATCCCACCAGCTGTAATGTCCGGCCTCTTTATGGAATTCCCGGAAAATATCTACCTGCCCGTCGGCAACCCATTTATCAAGCCATGCCCGCTCGATGGGCAGGAACCCTGAAACATCCACATTCTCTTTGGGTCGCGCGAGATCAATTTCCTTGTGCGCTGTGTTGTAATCGCCCGAGATAATAACTTTTTTCCCTTTGGCTTTGAGTTTTTTAGTAAGCTTTAATATCTCGACGTAAAAATCCATTTTGTATTGGAGGCGTTCTTCGCTCATCTTTCCATTTGGGAAATAGATATTGAGAAAAACAAAACCCGGATATTCGGCCACCAGAACACGCCCTTCATCATCAAATCTTTTAATGCCGAACCCGGGTTTTACGCTCAGAGGCTTTTCTTTCGTAAAGATCGCGACGCCGCTATAGCCCTTTTTAACCGTGGACCACGCCCAGTAGGTTTCATAACCGGCGGGATGTATCAAAAAAGCGTCAAGCTGGTCTGGATGCGCCTTGGTCTCCTGAACGCCAAGAATGTCCGGTTGTTCCCTCCCGAGCCATTCCAGAAACCCTTTTTTTTGAATGGCGCGAATACCATTCACATTCCAGGAGAGAATTTTAATAGACATAAGGTTGAAGTTTATTTGCTGAGAATTTCCTGGGCGCGTTCGGGCTGATCGGTCCGGATCACAAGACAGCCGCATTCCTGGTTGGGCGTGGCCGTGCAATAGGCATAAGAGATATTGATATCTGCCTCGGCAAGAGACTGTGCGATCCTCGCCAGAGTCCCGGCCTTGTTGTCAATCTCCACGACCACAACGTCTTGTTCCATTACATAAAGCTCTTCCTGCTCAAGAAGAAGGGTCGCCTTGGTGGGGTGATCCACAATGAATCTTACGACGGCATTATCAACAGTGTCGTGGACGGCCATCGCAAGAATGTTGATACCTGCCCCGGAGAGGATCGAACAAGTGCGTGCCATGATCCCGGGACGATTCGGAAGGAACACGGAAAGTTGTTTTTGGACGGACATGATTTAGCACCTCATTGTTCGTTTACAGTGCGCCAAAAAAGTATTTTGGGAATGCTTGCAGTTATCTTCTAAATTCTTATAAGCTCAATACCGTAAAGGAAGGGCGTCCGATGCTTTTTGGCAGAAAAAAACAGCCACTTTTTGATAAACCCTAAACCCAAGGAAGCAACCCCACGCCAGACAAGAGACTACCATCCGCCAAGAGAATTGACAATGAAATCAATAAACGCCTTGAGACTATTATCTGATTTACATTTCGCCCATCCTTACATAAAATCGTGCCATCATGCTTTCAATGCTGGGTATATTAATCTTCCTCCTCCCCCTTGCTCTTTCATCTTCTAATTCCATTGAAGTTGATACTGTCCTAAGCGCTTTATACTCCGTGCTTCTGCTGATTTTTTCAATCCTTTGGATCATGCTCAAAGGGCTTTCTTTGGAAAAACTCCGGCCTATCAGATACCCTCTTGTCTTTTTTACCGTATTTCTTTTTCTCGCGATGGCCTTTCCAATCGGTCAATCGCAGGACCTGGAGGATATCTCTAAATACGCTGTGGGTCTCATCCTGTTTATATTAATCGCGCCCTTGTCTGAAAAAGAGAAAGAAAGACTTGCCCCAGAAATCGTTTTGACCGCGCTCTTAATAAGCTTCCTTGCCATCTTTCAATATTTTTTCGGCTTTCAGCTTTTGTTGAATTACGTTAGAGAAACAAGGCTCGCGGACTCTTTTGTCCTAGAAAAGATCGCCGAGCGAAGAGTTTTCTTTCCATTTCCAACACCGGCCATCCTGGGTGGCTACTTGGCCATGATTCTGCCGCTCACTCTAAGCCCGAAAAAAAAGATCCTGTTCTTATTGCCTTTGGCGCTGGCGCTTCTGCTTACGAAATCGCTCGGGGCTTTTTTGAGTCTTGCTATTGTTTTCACGGCTTTTTTTCTGATGTGCGCCCATTCCAGACTGAAAAAAGGCTTGGCCCTTCTGGCCCTTGGAATGATTCTGGGATGCTTATTCGCCGTAAGAGCAGACAATCCAAAACAACACCTTCTTCCTATTTTCTCTATGGTGTCAAGATTCAATTATTGGAAAGATACCTGGGAAATCATTCGAACGCATCCCTTGACTGGCGTGGGATTTGGAAATTTTGATCTTGCCGGATCCCGTTACGCTCATAATTCTTTCCTGCAACTCTGGGCAGAGACAGGAATAGCGCCCATCGTTTCTTTTCTTTGGCTGATCGCGACCATCCTGAAAAACAGTTGGAGGCCGTCCGAAAGAAGGCTCACTACAGGATTGGTCGCCGGAGTCTGTGTGTTCCTTGTCCATAATCTTATGGACTTTAGTTTTTTCCTGCCGGCAGTGAGCTCTATTTGGTGGATAATGCTGGGGCTGTTATATTTTCCTGCATCGCAAGGCGAGAAAAAGCATCCGTCAGAAGTTCGGTAAAAATCCGGAATGACGGCGTTACAGGGTTTTGGCCGTAAGTACGAATCCGGTTGCATTTTTCCGGTAATATTGCCGTTTTTTTATATTGATTCCGCCGCCCGTTTACCGTCCAGAATGGCATCTTCCATCGACATATATTTCCACGAGCCATACCGCCCGCATGGAACGATGCCCTTTTCATTCAAAAAGCCAAGGATCTTTTCTCTTGCCGTCTTGTAGTGCCGGTCATAGATCGGATATCCGTACTCGATATCATTAACATCTTTTATGCAAATCCCGCCTTTTGGGGAAAGCAGCCCGATTTTTTTTAGATCACGAATGATACGGGGTATCGCCTTTCGTTTGTCGATCGGTTTACGCTCTGAGTACGAAACTTCCGCATACAAAGATATCTTCCCCGCGGGGGTAAGATCAGAAGAAAAGTTATGGGGAAATCCTACTCTAAAAAAGCAAAACCTTCGTTGAGGAAAATAAATCCAATGCCGTCCCGAAGCGTCGCCGTTCAAGTTCATGCCCAGATTCAGATTAAAAATGGAATTCCATCGCAGTCTATCAAAAGCTACCCGCATCTCTTTTGATAAATCCCGGATCGTACGGGACATCTCGGGGAGGGGAATCGTCGAGATCAATACATCAAATTTCTCCCTTCTTCCGGAAGACGTTTCGATCTCTTTCCTGTCAAGATCGACCCGGGAGATCTTGCTCCCGGTATAAATATTTTCCACTGATTTTGCAAATGCCCGGGGAAGCTGTTCAATTCCGCCTCTCCGGGGATACCAAAAATGGACGTTATAACCTAACTGTCTTGTGCTTTCTTTTTTGGCACCCTCAAGCACCTGACTCAGGGATGGAACAGGGATCAGGCCCTCCAACCATTCACAAGTCAGCTCTTCAGGCAAAACGGTCCAGAACTTGGCGTTATAGGGGGCCATGAAGTGGCGTGCAATGCCCGCCCCAAAAGTTCGCTGGGTCCATTGCGAAAAATTTGTGGGTTTTTTTATATATTTTTCGCGCCTTCCCTCTTGAGCACGAACAAATCCCTCCAAGCATTCTTTGACGACCCGCGACGGAAGATTAAAAAGATTTGCTTGAAAGGGATAACGCGTGTAGCGTCCGCAGGCAGAGATCCACGCACTTCTCTCGTGTTTGACAAACTGTTTCCCAAGCAACCGTCGCACAAGGTTAAAAACATAAGGGTTCTTGAAATGCAGCAGGTGGCCGCTGTAATCAAAAGTAAAACCATGGATTCTCTTGGAACGACAAAGCCCCCCCACCTCGTCTTCTTTTTCAAAAACGAGGCAAGAAACACCCTTCAGCCGTAAATGCCATGCCGCACTTAGGCCTGCGATCCCGGCTCCTAAAATAAGTATTCTCTTTTGAGATCTCAAATTTACACACGGCCCATTTTTTTAATTAAAATGAAACTCCCCAGTCCCACAAAGACAACCATTATGATCTCAAAAAGGTTGGGAGCTTTACTCAGGGTGAGCCCACTGATAACAAAAAAAAGGGTCCACCCCATCATCAAGGCCAAAGCTTTTTGCTTTGAATATCCTTTTTTTAAAAATCTCAACGCCATGTGGTCATCGCTTTTATTGAATGCTGACTTTCCTTTTTGGATGCGCATCAAAATGAGAAACAGCGTGTCGAGAATAGGAAATCCCAATAGAAGCACGGGGGCAAGAAGCGCGACGGTTCTTTCGAGTGTTGCATAGCGCGCAGTAAGACTGATCGCTGCCAACACGAGTCCTAAAAAGTGGCTTCCGCTATTCCCCATGTAAACTTTTGCCGGAGGAACATTGTAAATCCAAAAACCAAAAACGGTTCCGCCCAGAACGCAGGAAAGGGTCAGGGTTAAACTGTCCCCGCCCAGGGCTGAAATAACACAAAAACCGGAAATGATCACAAGCGACGTCCCACCCGTCAATCCATCCATCACATCCAGCAAATTCATGGAATTTGTGATTCCAATGATCCATAAAAGAGAAAAAACGACATTCCATGGATCACCCACATAAGCAAAATTTGTCCTTACGCCGAACCTTATCAGAATAGATGCGGCGATCAACTGCACCACGAACTTCTGGGGCACGGATAGCTCTCTCTGATCATCGTCAATGCCGGCGATGAGTATGACGACCGAAGCAATCAAAATCCCTTGGATCTCCCGAGGAAGACCGGCAACGGGGGGGCCGTTCAACAGGAAACCTGCAAAGAAAGCCATTCCCATGCTGATTCCTCCGATCGAAGGAACTCCTTTGGAAGTCAAAAAATTCCACCGATGGGAGGCCTCCTTAAGCAACAGTAGGAATAACACGGATAATAAAAAACTGCTTAATGTCGCCGCTACGGGACTAACGAGCATACGCTATTCCTTTTGCTTCGACAAGTTTTTGGTACAAATCTTCGTGAGTTTTTACCATGGTTTCCGTGTCAAATTTTTCATTAATGCATTGTTTTGCGCTTTGGGTGATACGATTTTTGAATGAAGCATCTCGTAAAAGAATACGTACCTTTTCTAACATAAAAAACATGCCGTGGCAAGGCACAAGAAATCCCGTCTTCCCTTCCACGACCACTTCGGAAATACCTCCCGTGTCAGTTGCCACAACCGGCACCCGGCTCGCCATCGCTTCCAGGACCGCAATCGGCAAACCCTCCCACAGGGATGTCAGCACAAAAATATCCATAGCTGACAAGACCCTGGGGATATCTCTTCGCCAACCCGTTAAAACAAATCGGGAACCCAAATTGAATTCCGCGATTAATTTTTCAACTTTTTTGCGAAGAACGCCGTCCCCTACCAGCAAAAATCTGGCTTGGGGCAAAATTTGACTTATCAAAAAAGCGAGTTGCACAAAATCCTCCGGTGCTTTTTGCGGCTTCAGGCAGGCGATCGTTCCGACCACCAGCGCGTCATCGCTGATCCCAAGCTCCTTCCGGATGGATGGGTCGCTCATGCCGAATTGGGCTCTATCGATCCCGTAGTACAACAGGGAATATTTGTCATGCGACCCTATCTTGTGATTCAGACCTTTTTGTCTGTCATGGTTTGATACAACGATTATTTTGTCCGTAAATTTCGCGCTAAGTCTTTCGAGCCCGACATAGAGTTTTTTAAGAAACGGTTGGAAATCGTTAAAAGACCATCCGTGCACAGTGTGAATAATGACCGCTGTCCTGGCCAAGGCCCCGGCCCACCGGCCCAGAATGCCTGCTTTGGAACTGTGTGTATGAATGATATCGATCTTGTTCTTTTTAATAAACCTCACCATCTCAATCGTCGCCAAAAGATCTTTTGGGAAATCAATCGGCCGTTTTAAATGCCTGGACCTATAAAAGGTCAGATCACTTATGGACAGGGCCTCTTCCACAAGCAGTCCTTCCTGGGCAGTAAACAGAAAAAGGTTAAAACGGTCTTTGTCGATCCGGCGGATTAACTCTAGGAGCTGCCTCTGGGCACCGCCCAACTCTAATTGGGTGACTACATAAAGAATATTGATCTTTCGCATTACAGAAACGCTCCTTGAACTATTCTTTCGGAAATTGCCCTCTTCATCAGCCGCTGTGAAACCTCTCGGACAACTAAAAAATCCCGCCGTGAGTAAAAAGAAAAAGGGGCCCTCTATCCGCCTTCCGTACAAACGCAATTTTTCCCGGCTTCTTTGGCTCTATATAAAGCTGCATCGGCGCGATGGACCATCGGATCGGGAACATTCTCCCCGGGATGACGAACAGCAACGCCAAGACTCACCGTGACCGGGATCTGCTTCCCTTCCCATTCAAACTTTGTTTCTTCGATTTTCTTCCTGATGCGCTCGGGCGCAATCTCTGCCGCCTCTTGAAGACCGGCCTTCCGAAGCATGACGATGAATTCTTCGCCTCCGTAGCGAGCTGCGAAATCGATCTCGCGAAAAGGCCGGCGTTTCCGGATAAAAGCGAGGATGAGCGCTGCCGTTCTTTTGAGAACCATGTCCCCTGCAGGATGGCCATAGGTGTCGTTGATCTTTTTAAAGTTGTCGATGTCGAGCAGGATGATCGACAGGGATTGTTTGCGGACACTTGCTTCGCGCACAATCTGGTTCATGATCAGGCGAAAATGACGGATCACATAAAGCTCGGTCAGGCCGTCCCGCGTGGCGAGATGGAAGAGATGAGATCTTTCGCGTGTTGCGGTGGTCTGGATATAGATTGCTGAAAAAACGAAAAGACAAAACATGAGCAGCGCCGGATAGACCACGTAGAACCATAAATGCCATTTTGCGAAAACTACGAGACAGAACACAAACCATCCTGCGACAAGTAAAAGCCCCGCGACGAGCGACCATGCTCCGCTAAGCATGACAAATAGGACCGTAGCCAGGCATCCGCTCCCTAAGAGACAAAGGATATTTCCCAGGAACGAAACCGGGCGCACCCAGTTCCCGGTCAAAGCCGCATTCAAAACCTGTGCGTAGACACCGATCCTCGCATACGCGATGCTGAGAGGCGTAACCCTAAGTTCCGTCGCAGCAGACGCAGTGGGGCCCACAAGACAGATCTTTCCGGCAATCAATCCGGGATCAATGACTGGCCGTATCCCTTTCTGGATTGCATAAAAACTGTGAATCAGATCCGCATAACTGTAGCGCATGAGCCCGTAGTCCCACCCCTTGCTCCAGGGAATAAGGATCTTCCCCTGAGCATCTTCAAGCACCTTCCATTCTTGAGGCGGGGGAATGGATTTTTTCATCTGGTCAAATGCCACACGCAGCGGAAGGAAAAGATGTCTCTCTTTTCCCTCTGTGATAAAAGGATCGAACCTCCTCAGGGTGCCGTCTGTGTCCGGTGCGAGATAACTGTGGCCGGTCGCTCGCGCTTTTTTTTCGAACTCCGGCATGGCGTGAACCCATATCTTCTTGCCCCCACCGTCATCCAGCATCACAGGCATTCCGTGTATCCAGAATTTTTTTTCTTTTTGGGGTTTCAGATCCACCGGGAGATAGAAGGGGGTTTCGACCGTTGCTAAAGATCGAACCAAGTCCTGATCATCTTTGGAATCGGTCGGTTCGGAAAGGTCAAGATCGAGAACAACCGCAGCTGCCTGCCATTCACTTAAAAGACGCATCATGATCGCGTGATAGCTTCGTGGCCACGGCCAGGGGCCAACCTCATTTAAAGTTGTTTCTGAAATCTCTATCAGAATAATGTCCGGACGAATCTGTCCCCAGGTAACGTGTTTGAGAAAACTGTCACGGACAAAATCTTCAAAACGATCCAGCCTGTGCGTTCCCAGGAGGATCGCGAAAACGCCAATGATCAGGAAGTAGGCCCCAAAGCGAAACCAGTCCCGATAATCTCGCGAACGGGTACGTGTAAAAAGTTTCTCGGTCGCTTCAATGGGTTCGTGAGAAGTCATGAAATAGGGGAAACCCCTACGAAAAGTTGATGATGTTTCCCAAAGGAATGCGCCATGAGAGAAAATTCTACCGCATTTTTCTTTAAAGAGCCAGCAAAGGCACGAGAATGACACCTCACGCCGCGACCGGTCTCCGGCTCTTACGGCCCGGCAGGTCCCACCGGTTCATGCTTCCGTCCCTAACCTCAAGGAAGATTGTGCCGGAAGCTTGCTTCAATTTCCGGGTAATCCAACGGATTCTTTTCTTTTTCGCCAATCACCAGCTGATTTTCTCTTGGTCAGAAGCCAATGAACGCCTGCATCTCCCCCTTTCTCTTTTTTTCATAACGCTTCCCTGCGGCTATTATACTTTGCAGGTGTTGCGCCAAATTACCGGAGATGTCCCGTGTCAAAAGAAAAAATCATCGTTGTTCTTCCCGCCTACAATGCGGCTTTGACCCTGGGGAAAACCGTTGCAACTATTCCCAAAAGTCACGCCGACGAGATTATTTTGGTCGATAACGGTAGTAAAGATGATACCGTCAGGATTGCCAAACAACTGGGTTTGATTGTTATAGAGCATCCCCAGAACCGCGGTTATGGCGCCAATCAAAAAACATGTTATCAGTTAGCGTTGGAAAGAAATGCTGATTATATCGTTATGCTGCATCCGGATTATCAGTATGACGCACGGTTCATTCCTACTGCAATTGAAATTCTTAGGTTGGGAACATGCGATGTGATCCTCGGCAATCGGGTCAGGACCCGCAAGGAGTGTTTGACCTCAGGGATGCCTCTTTACAAATATTTGGAAAACCGGTTTCTTACCGGAATCGAAAATATTGCATTGGGACAAAATTTAGGAGAATTTCATTCGGGATTTCGTGCCTATCGAAGATCGGTGGTGGAAACGATACCTTTTTCCCAAAATTCCAATGATTTTGTATTTGATGCTCAGTTTTTAATACAGGTTGTTCATTTTGGTTTTAAAATCGGAGATATCCCCATGCCCGTGCGCTATTTCAAAGAGGCGTCGTTGATCAATTTGGGGCACAGCATTTGTTATGGGCTGGCATCACTGGGAGCGCTATGGATTTTTTATCTTCATCGGCTGGGATTGATAAATTCCGCTCTTTTTTGTTCGCAAAAACCCGCAAAATAAACTCTCCTCGGGTCGTCCTTTCCTCAGTCCTGATTTTAGTCATTACCTTTATGGCGTTTGCCCCCTGCCTGAAGAATGGTTTTATTGATAGTTGGGATGATCGCGAATATGTAACGCAAAACACAGTCATTCAGCATTTATCACCCCATAGCATGGCGCGAATTTTTTCGACTTTTTTTGCCTCCACCTATCTGCCCCTGACGATGCTGAGCTATATGTTTGACTATCGGTTCTTCCGGCTGGATCCTTTCGGGTATCACTTGACCAACCTGATCTTTCATTTGTTGAATTGTTTGCTCGTGTTTTGGTTTGTCCGGTTGTTATCTTGGAATGCCCTCGTTTCTTTCATCGCGGCCATCTTCTTTGGAGTCCACCCTCTGCATGTTGAATCGGTAGCGTGGATCAGCGAGCGAAAGGACGTTCTTTATTCGTTCTTCTTTTTACTGTCGATGATCTGTTACTGTCATTACCTGCAAACCCGGAAAACAGGAAAGGTTTACTGGCTTGCGGTGGTTTTTTTTGTTTTTTCTCTCATATCAAAAGCCATGGCAATCACATTGCCCCTTTTGTTGCTTCTTACGGATTATCTCAAAGGAAGAAAGTACGATCGCGGAATGATCGCGGACAAGATTCCTTTTCTGATTTTTGCTGTTTGTTTTGGCATTCTTGGAATTTATGGTCAGGGGCCCACGCTCCAGAACGAGCTGCTGCTGGGTTTTTTCGATAAGTGCCTTATGCAGTTATTTTTTATCTCGGCAAGATCCTGCTGCCCGCAGGGCTTTCCTGTGTCTATCCCTATTCAGGGATCAAGGATATTTCGATCTATTTATTTTCACTTGCCGGTTGCTTTGCCATTCCTGTTTTAATGATTCGTTCGGCCAAGTACACAAAAAAGGTGGTTTTCGGCATTTTGTTTTTTCTGGTAACGCTTCTGCCTGTTCTGCAATTTATACCCATGGGCTCTACAATTGCGGCAGATCGTTACGCGTATATGGCCTCGGTTGGTTTTTTTTATCTGATCGCCGAAGGGATTGTTTGGGCCTATGGGAAAACAGCTGAAAAGAACCGCCGTCTTGGTGTTGCGCTGATCATTGTTCTTTTAATCCTGATTACCGGGAGTCTGTCTGTTTTAACTTGGAATCGGTGCGCTGTCTGGAAAGACGATATTACGTTATGGGGCGATGTTTTAAGCAAATATCCGAACGCGCTTGCATACAACCGGAGAGGAATATATTTTGCGGAGAGAAAAGATTATGACAGGGCCTTGGGCGATTTCAAAAAAGTGCTTCTGTATGCGCCTTATGACACTGATGTTTACATCAATCTTGGAAATTTATATAACGCCATGGGGGAAAATAACAAAGCGATCACCACATTCAAGCGGGGCCTCAAAATGGGGACGGAACCTGCTGTATCTTATTTTAGCCTTGCGACAACTTATCTCGAGCTTGGTAATAATGAGATTGCGATTTCATTTTATAAAAAAACGCTCGAACTTGCTCCGGATAATGCTGTGGTTTGTTACAGCCTCGGGATGTTATATAAAAAGCTCGGAAAAAATGATGACGCGATTCAGATGCTAAGCCGGACCGTGGAGATAGCCCCTGGTTTTTTGCTGCCTTATCCTACGCTTTCGCAATTTTATGAAGAAGCGGGAAAAAGAGCGGAACAGTTCGCCCTTTACCGCCAGGCCATCGCGCACGATGTGCCTTTTTATACTGCATATTATGACATCGGAAATCTCGACCTGGAGCAAGGCGACATCAAATCGTCGATTCGGATGTTTCAGAGGGCAGTTGAAATCAGTCCTTCGTCAGCTGAAGGCTATGTCAGCCTTGCTTCGGCCCATTGTGCGCTGGGCCAGACGAAAAAAGCAATACTCCTGCTGACTAAAGCGTTGGAAATAAATCCCAAAATTGCGGTAGCCCACAACAATATTGCCGTGGCCTATTATTTACCAAAAGCAATACGACCTGGCGATCCTGCATTGTGATAAGGCAATTGAGCTGGGCTATAAAGTCGCGCCCAAATTACTTGGGTTATTGAAACCATTCCGGAAGCAGCTTTCTTAAATTGAAATACTGCTTCGCTGCGGGTTGGCCGCCCGCCTCTAGAGACATGACGCTGGGTTATGTTCTAACGCAGGCGCCCCCTTCAAATCCAAGAAGCCTTCCGCGCTGCATAATCATCGGCCAGAGCACTTCAAAAGCCCCGCCGCTGCAGTCCCAATATTTATCCCGCCTTCGCAGAAGATCTGGAGTGTAAGCCCGAGGATGCCGCGTCCCGTTGGGACTCCGCATATTGCGGGGTTCCGTGCGGGAAATGTGAGGGATAATCCCGCCGCATTTTGGCGTGGATGCTTCGGCGGGATGTCGCCGAAGCATGAGGGTACCACGGCTGTAACGCCGTGGGGCTCCATTAATTGCGGCAAAACTGACGGGGGTAATTCTAATTATTTTTTATCAAAAAAATAAAGTCGGGATAGTGTCAATTCATACAAAAAAGACTGGCAGAAGAATCTGCCGGCCTTTTCATGAATTGGTGGCGAGGATAGGATTTAGAACGATGTATGGTATCAGGAACAACCCATGCTATTGCCACAGTTCAGACATTTATAGCAAGAACCGCTTCGCACGGTTACATGCCCGCAATTCGTGCAGAAAGGCGCATCTCCCATCATATTTGAGAGATGCTCGTTTGCTCCGGCGGCAGCGAGAGAAATATTTTTTTTGACAACACTCGCCGGCAAAACCAGGTCTTTGGCAGGAACAGGAATTTCGATCATGGGCGCCTGGGCGGCGGGCGAAATCGTTTTCTTGTTGATCTGAAGGTCCCCGGGCGCCGGCGGGATCTGGACAAATTCCGTCATTCCCAGATACTCCATGCCGAGCACGCGAAAAAGATAATCCACAATCGAAGTGGAGAGCTTGATGTTCGGATGATCCACAAGCCCCTGCGGCTCAAAGCGCGTAAACGTGAAGACGTTCACGAATTCCTCAAGCGGCACGCCGTATTGCAACCCAAGTGAAACCGCAATGGCAAAACAGTTCATCATGGAGCGGAACGCGGCGCCTTCCTTGTGCATGTCAACAAAGATTTCCCCGAGCGAGCCGTCCGGATATTCCCCGGTCCGAAGATAGATCTTTTGGCCCCCGACGCGGGATTCTACTGTGATCCCTGCACGCTTCTTGGGCAAGCGCTTGCGCTGCAGAACCGGAGGATGCACGTTCTGGATCTCGTTCTTTTTTTCAGATTTTTTTTCCAAAGCCGAATCGCCGGATTTTGTGTTAAGCGGCTGGGACAACTTGGAACCGTCCCGGTAAAGCGCCACGGCCTTAAGCCCCATTTTCCAGGATTCAACGTAGATCTTTTCTATCTCCTCAACCGTGCTTTCGTGCGGGAGGTTTACAGTTTTGGAAATGGCGCCGGAAATGAACGGCTGCGCCGCGGCCATCATCCGAACATGTGTCATGGGCGCAATAAAACGTTTGCCGTGTTTCCCGCACCGGTTCGCACAGTCGAAAACCGGAAAATGCTCGGGCTTGAGAAGCGGCGCGCCTTCTACCGTCATCATGCCGCAAACCACATTGTTGGCCTCCTCGATCTCTGCCTTGGAAAATCCGAGCGCTTCAAGCACGTTGAACCGGAGATGGTTGTAATCCTCCGGTTTGAAACCAAGCCTCTTGAGCGTATCTTCTCCGAGTGTCCATTTCGTGAAAGCAAAACTGAGATCAAAAACCGACGGCAGCATGGATTCGATCTTATCCATTTCGGCGCTCGTAAAACCCTTTGCCGCCAAAGTCGTACGATTGACCCACGGAGTCCCCTCGAGACGAGAAGTGCCTTGAATATATTCGACGATATCCTGAATTTCGTTTTCAGGGTATCCGAGCTTGTGCAAAGCCGCGGGAACGCCTTGGTTGATGATTTTGAAATAGCCCCCGCCCGCAAGCTTCTTGAACTTCACGAGCGCGAAATCCGGCTCGATCCCGGTAGTGTCACAATCCATGAGAAGCCCGATCGTGCCGGTCGGAGCGATCACGGAGACCTGCGCATTGCGATAACCGTAAAGTTTCCCGATCTCGAAAGCATCTTCCCAATCTTCATGCGCCGCCACCAGAATATCCTGCAGGCAGTGCTCGGCCGAGATTTTGTGCGCCGCCGCACGATGTTTTTCGATCACGCGCAACATTGAACTTTCATTTTTTTTGTAATCGGAAAATGCGTTCTTGGAGGCCGCGATCTCCGCGGAAGTTCTGTAGGCATGCCCGGTCAAGATCGCCGTAAGCGCGCTGCAAATCGCGGAGGCCTGCGGACTATCGTACGGAATGCCGCTGACCATGAGAAGACTTCCAAGATTGGCATAACCGATTCCAAGCGGCCGATAAATATGACTGTTTCGGACGATCTGTTCGGTCGGATACGAGGCATAATCCACTAGAATATCCATGGCCGTAATGAAAACGCGAGTGGTGTGACGAAACCCCTCAATATCGAAAGTTCCGTCCGGCTGCAGGTACTTCATGACGTTGATAGAGGCCAGATTGCATGCCGAATCATCCAGGAACATATATTCCGAACACGGGTTGGATGCGTGAATGCGGTTGGTGTTGGCGCAGGTGTGCCAATCATTGATCGTGGTGTCGAACTGGACTCCCGGATCGGCGCACGCCCAGGCGGCAAAAGCGATCTGGTCCATCACATCCTTGGTCTGGAAAGTCTCGCAAACGTCCCCGGTGGTGCGGAAACGCGTCTGCCATTTTCCGTTATTCAAGTAGGCGCGCATGAACTCATCCGATATCCGCACTGAATTATTCGAGTTCTGCCCCGCAACCGTTTTGTAGGCCTCTCCGTTGAAATCCGAGGGATAACCGGCCGCGATCAGCGCGGCGACTTTTTTTTCTTCGCGGACCTTCCAATTGATGAAATCCATGATCTCAGGGTGATCGAGATCCAGACACACCATCTTCGCTGCACGGCGCGTGGTCCCTCCGGATTTTGTCGCACCCGCTCCGCGGTCCAGCACTTCCAAAAACGACATGAGCCCCGAGGAGGTCCCGCCGTTTGACAGCTTTTCCTGGCGACCCCGAAGTTTCGAAAAGTTCGTCCCGGTTCCGGAGCCATATTTGAAAAGCCGGGCCTCGTTTTTGATCAGGTCGAAAATGGACATCAGGTTATCATCCACGGACTGAATGAAACAGGCGGAGCATTGTGGGTTGGAGTAAGAATCTGTGGCTTGACGGACCGTGTCGGTTGCCGGGTCCCAGTAAAAGTTACCACCGCTGCCTTTGATCCCGTAAAGATCCATCCCGCAATTAAACCAAACCGGGGAATTAAAGGCGCATTTTTGGTTGATCAACAAATGAAGCATTTCTTCTTCAAAGGTTTGAGCATCCCCCGCGGTCTTAAAATAACCGCCAAACTTTTCACCCGCAACCCGGATCGAGTGGGCGATGCGGTATACCACCTGCCGCGCGCTCACCTCGGAACCCGTCCCGGGTACTCCTGCCTTCCGGAAGTATTTGGAAACGATAATATCGGTCGCGAGCTGGCTCCAGCCCTCGGGAACCTCCACGTTTTCCATCTTGAAAACTACCGAACCGTCGGGATTTGTGATCACCGAACTGCGTTTGACGTATTTAATTTCATCCAGCGGGTACGCGTCCGGTTTTGTGAAAAACCTCCTGAATACAAGCCCCCGGCCCAGGCTTTGCCCTTCCTGAGCGGATGGTAGTTTCTCCGTCTTCATGAGACGTCTTTTCTCCTTAGACTTTTCAAAAGCTTATTAAATATTACTATATGTTGCTGCCAATCCGGACTTAAACACTACATATAGTATCGTTTTCGAACTTTTTTCCTGAGTCGTTTTTAGTGATTATATCCTTTGGATGTTAAGACCTGTACTTCGCGGTTCCTAAATTTTAAAAATCTACTGCAAAAATTTTAATTGATTACGTTTTAAAAAACCAGAAACGAATTTTCAAAAACCGCTTTCTGTTGAGCGTCCGGGCGAGAATTTTTTTCGTTTATGCGTCCAGCGAGTGGGATTCTAACAAAGAAATTTTTGAAGTCAAACGCTTATTGGATTTTTTTTGACCGCCGCGGGCACATGGTATCCACCCGGCGGCACGGAGGATAACACACGCTCCAATCGGATGGGAGGGAAATTAAAAACCTGCTCATTCATCCCCGGCATTTTCTTCCGGAGGATCT
>JBAZER010000008.1:0-67877 GCA_041653795.1 Candidatus Omnitrophota bacterium
CTTAAAATCTCTATCAAATCGCTTCTTCTTGACGCCTTCGACTTCCATTGGACACCCCCATGTGACGAGCTGGCTTTCATGCTGGCACCAACTCTTCGTTGTGTCCACTTTTTCGGGGGAAGATCACTCTTCCCCGTCGGACGGAGTGCGGTTTATATTTCACGACTTTTCAATTTTTGCTTCTTCTTTAATTTCAGAAGCGTCCTGCATAAGCAGGATTTTTTTCTCAATAGCTGGCATCAAGACCTTATAGTGTTTAACGTTTAGTGTTAATAACAATGCTTTGGCAGGACACTCAACAGAAATGATAGCATCGCCACATTTCCAACAATTTTTGTAGTCCAGCATATTCTTTGGATGTTGCAAAGCTTTTTCCAAAATTTCTTCCATTTTATTTAACTCTTCATCCTTTTCTTCAGGCGGCAATGCTTTCAACGCATCAACAATTTCTTTAAATGCAGATAAATTCGCGGAAAAAAATTCATCTATTTTGCATTGCTTCTGCTGCCCTTTACATCTGCCGAATCCCGAATATGTTTCTCCGTTTTTCTGTGGAAAATTTCTCGCTTTTTCACAGCAAGTTTCATCACTAATTGAGTCCACCAATTCATCAAACATATCCTGAGAATCATCTATTGTTTGTTTTAACCATATTTTCAATTTCTCTAATACTTCCGAAGTATCATTACCCAGAGAAGAATAGAAGAACGTACCTATTCCTTGAAGATTCGTCTGAAGCTTTCTTCTTTGATATAAATCTAGCTTTTGTATGCACCAAAGAATCTCTCCGAAGTTTCCCACCCTAGTTGCTACTTGATACAAATAAATTAAGTCACCAATAACTCTACGAAGATATTCCATTTTTACATACGAGGACGTTAACAAAACGGGGGAATCTTTAAAATTCGCTTCTATTCTGGTTCGTTCCTTCGGATGGTGAAAGCGTCGTGCTATTTGAATTGAAGTTTCGAGGAAAAGAGCGCCTTTAGTCATTTGATTCTAGCTTTTTGAGAATATCACTGAACTTTTCTGGGACGCCTAATATAGGCCTCATTAAATCAAAACCCACTTTTCGTAGGTCTTTTCTAGCCATTTTGGGAAAATCACTTTTCAAACTAGCTTGTTTCAATTCACTAAATATTTGAATAAGCATTTCGACTTTTTGCAATGTCAGCTCAGAAACATCGTAATATTTTATGGCGCTTTCTAAAGTCACCAATAACTCGGCAAATGATTTCTCTTTATGGCTTCTTAGATCCCAAAGTTCTCGATGATATTGCAAAATATTTGAAAAAATAGATTCCGCCTCAACAGGATTTGATAAATCTTCCTTCAATTCTTTTAAGAGAGACAAAATTTTATCTGTTCGATCATTAATCTCTGGTTGAAAATCAGTTTCGATAATTTCGGGAGAACGTTGGGTTAATAGAGAATATCCCTCTAACTTTTCAGGTCGATAGCTTGCCCAAGCAATTCCGGCAGCTTCTGGTATGGAAATGATGGTTTCCTCGAACGGAGTTTGTGCCGAAGACCGTTTTTGCCAACCGCCTTCTCGCCCTGAACTTTCCGAGTTGTCCTTTTGAGAGCTAAAAGAGAGGCCGCTCATTTTTTCACCTCTGCTAATAATTTTATGAGGTTAGCTTCTATTCGCTTATATGCCTTTTGGATGAATTCGGAAGGAACAAATTTGTCGATGGCAATTTTAGTTGTATAAATATCAATATCGACAAGCAATGCTTCCAATGGGTTATACTTTAAAAACTTTTCGTCTTTATCTAGCTCTGCGTCAGGTTGTCTTGTCGCAGCTCCACAAGCAATCCGTATTCCGATATCACCATCTTTTATTATTAACGTAAAATCTTTCGTAACAAGCTCTGAGCCAAAAATAGAGCCCGCTTCAATTTTGGAACCAAATATTTTCGCTTTAGTCAAAAGAGCTTCCGTGTCTTTTGACGCTTTGGGCGAAAGAAACCAAAATCTCGTACCAACTCTTTTGATTTCGGAAATCTTTAATTCTTCATAAATAATTTTCCATAACAAATCCGTTCGTTTTTTAAATTGATTTAAATTGTCTACCCCTGCTTGATCAACCGATAATCGTTCCCAGTTATAATTCGCTTCCAATTTCAATTTTTGGTTAGCTATTGTATAGACATCTTTATTTCTTTTTATTGCAACCAAATCTGGAGCTTCTTGCTCAATTTTAAATAAAAGTGCGCCACCCTTATCCCAAAATAGGTAACCCTTAGGATAACGAATTTCAAACACAACTCTGCTGAGCAAGAATTCATCGAATGTCATTGTTCATCCTCCATGCAAGTTAATTTTTCCTAAGACAGATGTTCGAATTTAAAAATGCATTTTTTATAATCGAAATGATAGATCCCTACGGGGGCTTAATGAACCACAGTATACCCCTGAGTTCTTATGAGAGCTAGAAAAAGCTAGAGTCATTAGCCGGTGTTAAAATGATGTCAGAAAAATGGCGGCGGCTTTGCTGCCGCGGGTCTCCCCCGCCGCCGCGTTCGTAGAGTTTCTACTCCTGTAAAAAAAGTTTCAAGGAATTTCTCCGGTTCAAAACTTCTTGGAAAGGGTGAGAAAATAAACCGCGGTCCCGAGATCGAGGATCAGCCAGAGAAGCGGCGTTAAAGGGGCCGGGACCAGGGGGTTGAACAAAAGGGCCAGGACTCCCAGGGGCCAAAAATGCCGGCTCAGCCGCGGTTCGTCCCTGAAATTCAGGGCCCCGTAGACCGCGGCCCCGCAAACGACCCATTTGAGCAGGAGGTAAAAGACATAAGGGAGCGCGGGAAAGACCGCGAAGCACAGCATCAGCGCCGCCAGCAGTAACGCGATCTTCAGTTTTTTTGCGTGCGTTTCAAGGTCCATCGTTCACTCTCCTGTCCGGCGCTTGCATTTCAGGCATTCCTTTTCCACTTCCAGCAGGATCTCACCGCAAGAGGGACAATACCGGGCCCCTTTGATCTTTTTTTTCATTTTGTAAACGAAGAAACGGCGGGCCGCGTAAAAAGCAACGATCAGGACAACCCCGCCCGTGAACAAAAGTTTGTATTCGGTCTCCGGCGAAACAAAAAAAGGAAGTCCCGCGAAAAGATGAGCGGCCCAGAGCGCATACGCCAGGACGCAGAGGACATAAAAACTTATGAAAAAACAGGAGACCGCGGGAGGAAATTCGGCGCCGGTCAGGCGGAAGAGGATCAAAACAAGGGCCCCGACCACCACGACCAGAGGCAGGATGAGATTGATCCTCTGGCCGGCAGGAGATCCTTCGAGCATCATCATCGAACGTTCCCGGCGCAGGACAAACCCGATCTTCGATCCGGGCAAAGGGATCTTCCAGTCCGCGAAGCGCGCTTCCACATAATCGCGGAAAACCCGCAGGGCGGAAAGATTGATCAACTCATTTTCTTCGGGCGCGAGCGTCAGGCTGTTCCTGTAAAATCCGGCATAAGCCTGAGCCGCCTCTTCGCGCTTGCCGGTCCTCTCAAGCGCGGCCCCGAGCAACAAATAAGCCAGCCGGTTCCCGTCGAATTTTTTCGAGGCCTCCCGGAGCAACGGGACCGCGCCCCGGATGTCCCCCCGCTCCGCCAGGAGCAGGACGGCCTCCGCAGTCAGTTGGTAGGAATCGTTGATGCTTTTGATTTTGGAAAACCGGCTCTGCGCCAGTTCCACGGCTTTCCGGGCCGAAAGGCTGAGTTCCTGGCGGAATTCGGTCTGGTCGCGGTCCCGTCCCGGGGCCGGCCTGTCACGGAACAACTCCGGCTCTTCACAGGCCGCGGCCCGCAAGAACAGCATCATGAAAAGGATCAGAAAGGAAAGTTTCAAGAAATTTCTCCTTCGTTTTTCCAATACCTCTTATGCAGATCAAGAAGAGGTCCGAAACCGCCTTGATCGGCTTCCCTAAGCGCCGCAATGTAAGCTTCGCGAACAGTTCCCTGGACCGTGATGCGCTCCTCGGGCCAAAGGATCAGCGGCAGTTCTTTTTTCCGGAGATAGATATTGGAGATCATCCTTGACCAACGGCCGTTCCCTCCCGCAAACGGGTGGATCCAAACGAGCCGGTAATGAAGGCGTACCGCGATCTCGAGCGGGTCCATTTTATTTTCTTCCCACCTCCGCAACTCTGACTGAACGGCATGGATCTCCGGGGCGATCTTTTCGGGCGCCACACCAAGATTCAATCCATGCAGGCGGAGTTTCCCAGCCCAGTCCCAGACATCCCCGAACATCTCTTCGTGGAGTTTGAGGAACCACTTAAAATTGAACGGCGCCGTACGGTCTGCGGGCTTCTTGAGAATGTATTTGGGCAGGATCTTGCTCACATTCGCGAATTCAGCGCGGTCCAGAGCCTCTTTTGTGAAAATATGCCCGGGAATGAGGCCGGAAATATCTGCTAAAGGAGTTTGCCCTTCCGGCATGGTCACGTCCGCCAGAGTGAGGAGGGACGGTTCTCCCGGATCTTGAGCTGCATTTCGCGGACCTGCTCTTCGATGTAACGGTCTTCGGGCATTTGTTTCTCAAGGCCCGCGGTCGACCGGGAAAGTCCGACGAGCTTGCGCGCAGCTTCAAGGCTTTTTTGATCGAGGACCTTCCCGATCTCCTCTTCCGGAACCAACCGGCAAAGCAGCCGGCAACCTAGCCCTTGGGCGAGTTTTTGGACCGTGGAAAGTCTGAGATCGATCATGAGATCGCTTTCGATCCTGGCGACCATGCTCTGCCGGATCCCGCATCGCTTGGCAAGTTGGACTTGGGTCATACCTAAAGCTTCCCGGATAAGCTGGACTTGTTTCCCGATGGGCAGATTATTGGCCATCCAATCAGGAACCTGGACCTTGGACCGGAACATCTCATTGATTTCAAATACGAAGGTTGTGTTCTTCATATTTAAATTATATCACTAATTAGTGATATAATCAACTATAAAATAGTAATTTACAGTGATAAAAATGGCACAACTTAAATAATTGCATATAGTTACAAAAATCCATGGTCAATGCCTCCAAAGTGGCGTAAGTTTTGGATCAACGAACCGGACGTCACTTCTTCTGGGGATGCAATTCTTTCAGGACCGACGCCGCGATCTTTTCGGGGGAAAGGCCGAACTCGTCCAACTGGGCATCGCGGGAACCGTGCTCGATGAATTCATCCGGCAGGGCAAAACGTTTAAGCGGAACGTGGCGGATGTTTTTTTCTTCCAAAAACTCCAGGACCTTGGAGCCGAACCCGCCTGTTGCGACATGTTCTTCCAGAGTAAAAAGAAATTTCGTTTTCTTGAGGGAATCCAGGATCACCTGTTCGTCAAGCGGGCGGGCAAAACGCATGTTCACGACGCGGGCCGAAACGTCCTCTTTTTCAAGGAGAGCGCGCGCCTTACAGGCCGTCTCCACCATACTCCCGAGTGCAAGGAGCGTCACGTCCTCTCCGTCAAAAAGCACTTCTCCTTCGCCCGTTTCAAAACTTTTTTTGGGAAAGGCATCGAACATTTTGGAGATGTTTGCGCGCGGGTAGCGGATCGCGAAAACCGAGGCATGGTTAAGAGCGAGCTCCATCATTTTTTCCATTTCATATTCATCGATGGGTGAGGCCAGCACAATGCCCGGCACGGACCCGAGGAAGGCGAGATCGAATATCCCCTGATGCGTGGCGCCGTCCGCGCCGACGAGGCCCGCCCGGTCGATCCCGATCACGATGCTCTGTCTTTGCAAAGCCACGTCATGCATGATGGAATCGTGGGAGCGCTGCAAAAAGGACGAATAGATCGCGACGACGGGCTTGAGACCCCCTCGCGCGAGAGCTCCCGCAAAAGACACGGCATGCTGCTCTGCGATCCCGACATCAAAGAAGCGTTCGGGAAATTCCTTCTGGAATTGGGCCAGCCCGGTCCCGGACGGCATGGCCGCCGTGATCGCGACCACTTTGGGATTGCGGCGCGCGTGTTTGGAAAGAGCATCGGCAAAGGCTTGGGTGTACGACACGCTCGCGACATCATTTTTTGAGGACGCGACCTCGATTTTTTCACCGGTCTTCACGTCAAAAGGGCTGACACCATGCCCTTTCTCCTCGTCTTTTTCCGCGAATGCGCAGCCCTTCCCTTTTTTCGTGAGGACATGAAGAAAGCTGCAAGTGTTGAGGGCAAGCACGTCGCGCAAGGTCTTCACCAAACTGACGACATTGTGCCCGTCCACCGGCCCGAAATACCGGAATCCCAACTCCTCAAAAAGGATGCCGGGCACAAAAAGGTGCTTCATGCCTTCAAGGGAAGCATTTGAGAATTTCTTGAGACGCGGAAAGCGGCTAAGCTGTTTTTCGACTTCTCCGCGGATGCGATTATAAAGGGGATTGGTGATGACACGGTTGAGGTAGCGACTCATGCCACCCACGTTCTTCGCAATGGACATTTCGTTGTCATTCAAAATGATGAGCATGTTCTTTTTGAGATGGCCGGCGCTGTTCAGCGCCTCGAAGGAAAGTCCCGCGGTCAGGGCGCCGTCTCCGACCACGGCCACGACTTTTTCATTTCCTTTTTTGATGTCACGGGCGGCGGCAAGACCCAGGGCCTGTGAGATCGCGGTGCCGGCATGGCCGACGATGAAAGGATCGTGAGCGTTTTCCCACGGGGCAGGAAAACCGCTTAAACCTCCGGGCTGGCGCAGGGTGTGCATCTGGTCCTTGCGCCCGGTGATCATTTTATGAACGTAGGCCTGGTGCCCGACATCCCAGCAGATCTTGTCTTCGGGGGAATTCAGAACATAATGGAGGGCGATCGAGAGTTCCAGAACACCGAGACTCGCACCCAAATGTCCGCCTGTCCTGGCCACGGATTCGATCAGAAATCGACGGTACTCTTCGGCAACCTCCGGAAGTTTTTCCAGAGGCACCTGCTTCAGGTCCTGCGGGCACTTTATTTTATCGATCCAGTTTGTCATAAGTCATTATTGAGATTGCCGCGTACTTGCCCTTGTTTTTTTGAATGATTGGGCAAGTACAGCACTGGCTTCCAATATAGAATTTAATGAAAGCCAGGCGTCGCTCCTTCGGAGCTCCCCGCAATGACGCCTCTAACGAGACTGCAAAAAACGCTGTCATTGCGGGCCTGCGTCCGCCAGAGGCGGATCCGCCTTTGGCGGAAAGCAATCTGCTTCTATGATTTGTTTGGAATTCTTTGCATTAAAAAATCCGCCAGAAAAACAAGGGCTTTAGCCTTATGGCCCAATATTTTCGCTTCTTTTTTTGCTTGTCCGATAAGACGGATTGCTTTCACCCCGGCCGTCTTGACGCTCATCGTTTTGCAATAACCGTCTTTATCCAGAATATCATCTACGACCTGGAACGCAAGCCCTAAGCATTCTCCATAGCGGGTTATAATTTTGAGTTCGCGCGACGTGGCACCTGCGGCCATAGCCCCGGCCACGGCACTCACGCGAATCAAAGCACCCGTCTTGTAACGGCTGATGAAATCGTGCTCCGCAAGCGTCTTTTTTCTGGAGGGAACCTCCAGGTCCGCAACCTGTCCGCCGATCATACCATGCGTCCCGGCAGCCCTTGATATTTCTCGAAGGATCCGGATCGCCCGGTCCGCGGGTTTGATGCCGGCGACCAGCTCGAACGCCAGGGTCAGAAGTGCGTCCCCCGCCAGGATCGCATTCGCCTCGCCGAATTTTTTGTGACAGGCCGGTTTTCCGCGCCGGGTATCATCATTATCCAGTGCGGGAAGATCGTCATGCACGAGCGAATAAGTATGAATCAACTCAATAGCCAGAGCCGCCGGAATGGCATGCTGAGGATTCCCGCCGCACGCCACACAAGCGCTGAGCGCCAGCACCGGCCGGAATCTTTTTCCTCCCGTAAAGATTGCGTACTGCATGGCCTTATGGATACTGAGCGGACAAGCTTCCTGAGCTCGCAATGTTCCTTTCAGCTTTTTCTCGATAAACGCCAGATGCCGCTTGAAGAATTGCTCGTAAGTCATGCGTTGGTCCTTTATCTCGTTGGAACTTATCCGAATATCAAATGATTCTCGTCATTGCGAGAGACCTCCGAAGGAGGGACCGTGGCAATCTCAATACAGATTGCTTTCCGCCAAAGGCGGATCCGCCTCTGGCGGACGCAAACTCGCAATGACGCAATATTGTTATCAGAACAGATTTTAAACCTCTTCGCCGGGAACTTTTTTCTTTTTCGATCTCGGTGCCGGTTCTTCAGGATCGAATGCCTCTTTTTTGAGCGAACCGTCCAGGGTCCTGGTCAGAATCTCGATCCTTTTTTCCGTTTCGGTGAGCTTGGACTGGCAGGTCCGTACCAACCCAACGCCTTCTTCATATTTTTTAAGCGCCTGGTCCAGGGTCAGCTCTCCGCTTTCCATAGCTTCCACGATTTTTTCAAGATCTTCCAGTGCTTTTTCAAATTGGAATTTTTCGCTCATGTGCTATTCCCCTATTGAGTTATGGCAGTCACTTTCGAGACCAAAGAACCTTTGTGAAGCCGGGTTTGCATAATATCCCCCACTGAAAGCTGCCGGACATTTTTGATAATGTCGCCTTTTTCATTAAAACTCACAGAATAACCGCGCTCAAGGATCGCAAGGGGGTTGAGCGCGTTCAACCGGCCCATGATACCCCGAAAGGACTGGCCCTTCGAATCCACAAAGTTTGCCAGGCGGCTTTCCATCCGCCGGCCCAGATCATCCACCCGTCCGGTGAACTGGTCCAGAAGATACTGCGGTTGTCTGAATGCCGCGCTTGAAGCGAGGTTCGAAAGCTGCTCCTGGTATTGCTCGAACATTCCGTTCATCGCGAAATCCAGCCTTTCTTTGTGGCCGCGTAACCGTTCTTCAAGTTCAAGGCGGCTTGAAACCACAAGTTCCGCGGCGGCCGAGGGCGTCGGAGCGCGCATATCCGCGACAAGATCACAGATCGTCCAGTCACTCTCATGCCCCACCGCCGAAATAACAGGGATCTGCGACCCAAAGACCGCGCGGGCGACAGGCTCCTCATTAAAAGCCCAGAGATCCTCGATGCTTCCGCCGCCCCGCCCCACGATCAGGACGTCGGCCTCCGAGCGTTCATTCATTGTTCCGATGGCAGTTACAATTTCTTCGGCTGCGCCTTCACCTTGCACTTTAACCGGGTAAAGCAGGATATGCGTCCCGCAGAACCGGCGATTTACCACATTCAAAATATCATGGATCGCAGCCCCGGTCGGTGAGGTGATCACGCCTACAGTCTTCGGGAACTTTGGAATGGGCCGTTTCCGCTCTTCGCCGAATAGTCCTTCTTTGGCTAATTTTTCTTTTAGTTGCTGGAACGCGAGTTGAAGAGCCCCGACACCTTGCGGCTCCACACGTTCAATATAAAGCTGGTACTGCCCGCGCGCTTCGTAGACGGAAACACGGCAGAACGCGAGAACCTTGAGTCCGTCCTTGAGCTCAAACCGGAGTCCGCGCTGGTATTGGCTGAAGAAAGCCGCAGAGATCTGCGCCGACTCGTCCTTGAGCGTCAGATAAATATGCCCGGAACTATGGTGCTTGAAATTCGAGATCTCCCCTTCCACCCAAACCGCGGAGAGCCGGGATTCCAGCAAGAGACGGCTCTGCCGGTTCAGCTGACTGACGGTGTATATCTTGCGGCCATCCTTCAATTCGTTGAAGGATGTGCTGTTTTCTTTTTGCATTTTTGTATTTATTTCCATTTGAGACTAAAGGGAACTGGTCCCTCGAAATTAGGGACTCGTTTGGGGTCCTCGTTTCTGCGAGTCCCGAGTCCCGTTTTTTATCGTTAGTCTGTTATTACCCGGTCCACTCTCACATCATGGGCTTTCATTGGAACTTTTTTCACGATCTGTTCCCGGAAACACAATCCGATCTTGACGACTTTCCCGGCTTTCCGGAAAAGCCGGTCGTAATAACCGCCGCCCCGCCCCAGGCGCCCGCCGCTCTTGTCAAAGGCCACCCCCGGGGTAATGATAATATCCATCTGGCTGACCGGCCGCTTCTCACAAAAGGCTTTGGGCTCCATGATGTTGTAAGTGCCTTTTTTCAGATCTTTTGAAAGCGAACGAACCCGGCATAATGTCAGGGACTTCTCCGGATCGATCCTCGGAAGATAGATCTTTTTATCCTTCAGAACCCTCCTCAGAAAAAGCTTCGTCTCAACCTCGGGCGCGATCCCATAATAAAATGCGACATGCTCGGCTCTTTTGAAAACCGGTTCCCGGGATAATTTCCGGAGAATCCGGCGGCTTTTCACGTGCCGCGAAAGAAGAGGGATACTTTTTATTTTTTTCAGGAGCGTTTTTCTGAGAAAAGTTTTGTCCGACATGGGGCAAGGGGCCTAGCGGGCTGCTGTCTTTTTTTTCTGTTCGAAACGGTTCCGTTCCGCATCGAGCTGCTTGGCTTTTTCATCGAGAGTGGATTGAAGCCGCCGTAAACTTTCTTTTTGGCGGCTCATTTCCGCAAAGAACTTCTGGCGCTCAGCCTGGAGGGACGCTTTTTGGGCCTCAAACCCCGGATTTCCGTCCGAGACGGCAGGCCTGTTTAAGGTTTTCATCCTGGAAAAAATTTCTTCTTTGAGCTTTTCCAGTTGATCTTCTTTTTCCCGGATCATCCGGACTTGCTGCTCGCGAACCGCTTCCCATTCTGCTTTCAGGTTATCAAGCTCGGATTTCGAAGCCGGTTGCTCGGATTTCTTCGAAGTCTTTACCGCTTCCTGACCAGTCACAGCTCCCATCGGAAACAAAAAAAGAACGGCCAAGATCCAAAAAAGAGAGACCCTTTTAAATTTTTGCATTTTCACTTCGGCCCTTTCTTGCAACCTGTCATAACGTCCCATAGAAAAACCAATGCCCCCAGCATGAATCGAACATGCAACCCTCTCCTTAGGAAGGAGATGCTCTATCCAATTGAGCTATGGGGGCTTGAATCGTTAAACCTTTGCTAGTTCCTCAGTTACAACTTCAGCTTCGTGCGCCCCTGTTTCAACCTTAGCCGCTGGTGCCCATATAGTGTCCATCCGGGCATCCAAAACCCTCACGGCGCGGGCCTTGTGGTCCGGCGAGAGATGCGAATATCTGAGGGTCATATCAAGACTTTTATGCCCCAATAACTCCCTTACGGTGTTCAAATCCACCCCCGCCATGACCAGATGCGAAGCAAAAGTGTGTCTTAGATCATGAAAACGGAAGCCAATAATACCAGATTTCCCTATGGCTGTCTCGAATGACTTGCGGAAGTTATAGGGCAGTCCATCATCACCGCAGAAGACATAAGGGCTCCGGGGCTGCTTTTTGACGCCGAAAAGGACATCTCTGACGGCCTCATTCATTTGGATATACCGCATTTCGCCATTTTTGGAGAAAGGTATCCTGATCGTGCCCTTTGCTATATCAATATCATTCCATTTGAGATTCTGGATTTCGCCCTTCCTCATGCCCGTGTTGATCGCCAGAATAACGACCGCACGAAGGTCGGAATCGCAATGCTCAAGCAAGCTGATAATTTCTTCCTTCTCAAGGTAGCGGGTCCGCTGATTGTTTTCTTTAAAGAATTTCACCTTCTTGAGCGGGTTATGCTCTACCTTGCCCCAATCAATAGCCCGGTTGAAAAGCCCTCTCAGCCATGACATTTCCCGGTTCACAGTGGCCGGGCTGATCGAACGCGGCTTATCTTCGGGGGATTTATCCTTTTTATAACTGCCCTTCTTGGAACTCAGCCGTTCGGATTTATAGCGCTCAATATCGTGAGGGGTTATTTCATGAAGGAACTTGTTACCGAAGAACGCCGTGAAGTGTTTGATGAAAACCGTGTCAGTGGATTTCCACGCCCGCTTGTTGTGTTTGGCATACTTCTCAAGGTATTCCTGCGCGAAGTCTTTAAATGGGATCTTTTCTTCGTGCTTCACGTCAAGGAATTTACCCTCGGCAATTTCGGTCTGGCGCTTCCGGAGGGCTTTATCGGCAAGGGTCTTGCTGGGGCCCACCTTCTCTCTGTGGCGGCGCCCCTCGGCGTAGTAATCGATCCAGAAATGGCCGTTCTTCCTAAAGACTCCCATTGTTTCCGCTCCTTTCGAGATGATCGGAAATGATGGAGTCTATTATATACGTAATGCGTATATAATCAAGGGGATTTCTTAGGACGTTTCTTGCGGGGCTTTGGTCCGGGCGTGCGGTCCTTGGCGAGATATTTCTTAAGGGACGGCTCATCGATCAGCCAAACCGTATTTTTTCGGCTCAGGATTGCTTGCCGCCCCTTGATGACCTTGTTTATCAGCAGGTGCCTGATGTAGCCGGTTGAAAGGCCGTATTTGTTTGCTGCCTCGGGCGTTGTCAGTGAGTTCATGTCGTTCCGCAGTCTCCGTGTTTCGGTGGTTAATAATACTCTTAGTGCCATGAGTTTTGAAGAAATTAATGACTTCCTCGGCATCGAAGCGAACATAAGCGCCCAAGCGGATGAACGGTATCGCCGCCGGCCCCTGTCGCGTTCGGTCATAGATCCAGGACTTAGGAACGTTCAAAGCCCCGGCGAGCTGATCTGCCGTTATTAGTTTGCGGCCAATGGCATTCATACTGCATCCCCGCCGCAACCGCCCAAACTGTTATGGATCTGATAGCAGATAAAATCATTGTCCTGAATATCGTCCTTCTTATATACGATCAACACGATAGCACGATTCGCTGGGCGGCAGGTATGGCTTTGAGCCATTTACCTGCCCGCCTAATTGAAAAATTGTTTTGTATGCCAATTAGGACGATTAGGAACATGGCTATTCCAAGCTTAGAATCGTACTAATAATCTCATTAGTACGATCTTCCGTCTTTGTCTTACGCGTTATGTAATGGGTTTTTTGAGACTTATCTATTTCGAAATCGGGACTTTCCTTGATCAGCTGGCGAATAACCGCTTCTGAGCCCTTGCCCAATTTTTTGGCCATTTCAATCATTGCGGGGATAGGGACCCTCTCGCCGCCACACTCCTCAAACACCTCCAACAACGTTTTATTATCAAACTTTTTAGAAAAATCGCCGGCGTAGATAAAAGTCAGGGTTTCTTCATCCAACGCAATGCGAAAAGGTTCAAATCTCTTTCCGGCTCTGGCTTTTTGACACTCAACGGTTAAGCTCCCGGGCTTGCCGCTCAATGTAATGTGAATATCTACCCACGCTGCCCATTTGTAGCTACCGGCAGCCATTTCGCCGCCTGCTTTAAAGTCTTTACCGGCTTTACGCCAATGGTGCACAAGAACAATGGCTATACCATAGTCCTTAATCAATCCATCAAAAAATGAAGTGAGTTTTGAGACCTCGCCTTTATCATTTTCGTCACCTAACCAAATACTACCGATGGGATCTAAAACAAGAACTTCTATTTCCAAAGTCCTAATCCAGTCGCGAAGTGCAGCCTGAGCGCTCTCGTCGAGCAGGTTGCCGCCCATAATCGTTTTGACGTGTATCAACCCCTGCTGAACATCGCGCCCTGTGATCATCTTTTGAAAGCGGTCCTTGAGCATCGATTCGCCCATTTCACAATCCAAATAAAGAACCCTGGACCTTTGAACGCCATCAATGCCAATTACAGTCGCCCCTGATGCGAGGGCAACGACCCAATTCTGAACCATCACGCTTTTACCAAGGTTTGTTTGGGCGGAGATCATTGTGCGCCCTTGCCTCTGGAGCATGTCGGGGATAAGGAATTCAACTTTGGGGATATTTCTCGACAGGAAATCAAACAACTCTTCCGGGCTCGACTGGGTATTGCTTAACGCATCATTAAATTTTTCGCTGATATGCTTATGCCAGATGCTTTCAACAACTCTAACAATCTCATCTTCCGGTAACGGTGGGGTGTTTTCTTTATTAAGCAGAAGAATAAGCGGGACAATTTCGTCTTTTTTTAATCCTCGCGCGATCAGATGCCCGGCCACACTCGCCGCGGCGTTATTTCTCTCGCCCTCTGGGACACCTTTTAGGAGCTCTATAAAATCAGATTTCGCTCCTTTATCGTTTTCTGAACTCTCATTAAGAAGCCATGTCGGGAGCGATGCGATCTCCACTTCACCCAAAGCCAACCCCGGCGCCCATTGGTAAGCCCTACCTGATGCGTGAATGCTAGGGGGAACCACAACGTAGCCAGTTTTTTTTAAATCGATCCCGCGCCTGAACTCTCGCGATAGTTTGAAATGCTTATCAAACCTAAAATAATAATGTCTGCCGCCGCCTCCCGTCTCAGCCGTAACCGTTTTAGGCAGAACCCCAAACCGTTTTTCCAATAGTCTTAAACTTTCGTCTCCTTTATTGCGTGGATCTATATCTAAAACGCATAGGTCCGAAGTTTCGCCAACAACAAGCCCGATATTAGCTTGTGGCCACTTTACCCACCATGCCCCAATAACCGCCGGATCAGATGAAGCATCCTTAAAACCATTGACGGTTAAAGGCGTCTTCCCATTTGGCACAAGTGGAAGAACGTAATATCCGCGCTTCACGATAGCTGAAGCAGAATTATTTAAGGACATCGCCCAACCTCAAATCTCGATACATAGCATCGGTGTATGCATTTTCTAATATTTCCCGTTCTACTGGGTTTAATGCTTTCCCATCTAAAACCTTTGTTATCACAATATGAATTGGTCTTGGCGGTATCCGGGGATAATGCCGTTCTAGTTCTTCGCTGGCTAATAATGCTCTGGCAAGAATTTGAGAGTTAACCTTTTCTATCTTTTTTCGATGTGCACGAGAACTCATAGGGCCTCATTTTTCAAGGTATCTCGAATAACGTTTAGTTTGCGGTTAAAACTAAATAAATGGATGGTTGCCTCACAGCGGTAGAATTGGTCCGTTAATTCAGCGACAAAGCGTTCGAGTCCGGTTGGGAATAAAACAAGAATGATGGATCTATCATTATTTGAAGAGCGCTTAATATGAAATGTTGCGGAGGGAATTCTTGAAAGCAAAAATGCAGCGAACTGAATATTTTTTGTCCGAATCTCTTTCATCTTAGCCTCTCAATTTTAAAACCGTAGAATCAACTACAAGTAAATTGTAAGGCGGATGAAAAAAAAGAGAACGGAATACAGACTACAAGACTAAATTCCGAAAGCCTCCTTCAATAAGCTTTTTGGCTATTGGAAGTCGGTTCCTCGCCCTGTCGCGATCATCTAATTTATCTGATTTGAAAATCACTTTCGCTATTCGCTTCCAATCATTTGGATATTTCTCATGAACCCTAAAGAGGCTTAAGAGTTCTTCGTAATATTGAAGTCCGTGTTTCTTTTTTGTCCTTTTTGACTTCCTACCATTTTTAATTCCCAAACTTTTTTTCCAAAATGTTACCACCTTCTTAATTTGGTCATCTATAACTTCAGCTTTTGCATCGAGATTGATAATGACATTTATCGTTCTCCGATTTCTATAGATCTTTGGGATAGCCGTTATAGATCCACCGGAACGCATCAACTTGAGAGTTTGACCATTAGCTTTTAACGAAATATCTGTATCCTCAAGATATGAACCCCAAACACCAATTAGAGATGTTTTATCCAGGTTTGGCATTAGAAGACTGGCGACTCCAGCAACCATTCCAGGCCACTCTGGGGAAGGACCTTCTTTTCTTGTTTCATTTATAATTCTCCAAATATCCTCACAAGAACACGATGGGTTGATAGGGGGTTCAATGCCGTATTTCAATCTAAAATTTATTCCTCTGCTTCGACCGGTGCCTAATAATTTATTCTTAAAGCAGCGCTTAAAGTTTTTCTGGTAATCTTCATCACATCGCAAAAATTCCCATCGAAGATCAAAGGTCTTTCGATGATTTTCAAGAGGCCCTAACGACCGTGTTCGCGGCCCATATAACGGGCCTCCCCTGTCCAAGCTCCATGTCATTTCTGTATTCATCTCGCCATCTCCTCATCTCTGAAATTTATTAAAGCATATACCTCGTGCTTTTAGCTGTTTATTATATAGTATGGTGGTATGGAATTTATGAAATTTGAAGGGGGTGATTAATGATGATCAGACATTCTGGAATGTTTAAACGCGGGCAATCGGGAAATCCTTTGGGAAGGCCGAAATCAGATAAGACTATTCGCGATATTGCTCGTAAGCATACGCAAGAGGCAATAGGTGTGCTTTTGACGGTCATGCGCGATCCGAAAGCTCCGTCTGCATCGCGGGTTCAGGCGGGTAACGCTCTTTTAGACAGAGGCTGGGGCCGGCCAATTCAATATAACGAAAATAACGATCGGGTAGTTACTTCCTCGTTGCAGGATTTCCTTGCTGAGCTTGCGAAGAACGATCCCCCTCCCGAGCTAGCGAAGGCGGATACTGGAAAATTAATCTCTGAAGTTATGGCAGATTAATTTCTGAACTTTAAGGTTTCCCAGATCGGGATTCCCAAGCCCTTGGCAAGTTTTTCAAGAGTAACAACGCTGGCTGTTTTGGGGTTCTTACCTTCCAGATTTTGAAGATACTTTGTGCTAATACCTGCTCTATCCGCTAACTCTTCCTGAGTCAGACCGGATCTCTCCCTTAAACAGCGTATGTGTTTCCCGAGCAAATGGCGGATGTCTCTTGACATGCTGTCATTATCAGGCCGATAATCCTCTCACAAAACCATCTATAGAGGGTGCTTATCAGCGGTAATTTTGAAGGGCAACATCATGATCGAAAATAATACGGACGGTATCGTTTTTTCTTCGGAAGAACGACGCGTTTTGGGAGAGGCTCTAAGGGTGTATCAGAAGGGGGATTACGAACTCGCATTGGATAAATTCGATGCCCTGCAAAATGGCAATCCCGCATTATTGAAAGCAATTAGGTATTATCGTAAATTCTGCTTAAATGTTGTCGGAACTAAGCCATCCGAGAATGATAAGATGTGCAAGCAAGCCCGCGCGACCATGAAATGGTTGCGATGGCTCGCCCTACCAGGGGTATATTTAATTTTGCCTATATTCAAATTATCCGATAAAGACGGTAGATTTGGACCGTTTTCGGTTAAGGATTTCGTTAGCATTTTCCTGGGGGCCGTTATATTTGTGTCGGGTTATAAAATTTACAAACCTTTTTTTTCAGGATTGGGGACACTAAGATGTAAGCATTGCGGACACTACACTGGTTATCGGAGCCCAGATGAGGGAGACGCTTACATGGGAACTAATAATTGTGAGATATGCGGTCGCGGCTATCCCATGCCCAGTGCAAGGTGGGATACCGATTGGGGACAATCCTATATTTATCAAAGAGGGTCGGTATCAGATCCTGAATTTTATAAGGAATTCGAACAGGAAAATCCTGACTGTCAAAAGAGCGAGGCGGCCGACCATTACCTTCGAAAGACTTTCGAAGAAAAACCGGAGACTCTTCAAGACTGTGGCGAAAATTCAAAATGACTAAGTCCTTCTTGGCAGAGTCGAATCCGGCCCATCTTCCTCCAAATAAAAAAGGAGAGTGTATGAACGTTAATAATTCCTCGGAAATATCAAAAGACATTAGCTCAAAGAAATTTCTTGCTCTTGTGCTGATTATCCCCGCCGTTATTCTTTTTTTAGACATAATCGCTCGATGGTTTTTTACACCGTTAGCAACGCAAATTCCCGCAAGCTATATGTTAGTGATTTCATGTCTTTATTTTGTTTGTTTGGGCGCATGGCTGGCCGATTATGTTTATCTTTTTAAGAAGATAGCCTCTATTCTCATGATTTCTTTTGTTAATTTATTGATATTTAGATGTATCGTGTTATTTTTCCTAGCACCATCACTGATTACAGGGGCGTTCATTTTCATGATTCTTTCTTCAGCGTCTTTATTTATTTTTGCTGCGATTTTTAGTTTAATTTATCGGTATTCAGAATCACGATTGCCTTTCGCGGAGATACAAGGCTTTGCTGGTGAAATAAATGACCCTTTAACAAAAAAAATATCTTCTCAAGGGATATGCGGATATTGCAAGAAAACTACGACGATAACAGTAAAAAAAACGGATGGCCTTGGTCTCAGCTCTGATAAAAAGTATTTTTGCGACCAATGCGGTATTTTTATTAGAGGGAATCCTGTTAGAAATTTTCTTTTAGGGATAACTGAAGCCAGTTTTGCAGTTGTATTCCTTTTTGCCTATTTCGCACGGACATATGAGCATACAAATGCAGACGCTTCTTCGTCGGTAAACTATTTCCTGCTTTTTTCCCTTATAGCAATTTGGGACAGCATCAAAAGGATTATTTTGGGCATGAGAGGTATCTCGAAAAAACCTCATTTAAATAAAAAAATGGGCTCAGTTTGAATGTCGGGAGAATAAAATTTTATATGCGCAAGCTTATTGCTTGGCTAATTTTTTCCCTTCTTATTCTTACCTTCTTTCCATTTCAGGTAAAAGCCGCACGATCCACGTCCAGTGAGCAGGTTTATTTCTCTCCTAAAGGCGGTTGTACTGCTGCAATCATCAAGAATCTGGATCGGGCTGAGAAATCGATCTTTGTTCAGGCCTATTCCTTTACTTCCATGCCTATTGCCGAAGCCCTTGTGGATGCCCACGAGCGCGGGGTTAAGGTAAAGGTCCTCTTGGACAAGAGCCAGCGGAGAGCGAAAGGAAGCCAGCTGGCTCTGCTGGTAGCTGCCGGGGTTCCTGTCAGCATCGATAAGAAGCATTCGATTGCGCATAATAAGGTCATGGTCATTGACGGCGCCACGGTGCTTACCGGCTCTTTTAATTTCACCACAGCGGCCGAAGATAAGAACGCAGAAAACCTGCTAGTGGTCCGGGATAAAAAGATCGCCCTAAAATACCGGGCGAATTGGAATACCCATTTCAAACATTCAGATCCGTATCCGGCTGGGGAAAAATAGGAAAATACCTGCTAGATACTATTGCCGTGGATTATCCCGGCAGAAAGGGGGATGATGTGAATACAGACAATCGAAAAATCATCGCAAAAGAAGGGCTAATATACCTTGGGGTTGTATTGGCTATTTTCGTCTTTACTTATTTAGCCCAAGAAGAGTTTCTGCCTTATGCATTCGGTTGGTCGCTGATCTATGTTGCATTTAGGTTTATTTGGTGGGCATTAAAAACTTTGGGAATGTTGGGCAACATAAAAGCAGCATTATTTAGACGGCCAAAGAAACAGACTTCAGATTCCCTATCACAGACGGTGGATTCTCCCAAAAAGAATCGCGACATAAGACTTTATTATGGATGGAATTGGCTAGTGTGGTGGAAAATAAACCCAAGCGCATTAGAATGGCAGGTTGAAAATTATACGACCCTTAAGATTACTCGGTCTGCAAGAGGGTTGAGTCTCTTGTTTTGTATTGGTTCCGCCGTGGTTACGGTTGCGTTTATGATGTGGCTTTTTATCATAACTTGGCATTATGGCCTTTTTCCTGAACACAGTAGTGCTTTTAACGCACTTCTTCTAGTTTATGTACCGGGCACTATTTTAGTATCTGTTTTAGGCTTTTTTATTTACAGGGGACATCGCTGGGCGATGATTGCAATGATGGCTTTATTAACAATTAAACTGATAGGTCAGCCCAAATTTATTATTTTTTGGGCGCCCTGTATGCATGCTTTTTATGCAGCGCTGAAAGTTGAAAATATGAGAAAGCGCCAACAAAAGGCCTGCTCTCTTCCTGCAACATAGTTCTGTTATGGCGAGCGATTCATAGACTGAGCGCATGGATAAAGAAATTGTCATTCAGTTTGAACCATCAGCCCGCCTTTTTGGCTACTGAAAAGCGCGCGAAATCCCATCATGATCAAATACGCGTTGGGGCTATGCCGAGCTTCTTAGAGCTGGCGGAAAAGGCAAGGAGAGAGATTAGCGATAATGCAGTGATTAGAAGCGCTATTATTTTAAATTTTAAATTGGAAATCGGTTTTCAATTCCGCATCAGCCCAATCAAGAATTTCTTTTAGCCTGTGCTTAATAATCAGCTCGACAGGTAATTGCGGTGGATTATAAAATTCATAACGGCTATTTCTGCTTTTTCGATATAAAAAACGGTAGGTGCTAGAGACAGCGGGGAAATATTGTTTGACCGCTTGGTTTCTAAAACTATGATTTTCCGCATGCGGTTGCGCAGTGTTTACCGCGCCCTTCGAAATCAAAGCTAAATCTATCACATGGACAGAAGCATAGAATGCCACCGTGATGGCCCAGTCATTATATTGATAGGAGGAATAGAATGTTTTTAAAAAAGCCAGATTATGCTTTACTTGGTGGATGTGTTTGGAAGGATTACTTTGTGGGGAAAGCATTCTTAACAAACGCAAGATCGAGAGACTTTGGATAATCAAACTGAATGAGACGGTAATCGAGTTCAGAAGTTTTTTCGTTAATAAAATTCGATTCGATCACAAACTTATCGAATTGAAATGCAAGATCTTCGAAAGAATCTAGTATTTTTGAAAACTCAAACTCCTTTTCAGGATCGCATTTAATAACAAAAAGAACATTCGCCTGATTCTGACTCGGTATGAAATTAATCTTGTAGCTTAAAATTTCAACAGCATCTTTCATGTGCGGCGCTACATAGTTCAAAACAACCCATCCAAATTTGACAATAACTTCCAAGCCCTTGAATAAACTATTTTTGATGAAATTATCGACTTCCTGATAAGCCTGTTTTTGTCCCCTTGCCTCTCCATGCTCTAAACCTAATTTGTGGCCAAGGGCAAAGCCTTCCTTTTTCGCCATATCAATCATTTCTCGTAAGTCTTTTACAGACAAATACTTGTAGACAGTCTCATCGGTAAATGGACTGTTCTTAAGGGTCTGATAAAGATTCTGAGTTTCGGTCTGGGTCTGATCCATAGGTGATATCCTTATGATACTGATTATAACCCTGCCGTCAATATCAATCGACCATAGCAGGCGTTAAATTAAGCAACAATTTAAAAGCTAAAAATTTCGAAATTTTTTACAATGCAATGCTCAAAATAAAACGAGAGACCCTTTTCCGCGAAAGCTGACAGTGTTAGGGATCAAGAGGCTAAAAAGTGGCTGGAATTCAAAAATTTTTGAAATTTTATTGATGAGGGTGGGTGGTTTCCCCTCACAAACCGAAATCCCTGATGGATGCCCATAGGGGGTCGAAAAGATGCCGGGGGTGGGTCGCGGCAAAACGAAAACTGATTTGATCGCCGGTGCCCACACGGTGTCCATTGCGAAGTAAATCAGGGGTTTTTCGGGGAGTTCGGGGCTGACTGGGGTGGAAACGCCAACTTGTGGTGGAAAAACGATTTATCAGCAGTTACAATGGGTTGCGCCCAAACTTCCGGTAAGCTTAGGAAGGAGATGCTCTATCCAATTGAGCTATGGGGGCACTAAATCCCAATGATTTAGTACGCCCTGGCTTTCAACAAAATCAATTGAGGTCCAGGACAGCACTGATTCTCTATTAAAATCTATAGAAAATCAGGCGGCACCGTCAAAGTACAAAGAAAGCTTCGTACGGTAACAGCATTTTTAATACCGGATCAGCGAGAACACATCGTGATTCTTCAGCTTTTCCCGCCCATTCAGAGGCCCTAACTCGATCACGAACGCAAGTTTTGCCACCTTGCCGCCGACATTTTCCACAAGTTTCACGGCCGCCGCGGCCGTACCCCCCGTCGCCAGAAGGTCATCCACGATGACAACCTTCTCTCCGCGTTTCACCGCATCCTGATGGATCTCAAGGATCTCTTCGCCATATTCGAGCGTGCAGGCGATCCTCCGGGTCTTCCAGGGAAGTTTTCCTTTCTTGCGAATGGGCACAAACCCCACCCCGAGCTTTGTCGCAAGCGCCGTCCCAAAAATAAAACCGCGCGATTCAATCCCCACAACCGCGCCGATTTTTTCCCTCTTCAAAGACCGTGCCAACCGGGCAATGATCTCCCGGAGTGACTTCGCGTCCTTCAGAAGCGGTGTAATGTCATGGAAGAGGATCCCTTTTTTCGGAAAATCGGGAATATGGCGAACTTTGGCTTCAAGCGTTTTTAGACCCATAAGAACTCCTTTAGAATGTTTAAACCGCGTTGGAAAACACAGACTACTTGGAACTTCTAACAAAATGTCATTCCCGAGTGTTTTGATCGGGAATTTATTCTCTAGATCCCCGATTCAAGCATTCGGGGATGACATGATAAATACACAAAAACTTATGTATTCCTACTTAGTGCGGAAGATAATTCTCGAACCGGTCACCTTCCAAAACGAGCTGCGCGCGAATCTTCTTGAGGACCATGCCCTCGATCTGCCGGATACGTTCCCGTGTAACATTGAAATGGTGGGCGACCTCTGCCAATGTATGGGGGTCATGATGAAGCAGCCCGAACCGGCGCTCCAGAACCTCACGCTCCCGGTCATCCAGAACTCCCAACAGCTTGCGGATCCGGTCACTTTTAAGCATTTCTCCGACCCGCGAGTCCGGATTGCGTTCTTTGTCATCTTCGAGCATATCGATCAGTTCAGCCGTGCCGTCGAGACTGAGCGGTGTATTGAGCGAACTCGGACGGTTCACAATACTTTCGATCTCTTTGACTTTCGCGGTCGGGATCCCAAGAACTTTTGCGATCTCGCGCCTCGTCGGCATGCGGCTGAGACGTTGCATTAAGGCGTCCCGGACCCGGCGCCACTTGGAAATGATGTCATACATGTAAACCGGGATACGAATCGTTTTTCCCTGATTGGAAAGGGAACGCATCATGCCCTGTTTGATCCACCAGGCGGCATAGGTTGAAAAACGGTAACCTCTTTTCGGGTCGAATTTTTCGACCGCGCGCATGAGACCGATATTGCCTTCTTCCACGAGATCCGAAAATGCAAGACCCATGTGAGTGTAGCGCTTCGCAAGCGAGATCACCAGACGGAGATTCGAGCGGATCATCCGCTGCCGCGCTTCCTCCCCCCGCGCGCCGCCCGCCTGGACTTTTTGCCCAAGAGAAATCTCTTCTTCAGGGGTCAGAAGCGGAATATGTTCGATCTGGTCGAGATAGATCCGCATCGGCGTGCGGTCAAGAGTTTGATCCGCCGCGTCATCCGCATGGACATCCGGCTCCATGTCCTCACGTTCATGTTTACGGCGATCAGGCCCCCCGTCGATCTTGAGGATATTTTCCACTTCTTTCTGAAGCTCTTTTTCGCGGCGCAGAAGGGCCTCGGTGTCTTCGCGAGGAACCAGAGATTTTTTCGGAGGACGTTCCTTGGTCTTCGAAAGCTTGGGGGCGGGAGAAACAGGACGGGGACGCTTGAGGCGTCCCCGTTCGGATTTCTTCTTGAAATGTTTCGGTTTCGTTCCGCGGCCGGAACGCATTTTCTTTTTTTTCTTTTTTTTACCTGCCATAAAATCAGGGTTCCTCTGCCTCGCCGTCAGCGGGGCTCAGGATAAACTCCTAGCACTGCGTTACTATCGATTTTACGGGTTCGCAGTGCTTGTACCGTTACCCATAAAAATAAATGAGCAACGGGACAAGAAGACCACGGGCTTATTTTTTCTGACGCAATACTGCTTGAGCCGCCGCGAGCCTCGCGATCGGAACGCGGTAGGGCGAGCAGCTGACATAATTCATCCCGACCTTGTTACAGAAAGCAATCGAACTGGGATCGCCGCCATGTTCACCGCAAATACCAATTTTTAAATCCTTTTTCGTTTTACGGCCTTTTTCCACGGCAAGCTGAATCAAAGATCCGACACCCTCTTCATCGATCGACTGGAACACGTCTTTCTCGTAAATACCCTGATCGAGATAAACTCCCATGAAAGAGCCGGAATCATCGCGCGAAAAACCGAGAGTCATCTGCGTAAGGTCGTTCGTACCGAACGAAAAGAATTCTGCGATCTCCGCAACACGGTCTGCCGTGAGTGCCGCACGCGGCACTTCGATCATGGTCCCGATCATGTATTCCACCTTGGTTCCTTTTTCCGCAAAAACCTTGTTGATGGTCTCGATGGAAAGATCCCTCAGGATTTCGAGTTCTTTTTTGGTCCCGACGAGCGGGATCATGATCTCGGGGACAATCTTCATGCCCTTTTTCTTCAGGTTGCAGGCCGCCTCGATGATAGCACGGACCTGCATGGCGTAAATCTCGGGATACGTGATCCCAAGACGGCAACCCCGGTGGCCGAGCATCGGGTTGAATTCGTGAAGCGCCTCGACCTTCTGCTTGACGACCTCGACAGGCACCTTCATGACATCCGCCATTTCCTGCTGGTTGGCAGCTTCTTGGGGAAGGAATTCGTGAAGCGGCGGATCCAAAAGACGGATCGTCACAGGAAAACCTTTCATCGCCTCGAAGATCCCTTCAAAGTCTCCGCGCTGCATCGGCAGGAGCTTCGCCAGGGCCTTTTCACGTCCGGCCTTGTCATCGGCGAGAATCATTTCGCGGACCGCGATGATACGATCGCCTTCGAAAAACATATGTTCCGTGCGGCAAAGTCCGATACCTTCGGCGCCAAAACGACGGGCCACTTCCGCGTCATGCGGTGTGTCTCCATTCGTACGAACTTTGAGCTTGCGGGTTTCATCGGCCCATTTCATCAGGGTCGCAAAATCACCGGAGAGCCTGGATTCAATGGTGTTGAGTTTGCCGAGATAGACCTGGCCCAGACTGCCGTCGAGGGAAATAAAATCCCCTTCTTTCACGACCGCGGTTCCGGCTGTGAACTGACGGGCCTTATAATCAATCTGAATATCACTGACACCGGCCACGCAGCATTTCCCCATCCCGCGAGCCACGACAGCCGCGTGCGAAGTCATGCCGCCGCGTGCTGTTAAAATACCTTTCGCGACATTCATACCGCCGATATCTTCCGGCGAGGTCTCAATGCGGACCAGGATCACTGCTTCGCCTTTTTTCGCCCAAGCTTCGGCATCCTCGGCCGTGAACACCACTTTGCCGGTTGCGGCGCCCGGAGAAGCGGGTAGCCCTTTTGCGATTACTTCTTTTTTCTGTTTTGGATCGAAGGTCGGATGAAGCAGCTGATCCAGCTGTTTGGGATCCACCCTCAGGAGAGCCTGATCCCTGGTAAGAACTTTCTCCTTTACAAGTTCAACCGCAACACGAACAGCCGCCGCGGCGGTCCGCTTGCCGTTCCGGGTCTGAAGGATATAGAGTTTCCCTTCCTGGATCGTGAATTCAATGTCCTGCATGTCTTTGTAATGTTTTTCAAGACGCAGACGTATTGCATTCAACTGTTTGTAAACGGACGGCCATTTCCTGGAAAGCACCTCCATCGATTCCGGCGTGCGGATACCGGCCACGACATCTTCCCCCTGGGCATTGATCAGGTATTCGCCGTAGAACTTGTTCTCACCGGTCGAAGGGTTGCGTGTGAAGCAAACACCGGTGCCGGAGGTCTCGCCCATGTTCCCGAACACCATGGCCTGGATATTCACGGCCGTTCCGAGAAGACCGCGGATCTCATTGATCTGGCGGTATTTGATGGCACGAGCATTGTTCCACGAATTGAAGACCGCGTTCGCGGCTTTGACAAGCTGCTCAAAAGGGTCCTGCGGAAATTCTTCCTTCGTATGGTCCAAATAGATCTTCTTGTACTGACGGACCACGTCTTTCAGGTCATTGGCGTTGAGCTCGGTATCGGACTTCGCGCCGACCTGCTGTTTTTTCTTTTCGAGCACATGTTCAAAATCATCGTGCGGTACTTCCATCACGACATCGCCGAACATCTGAATGAAACGGCGGTAGGAATCCCACGCGAAACGCTCGTTCTCCGTCTTGACGATAAGCCCCTGCACCACCTCGGAATTAAGACCAAGGTTGAGCACGGTATCCATCATACCCGGCATGGAGACCGCGGCGCCTGAGCGCACAGAAACGAGGAGCGGATTGTTCCGGTCCCCAAGCTTGAGACCCATGGCTTTTTCGAGCTTGGCAACATTCTCGCGAACCTGTTCTTCAAGACCCGCGGGCCATTTTTTGCCGTTTTTGTTATAAAGATCGCATGTTTCGGTCGTGATCGTAAAACCGGCCGGGACGGGAATACCGATATTCGTCATTTCGGCGAGGTTCGCACCTTTACCGCCCAGAAGACCTTTCATCTTGGCGTCCCCTTCGGCCTTGCCGTGGCCGAAGAAATAAACGTATTTTTCGCATTTGGATTTAGACTTGGATTTTGAGGATTTCCTGCATGTTGCGGTACTCATGGCTGCTCCTTTTCACTTCTTTTTGATTTGATAGATTACGATAAAAAGCTACCCTCCGAAGGACCTTCAGGGGTCTTGAAAGAGGTCTGGCACCGTTTTGGTTTTGTCATTATGGATAAACGGTATAGTAGGCGTCTTTTTTCAAATTCTAATGTAGACGCTCTACCGAAAGAGCGCGGATTATATCACTCTTCGTCAATTCTGGATAGTGTCGAAAGATCGGCGATCCTGTCCGCATAAAGGCTCTTGACCTTTGCGACAAGTGCCATCCGGTTCTCGCGCAAAACCGCGTCCTCCGCATTTACCAGGACATGGTCAAAGAAATCATTCAGCGGCACCGAAAAAAGATCTGCAAAAATCCGGGTCGCCTTTTCATATTCCCCTTTTTCAAGGGGCTCGCCGATGTCTTTCGCCCTCGCGCAAAGTAATTCAAAAAGCTTCTTCTCCTCTGCTTCAACCAAAAGCTCCTCTTTCGGCTCACCGGGCATTTTGCTATAGCCTTTCAGCATGTTTGCCGTCCGCTGGATCACTTTGGCCGCCCGGATCAGAACTTTCTGATCCATCCCGTTCAACACCTCAAACCTTTTGAACACGTTCGCGATATCCTCAAAGGAAGAACGCATAACCGCCTGAAGAATTTCAAAAGGCCGCGTACCGGGCTTGACGCCTAATTCAAAAGCCACGCGTTCTTGAAGGAATTTGAAGAGTCTCGGTTTTAAGTCTTCCTTCTTGGTCAATTTATTGCCGTATAATTTCATGTTCGCTTCAAGGATCTGCCCTAGCGAAAACGAAACTCCGAATGCTCGAATGAGCTTCACCAAAACGCCACCGGACCGGCGTAACGCGAAGGGATCCTGGCTCCCCGTGGGTTCAATGCCCGAACCCAAGGCCCCGATCAAAAGATCCAACCGGTCCATGATCCCAAAGAGCGCTCCGAGAAGGCTCATGGACTTTTTAACTCTGGAGTGGTCCTCCGTCAGGTTCTTGGGCAGGTATTGGGTACCGATCGCTGACGCAACTTCGTTTTTTGTTCCAGCCTCGAGGGCGTATTCCCGGCCCACGATCCCCTGAAGATCCGGCATTTCATAAACAAGATGGGTCACAAGATCGATCTTGGAGAGCGCGGCGACACGCGCAAGGTCTCCGGCAAGCTCCGGATGCCCCGCCGCTCTCGCGAATTCCGGGGCTAACTTCTCGAGCCGGTCTGTTTTATCGAGGACAGATCCAAGCTTCCCGAGATAAACCAATTCAGCGAGTTTAGGCTTTTTCTTTTCAAACGACTCGCGCGTGTCCATTTCATAAAAATAACGGGCATCCTTGAGCCGCGAATCCAGAACATTTTCATAATCCGAACGGATCTTCGCGAGACCGTTGCGTTTACCGTTCATCACAGCCACGAACTGGTTTTTCATCTTTCCTTTGGCGTCGTGACAGGCGAAGACTTTCTGGTTTTTTTTCATGCAGCTTGCGAGCACTTCCGCGGGAAGATCGAGATATTCCTGTGAGAAGGTCCCCTGGAGGAAGAACGGCTCTTCTACAAGCTGGGCGTTCATGTGCGCTAACTCTTCATCGCTTTGTTTTTGCCCGAAGCGGTTCTTGAGCGCGCCGCGGACCATGGCTTCGCGCGCCCCAAGCAGTAAATGGACATGTTTCTTTTTCAGAAGCGCGGCATAAGCCTTCCAATCGGCTCTTGGGATCGTGAAGCCTTGAGGTGAGAGAAAGCGGTGACCAAAACTTTTGTTTCCGGATTTCACATCGGCAATCTGGAACGGAATAATTCTTTTATCCAAGAGTACAACCACCCAACGGATGGGACGCGGAAAATGGAACCCTGATGCTTCCCATCGCATGAGTTTGGGGAAAGAAAGTGAGGAGAGAAGCTCTTTGACCAGTTTCGGAAGAAGGGTCGCCACAGCCCCACCTTTTTCTTTTTTCTTCAGGAAGATGTATTTTCCTTTGGGTGTTTCCCGGACTTCTATGTCTTTTTCCGCGGCTTGTTTACTTCTGAGGAAACCTTGAAGCACCGGCGTGGGTTTTCCCTGGGCATCATAGCATTTCTCGTGTGAAGGACCCGAGATCTCAAGCTTGCGGTCTGGCTGCATCGCAGCGATACCCTGGACGAAAAGCGCGATGCGGCGAGGGGTAGCCTCAACCTTTACGTCTGCAAAGGCAATACGTTCATTCACCAGCTTTTGCCGTGTCTTCGCAGCCAGTTCGTCATAAATAACGTCCAGCGCTCCTACTGGCAGTTCTTCGACACCGATCTCGATCAATAAATCAGGCATGGTCACTTCTTCTTTTTAATGAGTGGAAAATTCTGCGCCTTGCGGCTTTCAAGATACCCTTCCGCACAGCGACGGGCCAAGGCGCGGACGCGGGCAATATAGCGCGGCCGTTCGTTCACGCTCACGGCACCGCGGGCATCGAGAAGATTAAAAATATGCGAGGTCTTGAGACAGCAATCATAGGCCGGCAGGACCATCCCGCTTTCGAGCAAACGTGCGGCCTGTTTTTCATAATCCTCAAAATGGCGCCGGTAGAGCTCGGGATCCGACCCTTCAAAATTGAATTTTGAAAATTCCCGCTCCCCCTGCAGATGAACATCCCCGTAGGTCACTTTGTCGTTCCACTGGATATCAAACATGGAATCTTTCTGTTGGAGGAACATGGCGATGCGCTCCAGCCCGTAGGTAATTTCGCAGGAGATGACATCAAGATCGATCGAACCGCATTGCTGGAAATAAGTGAATTGCGTGATCTCCAGACTGTCGAGCCAGACTTCCCAGCCGAGACCCCACGCGCCAAGCGTCGGAGACTCCCAATCGTCTTCCACGAAACGGATATCATGGCAAAGAGGATCAATGCCGACCGCGCGAAGGCTGTTCAGATAAAGTTCCTGGGGATTTTCCGGGGACGGTTTCAGAATGACCTGGTACTGGTAATAGTGCTGGGTCCTGTGCGGGTTCTCACCATAACGGCCGTCCGTAGGTCTTCGGGAGGGCTCAACATAGGCGGCTTTCCAAGACTCGGGACCAAGGGCGCGAAGAAATGTGTTCGGGGAAAAAGTACCGGCGCCGACTTCGATATCGTAAGGCTGCATCACAAGACAGCCTTGGCGCGCCCAATAGTCGTTCAGTTTTTGTATTAACTCTTGGAATGTCAAAGGCTTAGGCATCGTCTTCCCTGAAAGGTCTTTAGCGGATTAATGCTTCTTCAAAGAGGCGGCATTGTAGCAAAAACCTTTTAATGAATCAAGCTACGGGAGGAAAAACGTCAGAAGCTATGATACTGGGATCTCAGCTCTTCCAAGACCTTGAGAGCCTCCCGCCGCTCATGCCGGAAGGGATCGGCCTGCAGAGCGACGAGGGTCAAAAGTTCGCGAAGCAATTCCTGGGTTAAAATCAGCCGGTCCGATTCTATCCCTGCTTGTTCAATAGCCGCGTAGAGAATGGATTTTGTGGCGTGGATATTTTCATCGTTATGTACTCCGTCATTTTCGCAAAGCAACCGATGGGTCCTGTCCATCGCCTTCGCAAGACATCGCAGATAACCGTTCCTCTTATTTTCTATTTTCCCTTGTTCAATTCCCATATTCATACTCCAAAAACAAGAAAGGGACGGCCCCAAAATTCCGGGACCGCCCCTGTCTACCCCGTAACACTGTTAAATTCGCCCCACTTCTTTTGGGAACCCTTCAGGAAAATTCAAAAAATTGATCTGTTCCCATACACCTTTTTGACGGTTGCTACGGGACAAGCGGCTCTCAAGCTTTGGTATTAGTACCGTGCTTATTTAATTTTTATGGGTACACGGCACAGTGCCGATTGAAATTGCCAACCCGCAATTTCAATCGTGACTACACACTAGACCGTCACTTGATCTTTGATGCGCTGCAACTTCTCGCTACCGATCCCCTGGACCTGGGTCAGATCGTCAATGGTTTTGAAAGCACCTTTCTTGTCGCGATGCTCGATGATCCTCTTGGCCATGACTGGTCCGATCCCCCGGACCTTGATCAGTTCCTCGGAGGTGGCCTTGTTAATATTCACCATCACGGGAGACTGATCCTGCCCCTGAAGATTTAAAACCGCCTTAGGCTTTGCGGCCAACACTTTTTCCGTGGCGATCATTGAAAGACCTCCGAAAAAAAACGTGGCGACGACCAGCACTCCCAAAGTTCGTTTTACTTCTGCTCTGCACATCATGCTGAGACCTCCTTTGCGTTGACGTTGGCGGGAGGGTAACATAAATATGATTATTTGTCAATATTGAATTTGCATAAAATTATACGATATTTTATTCACTATTCTTATATTCGCCTTGACTTAAAAAGAGGAACGCAGATAGAATAAACTTATGTTAAAAAATCTGGGACAACGCATACGAACACTTCGCAAGGAAAAAGGGCTCACGTTGGTTGAGATCTCTCAAAAAACCGGCATTGCTCAGGCCACCCTTTCCCGCATCGAGACTGGCACCATGATCGGGACGGTCGAATCCCATGAAAAAATCGCCGAGACGCTCGGCATCGGACTTTCGGAACTTTACACCGGGGTTGATCGCCGCTATGAGCAGATCAGTCATCAGTCTAAAGAAACACGCGCATCCACGCATCACACCAAAGACGTTCAAATAGAAGTACTCACGCAGGAAAGTTCCAAAAAGAAGATTACACCGCTTCTCCTGACCCTTCAGGGCGGAGGAAAAACGGAGAAGGAGCACAATGAGCGCGGCGTGGAAAAATTCGTATGGGTACTTGAAGGACACATCACGATCAAGCTCGAGAATCAGGAATACAGCCTAAAGACGCAGGAGACCCTCTACTTCGACGCCTCTTTCCCCCATCAGATCGTGAACGAAGGGCAAAAGACCGCCAAGCTCTTCATCGCCGTTTCTCCTTCCAAGATCTAAGATCCTTTTAAATTCCCTGTCATTGCAAGCCTGAAAGGCGTTACTGGCTTTTCATCAAAGATTCTATCAAAGCGAGTGCCGCACTTGGCTTCCAGTATGGAGCCCCACGGCTTTACAGCCGTGGTATCTCCATGCTTCGGCGACATCCCGCCGAAGTATCACAGCGGCGGGATTATCCCTCGCATTTCCCGCACAGGATCCCGCAATATGCGGAGTCCCAACGGGACGCGGCATACTCGGGCGTAAGCCCGAGGTCTTCTGCGAAGGCGGGATAAAATTTAAAGCCAGGCGCTCTTTTTAAACGGGCCCGTGACGGCCTAAAGGGCAGTCACTTCTCCGGAAATCCAATCCAGGTAGGACTGGCTGCCTTTTGTGATGGGCAGACAAATGATCTCGGGAATTTCGTAGGGGTGGTTTTCAAGAAGGATTTTTTCGAGTTTTTTGTAATTCGAGGACCGGGTCTTGATAAGGAGGAGAACTTCTTTGGAAGTTTCTCTTTTACCGCGCCAGCGGTAATGGGACTCAAGGCCGGAAAGGATCTGAACGCATGCCACGAGCCTTTTAGAAATCAAAAGGCCCGCTAATGCGCGGGCCTTTCTCACACTGGGAACAGTGTTAAGGACACAACAATATTTCACGTTCGCAAGTTATTTTCGATTGAGCGTCGCCGAATAGCCGCTTTCGGGAGTCCCCAAAGTGACGTGACCTTCGCGGGCAAGCCATCCGAGGCTCATCAGCACAAGTTCACGAGGACGTTTCAGACCTTTGGTAAGCTCATCCGCGGTGGCATGTTTTTTACTGTCAAGGAAGTGCCAAATTTCTCCGGCAACGATTCCGATTTCCATAATCATGGGGGGCTCCTTTTGAAGCTGAATTTACATCAAACAACATGCATAATATAGCAAGAAACCATTTTATTTAAAAGAACTTTGTCGTTTTCATCTTGAGTGAACAATCGCACTCATCCGGCTTCCATTCCGGGGACTTTGCGGAGGAATTGTCCTGTATAAGAACCGGCAACCCTAGCAACCTCCTCCGGCGAACCACAAGCGACAATCCTACCGCCGTCCTTCCCGCCCTCAGGCCCCAGATCGATCACGTGGTCTGCCATCTTGATAACATCCAGATTGTGCTCGATCACCACGACCGTGTTGCCCTGATCCCGAAGATCAAAAAGCGCTTCCAGGAGGTGCCGGATATCCCCGAAATGAAGTCCCGTCGTGGGTTCGTCCAGAAGATAAAGCGTTTTTCCTGTGGCTTTTTTAATGAGCTCGGCGGCAATCTTGATGCGCTGGGCCTCCCCGCCTGAAAGCGTGGTCGACGATTGTCCGAGTTTTAAATAACCCAGCCCGGCAGCCTCGAGAATTTCCAACCGTTCACGAACCATGGAAAGTTTCGCAAAAAATCCGATCGCCTCCCGGACTGAAAGGTCCAGCACCTCCGCAATGTTTTTGCCTTGATAACGGACCTCAAGCGTTGGTTCATTGTAACGTTTGCCGCGACAAGATTCGCAAATCACAAAAAGATCCGGCATGAAGCTCATCTCGAGTTTTTCGGATCCCGCTCCCCGGCAATTCTCGCAACGCCCGCCTTTGAGATTAAAACTGAAACGTGACTGGGAATAACGACGGAGCTTCGAAAGTTCCATATCACTGTAAAGTTTGCGAATAAACCCGAAAATATCCGTATACGTCGCGGGGTTAGAGCGCGGCGAACGTCCGATCGGGGCCTGATCGATTTCGATGATCTTGTCAATGCGCTCCGCGCCCTTGAGCGTTTCAAACGCGCCCACCTTATACTCGGTTTTCCAGATACGGTTGTGGAGCTCTTTATAAAGGATATCGTGAACGAGCGTGCTCTTCCCGGAACCCGAAACGCCGGTTACGCAGATGAAAAGCCCGAGCGGAAAAACCACGTCGATATTTTTCAGATTGTGTTCGCGACATCCTTTTACGACAAGTTTCGGGGCCTTGCGACTGTCCTTGCGGTCTCGGGGCACCCCGATCGAAAGCTCGCCGGAAAGATATTTGAGCGTAAGCGAACGGGGACAACCTTTTATTTCAGCAAGCTTGCCTTGCGCCACAACCTCTCCGCCCCCGGTACCCGCCCCCGGCCCGAGATCGATCACATGATCCGCCCGCCGGATCGTCTCCTCATCATGCTCCACCACAAGCACCGTATTTTTGAGATCACGAAGTTTTTCAAGCGAGTCCAAAAGTTTCCCATTATCACGAGGATGAAGACCGATGCTCGGTTCGTCCAGAACATAGAGCACACCCGTCAGTCCAAGCCCGATTTGCGCCGCCAGCCGGATACGTTGGAGTTCCCCTCCGGCCAAAGTCGCGACGGTGCGATCGAGCGTCAAATATCCAAGCCCGATATTGAGAAGAAACGAAAGCCGTTCGCGAACTTCCCGAAGAATGGGTTCCGCGATCATTTCCTGTACGCCCTGAAAGTGCAAATCCCGGAAGAACGGCACGGCTTCGTCGATAGGTAATGCCGTGATCTCGGCGATATTTTTTTTCTCGATCAGGACGCCAAGACTTTCTTTGCGAAGCCGCTTGCCCGCACATTCCGGACAGGTCTCCTCGCGCAGGAATTTCCGGACCTTCGCGCGCACTTTCTCGGAATTGGTTTCGTGGAAAAGCCGCTCCCATTCTTCCACAAGCCCGGGAATATCCCCATCCCCGAGAAAGAACACTTCCTTGGCGTCCTCCGGCCAATCCTGGTACGGCGTATCCCATTCAAAGTTATATTTTTCCGTCAGATCATGGAGAAGATCCTCAAAAAAATACTTATTAAACGAGAAAAAAACGTCTTTGTTGAGCGCATTCATAAGCGGTTTCTGTGGCGCCAGGATCACGCCCTTGGTGAATATCTGCGAAAGCTTCCCGAGACCTTTGCATTTTGTACAGGCTCCATAGGGACTGTTGAATGAGAACATATTGGGCGTGAGGTCCGGTAAACTGATCTGGCACTTGGCGCATGTTTTGGTAGTGGAAAAAAAATGAGGCCCCCCCCTGCCGTCATTCCCCTTTTCCAGGATCGCAATATATCCTTTGGTAAAGTCCAACGCACAGACAACGGAATTTCTGAAACGTCTGTCCTCACCTTTAAGAGGCGTCAGTTCGTCGATCACGATTTCAATATCGTGGCGCACGGACTTCCGGAGCTTCATATCCTGTTTGATGAGTCTTACACTCCCGTCGATACGTGCCCGATCAAAACCTTTTTTGAGTGAATCCTGCAAAAGCTTCTGAAATTCTCCTTTACGCCCTCGCGCAAGGGGTGCCAGGACTTGCACTTCACGCTCTGCAAAACGCGCGAGAAGATCCTTTAAAAGGTCCTCGCGGGTCTGGCTCTGAAGCGGTTCATGACATGAGGGACAGTGCGGTATCCCGATCTTGGCGAAAAGAAGTCTCAGATAATCGTAAACCTCGGTTACAGTCGCGACGGTAGAACGCGGATTGTGCGTGACAGAGCGTTGTTCGATCGCGATCGCCGGAGAAAGTCCGGAGATGTGATCCACATCCGGCTTCTTGAGTTTTTCGAGAAATTGCTTGGCGTAGGAGGAAAGACTTTCGAGATAGCGGCGCTGGCCTTCGGCGTAGATAGTATCAAATGCAAGCGAGGATTTTCCGGAACCGGAAAGACCGGTAATTACCGTAACCTGGTTGCGAGGGATCTTAAGCGATAAATTCTTGAGATTGTGTTCTCGTGCCCCGCGGACTTCAATGAATTCGTCCATGCGCGGAATTCCTCCGGCCGGCCCGCTCAGGTCCCGACGCGGACAGAGGCGAAAGCTTTTTTGAGCGTGGCGATCGCGGCGAGAATGGCCAGATAGCTTGTTTTTGGATTTCCGGGTGCGGGTTTGTTCTGCGTGATGGTAGTGAACGTTCCGAAATCCCCTTCCACCAGGATCTCGTGCCGGTTGCCTTTGTAAGAGCGCGAGGTCCAAATCTCTACCTGTGTACGCTCAGGGCCGATCCCCGCAAGGCTCAGGACGGCCGCAACATTGATGTTTTGTGGAAACTGGTCAATAGCCTCGATCGCCGCGCCTCGGAAGACACATTTTTCTTCGGAGAAAGTCCTGAGGACCGGAAATTTTTTCTTGAGAAAGTACGCCGCACCTATCAACGCCTCGGGAGGTTTGCGCGTGATCAACCGGACTTTCCGGATCTTTCCATTCGCCGCAGCCAGCACACCGTCCACGCCCGTGATGGCACCGGAGGGGCAAAAGATCCGGGACCGGTTCTTTTTAAGAAGTTCGACAACCTGCGGCTGGAGCAGTCCGCCTACGCTCATGATAAGAACTTTTTTGTTCCATTCGCAAGCAAGCCTCACAACCTGCGCTGCGACTTTGGGTGACGCGGCCTCAATGATCAGATCCGAACGGCGGACCAGTTCAGTCAGCGGAACCAGGCGGGCATAAAACTTGTATTTTTCCTGAAGCGCGGCCGCTTTTTCCTTGTGCTTTTCGCACAGGAACTTAAGCTGTGCAAAAGCTCGGAGGTCTGTCACCACCGCCTGCGCGAGCGCCGTCCCGATCGTCCCTCCCCCGATGATCCCGACTTTGATCTTTTTTTTCACTTTTTTTTCTTCACAATGTGGTTCTGGAAATCGACAAAAACAACTTTAGGTTTGTGCTTTTTGGCTTCCGAGGCTGTAAGTACCACAAAGGTCAGGATGATGACAATATCACCCACTTTTCCGTGTTTGGCCGCACCGCCGTTCAAGCAGATCACGCCGGACCCCGGGATACCCGGGATGGCATAGCTTTCGATGCGGGAACCGTTATTGAGGTTCGCGATCAGGACTTTCTCATACGGAAGAATGTCCGCCCTATCCATAAGTTTCTTATCGATCGTGATACTACCGGGGTAATCGATGCATGCCTCGGTCACGATCGCGCGATGGATTTTTCCACCCAACATTTGTCTTTGCATGAATCCTCGATTTTTGAATTTCAGTGATTAGTTGTCGGCCAAGCGCGAATTATAACATTATCGATCAGCCTTGTCTTGCCGACAAAGCAAGCCGTCAATACGGCTATTTTCTTCTGGTGTTTTTTGACCGGTGCAAGCGTCCCGGGGTCCACGACCTCAAAATATTGCACTCGATCCACGTTTTTTCCCAATTCCCGGAGCGCCCGGACCCTTGAACTTGCAACGCTCCTCCTTTTTTGTAAAAGATCCTTCTTAAACGCGAAAAGCACCCGAGAAATCGCAAGAGCTCGGTGCCGTTCGTCAGGACTAAGATAACGGTTCCGGGAACTCATGGCCAGACCGTCCTTTTCCCGCACCGTCGGCATCACACGAACCAGAGTCTTCATGTTCAGATCATGCACGAGCTGGCTGACAATGGTCGCTTGCTGAAAATCCTTGGCGCCAAGGTAAAGCCGGCAAGATCCCGTAATGTTAAGAAGTTTCGCCACTACGGTCGCCACGCCGCGGAAATGCCCGGGTCTGAATTTCCCGCAAAGAATATTCGCGAGCCTGCGGCTAACATCCACAAAAGTCGCATAACCTTCGGGATACATGGCCGCAACCGAGGGACAAAAAAGATAATCGACCTTGACTGTTTGGAGTTTTTTCACGTCCTCAGTCAAGCCGCGCGGATATTTTTCGTAATCTTCATTCAGTCCAAATTGTGTGGGATTGACAAAAATGCTCACAACCGTGATATCGTTTTCGCGGTCTGAGGCGCGTACAAGCGACAAATGCCCTTCATGCAACGCTCCCATAGTAGGGACAAAGCCCACACTTTGCCCTTTTCGCTTCTCCTGTTCTAAGAGCGCCTGGAGTTTTTCAGGCTTTCGAATGATCTGCATTATGAGTTTGCGTACGAAGAATGTTTTTCGCCGTACGTCTTGCACCGCACGCCGTGCGGGCTATTAAGTTCTTTAAGCAGTTGTCTCATCGTCTTTTTAAACTCCGGATGCACAAAATCCGGGTCAAGTTCTGCCATCGGCACAAGCACGAACGTACGCTCATGAAGCCGCGGGTGCGGCACAGTTATCCCAAGCTCCCGGATCACCTGGTCTCCATAAAAAAGGATATCCAGGTCAAGTGTCCGCGCTTCATTGGATCTATTTCGCGGACGGTTCGTCTTGGCTTCGATCTCCTGGATTTTTTTCAGAAGATCCTTCGGTGAAAAATCCGCCTCAAAACTCCACACCGCGTTCAGGAACGGACCGCCCTCGACTGCCATGGGTTCGGTTTCATAGACTGGAGAGCAAAGCAAATTCGTGAGGCTCGCGACCGAAAGGAGTTCTTTCTTAGCGAATTCAAGATAACCTGCGCGGTCTCCGAGATTAGAACCGACTCCGATGAAGATTTTACTCATGGTTTCGTTCGTCCTTTCACACACCGGATGTATAAAAGGTGAACCTCTTGAATGTTAAAACTTCGAATGATGCGGATGACTTTTTTTGATACGATCAAGGGCTTCCATGATCCGTGATTCGGCGACGGTCAGGGAGATCCGGAAATACCCCTCGCCGTTAGGCCCAAAACCGTTCCCCGGCGTCACAACGATATTCAGCTCTTCCAAGAATTTCAGGGCCAGTTCCGCGGAAGTGTAACCCGCCGGCACCGGGATCCAAACATAAAAAGTGGCTTTCGGCGCTTCGATCTTCCAGCCAAGGTCCCGGAATCCTTGCACCAGAAGGTCGCGACGTTCCTGATAGATTTTGAGGTTTTTCTCCAACTCTTTCTGTCCGTCCTGAAGCGCTGTGATTCCTGCGATTTGGATCGCCTGGAAAATACCGGAGTCCAGATTTGACTTCACTTTTGCGAGGAGCGCCAACACCTGTGCATTCCCGACTGCGAAGCCCACGCGCCAACCGGTCATGTTATAAGTTTTGGAAAGCGAGAAAAGTTCCACCGCGATCTCTTTGGCGCCATGGATCTCAAGAATACTCGGCGATTTGAGACCCTCATACGTCGTTTCCGAATAGGCTGCATCGTGAGCAATCAGGATCCCGTGCTTTCGCGCGAACGTCACAGCCTTTTCGAAAAAGACCTTGTCCGCAACCTGCGAGGTCGGATTGTTCGGGTAGTTAAGAAACATGAGCTTTGTGTTCTCCAGAACATCTTTTGGGATCGCATCAAAATCCGGAAGATAATGATTTTTTTCAAGAAGCGGCATCGCGTAGGGAATGCCCTCGGCAAAGAGCGTGCCCGAACGGTACACCGGGTAACCGGGGTCCGGAATAAGACAGACTTTACCGGGATCCAGAACCGCAAGCGGCAAATGCCCGATACCTTCTTTGGAACCGATAAGCGGAAGGATCTCTTTATCCGGATCAAGCCTCACGCCGAAGCGGCGCTGAAACCAATCACGAATCGTACAACGGAATTCCGGCATCCCCTGGTCAAGGGCATAACGGTGGTTGCGCGGATTTCTCGCTGCAACGTTCAGGGCTTCAATAATGAAATCCGCCGTCGGAATGTCTGGATCCCCGACCCCAAGGTCGATTACGTCTTTTCCCTTGGCGATGAGTTCGCGCTTTTTTTTGTCAATCTCTGCAAAAAGGTAAGGAGGCAGTTTCTGCAATCGTCCCGTCGGTTCGATCGTAAGCGGTTTAAACATAGGATCCTTTCCTGGAAAGCTCGAAGAATGACTGTGCTAACGAATGAGAATTATACCAGACTTCAGAAAGCTTGAAAATAGGACGCTCAAACAGTTGGCGGGACTTTCCTGAAAAACCTTCCCCGCCCGTTAAAAAAAACCGAGGAAATAATTTCGTTTTTTACTGTAGGGAGCGTAAGGTTTGGGAGGGTTCTTGACTCTTTCCGGATCAGGAATGGGCAACCCGTAGCCCATATCCGGAAAATCCACGGGGATGAAAAAAGTAGCGAGGTGAATCACCCCCCCGGCCATGTAAACCACTCCTTCGCCGATTCCTGCCGAATAACCGATCCATTGTGTTTGATACTTCGGGTTTTTGGCTTCGGCCCACGGTGTCAGCCAGCCTAACAAAGAATTCTTGATACCAAAACAGAATTTTCCCCAGGTCTTCCCTCCGTAGCTTTGTTTTGCCATCCAGGGAGATGCTGCGTACGCGGACGTTACGATTGACAGAAGAAAACCGGCAGATACGATTAGTGCCACAAGGGACTTTTTATTTTTTATATTCATAAGCAATTCCGCCGTGAAGGAGGGGGATGTCAAGCGGTATGGGGAACGTCGCCGCATGAAGGATACCGCCGGCCGTGTTCGTGAAAGTGTAAGCTATTCCCTTGCCGATACCTACGAAGAAATTCTGATCTCTGACGGGTTCAAAAAATAGAGCTGTCCAGCCAACCGTGATATTGAGGAATCCGAATCCTAACTTTTGGGAGATCTTTCCGAGATAAGTGGACTCGTGAGTCCAGTCGCTGGGTTCAAATGACCCGGCATAGGCGGGACCAGCTACAACAGAAAACAGAACGAAGACCGCAAGCGCCCGTGCCCAATTGAGAGAGGAAAAAATCTTATGTGGTTTCATAGGTGAAAAAATACTACTGTTTTAGCGTGCACAAGTCAAGGAAACGAACAAGCCGTGGGGACCAGAACGGTACGGATAGAATCGAGAAACTTGCGGGTCTTGAGGACTTTCCCGAGACGATAATTGAGGAAAGTGGTAATGAGAGTCCTGATCTGGTTTTCGAGTACAGAGCTATGAGAGACGCGGAGGCAATCCGCCAGTGCGTCCTTGCTGTAAGAACGCAGAATTGCAAGCGCGCCAGAACCCACGGACAGCGCGGCCGTATCCTTGGAACGGCAACGCTCACAGATGAGCGCCCCATGACGGATAGAAAAGAAGCCTTTTTCAAGAGGCTTCGCGCCGCAGTCCAAGCAGCTTTCAAGAAAGGGGAGCCAGCCCATTTCCCTGAGGAGCTGTGTCACAAAAACTGTTTCGAGACGCGAGGGCGGAATTATGGGCAAAAAGCGGAAAGTTTCCTTCAATAGATCGAAAATTTTCGGATGCGGGTCCTGAACCTCGGTCAGCTCGTCCACCAGCTCACAAAAGTAGCCGGCATACGCGATTCCATCCAGTCGATCACGGAGCGCGTGATGACTTTCAAGGATTGAAGCGTCCGAGATTAGATGAAGATCCGAACGTTTTTTTTCATAGAAGACATACTCGGCGTGGGTGAACAGCTCGAAACCCGCCTGGCGGATATCCCCTTCCCGGTGCACGCCTTTTACCACCCCGCGCACTTTCCCGAACCGTGGCGTGAAAAAGGTCACAATGAGGGAACTGGAGCGGAACGGCATTGTTCTCAGGACAAGGGCCTCAGTTTTGTGGATACTCATTTACTAGTACCGTTCTCCATTTATTTTTATGGGTTAACGGTGCTAGCACTGCGAACCCTTTAAATTTAATAGCAACGCAGTGCTAGATTTTTTTCTTTTTCACGCGCGAGAGGATCTGGTTTTGTTTGCGGTGCATCGTCTTGAACGTGGCGCAGTCCTTGTCCTCGTAGCCCATAAGATGCAGGATCCCGTGGCAAAGGCAATAGTGAAGCTCCTCTTCAAAGGTGTGTTCGTATTCCCTGGCTTGCGCACGGATCGTGGGTAGGCAAAGCGCGATATCTCCAAGAAAATCGATATCCTTGCGGCGAAGGACTTGTGCAGGGAGCGTTTCTCTCAGGTGCCCGGGGGATTTCTGTTGGCTGAATGCGAGGACGTCTGTCGACCATGCGTGACGAAGATAACGGCGGTTGAGTTTTCGCATTTCGGAGCCGTCCACGAGAACCACGCTCAGAACCGCTCTTTTAAAACCCAGGTCTTTCAAGATTTTTGCGGCGATCTTCCTGAGCGTGGCCTCCGAGACCTTGATCCGTGGGCAATCCTGTTTCAGGTAGATCTCATACGCCATGAGGGAACCTCAATAAACGCCCCTGGGTGCAGATATTCACTAACTCTCTGTCCCCAGAATCTTGAAAGTGTGTAATTTCACAAAACCGGCTTTAGGCTTCTTCCTGGGCTTTTTTGCGTTCGTGCTTTTCATACGCCTTGATGATTTCTTGCACGAGCGGATGGCGCACTACATCTGTCTCGTTCAAATAGATAAACTGGATGTCCGGGATATCGGCGAGAATATTGCGGATCTCGACAAGCCCGGATTTCTTCGGAGACGGCAGATCGATCTGGGTGATATCCCCCGTGATCACAACCTTGGAGGTCTGCCCCAACCGCGTAAGGAACATCTTCATCTGGCTGTGCGTGCAGTTCTGTGCCTCATCGAGGATGACGTAAGAATCGTTGAGTGTCCGTCCCCGCATATATGCGATCGGTGCGATCTCGATCGCCCCTCGCTCGGTGTAACGGGTCACTTCATCGAATTCAAGCATGTCATAAAGCGCATCATAAAGCGGCCTGAGATAGGGATTTACTTTCGCCGCAAGATCTCCAGGCAAAAACCCGAGATTTTCTCCGGCTTCGACTGCAGGGCGCGTCAGAATGATACGGGCCACATATTTTTTCTTAAGTGCCTCGATGGCCGCAGCCATGGCGAGATAGGTTTTTCCGGTACCCGCAGGGCCAATGGAGATTACGATATCGTGCGTTTGCATGGCTTTCAGATATGCGAGTTGGTTCTCGCTTCGTGCCTGGATCACTTTTCCGCGATGGAAAAAGTGGATCCCCCCGCCCTGTGGAGACGCAACGTGGGCCTCGATCTTGGAACCGGCTTCGGTGTTCGCCTTTTCCGGCAAGCGGCCGCCCCTGCGGATCACCTCGAGCATCCGGACAAAGAAACGGTTGGCCTCCTCCACGTTCTTTTTGTCGCCCATGATCTTCAGCCGATCATTACGCGCCACAATCTTGACGCGATGGTCCTTTTCAGCTTGCCGGACATTCTGGTCCAGATTGCCGTAAAGAGCCTTCGCCTCTTCGTTGGAATGCAGTTTAATCAGTTTTTGCAAGATAAAGACCTTTCTATGCTTTGGACTTGAGTTTCACCGCGATGCTGAGTTCTTTGAGCTGGTCCTCGCGCACTGCTGACGGTGCGTCGGTCATAAGACAGGTACCCTTCTGCGTCTTGGGAAACGCGATCACTTCCCGGATCGACTCCAGCCCCAGGAGAAGCGTCACAAAACGATCGAGCCCGATGGCCAGCCCGCCGTGTGGCGGTGCCCCGAAAGAAAGGGCTTTCAAAAGAAAACCGAACTGCGCCTCCGCCTGTTCGGGTGTCAAATTCAAGAGATCGAAAATCTTGGACTGCACCGCCCGGTCATGGATACGGATACTGCCCCCACCCATTTCCGTACCGTTACAGATAAGGTCATAGGCGCGTGCCCTCACCTTTAGGGGATCCGTCTCGAGAAGCGGCACATCCTCCGGCTTCGGTGACGTGAACGGGTGATGGCAAGCATCGTAGCGTTTTTCTTCCTCGTTCCAATCAAAAAGCGGGAAATCCACGACCCAAAGAAGTTCGAACTTTCCTTCCGGGACCTTGCCGTATTTTTCGGCAAGGAAGCAGCGGAGCGCTCCAAGTGCCACGGCCACGATCTTGAACTTGTCGGCGACCACGAAAATAATATCGCCGGGCTTGGCGCCCACGACTTGGACCATTTTTGCGATGCGCGCGCCGTCAAAGAACTTCTGGATCGGCGATTCGCTCGTGTCGGGTCCCATAACCTTGAACCAGGCCAGGCCCTTCGGCCCATACGTCTTGATCCACTGGGTGAGATCGTCAAAGTCCTTACGCGAGAATTCCACGCCCGCCGGTGGCGTGAACGCAAGTCCCCGGATCTGACCGCCGTTTGCGATTGTCTCATCAAAGATCTTGAACCCGCTTTTCTCGAAGACCGGTGTGAGATCACGGATCTCCATCCCGTAGCGAAGGTCGGGCTTGTCGCAACCATATTTTCCCATGGCTTCGCTGTAACTCATGCGGCGCAGCGGAAGCTTGATGTCGGTTTGTTTGGCGTGCTTAAAAACGTGCGCGACCATACCTTCTACGATACCCATGATGTCCTCTTCATCAATGAAAGACATCTCAAGATCGATCTGGGTGTGCTCGGGCTGACGGTCTTTGCGAAGATCTTCGTCACGGAAACAACGGGCGAGCTGATAATAACGGTCATAATTCGCGACCATGAGGAGCTGTTTGAAAAGCTGCGGTGACTGCGGCAATGCGTAAAAACTTCCCGGACTCAGACGCGACGGCACGAGAAAATCGCGGGCGCCTTCCGGCGTGCTCTTCGTCAGATAAGGTGTTTCGACTTCGATAAAACCTTGCTTATCCAGATATTCGTGAACCAATTTGGTCACGCGATGACGGAGCGTAAGATTGCGGATCATTTCCTTGCGACGGAGATCCAGAAACCGGTACTGGAGCCGGAGTTCTTCGCCCACATTTTTTTCATCAAGCTCGAAGGGCATCGGAAGACAGGCGTTCAGAATCTCGAGTTCTTCGGCCTGGAGCTCGATTTCTCCGGTTGGGATTTTGGAATTCACGGTACCGGCCGGACGGGCGCTTACTTTTCCCTTCACACGGATCACGAATTCCGAGCGCAGAGACTCCGCTTTTTTATGCATTTCAGGATTGGCCTGGGGATTTAAAACGATCTGCGTCACGCCCCAACGGTCGCGCAGGTCCACAAAGATCAGATTCCCGTGATCACGGCGGGTGTCCACCCATCCGGTCAGGGTTTCCTGTTTTCCGACAAAACTTTTGTTCAACTCACCACATGTCACTGTTCTCAGCATAAGTTCATTACCTTTTTAAAATGCGCCACGACCTCTTCGATATCCACTTCCTCTTGTTCCCTTTTTTCAAGGTCCTTTACCATCATTTTTTTCTTTTTAAGTTCATCCGGCCCTACGATCACCATGAACCGGAGCCCGATCTGGTTCGCTTTCTTCAAATGCTGGCTGAGCGAAAAAACACCGGGACATAGTTCGATCCCGAATCCCGCTTCGCGCAATGAAACAGCCTTCTCCCGACAGAGTTGAAGAATCTCTGAATTCTCTTCAAGTGGCGCGAAATAAATTTTGTTCCGCTTAAAAGCATCGAACGCTTTCGAATCCTGAGCCTCAATCGCGATCAAGAGCCGTTCTATCCCGATGCTGAATCCCGTGCAGGGCGTTGGTGTGCACGGTGTTACTTTACCACTAAGCTCAATGTAGAGATTGTCATAAGAACCTCCGCCCGCTATAGCATCCTGTGCACCTATTCCTTCTGCAGTTACTTCAAAAACAGGTCCGGTGTAATAATCCAAGCCACGAACAAGACGTCGATTGATATGATAAGAGATATTATATTTCTTCAGTCCTTCCAAAATATCTGAGTTTAAATTATTCCAAGGAGCACTTTCAATGACGGGTTGACAACTTTTTATTTTACAATCAAAAATTCTGAGAACATTTTTTTCTAATCGCCATTGGCAATCCTTGCAAAGCTTATTTTTCTCTTGAGAAAAATAAGCTCTCAGTTTTTGGATTGTCAGGCTTTGACAAATATCCCTCAAATCATTTACGTTTAATTTGAAATTTTTAAGTCCGACATAATGTAAGAAATCATAAAGAAGCTTGATGCATTCAATATCCGCATTAACCCCGGGCTCATTAATCATTTCAGCACCGATCTGATGGAACTGGCGTTTGCGGCCCGCCTGGGGGCGCTCCGCACGGAACATGGGACCCATATAATAAAGCCGGAGGGATTTTGATGTTTTGAGAAGCCCTTTTTCAATCACCGAACGCGCGACGGATGCCGTCATTTCGGGGCGCATGGTCATATCACGTTCGCCGCGGTCCTTAAAGGAGAACATTTCTTTATGAACAATGTCACTGGCCTGGCCGATGGAACGAACAAAAAGTTCGGTAGGTTCAAGGATGGGTGTGCGAATCTCTTTAAATCCATGGGCTTCGAAGAAAATACGCGCTTTTTCCTCGATCCATTGCCATTTTTCGATCTCCCCCGGAAGGATGTCTTCCATCCCTGGAAAACCCTGAAATTTCGCCGTCATAAATTGTGGAATGCAACCCTTTCGTTCTTGATCCGCATGAATACTTCAGCGCTAGGCGTTCATCATACCAAAAGCAGAAGATCATTTCCACTTCACAGAGCGTAAACTAAAAAAGGGGCCGTCTTCTCAATTCAAGAGAGACTGCCCCCTTTTAGATATAAAACAGGAGAACTCCTGCAACTGGCGGCCCGTATTAGAAGCTGAATTTACGGGACTTGGACATGCGGGACTTACGACGCCTCTTTTCACTGGGCTTTTCGTAATTCTTCCGCGCCTTCAGGATCTTCAGGATCCCTTCGCGTTCCATCTTCTTTTTCAGGCGCTTCAAGGCCCGCTCAAGCGGCTCGTGACTTCCAACATCGACTTTTAACACTCGGTTTCACCCTCTCTCGTATGTGGATTGAATGAGGGCGGTATTATACGGAAAACCCGTCCTGAGGCAAAGGAAATAACGACTTCTCGTATGGAAAATGGCAAACAGGCGTTGGTCAACGAAAACATTCCGCATCCCCTATCCTACGTTTCCGTTTCTTTATGATAGAATGCCTCTCATGTTCCACCACTACCGGGAAGCCTTTGTTCGTCTCTTCTATCCTACAATGTGCGAAGTATGCCGCGCCAGTCTCGACATTGAGGAGAAGGTCCTTTGCCAGCACTGCGCTGGGAACTTGGACGCCCTTGCCTGGCCCATGGAGAAAACTTTGGTTGATGAGCGTTTTGAATACCTGGACCATGCCTGGACCGTTTATGCCTATGGCTCCCCGGTCAAGGAATTGTTGCACGGCGTTAAGTACGCACGCAGGGATTATCTTCTCAAGACCTGCCAAAAACGTGCCATCGGGCTTGCACAGGCCGTTACCTCCGATTTTTGGTACGACGCCATTCTTCCCATTCCGATCGATCGTCTAAAACTTATGAAAAGACATTTTAATCAGGCGGAAATCCTTGCAACACTGCTGGCGCCTTGGCTCACGCCGCCCATCGAAAGGTCCCTTTTGGTCAAGCAGCGCCCCATCCCGAGTCAAACTTCACTCAGCCAGTGCGAGCGGGCAATCAATGTCCATGGTGCCTTCAGATTGAAGTTCCCCGCGAAAGTCCCGGGGAAATCTTTTCTTCTCCTGGATGATGTCCTGACCACTGGCGCAACCGCAAATGAAGCGGCCCGTCTCCTAAAACTCCACGGTGCCAAGCGTGTGGATTTCTTGGCACTCGCAAGGACCGTCCCAATACCAATCAATCAAGGCAAAGCTGAGATTGGGACGGTCCTGACTGTCGTTCATTAACTGAAAATCAAAGCCAGGACCGTCGCTCCCGCCAAGAAAAACAGTTTGAGATTCGCCCCGAGCGCGGATAAGATACTGGCTTCATAACGCAACTCCAAAGGAGAAACTCTTTTGAAAGTCCTGGACCGGTATCTTGTGCGGGAATTGATCTTCCCGATCATTTTCTGCTCCCTCACACTCATTTTCCTGATCCTGGTGGCTGACCTTTTTGATAACCTCGATGAACTCCTGAAGAACAAGACTCCGATTCTGATCATCCTTCGCTATTATTTGTCACTCATCCCAATCTCGTTCACCCAGACTATCGCATGGGCCGTATGGCTCGGAACCATTTTCCTTTTAGTTCAACTTGGTCTCCATAACGAGCTCATGGCCATGAAAGCCGTCGGCCTCAAAATATTGACCATTGTCCGACCGATGATCTTCCTGGGACTTTTGCTCGGTATTGTAACCTTCCTCGTTGCCGACCGCGTGGTGCCAAAAACTTCCCGCACAGCCAACGAGCTTCTGGAGATCTATATCGAGAAGAAAAAGGACAACAAAGACCGGAAAGTCTTTAAGAATGTTACTTATTATTCCGGGGGCAACACGCTTTATTATTTCCGGAAATTCTCTCCAAGGCCCAAGACCGTCGAGGGTGCGATCATCATCTGGCTGGATCCCGTGACTCATCACACCGCGCAAAAGATCTTCGCACAAAAAGGAGCCTGGACCGGCGGCCAGTGGCTTTTTGAAGGAATCACGGAATATCAAACGGACGTCCAGGGCGACGTCCTCGGAAAACCTTTGATCATCCCGAAAAAAAGTTATTCGGATGTTACCATCACCCCGCGGGATCTGATCAACACAGCCAGCGACAGCGCTTTTCTTTCTTATCACGAACTCAAATACACCATTGATAAACTTAAGGAGAACGGTATTTCCGTGTACTCAGAGAAAGTGGATCTTTATAACCGTATGGCTGCACCCTGGAAGGGGCTCGTCATGCTGCTTCTTGCTGTCCCCTTTCTGGGAACCGTGCGTAACCGTAAGGCGATCGCCACGAGCGTTTTGGTGTGTGCAGCCATGGTGTTTGCATTTCACGTAAGTGACGCGGTCTTGCTCGCTTTGGGAAAAGCCGGAAAACTCTTTCCGTTCTTGAGCGCGTGGGGCGGGAACATCCTCTTCGCGACATTCGCACTCTTTAGACTGGAAAAAGCAAACTACTAAACTCTTGGGAATTGGATAGCGGATAAGTTCATCGTTCCCCGCGCCCCGAAGAACGCTCCCCGCGTTGAACTGTGCGCAGTGTCCCATCATCGATCGTCATGCCTGAATTGCTAAAGGCGGGAAGCGCAATCGTTCCGCTGATGCGAGGAATTTCTGGTACTCTGGCCCCACGACCGAAAAGAGAAGCCATCGTGGCTTGGGTCTGCGACGCAGAAGCTTCTTGTCCGCGCTCTTCGGACCCGATCTCCTGCTGAGCAGATGCAAGGTGGAGAAGTGAGGGGGGAAAAACGAGACAAAAAAAGCAAAAAATTGCTAGCCTTCCCGATTGCTTAACGTTCATAATTCCCGCTGTGTTAAAACCCTTTTAAAATACGTCCCGGCAAATCTAGACCTGGTTTTCAATATCGGCTTACCCAATCAAAAATATGGTTTTAATCTAAATCTTCGTGCCGGATGGAATATGGACACCCTTCGGGATGATCACGATCCCATCGCGGATGTAGTAATGGTCGCCGTCCTTCTCGTCGATCGCCTTGGCGTTCGTAATACTGACGCCATCCCCGATCGACACATTTTTATCGACAATACAATTTTCGATCACGCAGTTCTTGCCAACTCCGATCCGGTGGTCCTGAGACGGATCCGGCCACTCGTAGTAGTCATTCCCCATAAGAATACTTTTGCCGACCGCGGTCCCGGCCCCAACAACCGACCGCAGACCCACAACCGATTGACGGATCTTGGCGCCTGTCAGAATACAACCCTCGGACATCAAAACATGGTCCAGTTCCGTCTCGAGGACCTTGGAAGGCGGCAGAAACCTGGGACGGGTAAAGATACGCCCTTCCGGAGAGAGAAAACTAAACGGCGGGTTCGTATTTGTTAGTTCGATGCTCGCCTCATAAAAACTCCCGATCGTTCCAATATCGCGCCAATAGCCCGTGAACACGTGACCGAAAACCTTGTAGTTCTTGATTGCCTTCGGGATGATTTCTTTGCCAAAATCTTTTTCGCTCCCGGAGAGTACGTTCAAAAGCACATCGCGGTTGAAAACATAGATTCCCATCGATGCAAGATACATAGGGCCCTTCGCCCTCACGCGATGAAGATCGCAAAGGGGTTTGGGCATGGCATAAGATCCCACATCATCGTTCTTGCTTGGCTTTTCAAGAAAATCTGTAATCTGGCCGTCCCTTTGGAGCTTCATGACGCCAAATCCCTTGACGAGTCGCTCGGGTACCGGGACAGTCGCGATCGTTACATCCGCCCCCTGCATCTCATGGAACCCCAGGATCTCTCTGTAGTTCATCCGGTAAAGGTGGTCCCCGGAAAGGATCAGGAAAATATCCGTGGCATCCGCGCGATAATGCGGCATACATTTCCGAACCGCATCTGCGGTTCCTTGGAACCAGTCTGTATTTTCAGTCGTTTGCTCAGCCGCGAGAAGCTCCACACTTGTTTTTGTGAACGCTTCATACGGATAGGTCCGATGGATGTGCCGGTGTAGCGAAGCAGAATTAAATTGCGTCAGGACGAAGATACGCCGGAGAGCTGAATTGATGGCATTTGAGATCGGGATGTCGACCAGACGGTATTTACCGCCGATCGGGACGGCAGGTTTGGAACGGTAACTCGTGAGCGGGAACAATCTCTTTCCCTGCCCACCGCCAAGGATCAGGGTCGTAACGCGCCGGCTCATGTCAGGTTTGCTCCCAGGTTTTGGTATTGTTTCCACAAAACTTTTCGAAACGTGTCATTCTCTTCCATCAGAACCCCAAGACGTTCATGCAATTGTCCGACCAATCCTGTGCGTGACGCGTGGCGCTCGTGGTTCACAAAAATGTCGATCCGACGGATGTGATCATCGATCACCGCCATGTTCTTGCGGATCTGGCTTTTGATGATGCGCATCTCTTCCGACGTGAAGGCCGGAGACTCGCAGTCCAGCGCTTTTGCCTCTTCGACGGGAAGATCATGCCCAAAATGCAGGATCATACCGCATACCTCGCAATCAAGTCCGGCAGTTCTCTGCCGAACTCTGTTTTCATAAAGACCCGAAAACAACCGGCCTTCTCGGCCTCGGGCTTTACCATCACCTTCGCCTGTGTCACAAATCCCACCACAGGGGTACCCTGTAGATCGGCATTTTTATGTAATTCGTTGAGTGCCCGGAATGCCTCAGCCTCACGTTTTTCAAAGTCGAGGATTACAAGAAAAGGCCGTTCGATCGCGACCTGCGCAACCAGCCTCTCCGCATTATCAAAATTCTTTGCTCCGATATGAAGCCCGGCCGCACATTTAACGATCTGGGTTGCCGTAGTCATATCTGCCACAAGAGCGAAAACACCCCGCCGTGTCTTTAGAACACCCAAACCCAGCGTGTCGCGACTCATAGCTTCACTCCCGAAGCCTAGCCGGTTTTCCCGGATGAATCAAGTATTCGCCCCGCCATTTTCGCAAGGATCGCTATCTTTTCGGCTGCGTCTTGCTGAAGCACTTGCGGCCCCTGAAGAGATCCCAATGTCTGCGCTGCTTCCTGCCACTTCTTGTCATGGATCAGTTCCAAAGCCGACCGGTAGACCGCCGTGACATTTTTAAAATAGGTTTCCGTGAATGTTTCGATCACTTCTTTCTTCTCGACCAAATCCTGCTGTAGTGGTTGAAGATCGGCCGTGGAGGAAGGGCTCGGCGACATCAAATCCATCAGCGGCCGCTGAAGATCCAGATCAATTGTTCCGAAAGAAGCCGGATAGGGCGGCGGCACTTCCTGGGGTACCGCGTTCTTGCGCAGTTCTTCGACCTCCGAGATCATTTGACTGGTTACCGTCAGAGCCTCCTGCCATTTCTTTTGGACGATCAGACCAGTAAGCTTCTGGTATTCCATGCTCAAGGCTTGTTCCCTGGACTTCCTTCCCCTGTCCAAAATGCTCTGGTTCATGGCGCTTACTTTTGAAAGAGTGTCATTGATGAAAGTCCGGAGCATGGTAAGCGCAACGGCGCGGTGTTTTTTCAGATCTTTGGAATAGAGAGGAAACGCTAAAGATTCCACCCAGAGATTTCGGGCCGCCAATACATCCCCCTTCGCGAACGCATCTGCAGCTGCAAGGTATTTGGTCTTAAATAACTCCTCGAGTTTTTTCTTATAGCTTCTTGCAAAAGGCATTTTATAGGAAGTTTCCTGATCCGCGATCATTTTTTGGTATTGCTCGAGCGTCCACATCGCGGAAGGCAATTTTTCAGTCCATCCCGTCTGAAATGAGACGGACCGGTCAAGGATCTTTTGCTCGCCCGGGTCCGGCGCCCGGTCTGCCGGGATCGTCGCTTCACGGAAGAGCATCTCTTTTTCCTTCAAGGAAAGCAACATCAACGGATCCGTCATCACCTTCTCGACCTGTTTGTTATCATTTTGCGGCTTAATTGAAAAAGTTCTCCAACTTTGGGAAGAAGACGAAGTAAATATCTTGTGGGCTTTGCGCGCCAGAAATCCGACTGCGGCGAGAATGGCGCAGAAGAGCAATATGCGAAAGAGATACCTTAAATTCCCGGAAGAAACTTTGCGATCTGACTTCGATGCAGTTTCTTTGAAAGAACGGGAAGCACCCTTTTTCTCAGGAATCCATTCGTCCTCTCGCTTAACGGACGAGCTCCAAAAACAGAAGGGACATTCTTTGGCTTTGGGAACCTCCAGTTCAAATTTTTTTCCACAATGATCGCAGATAAACCGGTAAGACATAGTGTGTCATTATGGCTTTTTTTGAAGAAAATTCCAGTGAATCTTAAACGAAAATGGAGATTGCGCGATAAGTAAGGGCCGGTTTTCCCAAGCAACCCAAAACCGCATTACAACGAGAAGAAAATTTTGCTCCCATTGGGCCGAGAACGGTTTTAAACTCCATAATCGTTCCAAGGTTTTCGAGAACAAAATTAAAGGAAGAAAAAGAGGATGATTGGGAGAAAAAAGCGGCCCGTTTATGCCGCTGCAGCCATGGCCTTTTGCGCCGCGAGATAGCCCGCCAGCTCGATCATCAGCACATCGAACCCGCCAAGTTTTCCGGCCGCCACAAAATGATAGCCCATCGACCAAACCGACTCGTCGAGGAGTTTGTCCGCAGCGAGAAGCGCGGAGGCAGTCTGTTTGAGCGAGTCAGTGTCGCCCAAAACGCTTAGAAGTTTTTTACGAACGCCGATCTTATGTGTCACCATGGAATCAGCGCGGTCTGTCACAAGCGCCACCGACCTTCCGGACGGAACGGAACTGTTATAGAACTCTGCAAATTCCACGATGAACTCATTCTCGTTCGCAAATCCCTGCACCTTGAAATTCTGAGGTAGTTTACCATTGGGGCTTAATGCCGCGATCTTTTTGACAAAAGCGGCCACATCCTGGGTATCCGCGATCAAGGCTTGTACCACGCTCACTTTCGAATTATAAAGCGCCAAAGTTATCAGAGGCAGAACGCTTGCCGCATCCGGAATGCCCTGCCGCTGGTCAATGACCATACGCTCCGTAGAAGCCGTCGCGAGACGGCTGATGATCTTGTTGAATGCCGGCCATTTGCTAAGAGTTTTCGGAACGGCCAGTGCCGCCGGAAGCGTTTTGGGGAAAAGTTGCGGCTCGGTTTCGGCTGCATACGCCGGAGAACCTGAAAAAACGATCGATAAAATCCTGTTCGTTATTTCGACGGCAGTCCTTAATTCAGCGCGGCTCGCAACCGCGTTGGAAGGTGTCGGCCAGAATTTTTCGGAAATAGACGACTGCTGAGGCGGTGCAGGTTGAAACGTCGGGACTGGTTGAGCCACAGTAGATTGCAAATCCGACGCAAGCTTCGCGACCCCTTTCTTGACAACACCAGGCTTTAGAGCCTCCTTGGCCAGAGAAACCGAAGGAAAATGCTGAAAGTTGATCAAGTGAATGGCAAAATTAAAGGTGCCGGCAGAATCTGCGACAAGGGCTGCTTCGTCAACACCGTTAAGCGCCGGATCATTGGGAAGATTGATTTCAGCATATTTGAAATTCATCCCATTTCCGGCAGGGATCGCCGGTCCGCTGTAAACAACCACACCGTTTTTCTTTAGTTCAACCCGAAGACCGACCGGCAAGGTTCCCGTCGAGTAAGAGATAGACAAACGATTTGCCCTGGCATCGTAGGAGGAAAACTTCCAGTAATGCCCGCCAGGCGCGGTAGTGGTGCCCTGGAATTTCACGCCGGAAGGTTTCGACTGAGGATTTGGGAAGTCACTGCCCACCCGGCCTTCGCTCGTTTCGTCGTCAAAGACCGATAACGAATAGTCTGGAAAAACCGGAGGATGAGCAAAGGGTATCGGAGTACGGGTAATATGTCTAAGTGTTTCATCGAAAACTTCGTAGATCTGATCATACTTTTCCGTCATCCCGCGATTCACCAGGTAAGCTCTGAAATTCGCGGAATCATCTTCCATGGCCGAAGATGCAACATCAATTCCATAATACCATTTGTTGATTTTTGTCTTCGATCTCGCAGAGTCGTAGAATCCCAAGGTGCCGTTTATTCCAGGTATTTGACTATTAATACTCCCCAGCCACTCTGAAACAACCTCAGTAACCTCGGGAGCCACATTCATCCCCGCTATCCACGCATAAGTGAGTCCGTTATTCCCATTGATTTCGTTGTCCAGAGGGCCTGATCTTATGGTTCTCTCGGCAATCTGTGGAATTCCCATTTTCCCTTCGTAGTCGCCGTCGGCCGTCGAACCTGCCGAAGGAGCCCCCGGAAGACGATATTGAGAAGCATAGAGTGTTTGAATGACCATGAAATTGTAGTGTGCAGTTTGAAATCCGGGATAACGGTTCTCGCTGATCGACCAGCGCCCTCCCTGATATCCAGAAGCGCTGGAAGTGAAAGCCTTTCTTGTGTTAGACTTCTCGCTGATCGACAAGAGCACCTGGTGCCCCGATCCATCCCACGGCGCCAAGGTTTCGATCGTTTGTCCGTCCTGGGTAGTGTAGTTTGCGGTCACAAGCATTTGGTTAAGACAAACAGTATCCGGAACACCAAATTGGGCCACCGCAAAAACGGTGGCCTCAAAAAATTCATTCGCAACCCGGTCGAGATGGTAATAAGTTGAGAAGCTGCCTGTTGTCTTGTTATAAGTACCGTAAAAAAGTCCGTTTGCGGGATCCACGGAAGCTTTATATCCTTCTTCCTGGGCGGCAAGAAAAGCTTTTGCGTTCGCGATAGCCGTAACCCCCTCTGCGCCCAGATCCCCGGCGCTTTCGAGTGTCCCGATCAACACTCCCAGGCTCTTACTTAAATTGAGATTGTCTCCGATACCAATCTCGCTGGTGCGTGGCGTCATTGTTGAACCCAGATTGAGCCAGGGAATAAGTCCCTTCCAGCCAAATGTTGTCTGGCAATATCTCAAATTCGTCAAAACCGTATTGATCTCGGCAAAGACCTCAGCTTGTGTCATTCCATTCGCCGTCTTCCCGAGAGCTACATTTCCCAATATTCGCAAATAAAAACCAATAAGGGTAGGCTGTGTGTAATAAGCTTTGACATATCCGCTTGCACTTAAATTGTCGTAAGGAAAATGCCATTGGGTATCGATCCCGGTGCCGACCACAAAATATTTCAGGCTTTTTACCATCAATTCGTCACGAATGTTATCAAAGATTTCTGAAGTAATTTGCATCGTATTTTGGTTCACCGTCACGGTCTTTGGATACTTATTGTAATGCAAAACCCTGACAGCCGCAGTCTGGTCACTAAAACTATCGGACTGGATATTTCCGATAAACACCGCCCGGCTTGAAGAGGTCCTGAGCTTTTGCACGTAACCATTGTTCCCAATCCCGTAGACAACGAGGGTCCCATCGGAGGAAATATCTGAAAAACTTTGGGCGCTTGAGCCGCTGGGTATTACCGCGATCGGAATCAATTCGCCCGTGTCCCGAGCCAAAGCTGTCAGTGTTTTCTGGGAACCCGAGGCCATTTCCCCGATCGCAAAACCATTGGGATTGGAAGGCGCGGCGATCCAACCGGAAGGAACATCAAAAAGTGTTGAAATGATCTGCAGCGAATTCAAATTAACCGTTACGGTTTTCCAAAATGCGTTGTTATGCAACGCCCTGACGGCCAAAGTTTGCCCATTTAATTCCACATACTGAACGTTCCCGCTAAACGTGACCCGGCTTGAGGCATCACGAAGTTTCTGAACATAGATCGTGTCTCCGATCCCGTAAATGACGATGGTCCCGTCCGAGAGAATGTCTGAAAAACTTTGGGCGCTTGACCCCTCCGGTATTGTCGCAATCTTGATCAGTTCCCCTGTTGTCCGGTCCAAAGCTACCAACATCTCTTCAGAGCCCACCGTCACCTTCCCGATCGCGAAACCATCAGGATTCGAAGGTGCGGCTTTCCAACCTGGAGGAACATCAAAAATTGTTGAGCGGATTTGCAGGGTTTTCAAATCGACCGTAACGGTCTTCGTAAACCCATTGTCTTGTCGGGCAATAATAACCGCTGTCTGCCCGCTAAAATTGATGGATCGAATAAATCCATTGAATGATAGCGACCCAAAGGCATTGATGACATAGGTTGTATTGACACCGTTCTCATCTCTGATTCCAAGAACAGCTGCCGCAATTTCTCCCGAGATATAAAGATCCGAAATGCCCTGAAGACTCCAGGAACTTGGTATCTGTCCGAACTCATAAAACCAACCTGTGCTTATTTGAAACAATACCACGGAAGCGACATCGCGATTTCCGGGTACTAACACAGCCCCGATCGCAAAATCAGGATTTGAAGGCGTGATCATCCCGCCTTCCGGAGTGTTTGAAAATACCTCGAACGAATGGAAATTAAATGTTAGGGTTCGCAAAACTCCATTGATTTGAAAGGCGGCTGTTGCGACCGCTCCTTTGAAACTAAGGGAACGAAGCATGACATCCCTGAACTCAAAGGCTTGACCGGATGTGTTTAGTATATGGGTTATGTACACGCCATCCGCATCCTTGACTCCCCAAAAGAGTGTTGTTCCGTCCGGAGAAATATCCGCAACGTTTTGGAGGCTCCACGTATCCGGTATCCGATCGATTTCGATTATTACGATCTCGGATGTGCCGGTTTTTAAATACGCAACCATAAACACGATCTCAGAGCCTTCCTGCCTGGCCCCTATTGCAAAATCATGATTCGAGGGCGCGTACATCCAGACGGCATCTTTTGCTATTTGGCTTAAGTCGAAATTTTGCCCTGTCAGTCCGGGAAGCGTGCTGAAATTTTCAACCATCTCGACATTGGAGAAAAGCGCGCCATCTGTGGAAATAAAATAGCTTGGTTCAAGGGCACGGGTGAAGACCGATGAAAAACCCATCACTGCCGCAATAATCATAGATGTAATCACTACTTTAAACGACGCGATCCATCCATGGTCTTTGGCCAAAGCCGGGGAACCCGAGCTGGAAACTGAAGACTGATCACTAAAAACAGCTTGTTTTTTTTGCCGATCAACTTCCGGCTGACGAAACTCAGGGCGTTCTGTGGTTCCTTTTTCAGCAACAGGGGTTTGTATTTTCTGTGCTGTGGTATGAATTGCAGATCCGGGCTTATTATTCCAAAGATCTTGTTTTTGCTTCAAAAGTTCCTTTTCTTGACGTTCATAATCAACTTTTGTCTGTAAAAGTTTTGCAATATTGCCCGCTATGGCATTAATGCTTTTCATTTTTTCTTTTTCGAGTTTCTCGGCAGGTTCAATCCCTATAATCTCCTCGGCGGCTTGGTAAAGTTTAGTTATTTGTTCAAATACATTTATAAATGCTGCGGCCAGGTTGGAAAGTTGATACGAAAAATCCGCCGCTTTCTTTAACTTTTCTTTTTCCCTCGGATCATCCGCCCCAGATGTTTGTTGCTCATAAATTTCCTTCTGGACACGATGCTGCTTTTTCAACAACTGATATTTTTCTTTATTAAACTTGTTCATCTCAATGAAAATTTCCCGGAGATTGGGCCGCAAGAGAGAAAAGGCATCCCCCTGTACCTGCTCATCAGATTTTTTCTGCCTCATTTCCGCACGGGCAGCCAAAAAAATCGACGCGCTGGCTATCAGAGCCGGACGGATCGAAACATCTTCAGAATTGATCATGTCACGAATAATCCGGAGTTCCGCACGGGCAACAGCTTCAGCACCCTTTTCCCCCAAAACATGCTGCATCGCCGGACGATCCAGCCCCGGCACTTTATTCATCTGGGAAGTTTCAAGATCGCGGACCTTGGCCTGAGCAGAGTCGAAGAAGCCAAAGATCGAACGAAGATAGATCTCGTGATCGCGCTTTGAGACTTCGTTAATACGCGGAGTGATTTGAAGATAAGAACAGCTTTTTGAAGCCGCGAGTTTCTTAAGACCGTCTGCATGAAATCCACCAGTTACGATCACGGCGCGATTTTGTTTCTGTTTTTCCATTCGTGCAAGGGCGTTAGCGAACATGTGTTGTTCACGAACAATGGCCGTTTGATAAAACGTCATAGCTGCCACGAATAACCCCTTCGCTTCGGGATTAGGGACTAGGGACTCGAGACTCGTTTTGGTTCCTTGCGAGGTACGAGTCCCGATCTGCGAGTCCCGTTGAGTCTTCAGTTCTTCATATTCAGCACGCGTGAGCTCCAAGGAAAACAGCCGCCTCAGTAAGCAGAGCTTGCGTGCAACCACGAGGTATTCTTTTTCATCCGCAGTCTTGGCCAAAGCTGTTTGGATCTTATCTTTCAGGCGGGCGGCCTCTTCATGAAGACCTTTGCCCTCCATTTCCTGCATCAGAATGATGTATTGAGCGTACAGGGTCCAGTTTGGCCACGGGGTCATGGAAAAATCCTTGGGAAGTCTTTCAAAAGCAAGATCGAATGCGCGGCGCAGGATAGAGTAGCCGTCTGTGGTACGACCGACATTTTTCAGAAGATCTATTTCGGGTAATTGCAGTATGGTTTTGAAATTTCCGAGAATCTCCTCGGAAATCTTGCGCTGAGCGAGTTCTTTCAAAAAGGATTTGATTTCCTGGCGTGCTTTTTCACGGTCGATCCTGGAACCGATCACCTGCAAACGGAAATAACGGATAAGAAAAGGGTATTGACCCTGGTAAAAGGCGTCTGAGAGATCTATTTTAAGATGTCTCTTGCTTGCCTCACCAAGAATCTTGAGCCAGCCCTCAAACGAGACTGTCCCGACGCCGAATGCCTCTTCCTGGCGGACAAGATTCAAAAACTCCTTATTTACTTTTGCGGCAAAGCGTTTGTCAATTGCGGCACGCAGGGATCCCAAGAGTCTTTCCGCGGTTTTTTCTTTTTTTACGACAGCAATGAACGCATTGCGGTCTTTTTTGTACGCTTCAAGATCTTCGATACCGAACGCCTCCGTCAGTACGGTGTTTTGCGTACGGCGTACGGCGTTAAAAGCTTTCTCGTCGTACTCCGCACTCCGTACCCCGTACGATCCCTGATTGATCAGAAAATTCTCCGGCCCGGTGAGATAACCTTCCTGCATGAGTTTGTCCGTAACTTTGCGGTTGAAGTCCGGATGATCGGAAAAAATACGGAAAAGTTCGGGTTGAAGTTTGTTGGCCGCGCCTTCAAGAAGCATGAGACGAACGGAAGAATTTTTCTCGATATAGCCGAGGAGTTTTTCGATGTTTTTTTCAGCCTCGTAACTTCCATGCGCGGACTGGATGTGGATGAACGCAGGAGCAGAAGGATTGCCGGTGATCATATCCGTTATTTGACCGAACTCGGCTGGAACCTCGAACATCTCGAACGGCGAGACCGGTAATTCCGCCTGCATGCCAATACCTTGCGGTATGGACGCGCTCGCGCAGGTAACGGGATCCATGCTGGTTACCATAAAAGCGAACAGAACAACGCCCGCAACAAATCTTAAGAATCTAAAATTCATTCCGCGTGGACTCCCTCTGCAAACGGATTAAAAGTCACTTAATAAAGGTACGTGAAAAATATAACATCTCTTCGGGCAATAGCAAAGCGGCTGGTAAAAAAATCCTTGGATTTTGGATTATGCGGTGCTATTTATTGCTATAAATAGGACTCTAACGATGGGGCAACTAGAAAGGTCATGGCGAAATCAGAAGTTTATGCCGTGGGAATGGTACGAACCGCCTAATTGCAAAGCGACACAGGTGTTAGTTGATTAAGATGTGAGGCGAAAAAAAGGCGCGGGGCGGTGCTGCCGCCTCACGCCTTGGAAAACGTGCGTGTTTCTCTTTAAAGGCCTAGCCTTTCAGGAGGGACACTTTAACAATCTTACCGATCTTTCCGAAGTTGATATTATTCTCACGGGCAAGCCAGCCGATAGCCTGGTTGAAAAGGGCCTCATCCGTCCCGACCTCCCTGAGGAGCTTCGCCAGGGTCATTTCTCCTTTTTGTTCCAACGTTTTGTAAATCTTTCCCGCCGTTTCGCCGATCCCGTAATACTGTTCCTGCATGTTCATTTCCTCTCTGATTTAAGATGATGTAAAAAAGAACCCTTAAAAAACTTCGTGATCCACATCCGGAAAGATGTTGTCCTTCCCTTCCAGCTCCCTGAGCCAGCCTTCATCAAGACGGTTATTCATAAGATCGTCATAAATCCTCGTGAAATTGAGAAGATGTTCTTTCGTCCGCTTCACCGCGTAGGGCACTACCGTGCCCGTGTGCATGATAAAAGCCCAATCGCTTGATTGTGCAAGAAAAAGTTCGCGCGCGGCCTGCTTGAGCGCCCGGCCAACGGTCCCGTTCTGTCCGCGGAATTTCTGGGCTATTTCGCTCATGCGCAAAGAAGCCTTGTGAAGATGGCGGTAAATCCAGTCGTTTGCGCCGGAAAGCCAGGTCTCGCTGTACCCTTTCCAGCCCCAGCTCGAGAAGCATGGTGTGGAAATCTGATTGACGGGATACTCCTTGAAATAATCCGACGGCGCGATCAAGCAAAACATCTTCTGATCGAAGGCAGTCTTGCGAACAAAAAAATTCAGGAACTCCGGGCCTTCATACCACCAGTGTCCGTAAAGTTCCGCATCATAAGGGGCCACGATAAGGGGCTTCCGGCCCATAAAATCATAAAGGTATTCGACTTGCTTTTCGCGATTGAACATGAAATTTGCGGCATGGCTCGCGGCCTTTTGCATGGCCCAACCGCGCACATACGGTTGTTTCTCTTCGGTGTTGCCCGTGATGCGGTGATATTTGATACCGGTGTTGACGCGCAAACCGTCGGGAGAAATATAAGGACGGATATACTCGAAATCCAGTTCAAAACCGATGTCGCGATAGAATTCGCGGTAATCCGGATCACCCGGATATCCTTCAATGGCCGACCAGACTTGTTTGGAAGATTCCACGTCACGGCCGAATGCGGCCACCCCGCTCGGGCAGAAAATCGGCGCGAAGACCCCATACTTCGGACGCGGTGAGGCGTGAAGAATGCCGTGGGTATCGGTCAGAAAATAACGGATGCCCTGTTCTTTGAGGTATTTATCGATGCCCGGGTAATAACCGCACTCGGGAAGCCAAATGCCGATCGGACGACGACCGAGCACTTTCTCATAGAGTTCCGCCGCGGTCTTGATCTGACCACGGACGGTCCCTTCATTACGGCTGATCAGGGGAAGGAATCCGTGTGTCGCAGCACAGGTGACGATCTCAAGATGTCCGTGATCCTGGAATTTCCGGAAGGCCTGCGTAAGATTCCTGTGATAACGGTTCACAAACGTGTCCTTCGCACGCGTGAATTCCCAATAATAATGGAGTGCGGTTTCATGGAACTCGGGCTGGAAACGCGTGCGCTCGATTTCTTTATTGGCCAACTCGATCATCTTGTCCAGATGCCGCAGATAACGGTCCTGCAAAAGCTCGTCCTGCAGCATAGACATAAGCGAAGGCGTCAAAGACATCGTGAGTCGCCAAGGAACATGGTCCCGCTCCAAACCTTCGAACATATGGATGAGCGGAATGTAGGTCTCGGTGATGGCCTCGTAAAGCCAAGCCTCTTCCAAGAAATACTCGTGTTCAGGATGGCGGATGAATGGCAGATGCGCGTGGAGCACTATGGAAAGAAAACCTTTTTCCATAGTTAGGGGTGCTTTCCTGTCTTGATGACAGGCGCGGGCCTTTCTGTGTTGCGATTCACAATCGGGGTAATCACTCTTTCTTCGACGCCGTCCGAAGATTCAGCGTGACAATCAAAGACAAATTTCCCGTCCGGAAGCCCGTAGCGAAGCGTGAAAGTACCATCGGGCCGGAGCTGAACGGGTCTTCCCTGCATGGTGACCTTGGCATCGGGTTCTGTGCCGCCGTAGATGATAAGTTCACACTCAAGCCAGAAATGGAAGCCGCGTCGCTTGACCCTGACCGGACTGGAAAGGCTGGAAACGGCTCCGGCCCCGGAACCTGACGTGATCGCGCTCTTGAGACGCTCTTCCATGAGCTTTTGAAGCTCGGCAGAACTTTTTCCGACCTGGAATCCACCCGAAAGGGCATACATCTTGTCAAAATCAATCGACATCCACTGATCATCAATGATCTCGGACATCCCGGACCTCGGCGTGGTCACGTCATTGGAGCGGGCAAGACAGATGAAACGGCCGTCACGATGCAGAAGCCCTATCTCGACAAAATAGCTGTGGTTCGGCTGGGTCTTAATGTACCAGCACTTGCTCATGTTCTGGAGCACGATATCAGAAAAAGAGGGGGCCTTCCCTTCGTCCGTGGTGTCATAAACACGAAGAACGGAAACAACACTCTCCCAGTTTCCGCCGAGCTTCGCAAGATGGTGCCGCTGGTGGCCTTCCTGAACCTCCCAGTAGGCATAGATCCAGTGAGGATCGCGGACGAGAAGATAGATCTGATTGTCGCCGTAGTTGTCCGGAAGTTCGCGCGGCATTTCTCGATAAGCCTGCACCCCAACCTTGGGAGACATGATCACATTCTCAGGAATGGGCTTAAGGGACTGCTTTTGGGAAAGAACCGAGGCAGATCGTCTTATGACGGGGACCCGTTTTGGAGTTGGTGCGACTGGTACGGTCGCTGTTTTTCCTACAGAGATAACGCTATGCTTCGTTTTGGGAGATTCTTTTTTTGCTGCCTGAGTTTTCTTTCGAGGCGACAAGGTCATCAGTCCGGTCCTTTTTTAAGATCATTCCCGCGTAGAAAAATGATATTTTTACTTCTACACGCTAGCTTATGAATAAAAAAACTATAAACAAAGAAAGACAGACAACAGCAGCGCTAAAACCATTCTAGATGCTCAAGAAAACCGGCCGAGGAACGGCTGATAATATACCAAAAGGACGGTAGCCTGGCAACAGGCGTTTTTTCGATCCTTTCTAAAGGGCCTCGACTGCTTTTCTGGAACGTCAAGCAGCCCTCAAGGGTCAACAACGTCAGGAAAACCTGAATTTTTCAAAAAAAATCAGATAAAGGGCCACTAGGACGAGCGTCCCGGAGGAAAGCCGGGAAATAAAGGAGTGATTTTTCTCACTCCAACGATTTAATCTCTTTAAAAAAATAAACGCAAGCGGAACAAACCAAAGCATGGCGCCGATCAGGAAGCCCCCGAGGAAGAACTCCTTGAACCACGGCTCACGCGCCTCGGGAAAATGGGCTCTGATAAAGCCTACAACTCCCACCCACATCAGAAAAATCACGGGATTCGTGATAACCACCAAAAATCCGACGAGAAAGTTTTTTGTCGGATTCCTTTTGCTGACTTCCTCGATCTGGTTGTGGGATTTGCCGTGACCCCAAAAACCACGCACTGCCAACGCTAAGATCACCCCAATCCCGACCCACCTGATAATCCTCCACCACTCCGGGTGGTCCAGGAGAGGCTGGGTGCCCGTAAAACCGACCGAAAGAAATATCATATCCGCCAGGATTGCCCCACAGCCCACTAAAAAAGCCGCTGTTCGCCCCCGCTTGAGCCCGCGTTGAACCGCAATCAGATCGATCTGCCATCCGAAACAGGAGGCCAAAAAACCGACGAGGATCCCCAGCGACATCAGGCGCACCCTCCCCCGTCAGGGACATCCTCTTCTGAAGCCTTGTGGAAGGATACACAGTAGAACGGGGAAAGCACAATAAACGTCAAAAAGATCGAGGCGATAGCACTTTCGATGTTGAGATAGAAAAATACCGCAAAAAATGTGACCACCTTCACAACAAACAGGGTCCGCCAAGAACGAAACTTGATGGCCGAAACCTTCGGATACGGAATATCACTCACCATGAGAAAACCAAGTGCTGTCATCAGGAACACTACACTGATCAAGGAAAATGACCGATCAGTCCACAGGTTTTTGTGAAAAGCCAGCATCGTCATCATAAGCGTCAGGGCCGCGGCCGGCGTTGGAAGTCCTTCAAAACATCCTCCATGGGTCGGGTTGACGTTGAACCGTGCCAGGCGGAAGACGCCGGCGCACAGGTAGAACATGATGACCAGAAGAAGCGCCATGGGGGAATTCTGAAAAAAAGCCTTGTAAACAAGCATGCAGGGTGCCACAACAAAGGAAATCGCATCGGCCAATGAATCCAGTTCGCGCCCAAATTCCGTTTCATTCCCGAAAATCCGGGCCACATGACCATCCAGGGAATCGAGGATGAGGGCGAGGAAAACAAGCCAGACAGCATATTCATACTTTTCCTGGACGCTCATCAGGATCGAAAAAAAACCTGCCACAAGATTGAGCATCGTGATCATGTTGGGAAAAGCGGCGCTCGTAAAATAAAAACGCTTTTTCATCTTCTTAGTCCTCCTCGTTCCATGCTCCGAGGATCGTCGCCCCTCCGACGACATGCTGTCCGACCCGAACATTCGCCTGAAACATCCTCTTAGGGATACAGACCTCGACTCCGGAACCGTAGCAAATTATGCCGAGTTTTTCCCCGCGCCCCATCACCTGTCCGAGCGCTACGTCGGAATAGATGCGCCGCGCGACTGCGCCAGTCAACTGACGCAACAGAATCCGCCGCGCGCGGTTCTCGATCCCGATCCAGTTGGATTCATTGTGGTCAAAAGCGTCCTTGCGCAGTGCGTTCAGAAATTTTCCTTTCACATAATTTTGATATTTGATGACGCCGGCCAAAGGTGCGCGCGTGGTATGCACATCAAAAATCGAAAGAAAAATCCGAATACGCACCGCCTGTTCACGGAGAAACCGGTCCTCAAAAATCTCGTCGACCTTGACCACCGTCCCATCCGCAGGCGCAAGGAGCCCCTGCTCTCTTGGCGGCTCCCGTTGTGGATCCCTGAAAAAAAGGAGATGTGCAACAAGAAGAAAGGCAAGCGCCGGGGCCGCATACGGAATGTGCCAGGCCCGTTCCAGGATCATGAGAATACCCAGAAGTACAACGCCGGGCCATACTCGCTTGTCGAGAGGAATCTTGCTTGTTATCTTCATCATGATGACGCTACCGCCGCGGGAGATCGGTCAATTTGGGTCGATTTCATTTTCGGGTCCTCAAAATCTCCGGCTTCTTCAAAGGGCGGTTTCTTCGGATCCTGTCCTTCAGGGACTCCCTGGGTTTCAGTCACGTACTTGCGAAAAGCCCGGTGCGTCGCAATCCAACGGAAAAATTCCAGCCATTTACTCACAGAGAACGGGCCGCCTTTGGCAACGCGCCAAAAGGTGCCGGCAAAAAATTTCATGCGTTCAAGGTCAAAGGTCAGGAGATAATAGGCCAAAAGTTTGAATAGAAGATAAGTAAATTTGAAATCCAGGGACGCCCGCTTGTGCTCCGGGTTGAGATTTCTGAAACGGTTCAGGGCCGTTACCAGCCGGTCCCCGTAGCTATCATAGCGGTAAAGGCATCGGCTCAGCCAGTTGTAACCTTGATGAAGTTCTTTGAGCGTCATGTTCTTCGGGACGAAGTTGCAATCGGAAGAACCGTGTCCGTTCATCTCAGCCCATTCCAGGTCCAAGAGACGGCCCTCCACTTTAAGCCGTTTCATCAAAGGTGTGTTAGGGAGCGCCATGAGCGTTCCGCAGGTCGTGAACGGAATTCCAAGTTCCTGCAGAAAATCATAATGTTCTTTGAATATCTTTTTGTCATCCGCGTCGAACCCCACGATCATCCCGGCTACGACCGTGATGTGATAAGAGTGAATGCGTTTGATATCCTCCAGGACATTTTCGCGCGTGTTTTGCAACTTTCCTGACTCTACAAGACTCGCGCGCCGAGGCGTTTCGATCCCGACAAAAAGCGAATAAAAATTCGCGGCCTGAAACAGCTCCAGAAGATCCGGATGATGCGCCACATTGATCGTCAATTCACAGGAGAATTCTATGGGATAACCATTTTTTTTCGAATAATCTGCCAGGCCTTTGAGAAGCTCCCGAGCGAATGAGATATTGCCGATGAAGTTCGCGTCACCAAAAACAATATAATGGGCGCCTTGCTTCACACAATGATCAACCTCGACAAGTACTTGTTCGACGGTTTTTGTGCGCGGCACACGTCCGTCCATCACGATAATGTCACAGAATTCGCAATTGAACGGACAACCCCGGCTCGTCTGGAGCGAGAACATGTTGTACCGATCGCCCCGGATAAGGTCATAGCGTGGGACCGGACTTTTCCGGACATCGACTTTGCCGGTAGCCCTATAAAGTTCCCGGGGTGTTCCCTGCTCAAAATCGCGGAGGAATTCGGGCCATATTTCTTCAGCTTCACCGACGATCCGGTAATCGCACTTCCCCTCGAATGCTTCCGGAAAAAGGCTGTTATAGGGCCCGCCGACGGCAACTTTCTTGCCGAGCTTTCTGAATTTCTCGATGATCTCAAGCGCCCGGTGATACTGAACATTGAAGGCACTGATTGCGATCAGGTCCGCAGGATTTTCAAAATTGATGTCCTCAACATTCTCATCGGCAATTTCGACTTCCCAAGGCCTGGGCGTGAGAGCGGCAACAGTGGCTAGACCGAGGGGCGTGGTAGAAAAGCGAGTCCCGGTGAGCGGCTGGAGTCCCTCAAAGGACCATATTGTCGGCTGAAAACGGGGATTGATGAGATAGACTTTCACGGTCGGTTTGTGCTTTTTCTCATGCAAGTGGTTGTAGAGACGAGCGCATCTTAGTGTTTTCTTAAAAAGATCCCGGAGATCAAAATAGAAAGAATGAACCGGACGAACAAGACCGACTCTTCGATCGTCACAAGAAAAATATGGATATAATTGATCCGCAGCAGCTCCCCCCGGTTCCAGGAGACCCGGACATTATCCCAAAATCTTTGGAGAGGTTCGCGTGTAAAAGTCAGCCGGAGTGAAAAAAGGTTCTGTTTGTTCATCCAGATCTGGAACCGAGACGGAATCCGGAACCGGTAAATATTTTTTTTCTCAAGCGCTGTGGCGGCTTTCTGATAAAGGTTCAAAAGCTCCGAAGTCCGGAGGTTCCGCCATTCTTTCGCGCACTGGGTCAGTCGCGCGATTTCGGAAATCACTTTTTGCTCAAGAGGACCGCGGCGACGCGTTGCAAGCCAAACCTCTTCAAGCTCGAGCGCCAGCTTCCACCGGCCTTTTGTGCTGAGCAGGGTATCCCAAAATCTCCGCTTGAAATAGACCCAACGGCTTTCGATCGGATAACCCGGCCGGCGTTCCAGACGTTCCTTCAACCGGAAAAAACCGCTGATCATCGGATGCCCGCCTTCCACGTCGATGGAATTTTTATACCACATAAAGTTCGAAAAAATGCCCCAGTAATTATCGCCTTTAAGGTCCCGATACAGGATCTTCTTCATGTTCTCCGTACTATAGAATGTTTTCCAGGCCGCTTCATACGCGGCAAGCCATTCTCCCGGTTTCATCCGAGGATGGCGATGGGTTTCATGGAACGTATCATAATTATTAAGGTCCGCGTCCAGCAGCATTCCCTTCGCGAGGGCGTTTTTATAATCCATGGCGCCGGGAAGCGGCGTCATCATGAAAAACGACGCCTGTCCCGCGCCAAACGACATCAACTTTTCGATGTCCTGTTTAACCGATTCCTGCGTGTCTAAAGGGAACCCGATGATATAAGCCAAGTGGCAAACGATCCCCACCTCATGAAAAGAATCCACCAGTTTTTTGAAATCCTCGATGTCGTTCTGGTTCTTCTTCGCGGCCTTGAGATTCTCCTGGTTCAGACTTTCCATCCCGATAAAAACCTGCCGGCATCCGGCCCGGGCGGCTTTTTCCACGAAATTCGGCACCGTATGGGCCTGGGTGTCCAGCTGCATCATAAAATGGAACGGGATCCCCTCTTTTTCTTTCAGTCCGATCAACCGGTCCAGGATCGTTTCCCAGTTCTTGTGGCGGCAAAAGTTGTCATCCGTGAAAAAATAATGGGAGATCTGGTGACTGCGATAGCCTTCGCGGACCGTTTTGATCAGAAGCTCGACGTCGCGAAACCGCATTTTGCGCCCCTGGACATTGATAACGGTGCAGAAACTGCACCCAAAGGGACATCCGCGGCCGCAATCGAGCGTTCCGAAATGCTGAAGCGCATAATGTTTTTGATGTTTGGGATTGATGCGCGGGAACGGGGCTTTGGAAATATCCGGGAGATCATTCAAAAAATTATAAACGGGTTTGAGACGGCCGTGCATTGCATCACTCAACATCTGTTCCCAGCGCCCTCCTTCGGCTTCGCCCGCCGAAAGACTCACGCCTGCGTTACGGAGTATCACAAGTTCCGGGGAAAGATCGGGCAGGGTTGCCATCACGCCACTCACATGGAACCCGCCCATCAGAACATCGATCCCCGCTTTTCGGAATTTCATCGCAATGTCCGCGGCACGCGGCACCTGATTGGATTGGACCCCGGCCAGGCAGATCACGGTCTTAGTCCCAGCCCGGTGATTTTCCCTTATAATCTTTTTATAAGGAATCCCCTGGACCGTGTCATCAATGAGCGAAATCTCCCACTCCAGGTTTTTGCCCAAAACCCCGCGTCGGCGAACGTCTTCACTAAGACCGTTCAGGCAGGAAAGCGTATTACTCGGTAAAACACCCTTCCAGTAGCGGATTACATAACCTTCATCATCATATTTGGAGGGCTTGATTAGAAAGAGGCAGAGGCGTTTGTATTTGTGAGGACCCGCCTTGGCAGAGCCCACGCTCTGGGCCTCGGAGGAGGTCCCCAAAGAACAACAGGGTTCATGGTGTACGGGATTTTCTTGAATTTGCATGGGGACGAATTATACCCTATCTTCAGGAGGACTACTAGCATCGTTCCTATTTAATTTGACCGCCGCGGGCACATGGTATCCACCCGGCGGCACGGAGGATAACACACGCTCCAATCGGATGGGAGGGAAATTAAAAACCTGCTCATTCATCCCCGGCATTTTCTTCCGGAGGATC
>JBAZER010000009.1:0-67684 GCA_041653795.1 Candidatus Omnitrophota bacterium
CTTCTCTCTCCCCCTCAGCCAGAATAACCCCCTCTGACTTATCCTTAAAATTCTTCGGAATACCTTCGGTGAGAAAAACAACAACTTCTCCGGCGGGTGGATACCATGTTCCGGGGCACTTACAAAAAAATCCTAGAAGTAGTTGGTAATCCAGGCCCGGACAGCCGCGATGGTTTTGGCGATGAGGCCGCGAGGAGTGAAGAGGGCCTCTTGGGCACGTTTGTAGGTCATGATCCACCTGAACATGCCGAGCGCGGACGCCATGGATGGATCGCGCACAAGTTCCTGCGGGGCTTCGATATGGCGCGAAATCCCAAGCTTCCCGTCGCGCGAAAATTCCTTCTGAATCCACTCGAGAAAACCGTCCATCATTACTGCCCCGCCGGTAAAGAGGATGTGAGGATAACGAACTTTTTCATCCTGCAAAAAACCGTCTGCGGACTCCAGGATCTGGTTCATCCATCCATGCGTGTGGATGAAGAATTTTTGAAGAAACTCCTTGCGCGAGACGGACTGTTGGACCTTCTCGTTACGCGTCACCAGGGGCACGAGCTCTTCACTTTCTTGCTCACGAGCATCGAGTGTCGCGAATTTCTCTTTCACCTTTTCAGCATCCCGCTCCTCGATATTCCAATCCCTGGCCAGACACTGGGTAAGATAATGTCCGCCTATCGGAAGTGTCCGCACTCCGGCCAGAAGACCGTTCTTCCAAAGTACTACCTGTGTCGCATCATCCGCAATATCCAGGATCATGCCCCCTTCTTGTTTTTCGGTATCACCCAGCACGGCTTCGGAAAGCGGCAGGGCCTTCGGGAAATAGCCCTCGACATCGAGATCCAGCGTCTCAAAGATCTTGGCAATGTTGCGAAAAGCCTGAAATTCCATGGTGTAGATCTGAAGTGTCACGCCCAGCCGCTCGGCATCAAGACCCATGGGATTGCGCACCGCCGGCATGTCATTGACGAGAAAAGATTCCGGAATAGCCTGCAGGATCGATTCATTCAAGGGCAACGTCGCCACGTTGCGCGTCTGCTGGACCACGGACTGGACCTCATGTGAACTGATCGTGCGCCGTTCGGGAGAATAATATTCGCAGCTTGAGAACCGGTACATCTTGAAGCGGCTATTTCCAAGAACCACGTAGACCGGAACCTGTTCCCATACTTCCGGCGGCAAGAGCGCTTTCATCAATTTTTCAAGGGAGGCGCTCGCGTTCTGGAGATTCGAGACAAGCCCTTTTTCAAAACCTTCCGGGAACAGGACCTCCTCGTGACGGAGCACCTGCGGATGACTGCTCCCCGTGTCCCCCAACATCACCATCAACTTCCGGGTGCCAATGTAAACAACTACGCATTTGTTCTTCAGATCTACCGGGAGACTCATTGTTTCCTCTTGACCGCCACGCGATCGTATTGCAGATCCATGTATTCGATATTCTCGCGCGGTTCGGTCTTTAAAAGATAGACGGCATTGGCCAGGGAGGTGATGGCCTCGGACGCTTTGCGACCCAGCTTAAAATCCGGCCCTTCCCCAAGCCGGATCGTAACATACCCGTTCGGATCCAGACTGATCCGGGTCACGGTCTCGCGTCGCGCAAGGTCATGTCCCCGGAAAACTTTCATGAACCGCAATGCCTCCGCAAAGCCCTTGTTCTGGAGACGCGCGCCGATCCGGGACTCCCTGAGCGGCTCGTTAAAATCCTCAACAAGAACCCATGCGGGGTCGAGAACCGGACGGATCTCAATAATAAATCCGTCCTCGGAAGCGATCGCATACGGACCTCCGGGTTTCAGCTGCACATTCGCGATGGGCCTGCGTTTCTGGATCTCGATACGAACCGTCGCCGGCATCTCGCGAACCACACGAACACTTTGCGCGCCCGGGCCAAGCTCGATCGTGCCTGCGATCTTTTTTAGATCGAGCAAAAGAATATTCTTACCGAGGATCTTCTCCTCAAGCGTACTGATACTCTGCGGCGAAAGAACATCCGGCGGAACAACCCGGATCTCCTGCACCCTGAGCCAACGGTCCTCGCACAAACCTTTCTTCACGGTCAATCCGGCGTAGACTAGCACCCCGGCAATCACCGCAACCGGCAGTAATTTCCAGAGAAGCCAGCCCATTCCGCGAAACATCGCACCGAACGAGAAAAAGAACCGCCCCCTTTTACCCTTTTTGAATTTTTTTTTACCCATGGAGAATTATTTCTTTCTTTTTTGTTCGTAGGCATCCCAAAGGACGCGCAGACATAATTCCTCGAAACTGATCCCGATCGCCTGTGCCGCTTTCGGCAGAAGACTGAATTCTGTAAGCCCGGGAATACTGTTCACTTCCAGCACATACGGCCGGTTCTTTTGATCCAGCATCACGTCCACCCTCGAAAATCCTTTAAGTCCGAGACCCCGGTAAACCCGGTATGCGATGGCCTGGATCTTTTTGGCGACCTTCGCCGGGATCTTGGCCGGCACCTCATAGGTCGTCATACCTTTAGTGTATTTCGCCTTGTAATCATAAAACGGCCGCGACGGTTTCACTTCCACGACGGGGAGTCTCAAATCTCCGAGGAGCCCGGCAGTCAATTCCCGGCCGGCGACTTTTTTTTCGATCAAAAACCTTCCAAACCGTAACACAGCCCGTTTTAGTTTTTCGGCTGATCTTCGAAAATCTTCAACCAAGAATACTCCCTGACTCGACCCTCCATCGAGCGGCTTGGCAAAATAAGGCACCGGAAACGCCGCAGCCACCTTGCGCCAGTTTTTTTTATCGAGGATCGCATAGTCCGGCGTCGGAACACCGAGTTTTTCAAAATGGCGCTTGCTGATTCCCTTATCAAAACTTTTCGCACAAGCCCTCGAAGGCGACCCGGTGAAAAGGAGGTGCTTCCGCTCCAACATTTTCTGGAGCACACCATCTTCTCCTCCCTTGCCGTGAAGGGCGATAAAAAGAATGTCGGCCTTACGAACCTTTCGTGAGAAAACCTCCCGATCGGCAGGATCGACCGGAAACGCTGAAACACCCATGCGTCTGAAAGCACGGGTCACAGCGCGGCCGGAACGGAGTGAGATGCCGCGTTCGGCCGAAAGACCGCCGCGCACCACGCCGATTTTAATTTTTCTAAGCGATGCGAATTTCGGGTTCGAGAGTAATTCCGGTCGCATGAAAGACAGTCTTTTGGACTTCCTCAATAAGTTGGATGACATCCGCCGAAGTGGCGTTGCCCCTATTTATAAAATAATTCGCGTGTTGCTCGGAGACCTGAATCCCGCCGATCTGTTTCCCCTTCAATCCTGCCCTTTCGATCAAAGCCCCGGCGGCGTGGTGCAGTCCGAGAGGATTCTTGAAGATTGAACCTGCATTCGGCCCGCTGATATCCTGCCGTATTTTACGAAAATCACGGTTCGCCTTTATTTCATTCCAGATTTGATCCTTCGGTCGGCGCCATAATTTCAGCACCACCTCCAAAAGCAGGTACTTGTCAAGGTTCGAATGCCGATAGGAGAATTTCAAGTCTTCGCGGCCCAACATCGCGGGTGTTCCGTCTTTTTGAAGCACCCGGACCTCCAGGACAAGATCCCCGATCTCATTGTGCTGTCCGGCATAGCGGCTGAATCCTGCGTTCATCACGAGCGCTCCGCCAACCGTGCCCGGGATCTGCGCCAAAAATTCCACGCCCGCGAGCCCGGACTCTTGGCAGAACCGAACAAGCCGCGCCAGGCTCACGCCCGCGGAGACTGTCACTTGCAATTGATCGAGATTCATTTTGATAAGATCATTCCGGAAACGGCACATTGAGATCACAAGACCCTTGTAACCGGCGTCCCCAAAAATCACGTTCGAGCCATTCCCCAAGACGAAAAAAGAAAGCCCTTCCCGTTTGGCCCACGCTAGAAGCTTGGAAATTTCTTCCTCGCTCTCCGGCTCGGCAAAATAGGCTGCCGGCCCGCCGATACGCAGGGTGGTGCGGGGAGCAAGCAGGACGTTACGCTGAAGCGCAGGCGTCGAGATGATGGACGAATTCACTGGCGATCTCTCCGATATCCCCCGCCCCCATGAAGATCATCACGCCGTCTTTAAGCGGATGTTCCGCAAGATAAGGAAGGATCTGTTCCTTACGTAGAACCAAAACATGTTTGTGACCGGCCCTCAAAACCTCCCGATAGACCCACTCGACGTTAATCCCGTCGGGGTTAGCCTCTCCTGCGCCATAAATGTCCGTCAATACGACTTCCTCGGCATCATCGAACGCATGAGCGAATTCCCGGTAAAGATTCTTGGTGCGACTGTAACGATGCGGCTGAAAAATAACGCGTACGTATTTTTTCGCCTCATGGAGGGCGCGTAATACCGCCTTGACCTCGGTCGGATGATGCGCGTAATCATCGAGCACGAGGAATTGCGAGGTCTGTCCTTTGAGTTCCATACGGCGTCGCGTCCCTTTGAATGTGGCAAGCGCCTCGCGGACCAGATCCAGATCAAATCCCAAATGTAACAAGATGGATAACGTCGCAAGGGCATTAGCGATATTGTGGCGTCCCGGCACGAAAAGTTTCATGTGCGTGCTATAAAGACCGGACTCAAAAAGATCGAATTCGGAACCGAACGCATGAAGACAAATATTTTGGGCCGAGTAAACACATTCCTCGGAAAATCCGAAATTAACGTACGGCCGGCCGCTCTCCTGCACCAGTGTATTAAGCGTCGGGTCATCTCCAAAATACGAAACAAGCCCCGGATCTTGGACTTGTTCGAGAAAACGGCGGAATGAGTCCGTCAAATTCTCCCAGGTGCCATAATGGTCCAAGTGCTCGGGTTCGAGGTTCGTAATGATCGAATAATGCGGCGCATAAAACTCATGGGAACTATCGCTCTCGTCCACCTCGCTCACCCAATAATCGCGGCCGCCAGCCACAATATTGGTGTCATAATTAAGCATGTCGCTGCCTACAAAACAGGTGGGATTTGCGCCGATCTGTGACAGCACGTGAGAGACCATGGCTGACGTTGTGGTCTTGCCATGCGTCCCCAAAACTCCGATTGAAGTCTCGGCGTGGTTTAAAAGCGAGGCAAGTACTTCAGCCCGATGGTGGACCTTGCGGCCGAGCCTTCGGGCCTCTCTGAGTTCCAGATGGTCTTTCCCGATCGCGGTGGAATAGATAATGAGATCCGCATCACCAAATCCCACGGTCTTTTGGCCGATATGGACCGGAATGCCGGAACGACGAAGACCTTGCGTCACGAGTGTTTCTTTGTAGTCGGAACCGGAAACCGAAAGACCTAGATGCTTCAAAATGCGCGCGAGCCCGCTCATCCCGGAACCTCCGATCCCGATCAGGTAGGCCGCACGACTGTCGCAAATAAGATTATCGTGTACAATCTTCATGAGTTTTGATCAACTTTCGGGCTATTTCAACGAGCTCGTTTGTGGCCTTGGGCCTCGCGAGCCCGTGTATCGCTTCCGCAATCCCCGCCAGGGATCTTGGATCTCCAATAGTATTCCGCAAATGCTCGACGAGCCAATCCTTCGCCGCAAGATCCTCATCATGGAAGATCAGCCCGCCCTTTTCCGCGAAGCTTTGCGCATTGTACTTTTGATGACCGCCCGCATGAGGATAAGGAATCACGAGCGCCGGAACTCCAAATGCCGCCAGCTCAAAAAGCGTGTTCGCCCCCGCCCTGGTAATGGCGAGATCTGCCTTCTGGAAAAGTTCGTCCATGGCACTGTAAAATGGATAAATTTCGTTCGATAAGGCCAGCTCTTCGTAACGCTCCGCAACCCAGGATTGGTCCCGTTTTCCTGTAATATGAATAACGGCAATTTTGGACCTTTCTTCATCCGACAAGGCCGCGATCGCATCCGTAGCGATCGTGTTTAAACCTCGGGCGCCCTGCGACCCGCCGACCACAAGCAAGGTGAACGGGCGAGGGATCGATCCTTCCCTCGCTTTCTCCGCAGCAACCACGATGAACGACCGCAACGGCAGCCCCGCCGTGTAAAGCACCTTGGGTTTTTTGAGGAATTGTGTTCTCTCAAAACTTTCGACGACAACGTCCATGTGCGGCACAAGCCAGTGGGTCGCTTTTCCGGGGACTCTGTTCTGCTCATGAATGAGCGTCGGGATCTTGAGCCAATGCGCAGTCATCATGCCGGGATACGACACAAAGCTCCCGAACCCGGCACAAAGATCCGGTTTTGTCCGTTTTAAGAAAAGGAATGCCTGGAGAAAAAGATACGGGAAAAGAAAAAACGGCTTCAAATTCTTCCAGGAAAATCCCCCGGAAAAACCGAACTCGGGAAGATACGAGACCGAGCAAAAGATTCCCCGCGGCATTTTATCAATAAGAGATTTCGCGCGGTGGCATGTGACAAGATCGATACGGGAATCGGGAAAACGTTTGCGAAACCCCTCACTGAACGACTGCGCGGGAAAGACATGGCCGCCTGTGGGGCCGGCATAAACCACCAGACGCACCGCCGGAAATGAAGTTTTTGAAGGATCCGGGGGTTCCGGCATATTAAACACCATGACGTTTGCGACGGTCGGTGGCCACAAGAATTCCAACCGCAATCAAATTCACCACGATCGAGCTTCCGCCGTAACTGATGAAGGGCAGCGGCAACCCTTTAGTCGGAACAAGACCGGTCGCGACCATCATATGGGTCACCGTCTGTAAAATAATGAGAAGCGTGATCGAAGTGATCAGCAGTTTCTCGAACGGCTGGTTCGTTTTTTGCGCCATCCGGATGCAACAGAAAAAAAACAGGATATAAAGCACGATCACCATCATGATACCGAAAAGGCCAAGTTCTTCTCCGATCACGGCAAGGATGAAATCGTTATGGCTCGATGGAAGATAAAAAAGTTTTTGCGTGCTCTGTCCAAGCCCCACTCCGTGTATCCCGCCGGAAGCAAACGCGAGAAAAGACTGGATAATCTGAAAACCGGACCCTTGAGGATCTTCCCACGGATTCAGATAAGCCTCGAGACGACTCAGGCGATACGGCACACGAATGATCAAAAAATAAAGGGCCGGCAGCAAAAGCGCCAGGGCGCCAAACACATAGCGCAATTGAAGTCCCGAAACGAAGAGAATAATTGAGGTCATCATCACAATGAACGCCACAGAACCCAGGTCAGGTTCAAGCAGCGTCAGGCCACATACCAAACCGATCAGGATCAACGGCGGGAGGAACACCCCGACATCCCCTTTTTGAACCCAGGCGATCTTCCGTCCAATATAATCCGCCAGATAGATACAACAGGCCAGTTTTGCAAACTCCACCGGCTGAAACTGAAAACCTCCGACGTGGATCCAGCGCCGGGCCCCGCCAGCCGAGTGCCCGATCACGGGAAGATAAACCGTTATCAAGAGCATGATTGCGAGCAGCATGAATGCGCGGGCATTCTGCTTATAGAAATCGATCGGGAGAGTGGCCGCGATGAAAAATCCGATTGTTCCTAATATCACGTAAAGCCCCTGGCGGATAAGGAAGAACAGCTCGTTCCCGTATCGATCGTGCGCCAACACCCCACTGGCGCTGTAGATCATGACAATCCCAATACCGACCAGAAGATAAGTAACAACGAATAATAAACGCGCTTCTTTAGACATATCTATTTCCGCAAGACGATGGATTGCAGTCTTTTCTGGATCATTTCTTTGAACAACCTTCCCCGCTCCTGATAATTTTTGAACATATCGAAACTTGCGCAGGCCGGCGACAGTAGAACCGTATCTCCTTTTTGAGCTTTCTCAATACTCAAACGGCATGCCTCGTCCAGGCTCCCGGCTTCCACCATTTCAGTAGTCCCCTGCCAAGCCTCTTGTATGATCGGCCGCGCGGCCCCGACCAACACGGCACGTCGAACCTTTCGAGCGATCAAAATCCTCAAACCCCTGAAATCTTCAACATCGGTCTTGTACTTACCGCCGCAAACAAGCACCACGGTCCCGTCACCAAACTTCTCAAGAGCCCAAGCGAGCGAGGCGGTCGTTGTAGCCTTGGAATCATTCACAAAAGCAATGCCATCCTGCTCAGCAAATTTCTCGAGCCGGTGCTCAATACCACGGAAATTCAGGATCGTCTTTCTGACAAGTTCCTCCGGACATCCCAAAACTTCCGCAGCACAAAGCAACGCCGCCTCGTTCGGATTCGATGCCGGACGTTCGTCGAAATAAACACGTCGGGCTGCCGTCCTGAAGTCCGGGAAAAAATCCGTTTCATCCTTTTTCCGGCAGATCATCACATCCGTACTCTTCATCGCGCGAAAAAGGTTTAGCTTGGCCCCGGCATATTCCTTCATGTCGGCATGCCAATCCATGTGGTTCGGAAAGATATTGAGAAGCAATCCGACCGAAGGGGCAAAACTCACGCAATGCGCCAATTGAAAAGAGCTGACCTCGAGCACAACAATCGTATCCGGCGTAATTTTGGAAAGTTCCCCGATCCAGGGATTTCCGATGTTCCCGCAGAGCACGGCTTTGCGGCCGCCAGCTTCGACGATTTGCGCGATCAAGGTCGCGGTGGTCGTTTTGCCGCAAGAACCCGTGATCGCCACCACGGTTCTGGCTGGTGAAAACCAGCTTGCAATTTCGATCTCACTGTAAACCGGTTTTTTCGCGGCAAGGATCGCCTGATAGATCCCTGATCCGGGCGGAATCCCGGGAGAGATCAGAAACCAATCGGAAGCAAGAATCGCATCGAACGAATGCTTCCCGCATTCCGCACGGATCCCCCGCCCCGCAAGCTTCGAAACATTCTCCCGGACATCCTCGGTATCCGCGAGATCGGAGGCAAAAACCCGATAACCTTTTTCATGAAGGCAAAGAGCGCTCAAAAATCCGGTGTCCCGTAATCCCAACACCGCAACTTTTGTCCCCGGCGCCATCTTCATGTTAACGGACCTTGAGCGTGCTAAGACCTACAATAGCGAGGATGAAAGCGATGATCCAGAGTCGAACGGTGATCTTGGATTCCGGCCACCCTTTGCGCTGCAAATGATGATGAAAAGGCGACATCAAAAAGATCCTTTTCCCGCGCAGTTTAAAACTTGCGACTTGCAGGATCACGGAAAGCGCCTCCCACACGAAAATACCGCCGACGATCACAAGCACAAATTCTTTTTTTGTGAGCACTGCGATCGCGCCGAGCGCACCGCCCAGGGAAAGGGAGCCGGTATCTCCCATAAAAACCTCTGCCGGATAGGAATTGAACCAAAGGAACCCCGCACTCGCGCCAGCCAGTGCCGCGCAAAAAACAGTTATTTCACCGGCTTCCGGGACATACGGAATGGCAAGATACGAGGCAAAACCATAGTGCCCCGTGGCATAGACGATCAAAGTGAACGCTGTCGTCGTAAAAAGCGTGCACCCGATCGCAAGCCCATCAAGCCCGTCCGTCAAGTTCAGGGCGTTCGAAGTCCCGGTCAGCACCAGGATCACGAATGGAATAAAAAAAATCCCGAGATAAACAATCCCTTTTTTTAAAAGCGGTACGTAGAGCCATTTATCAAAAGTCGGATCGCAGTAAAGATAGATGCCGATCGCGAGGCCCATCAGCACCTGACCGAGGAACTTCGTGATCGAACTCAGACCGTCCGAACTTTTGGAGCGCATCTTGAGCCAGTCATCCAGAAATCCCACGAAACCGAACCACAGCATGACTACGATCATCATCCACACGAAGCGGTTCGTGAGATTGCCCCAAAGGAGAGTCGAAACGACCACGCCCGCCACGACCAGGATTCCGCCCATCATGGGCACATCCTTCTTATGCCTGAAATGTTCGTGAATGGTTTCAGCATAGGCGCGTTCTTGGTTGGTCACCGCACGCAGCTCTTTGAGCCACGCGATACACCGCGGCCCCAGCCATAAAGACAGAAGGAATGCGGTAACACTCGCACCGGCGGAGCGGAATGTAATGTAGCGGAAAAGATTGAAAACGATCGAGTGATCCGAAAGATGATGTAAAAAATAAAGCATGATCTAGTTTGTGACTCGAAAATTATGTTTATGATGAAAAAGAAATATTGCGAATACCGTCCAGGACTTTTTCCACATGCATGCCGCGGGACCCTTTGAAAAGCACGACATCGCCGGGGTGCAACATTTCCTTGAGCGCAGCAAGCAGTTCAAGGCCATCTTCAAAATGTTCGGCAATGCAGCCCGTCTTTAAGTGCCCGAGGGTTTCGATGCTCGTCCGAGCCCTTTTTCCGTAGGCCAACGCCGCGCTCACGCCGGATGCCCCGATCTTCTCACCGAGTTCGCGATGAAATCGCTCTTCTTCTGCCCCCAGCTCAAGCATGTCCGCAAACACCACGATCTTTTTCCCCGCACCGGGAAGCGATCGGAACGCAACCAGTGCATTTCCGAAGGAAATGGGGTTCGCATTATAGCTGTCGTCGATCACACGAATACCGTTGGACAGCATTGTCTCACGAAATCTCCCTGATGCAAAGCCCACATCTTCCCACTTGCGCGGGATCTCTTCCCACGCCAGCCCCAGACTCCTTGCCATCGCGATCGCACGCCCCGCATTCAGCACAAGAAAGGCCGCCTGACCCGGAAAAGAGAACCGCCTTTTGCCATTCAATTGAAATGAGACTTCCCCGTTCTCTGTCTTCACGTCCTCGATCCGGTATTCTGCCCGCTCGGAATACCCGACTGTAATCGCCCTCCGGCCTTTTTGACTGATCTTTTCGAGAAGCCGGGCACTGTTTTCCAACACCACTAACGGATCATCTTTTCTCAGGGAATCCGCCAATTCCAGTTTGGCGTTGTAGACATTCTCAAGAGATCCGAAACCTTCAAGATGGGCCGGCCCGATGGGCGTAAGAATCCCGCCTGACGGTACGGCTATTTCGGCAAGGGCGCGGATCTCGCCAGGATGGCTCGCGCCCATTTCCATCACACAGTATTGATGAGAAGGCTCCAGCCTTGAAAGCATGATGGGAACTCCCAGATGATTATTCAGATTTCCGGCGGTTGCGAGCGCAGAATATTTTTGCCGTAACAAATAATACAAGAATTCCTTGGTCGTGGTCTTGCCCACGCTTCCCGTCACCCCGATCAATCTGACCGGAAGGGTTTTGCGGTATTCGGCTGCAAGCATTGTCATCGCTGCCTGGGGATCCGGAACCGGGATCAGATTATGGACAGGAGCTTTCGTTGTGCGGAGATTCATAAAAGCCGCCTCACTTTGGCGAAAATCGATCAGGGCTCCCGAGGCCCCCTTTTCAAAAGCTGTGGCAAGAAAACCATGTCCGTCACATTGTTCTCCTTTGAATGCGACAAAAAGATCGCCCGGATTGAGCGTACGGGTATCGATGGAGAGACTGCGAACAGTCAGGAACAGGTCTTGAAATTCAGGAGAGACGCGAAGCAATCGACTTGCTTCAAGATAAGAAAACACGGCTTCGTCTTTTTAATGCGGATTCAACAACCTCGCGGTCGCTGAAAGGAATCTTCCCATCACCGAGAATCTGATAGCCTTCGTGACCTTTTCCAAGAATAAAGACCACATCGCCCGTTTTCGCGAGCGAAATGGCTTTTTCAACGGCATCCCGCCGGTCCTGGATCTCATAAATACTTCCCGGGGCCGGTAAAGGGTTGGGGAGCCCGGCCCGCATATCGCGGATGATATCTTCGGGATCTTCGGAACGCGGATTGTCAGAGGTCATAATGACCACATCCGAATAACGGCACGCGGCGCGGGTCATAAGAGGGCGTTTTCCACGATCGCGGTCCCCGCCGCATCCGAATACCGTGATAATCCGCTTCGGATCCATTTGCCTGGCATCATGAAGTACTTGTTCAAAAGCGTCCGGCGTATGGGCATAATCCACGAATACCGTATAGTCCATGCCTGTCCCGATTCGTTCCATACGGCCGGGAATCGCAGGGATTTCCTCCAAGGCACCACGAAAGTCTTTGAGATCCAAGCCGAGCAGGTCGAGCGAACTTAAAACTGCCAGGGCATTGGAGATGTTGTAACGCATGGGTAACCGAACCTGGAACGGCAATTCCTGGCCCCGATAGCACATGACGAAACGGCTCCCCTGAAAGCTCATCCGAAGGTCCTTGACATAATAATCCGCCTCTCCCTGAACGCTGAACGTCCTGGCCTGCGGCAGTTCTTCGATCAGTCGCCTTCCATAAAGGCAATCTTTGTTGAAAAGCATTTTATGGGGCGCAGAAAAGCTTGTGAAAAAATCCCTCTTGGCCTGAAAATATTCCTCCATGCTATGGTGAAAATCCAAATGGTCCTGCGTCAGCTGAGTAAATATCCCGAGCTCGAATCCCAGTCCATGAATGCGTTTTTGACTGATCGCGTGCGAGGAGACTTCCATCACACAGTACTGAACCCCTTCCTGCTGCATCTGATGGAGCATCGGGATCAGGACTTCTGAGCCCGGCGTTGTGTTGACCGAGGTCGCTTTGCCGGATGGAAGTTCATACCAAAGCGTGCCGAGCGAAGCGGTCGGAAATTTTTCGCGCAGAAGCCTGTGCAAAAGATAAGTCGTAGTGGTTTTTCCGTTCGTCCCGGTCACCCCGATCAGCTTGACCTTTTGGTCGGGGCAATCATAAAACCTGTTGAGGATGACGGCAAGCGCGGCCTTGGCATCACGAACACGAACACCAGTCACATGCGCGGGGATCGTGATCTCGGGTTCTTTCTCGAACACCACAACGGAAGCTTTTGCGTAAATGGCTTGCCCCAGAAAATCGTGGCCATCCATCCGGGTACCGGGACACGCGATGAAGATATCTCCGAACTCGACGGCACGGGAATCGGAAGTGATCTTGTTGAAGATGCGTTTAGAGTCCCAGTGATACTTCTCGAGGATCGGGAAACCTTTAAACAAATCATCAAGGCGTTTTCGCATAGATCTCGGAAGACCTCAGATTTTTGGAGTTGCTTTTTTACGGGCCGTTTGTTTATCGGCATTTTTCAAGGAAAATTGAAAACTTTGAGATCGCACATCTACTTCATTGATGCCGGCAAGGCCCCGGCGGCCCAGGATGATATCCGCGAGCATGGAATCGACCGTTGCGTTCTCAATCCCCTCCTGGAGAGCCCAACTACCGAGGAACTTGATCTTACTTGCCTTGCTCTTCAGAATGATACGAATGCCGCGCTGGGACACCAGGGTCAGCGGGTCGAACGTCACCTTGAAATTCCCGTCCACCAATTGGACCCTGTCCTCCCAAACAAAAGTTCCTTGTTTCACTTCAAACGATGGAACAAAAATAGCGGGCACATAGGTTCCACCCATCCGGATCTTGAGCCGTGACTGGATCTCATGATAGACCCAAAAATTCAGGCCGAGCGATACGGCGCTCAATCCTAAAAAAACCGCCAGCACAAGAGCGATTCGTTTGAGGACCTTTGCAAAATTCCCCTTATTACCGATCCGGCGCATCAGAGCTCCTCACGGGTGCAATCACGATCTCGACACGGCGATTCCGGTCACGCCCTTCTTCGGTGGCATTGGAATCCACGGGCCGGTACTCCGCGTAGCCGGCAACCCCGAACCTTTCGGGCGACAGTTCTTTAATGTCGATGAGGTAATGAAGAACCGCCGTCGCACGGCCGATTGAATATTCCCAATTGGTGACCCCACCCGCGTCTTCGATCGGCTGATTGTCCGTATGCCCCTCCAGAGTCACCCGATTTTTCGAAAGATCTGAGGACAGCACGGAGGCGATCTTTCCCAGCGTCTCCTCGCCGGCCAAAGTAAATTGAGTTTCATCAGGATCAAAAAGCGCATGATCCAGAACCGTCACCACGAGCCCCCTCGGATCCAGAACGACTCGGACATCTCCGCGAAGGATCTGCCCGGCAAACATTTTTTCAACCCTCGGCCTCGCCGTTTGCAGGTCCTCCCGCGAACTGACTGTTCCATCCAACTCCTGATTGAGACGAAGGATTTCATTACTAAGACTTTCAATAGTCGCGCTTTGTTGGCGGCTTAACGGATGCGACCCTCGGTCGTCAGTGCCCGCACACCCGGCCATCGCGAAAAGAACCAAGTTTAAAAAGCAGAACCATTTTTTACAATCCACCCAAAGAAGTCTCTTTTCAGTCAAACGAATTATAGATATCCACGCCCTTACGGAACGGGGAGTTCCCGCTGGGTTAAAAGTGCGCACTGTATTTCTGATAAACACACCAAATCGCCAACCCCGAAAGCATGTAGGTAGCAACCAGCAATAAACGGAAAAAGAGCGGCATTTTTTTTCCGCTTGTTTCTTTTTTGACTTCCGCGCCTGCTTCCTTGGCGGCAAGATATTGCGGCTTTCGGATCTCGATCTTCATTTTTGACACGTTCATTCCTCCGGCGATGTTTTTTTGGTGTTCATACCGTTTTTGATACAGATTTCCACTTTTTCCAAAATAGCCCTGTCCTTCATGACCTTCAAGAACGCATCCACAACCACCGGATCAAATTGCGTCCCCTTGTGCCTGAGGATCTCCTCCAAGGCACCCTTGATCGTCAACTGCTGCCTGTAATGGCGCCTCGAAACCATGGCCATGAAAGAATCGGCCACCGCGACGATACGCGCCCCCAACGGAATCTCCTCGCCCTTCAAACCCTGGGGATAGCCTTTCCCGTCGTAGCGCTCGTGACGATGCATGACGATCGGGAGCACGGGTTTGAGAGAACTGATCGATCGGAGCAAATTCGCCCCGCGGATCGGAATGCTACGGATCTCCTCCAACTCTTTCTGCGTAAGCTTCCCTTTCTTCAGCCAAGCCTTCTCCGGAAACGCCAATTGCCCAGTATCCAAGAGAAGGATCGCCCGCTCGAGATGCACGAGTTCGGAACCCGAAAGTTCCATTTGCTTACCGACCGCGAGGACCATCTCGCCGATGATTTCAATATCCCCTTGCTTATCTCCGAAATGACGCTTCATAAGCTCATTAATGGTCTTGATACTGCCAAGCGTCAGCTCTTCGGTGCGTTCAAAGAGTTGGGCATTTTTGATCGCCACAACCGCCTGTTCCGAAAGGGACTTCAGGATCTCCAGATCCGTTCGCGTAAACGGCTGTCGATCCGCTTTTCCCCAAAGCGTCATGACACCCACCACGTCGTCTTCGATGAACGGCACGGCAATATAACGGTTCTGCAAACAGAATTCGCCGGTATCCGCGATATGGCCTTCGAGGCCGCGTCCGAACCGCACGCGCTGCTTGTGGACGAACTTGGGATGTGCGCCAAAAGAGAAAAACGGATTGAGATATTGTCTCTCGGGATCCGTCAGCATGATCGAACAGCCCGCAGCCTTCAGTATCTGCGCACTCAACCGCCCGATGCGGGGAAGCAACTCCTTAAGACGCAAAGAGGAATTGATGACCCGATGGACAGAGTGCATGGTTGAAAGTGCCAGCGCGCGCGGGTGGATTGTCTCGTAGAAATTATTGAGTTCGAAATTTTTAAAGGCCAGTTCAACCTGACTTGTGAGAAAATGGCCGAAGGGCGCGATTAACGGACGAATCTCTTTCTCAGGACGCTTCACGCAATCAAGAACGAGGAATCCTTTTAAAGTACCAAGGCAATGAAGCGGAAATACAATGCAGTTCTTCCCGAAAGCGCACCGGTAAAAAAGCGGAAGTTTTTCCGTCGTCACCGCGTTACGGGTCAACTGATCCGTAAATTTCGTGACAAAGGCCTCACATTCCCGCTGATGTTCGACCGACTTGGAAAAAAAAGGACAATTCTGCTTGCGATCCAGACGGATCAAACGCTGTTTCCCGTGTTCTTCGCAGAGAACAAGCCATCCGACCGGCTTGCCAAAAATTCCCGAGAAAGATTCGTATCCCTCCTGCCACTGTGGACTCGGCAAAAGAAACCGTTCAAGGGGCGTCAGAACACGTTTGGGTATCTTCGCTGATTTTTTCTCTGTCACATTTTGCGCGGATGTCATTTTGTCCTTTTGCTCACACGCCGTCCGGTCCTGGCCTTTGCGGTCAGCGCTTGACTCAGCACCTCATAGGCCGACTCCAGCGACTCGGAAATCACTTTTGTGCCTGCCACGACCGGCATGAAATTCACGTCGCCTTTCCATCGAGGCACAATATGCCAGTGCACGTGGCCCGGGACTCCGGCCCCTGCAACATCCGAAATATTCATGCCCAGATTGAACCCCTGGGGCCTCATCGCTTTGGCAAGCGCATCCATCACCTTCTCCAAAACTTCAAAAAATTCCGCCTTTTCCCGTGTGTTCATCTGAGACAGATAGGCGATGTGCCGCTTTGGAACGATCATGAGGTGACCGTTATTGTAGGGATAGCGATTGAGGATCACAGCATGGTGGGCCGTCCGGAAAAGGACAAGATTGCGCTTGTCCCTTTTGTCCCGAAGAAGCGAACAAAAAAGACAGCGGGAACGCTTACCGGAGCTCGAGCGCAGGTAGGTCTTGCGCCACGGAGCCCACATGAGGTTCGTGGATCTTTTGAGGTTCATGAATTCCTTGGTGTGACGGCAAAATAATCTTGGGAAGATCGTAGAGATCCAATAATCCGTTCAAAATCCGGAGATCCCAGAGCTGCATCTTTGCCTCCTGAGCGATCAGTTTCGCATTCTGGTCGATCCCTCCGAGCACGATCAAAACCTTGCGCTGGATCTTAAAGAGACGTTTGGCGTCGGCCACCACTTTTTCGACCTCGGGCTCCCCGATCCATTCCGAACTCAGATAAAAAAGCCAGCGCCCTCTTGACCCGCGACCCAGGAGCGAAAGAACCGAGTGAGGCAAATGCCTCAGAAGGACCACCTCTGAAAATTGCGGGCACGACATTTTCTTCTGGTCGATCTCCACCCCGTCATTCCGGAATTCTTTGAGAAGTGCCTCAACGCGTAATCCCAAGTCCTCTTCGGTCATCCTCGCACAAAGATCCAGAACCCGGTTCAGTTCATCAAACAGGTGCTTTCGGAGAATACGTTCTTCGGGCAAGAATAACGCATGCCGCTTCTGGAACACTTCCCGCAGCCAGAACCGGAAGAGAAAATCCGGCATATGAAAAAGAGACCCGTTTTTGACCGCCAAACCGTCTTCCACCAATCGTTTTAGGACTTTCTGGGTTTCCGCCACGGTCTCCTCGATGAAAGCCGCGATAGGGATCAGCTTGTGACGTCCATGGCTAAGCGCCAACGCGGCCCGGACGTAAGGACCACGATACTTCGCGAGATGCGCGCACTGTTCAAGCCGGTTCTCACAAAGCAACGCGATACGTCCCCGCCGATCAAAAAGCTCCTGACAGAAGGCGTCCAGCAGAACCGAAGGGCTCACATCCTGAGGAAATTCACGGATTTCGAGCTGTTCAAGCCGCTGGAGAAGGAGATCCAGGTAGATCGGCTCGCCATCTGTCATGTGGAAGAGGAATTTTTTCAGTTCCAAAGACCAGCGATGCGCTGGCATCCGTGTCGCGAGATATTGTTCCATCTCCATATATCTGAAAGGTACGAGTTCCAGAATCTCGAAATTCCCGAAAAGAAGTGAAAGCTTTTCGCGGAAGATTTCGCGCGCACGATCGACCGCGGAACTCGTCACCACATAGAGCACTTCCTTATCGATCATCATTTGTTTTCCGAGCAAGAGAAACGGATCGGGCGTGGGGAGCTCCTCAAGAGCCTGAAACTCATCGATCATCAGAACAACTTTTTTCCCGGTCTCGCGCGCCAGAATCCCGCTTAACATTAAGAGCTCTTTGATCGCGAGTGAGTTCTTGTCCTGGCGAAGCAATCTCTGCAGGTGTTTCACTGCCGTGACGGTTTTCGGGATGATTGATTCGGCCTCGCGCAAAAGCCCGGTCAAGGTCTTGGGGACGTTCAAAGTCCGGTCGAGCATAACAGCACTCAGCACGGCACCCATCCATTGCTGCATGAGCTGATGTCCGTCGATGGTCTCGGCCTTCACATAAACAGGGAGAAGCTTGGAACCACGCGAGATGGACTGAAAAAATTCGCAGAGAAGCTGCGTTTTGCCAACACCCAGGGAACCGATAATTCCGACATTTTGACGATAGCCGTTTTCGATATCATCGACGCGCTTTTGCAAACGCATCTGAATGGCTTCTCGCATCAGAAAAGGCATGTTTAAAATTCTCGCTGCTGAGGAAACCGGACCCCCAAGCGGAAGGAAACGACGGGAATTCAGGAAAACCAGGAATAAAGAATTAAAACGGATCGAACCGTCCCTGAAAACCGCTTACCGCCCATGAGTTCCGATGATTTTCTTGTGTCAAATTCTCATAAAATGGAACCGGTGCTATCTTACGTTTTTCAGGTAAGAAAGCAAGGGGGAAAATCTTTTTTTCGCTGCGCCTGAACGCATTTTTTTATGAAGGGCACCTTCAAAAAAATCCGTCTCGCATTCCTGGCGAAAAAACCGGCCGCCATCCAAAAAATCCGAAAAGAATATCTTGCGAGGAAAAATTTTGCAAGAAAAACGCGCCCTGCCAACAACGGTAAAGGCCTGAAAAACAAACGCCCCGGCTAGCCCGGTTGTTAGACCCCCCCGCCTTTCAACCGTTTTTGCCAGGGCGTTTTGCCTTTCAAAAAATTAACAAAAAAAACCGCCCAACTCTGAGACTCAGAGCAGGTTGCGTTTCCGAAATGATCCATCGACGAAGCTCGGAAACAGTATAAACCGCCTTGTGCGTGTGATATTCCCCTGGGGCCTCCCTGGCGTTCTGCGGAATCTGCCGTTTCTGACTTCAGGTAACAAGGGATGCTTCATGATTCGCTCGCTCCTGTTTTTTTTGAGTGCGGATCTTCAAAATCAAATGACGGCGCCATTTACGCCGTGTTGTTCGAAGATCGAATTTTAGAAGTCGAAGTGCTTCCCGCAGGTTCGGGAACTCTTTTAAATCTGTGTCGTTTTGTTCAGAATAAAGTATCGAAACGCGGAATTTTTCAAGTTGCCGTATCCGCTGTTCGATGGAAGGTCTCAATGCCCTCGCTTCATCGCTTTCATGGCCGGAAATCTCGCGATAAAGATCCTGCCACTCTGTTTCTATTTTATCAATAAACGATCCTACCAACTGATTGCTGATTTCCATTTTTTAATCCTTTTCAGAATCGCCAACTTGATACCTGGGAGAACTTATTTTTCTTTATTCCTTCCTGACTCGAAGGCTAACAGGAACAGCATTAAAGACGCATTAAAGACAAATTAAATAATTTTAAGTTTTCACGGGGGTGGTAAATCTCTGAGATAGGTTTCCTGGAGGGAAAATGCTGAGGATTCCCCCGCGTATGCGCGGGGCATTAAAGCTCCGTTTGGAGCACTTTCGGTGCTAATTACCGTTGATTGTCATGCGCGGGAAACTCAAAGCGGTCGTTAGATTTTTATAAGCGGCAATTCGATAAAAACCTGCGTCCCCCTGCCCGGAAAGCTTTCAAACCGCAGGGCTCCCTGATGAGCATCGCAGATAGCTTTCACAATACTGAGACCCAAACCAGCCCCCTCTTTGGAACGGGCTTGATCTGCCCTGTAAAATCGCGTCCCAAGATTTTCAAGAGTTTCAGGATCGATCCCGACCCCTGTGTCTTCGACCTTGACTGTCACTTTGCCGGATTCGGACGTTCCGATACGGACGATCACCTTGCCTGCCGGCTCCGTGAACTTAATGGCGTTGTCCAAAAGATTGGTGAAAAGACGCTTCAAGTAAATCTCATCCCCGAACACTCTCGCGCCCGTCGGAGCTTCCAGGGTCAACTCGATCCCCGCCCGGCCCGCCCGTTCCTGATAAAGTCTGAGAACCTGTTCCAGGACAGGCACCAATTCCACATCCTTCTTCTGAAGGTTCAACTGCTTCGCATCGTTCCGGACAAGAAACATCAGATCATCCACCAAGCGAATAAGCCCGTTTACCTCCTCGCTGATCACCCTGATCGTACGCTGGAGATCTTCCTGCGAACGGGCCCGCCGGAGCGCGAGATCGATCTCCCCGCGAATGATCGCCAGCGGTGTTTTGAATTCATGAGAGACATTCGAGCTGAATTCCTGTACGGCGCGCGTGGAGGCTTCAAGCCGGTCTATCATTTCGTTCAAAGTCTCGGCCAAACGGTCCAATTCGTCCTGCGTGAATGTTCGCGGAAGCCGGCTTTTTAAATAAGCGGCCGTGATCTTCCGGGCCTGCAGGATCATCCGGTCCACCGGACTTAGAAAATGTTTGGCCAGGATCCACCCCGCAAAACATGCCAACGCCACGCCCAGCGGAATGATGACCGCGATGATAAGTTCCAAGCGAGTCAGCGTTTTTTCAATTTCGTAAAGCGGCTTCGCGACCTGGATAATAAAGAACGGCCTTCCCTGAAACCGTACCAGATGGTAATAAAGTCGGATCGGATTTTTCTCGAAGTGGATCGTTTGGTAGGAGTCCCCTTTTTCCATCAGGACCGAATCGCGTTCATAGTCCGGGAAAAGAATATCCCGTTCCCAACCGCCAAGATTGGACCCGATCAAGGACCGATCAAGAGCAATAATGCGGACAAGAAAAAGACTGCGCGTAACCCTGCGCTGTTTTTTCTCCCATTCACGGATTGCCTTAGTGACTTTTGCCTGGAACTCCGCCGGAAAAGCCAGGGTCCCTTTTTCAATCCTGGGGGGGGCCAAAAACTCCGGATTTCTGCGCTCATGAAAAAAGGTGTTTATCCCCTCCTCGATGCTTTGCCCCTCTCCGTACATGCTCCGTTCCGCATCCCGGTAAAGTGTTCTCGAAAGTTCTGCGTACATTAAAAAAGAAAATCCCCCGAGAAACACAGTCATCATGAGCGCGTAGCCCAGCGTCAGACGAGACTTAAAGGAACGAAATGGGATCATGGACAAGTGAGACGATAGCCGGTCCCGCGAATGGTCTCGATCTTGCTTTGGGAGGGAGTTTCCCCGATCTTCTTCCGGAGAAAATTGATATAAACGTCGATCGTGTTGCTCATAGGATCAAAGTGGAGGTCCCAGACATGTTCCGCGATTGCGGTCCGGGAAACGACCTCGCCCGCGTGGCGCATCAGAAACTCGAGCAGCGCGAATTCCTTTTGCGATAGGAGGATCTCCTGCTCTCCGGCCCACGACTGACGTTTGATGAGATCCAATTTTAAATTCGCGCACTGAAGCACAGTCTTGTTCGTGACATGCGGCGGCCGGCGAAGAAGAGCCCGGATACGTGCCAAGAGCTCCTCGAAACTGAACGGCTTGGTCAGATAGTCATCCGCGCCCTGATCAAGCCCTTTGATCTTGTCTTCGACCGAATCTTTCGCCGTCAGGATCAGCACCGGTGTGATTTTTCCTTCCTTCCGGAATTTATGACAAAGCTCCACCCCGCTCATCTTTGGAAGCATCCAGTCCAGGATCAAAACGTCGTAGTCGTTGGCCATGGCATATTTCCAGCCTTTTTCGCCGTCGTAGGCGATATCCACAGCGTAGTGCTCTTCTTTTAGGCCGCGCTCCAAAAAGCTCGCCATCTTCTTCTCATCTTCAACGATCAGGATCCTCATGGCGCCCCTCTATTCTCCTTCCGGATCAAAATGGACCGTCACGTCCGCGTTGGGATGATGATCTCTGATCTTGTCGATCAGAGATTCAGTCATATCGTGCGCTTTTTTGAAATTGTCTTCACCCCGGATCTCGATATGAAAATCCAGGAACAGCTGATTGCCGACCACCCGGCTGCGAAGGTTATGCGCCCCTATGATCGACGGATGATGCCGAAGGATAAGCATCTTTATCGTTTTAAGCTCGGTACTTGAAAGCCCCCGGTCCAGAAGTTCCGAAACGGCCCGTATCAAAATGCGGATCGCCTCCTTAAAAATATAAACCGCAACCAGTATCGACACGATCAGGTCCCAGGTGGCCTTCCCCGTCCATCCAACGAGAAGCAGGGCCGCGATCACGCCGACATATGAAACAAAATCCATGGAATAGTGTACTTTTTCCGTGCCGAGGATCAGAGACCGGTTCTTTTTGGAAAGAACCTTAAGTCGCCACGAAAGCAGGAGCGTCACGATCCCGGAGAAGACGATCACCCCGATCCCCAATGGAATCTCGTCAACGAAACTCCCCTGAAGAAGCCGGCGAATGGATTCATAGACCACAAACGAACCACTCAATATGATGAAAAGACTCTGAAAAAGTCCGGCAAGACTTTCGACTTTGCCGTGGCCGTATGCGTGCTCGACATCGGGCGGTTTCGACGCTTCCCGGAACGCAAAAAAATTCAGCGCGGACATCAGCATATCCAGCGTGGAATCCAGGGCCGAAGCCATGATCGCCATGGAATGCGTCATAAGCCCGGCTGAGAATTTCACCACGGTCAAAAGTAAAGCCACCCCCACGGACAGGACGATCGCCTGCCGGGCCTGTTTCATGTATTGTTCCATCCCCTCGTTCGTCATGATTCTCCTTAAATAAAAAGCAACCGGGAAATCATGGCTGTCCTCGTTTTCAATTTAAAATACCTGTTGATAACGAGGGCGTCATGATTCTCCTTAAATAAAAAGCAACCGGGAAATCATGGCTGTCCTCGTTTTCAATTTAAAATACCTGTTGATAACGAGGGCGTCATGATTCTCCTTAAATAAATTGAAGCATCCGTCCATTTGAACATGGGGACCACCGTCCGCGATAAGTATTTTTGACTCACTTTCATGGTTTCCGCTTGAACTGTTTTTCAAGATCCGGCAGAGAATACTTCATGACACTGGGACGCCCATGCGGGCAGTTGAACGGATTCCTGCAGCGCGCCAACTGCTCCAGAAGACCCTGCATGGCCGGAAGCGTCAATGGATCCGCGGCCTTCACGGACTTGCGCTTGCAAGCGATCATGGCAGCTATGTCCTCCGCTACCCCCTTAAGCCGGGTCTGTGTCTTGCCGGCCTCTTCCTCATCGACAAATTGCCTGATAATCGTTACCGGATTTTCGTCCTTTAAGATGGCGGGCAAACCGCGTATCACAAAGGCCCTCTCGCCGAACAATTCCATTTCAAAGCCCAGCCTGGCAAGAAAAGAAAGTTTTTTCTTCAGAATCTCAACTTGACGCGGGTGCAACTCCAGGACTTCTTCCATCAAAAGTCCCTGGCTGGCGGGACGCTCCGATTCAAAATTTTTCATGAGCGTTTCGAACATCACCCGTTCATGCGCTGCATGCTGGTCCACGACCACGTACCCTTCCTCTGTCTCGGCCAAGATATAAGTGCGGTGAATCTGCCCGAGCACACGCGTGATCCTGAGGCCCTTGCCGATTTCAAGCGGCTGAAAAGCATCCACTTTTTGCGTCACCACATCGGCCACCACAGCCTCCGCGACTTTGAGCGGTGCGCTGTGGGAGGCCATGCGTTCTTCGAACCCGAAACTCGGCTCTTGGAATCTCGCCCCCCGGAAAACAGCAGAAGGTCTTTCGCTCTTTTCGCGGAAGGAAGGCGCCAGATCGCCGCTTTTTTGGAGGGTTTCGGCCACGGTCTTTTCGATCATGGCCTTGATCACCACCTCGTGTGAAAGCCGGACCTGCTGCTTTGTCGGATGAACGTTCACGTCCACATATTGCGGGTTTATTTCAAGAAAAAGGATCGCTGCCGGAAATTGATGCTGCATCAAAAGCCCGTGATACCCCGCCTGAAGTCCGTAGCTCAAGCCGTAGGCCTTGACCCACCGGTGGTTGATGAAAAAAAATTGCTGGGCCCGGTTGCCCGAGGCCAAAGAAGGTTTCCCGATCAGCCCTGAAAGCTTCGCGTGCGGGATCTCATTTTGAACCGGCAGAGTCTGCCCGGCCCAATCATTGCCTAAAATAGCGGCTGCCCGGATTGAAAGTTCCCGGGTCGGCACAAGATCCAGGACGGCCTTGCCGCCGGAACATAAAACGAACCGGACATGAAGATTCGCCAAGGCCAAACAGGTCACGATATCCAGGATATGCCCGAATTCGGTCGTGTCCTGCTTCAGGAATTTTCGGCGGGCGGGTGTGTTAAAAAAAAGGTCGCGGACTTCGACCACGGTTCCCGCGGCCGTGGGACATTCCCTCGCTTTTACAAGACTTCCGCCTTCCACCACAAGTTCAGCGCCGGACGCGGTATCCGCCGTTCGTGTCTGAAGAGTGAAACGCGACACCGCAGCAATGCTCGGAAGAGCTTCGCCCCGGAATCCGAAACTCGCGATGCGGTCAAGATCTTCGGCCTTTTCGATCTTACTCGTCGCGTGCCTCTGAAGCGCGAGTTGGGCATCCTCGACCGTCATCCCGGAACCGTTGTCGGCTACACGAATCAGGCTTTTCCCGCCGTGCTTGATCTCGATCTCAATCCGGTCAGCACCGGCATCCAGAGAATTCTCGACAAGCTCCTTCACGATGGAAGCCGGTCTTTCGATCACTTCCCCGGCCGCGATCTTGTTGGCCACATGCTCAGAAAGTACGTGTATCTTTCCCATCATTATTTCCTCGGACTACTAAAGGGGACAGGCTGAATATTTTACATATTATAAATATTCAGCCTGTCCCCTTTATTTAATTTTATTCTTCCAACCCACAATCTTCTGCAACGCCTCCATCGGCGTCAACTGGTCCGCATCCAGTTTTTTCAGTTCTTCTTCCACCGCGCTTGGCTTCGGCGGGTCTATGTCAAAAAGCGTGGGGCCGGTTTCCACGATTTTCCCGGAGCTTTTCATTTTTTTGGACTCAATGATTTGCGTCGCTTCGGTATTTTCATTCTCAAGGATCGCCAGGATTTCCTTCGCGCGCCGGGTCACATCGCCCGGAATCCCGGCCAATTCCGCCACATGGATCCCATAACTCCGTTCGGAAGCTCCTCGGGCGACCCTCCTCAGGAATACGATCCCGTCCTTTGTTTCTTTCACCGTCATTTTGTAATTCTTGATGCCCGGGAAATGGTCTTCCAGCTGTGTTAATTCGTGATAATGGGTCGCGAAAAGCGTGCGCGGCCTGGTCTTCCCCTGCACCAGAAATTCGCAGACGGCCCAAGCGATGCTCACCCCGTCAAAGGTTGAAGTCCCGCGTCCCACTTCGTCCAGGATCAAAAGGCTCCGTTCCGTGGCTTCCTGCAGGATATGCGCGGTCTCGAGCATTTCCACCATGAACGTACTTTCCCCGCGAGCAAGATCGTCCGAAGCGCCGATGCGCGTGAAGATCCGGTCGACAAGTCCGATATGCGCGGTTTTGGCAGGCACGAACGAGCCCGTCTGCGCCAAAAGCACGATATGTGCCATCTGACGGATATAAGTCGATTTCCCGGCCATGTTCGGCCCGGTCAATACGACCAGCTGATTCTTGTCGCCATCCAGCAGTCCGTCATTTTCGACGAATTTTCCGGCCGGCAGCATACTCTCCACTACCGGATGCCGGCCGCCATGAACGGAAAGCGTCCTGTCGTCGCTCACCTCGGGCCTCACCCATTTTTTTTCAAGGGCGACCCTTGAAAGAGACATGAGAGCATCCAGCATCCCGACGGCCTTTGCCATATTCTGAAGAGCCCCGAGATCTTCCAGCACCTTCGCGCGGATCTCAAGGAAGATCTGATATTCCAGCATCTTGATCTTGTCCTGCGCGCCGGAGATCTTCTCGTCCCATTCCTTAAGCTCCGGCACGATGAATCGCTCGGCATTGGCAAGCGTTTGACGGCGGATGTAATTTTCCGGAACCTGGCCGAGATACGAACGGCTCACCTCAAGCGTATAACCGAACACCCCTGAATATTTCACCTTAAGCGATTTGATCCCCGTGCGTTCGATCTCGCGCTGTTGAAACTCCAGGATCCATTGCTTCCCTTTTTGGGAGATATTGCGCAGGTCATCCAGTTCCCCGGAGTACCGGTCACGGATCAAACCGCCGTCCTTGACGCCAAGCGGCGGCTCTTCCACAATCGAACGGGCGATAAGTTCGCTTAAGCGAGGGAACGGCTGGACCTGTTTCTGGAGGTCGCGTATCAGATCCGCATCGAACGTCCCCAGAATATTGCGGATTTCCGGCACGCGTTCCAGAAACGCCTTCAGGTTCACGAGGTCCCGCGCATTCGCCACACCGTAGTTCAGACGGCTCAGGGTCCGTTCCATATCTTTCACACCTTTGAGAAGCCGGCCCATGTTCTCCGCATGATGAAGTTCTTTGATGAGCTCCGTGACTGATTCCTGGCGCTTGTGGATCTCGGCAATGTCCAGAAGCGGATGTGTAAGCCAGTGATAAAGATGCCGCGCACCCATCGCCGTAAGCGTCCGGTCCACGACTGAAAGGAGCGTACCGCAATCTTTACGGCCACTCTGGGATGCCACCAGTTCCAAACTGCGCTGGGCCTGACGGTCGAGCACCATGAATTGGGCCGCGTTAAACAGCCGCGGCTTTTGGACATGTTCCAGAGCGCTGTGAAAATGGTCTTTGAGATAATATAAAATGGCGCCACAAGCCCCGACCGCGAGCGGATGGGCATGAAAAGAAATGCCCTGCGCGGAACCCAGCTTGAAAATCTCAAGGAGAAGCCGCATGGAATCTTCGGGCTCGAAGATCCAGTCTTCATAGACCGTAAGTGTGGCCTTGAGATTTTCCTTAATGAAATTCGTGAGGTCTTCCCGATCCCCAAGTGTCTTTGGCATTACGACTTCGCGCGGCCAAAGAAGCGTCAATTCATCAAGCAAACGGTCTTGCGTGATCTCACGGACATAAAATTCCCCGGTACTCAGTTCAAGATAAGCCAAGACCGCGGAGTCCTTTCCCGCGAGAATAGCGGCCATATACTGGAGATTTTTCTCGGGTGTTTCATCATCCAGATAGGTGGCCGGCGTGATGATGCGCGTCACCTTGCGTTCCACGAGGCCTTTGGCCTGCGACGGATCACCGATCTGCTCGCAAATGGCAACCTTGAGATTGCTGTCAAGCAATGTTCGGACATAGCCCTGAAAAGCGTGGTAGGGAATGCCGCACATCGGCACCCGGCCTGCCTCCCCGCCTTCGCGGCCCGTAAGCGTGATATTCAGGATATCGGAGGACCGGACCGCATCCTCGAAGAACATCTCGTAGAAATCCCCGAGGCGAAAGAACAGGATGGTGTCCGTTGGAAGAGTCTTTTTGATGGAGCGGTACTGCTCCATCATGGGCGTAAGTTTTGCTTGAGCGTCAAGGCTCGTTGGATCGGTCTGGGTCAAGGGTTACTCCTGGAAAAAATAGATAATGCGATGGGTAGTATACCCAAATCCCCTCCATGCCCCAAGCGGTTTTAAACCGGAATAGGAGGTTCATCCCTTGAAACACGTCTACATCGGAAGACCTCAGCTCACAAGCTGTCCGTTGATCTTGACGCGCATTCGGCGGACGCCCCAATGCAAGGCAGCCTCATGACCGCCCCGGGACTGCGGGAAAAAGATATCGATGTGACGACCGTGAATCTTGCCGCCCCGGTCTTCAGCCGTAAAATGGCGCCTCCCATCCAAAAATTTATACACCGCAAGCCAATCACGAGGCGTGACCGGGACCAGTTCCACGTCCGAACCAAAAGAGACCGACTTGTCCGTCGCCACACCCCCCCAGTAAATGGGACGCTGGCTGGCGAACTTCCCGTCTCGAAATTCCGCCACGTTGATACAAACCGGACAATCACAATAGGCCGTGATCAAATAGCAGTAACGCCCCCAGAAGACGTCGTACGCTTTCCACGCGATCGCTGCGAAAATCAGGATGAAGACGATCTTCGTGATCACAAGAAAGATCTTATTTCCCGGCCTTCCACCCCCCGCAGTTTTGTTATGTTCCGGTGTGTTTAAAAAAATCTTTTCCTCGATCATGACCCCTCCGCAGAAGACGCTAATGCCCCCGTCCGCACCGGGAGATGAGGAATCAGGAAAAGCACCAAAAGCGAGAACGCCGCAGAAAGCAGGATGAGCGGCTCGAGACCGATCCGCGGGAATAAAAACCCTCCGAGAACACTTGAACCCATTTGGCCCAGATTATAAAAGGACATGAGTAAAGCGAAGATCGTTCCTCCGGCATACTGGGGCGAGGTTCGGGCTGCCAGATTTAACAGCGTCAAAAAGATCACAGCACTCGCGATCCCGAGAAAAACGTTCATGGTGAGCGCCAGACTTTTAAGAACAACCGTGTGGGCAATAAGCCATGGGACGAAATACATAAAATAGGAGAGGGTCGAAAACACTCCGATAACGACCGCCGCCAGCAAAAACTTGCGGACCGGAAATCTGGCAAAAACCAGACCGTAGAGCACGCTCCCCAGAAGAGCTCCCGCGCCTGCGACCGCCTGGAGAATGCCGAGAAAAGAAGCGCTGAATTTCAGTGTGTCTACGGAGTAGTAAAAAAAAGGGGCCCCGAATGAAGGGGAAAAATTCCACAGGAAAAGAAAAGCCGCAAGGACCCAGATATTCCGGTGATGAAAAACGTCCCGGAGCCCAAGCTGGGCAGCGCGTTCCGGATGGACCTGCGAGGGTTCCCGGACCAGAAAGAACACGATCCCGGCCGTCAGGACCGGGAACACGGCGGTCATCGCGAAAATACTCCGATAGGTCCACACGCCCTTCTGCGCAAGTTCGGCGATCAAGCCGCCGGCGAACGAAGTGATGATCATGGCTGTGTAGACGGCAGCCCATTGGATCGACTGGAATTGCCCGGTCATATTGAGCGGCTGGCCGGTTTCGACCATAAGACCGTCCGAGACCACATCCTGGAACGCATAAGCCATGTAGATCAGCGTCATAAGAAGCAAAAGCGGCCTGGCGACACTGTAATCGGGCAGGAAAGCAAAAACAAGCCATGCCGCCGCCGCGAAAAGTGATGTAAAAATAAGATAGGACTTGCGGCGGGAACCAAAGATCGGGAAAAGGTCCGAAACAAGACCCCAGAGGGGTTTGACAACCCACGCGATCAATGTGACGGCCTGAAAGTAAGCCATTTTCTCCGGTGTTAACCCGGCCTGATCCTTCAGCAGAAAGTTGATCGCCAGGGCCGGCAAGGCCCCGAGACCGTTCATGGAAAAGAAATAAATCGAAGCGAAAACAACCGCAAGAGGAAACCACTCGGATTTGTTCACCCCATTAGAGACTTTTAAAATCATGCCCCTCCTTCCGCAAAATCACATCGAAAGCCAAGATCAAAACAACCGATTTACCGCCGCTCACGGGAATGTTTCAGAAGCGTTTCCCGTTTCTAACGGGGTTCATGGGCGGTCCCAATATTTATTAGTTTCAACAAAGTTGAACTTGGGGCCGTCCAAGTCGTCTTTTGTGAAACTAAAATAAAGACTTGGACGGTAATATAGCACACCTTTTTTGCCTCCCTGTGATAAAATTTCCGGCCATGAAAAAGGCTCTTCTTCTTTTTGATATCGACGGGACACTGTTACTCACCGGAGGTGCCGGCAAGATCGCTTTTGAAGAAGCCTTCGAAGAGATCTTCGAGATCCCCAACTCCTGGGGCGACCTTGATCCCCACGGCAAGACAGATCCGGCCATTTTTGATGAAGTGGCCCAACAAAAGCTTGGGCGCCTGCTTTCTCCCGGAGAATTTGAACTTCTGATGGAACGCTACGAGGAGATCTTTGAGGAGCGGATTCAACAATCGCCGCGTTTTGAATTGATGCCCGGCGTCATCGAAATCCTGGAGCATCTCTCCCGCGATCCGGGCATCTTTCTCGCGCTCGCAACCGGCAACTTCGAAAGGGCCGGCCGCATGAAACTCAAACGCGGCGCGGTAGAACATTATTTTTTGACGGGCGGATTCGGGAATGACGCCCGGGAACGCGACAATATCCTCCTTGCGGCAATAGCTTATTCGGAAGAATTCGCCGGGGAACGTTTTGAAAAGCACAGGATCTTTGTGATCGGAGACACCGAATATGATATCGCGGCCGCTAAAAAAGCCGGGGTCAGAAGCATCGCCGTACTCACCAACGGCAGAACCCGGGAACATTTCGAAAAAGAACCGCCGGACCACATCCTCCGGGACCTCACCGACATCCCCGCCTTCCTCGCCTGCCTAAAATAAAGGGGACAGGCTGAATATTTTATATATTGTAAAAAAATCAGCCTGTCCCTTTTTTCGGTCGCCCTCTTGATCGAAGAACGGACTGCAATCCCAATTCCTCACATATTTTTAAAACCCATGCATCATTCCCATAAGGAACTTGTTTGTTGACACTTCGTCGGATTCTAGCAAGCTCCTCATCCTCTAATGGCCGGTCAACCCAATCGGACCAATTTACAGGTAGTGAGATCGGCGATTTATCAGGTTCATTGCCCAAAAGTGTATTTTTTATTCGCCGCACATGTGAAGACCACGGCCATTCCTTTGCTGAACGCACCAACCCCGCCCGAACAGGATTCGCCTCAACATATCGCAACACTGTCAATAGATATTCGTCACATTCCACTAAAAAGCTCCTAAATCTCCCTTGCCACACATGCCCGCTCCCGCCATAGTGCCGACGATAGCGCTGAACATGCGAGGTCATCAACCACTGCATCCATTGGCTCATGATATTCTCCTCGATGTTGCAGAGAATAAAATGAAGATGATTAGGCATTAAGCAAAAAGCGAATATCTTCAACAAAAATCTTTTTTTACTCTCTTCCATCAGTTTCAAGAAGGCCTGATAATCGCCAGGTTTCAAAAAAACAGTCTGGCCACCATTCCCGCGGCTTACAACATGATAAATTCCATCTTTAACGAGTCCCCGACGGATCCGCGGCACAGTTCACCTTTCTGATTTTTTGAAAAAGAATAAAGGGGACAGGCTGAATATTTTATATATTGTAAAAAAATCAGCCTGTCCCTTTTTCATAAGGAATTACGCTCGGAGAAGCTGAAATACTGGTTCTCTCCGATAATGATGTGGTCAAGCACCCGGATGGAAACGGTCTGGCAGGCGGATTTGATTTTTTGCGTGATCTCATAATCTTCGCGGCTGGGCTCGACCTTGCCGGAAGGATGATTGTGTACGAGCACGAGGCTCGAAGCGTGGAACTCCAGGGCTGCTTTGATAATCTCACGGGGATGGACCGCCGCTTCGTCGATCGTCCCGCAGAAAAGATCGCGCTCACCGATGATACGAAGCGCTTTATCCAGAAAAAGAACCTTGAAAATCTCGCGCTTTTTGTCCCGGAGCGCGGCAGTGAGATAATCGGTCACGGCCTGGGGACTGCGAACGAAATTCTGTTCGATCATTTTTTCGCGAAGCTGACGGAGGCCTATCTCCCGGACTGCAAAGATCATGCAAATCTTGGCCAAGCCTAGTCCTTTTACTTTTTTAAAGGATGCCGGTTGTTGGGCCAGGATCCCCCGCAAGCCGCCAAATCGAAGGAGCAAACTTCGCGAAAAACTTATGACATCCTGCCCTCGCGTCCCCTGACCAAAGAGCACGGCCAGAAGCTCGGCGTCTGAGAGAGCCTCTGTCCCTTTTTGCAGCAGTTTTTCTCTCGGCCTTTCACCTTCCGGCCATTCTCGAATGCTTTTGAGCATAGCCTCATCTTAGCCCGGCGCTCTTTTCTGTCAATGATTTTTTTATATATTTTATTGATTTATACGCATATTTCAAAACATTGTCCCACGGGCCTGGTTGCCTGATTAAAAGAAGATGCGATTACGTTTTGGATTGGCTTGACCCGGATATTGGGAGCGAGCGGCTGTCCCGAGAATTCTGAAAACGGCGTATCCCGCCTAGTCCTTTGAGCGTAACATCTGCTCCTTGACGTCTGTAATGGCTTTTTCTATATAAGGACACTCCCTTGGAGATAATTTTTTGGCTTTTTCTAATGCGGCCAGGGCTAACCTGAGACTGTTGACGCCCCTGTACATGTCCGCCTGAATCAGATAGACCTTCGGATCATTCGGATTTACAAAGAGCACTTCATCAATAAGTTTTTTCGCTTCACCAAATTTTTTAATTTCATTATAGGCATGCGCGAGTTCGATAAGAAGAAGAGGGTCCCGGGAAGTTTGTGAAAGTCTTTTTTTGCCGTACTCGATACTGGCCCGGTATTCGGTGAGCGCCTCCTGGTCCCGCCCCTGCTTCCGGTAGATATCTCCTAGGTCATTATGAACATTCGGGTAACCGGGTTCCATTTGAATGATGCTGATAAAGCCCTTGATCGCCTTATTCAACATCCCGTAATCCCGGTATGTAGCCGCCAGGTTATGACGAATTCCTATGTTGGCAGGATCCAGGGCCAGGGCCTTCTCCAGATTCGGAATGGCCGACCCATATCTCTCAAGATTCATATAGGCCAGTCCCATGTTGTTAAGAACGGAAGGATTGTCTCTTTTGATAGTCAGGGCATGTTGATATTGTTCGATCGCCGCCTCAAAATTGCCGTTTCCAAAATAAACATCTCCCAAAAAACTGCGGGCTGAATGAAATCTGGGCTCCAGTTCAATCGCTTCCTTCAGATTGTCCTCCATCCGGTAAAAATCCTGCCGCTCATCAAAGGATAGAGCCAGCAGATAATGCACGAGAGCGGAATCCGGATTTGTCTCCAGCGCACTATTCAAAAATTCATGAGCCCCCAATCGGTCTCCCTTCTCAAATGCTTTCAATCCCGCATCAATAAAATATTCGAAAGAAGCCCGTTTCTTCAGATCCTTGATGTCGGGATTGTCGGAAATCACGCTCTCGGCTTTTTGCAGCAACTCCATTGCTTCCTTTAAAAATCCCCGCTGGAGATAGATATCCGCCAAAGCCAAATATGCCGGAGCACAACGCTCATCCATCTGCAACGTTTTGTTATATTCCTCTACGGCCTGGTCTTCCAGGCCCTCATCAAGATATGAATCAGCCAGGGCATGATGTCCGGCCGCAAAAGGAAGTGCCTTGAGTAGCTTTCGGAAATAATCCGTGGTTTTTCTGTATGATTGATAGCGGTAACGATCGCTGGCCGTTTTGTCACGAAATTTGATCCATTCGCTTTTTCCCATCAAAAGAACTATCGCCATAAGACCTACGAGGAGCAACGGCCTAACAATTTTTTTCATAAGAAAACATATTCTTTCTCAGGAAAGTCCGGTTTTATAAATTGATAACCGACAAACATTAAAAACAACGGATAATAAATACACAAAATTTTTTATACGCCTGCTTAGAAAACAGTGATACGCCGTTTGGAAGCGTCGAGGATCTCAAAACGGATATGCCGGACGGTCGCAGGCAGGAGCCCCGACGCCTTTTCGGCCCATTCGACACACGAGATGGCGCCCGGATCGTTCACAAAATCCTGAAAACCGATATTTTCCAGCTCCTCCAGAGAATTCAGACGATAACAATCAAAATGGTAAAGCGGCGTTTTGGCTTTGTAGATGTGCATCAGGACAAATGTCGGGCTTTTCACCTGTTCCGGGTGTTTGAGCCCCAGACCTTCCGCGAGACCTTTGATGAAAGTGGTCTTCCCGCTTCCGAGTTGCCCTTCCAGACAAAGGACCGCACCGGGTCTAAGGCCATTGGCAAACCCCTTTGCAAACTCGATAGTCCCCCGGGGTGAATTTGTGATCGTCTGTTTTTTCATATTAGAAATGCGAAAAACCTTTCTGGGAAAGCCTGGGTTCTGTGACCGCTTTTCCGTTCCGGCGCCAGGAGATCCGGGGGGATTTTCCCTCGATCTTTCCGATCCATCTCAAGGACACTTCTGGAAACTCCTTTTTCCATATCTTTTCGAGTATCCTCTTCTGCCGGAACGACACCGTGAACAAAAGTTCAAAATCCTCGCCGTCACTTAAAGCGCTTGTGAGCGCCTTTTCATCACTTCCACGGCTTATTTTTCTCGCGTCACGGGAAACCGGGATCTTATCAAGATCAAGTACCGCTCCTGCCCCGGAAGCCTTTAAAATATGCGACAAGTCCTGAACAAGCCCATCCGAAATATCGATCATGGCCGTTGGCTTGATATGTTTTACGAGAAAAAGTCCTTCCCGAACGCGCGGTTTAAAATCATGATGATGCCGCAAAAGCGAGCCGCCCAAAGCGCCCGTCACGGCGATCCAATCCCCGGGCCTGGCGCCGGACCTTTTGACAATTTGATGCGGTGAAGCTTCCCCGAAAATCGCAATACTCGCAAAGAACTCTCTGGAACTTGAAAAATCGCCGCCGATACACGCTACGTTAAATTGTTTGGCCAGCGCCAAAAGCCCTTTGTAAAACCGCTTCAACCATGGCGTTGTGATATAAGGAGGTTTTCCGATACTGATTACAAACGCCGCAGGTGACGCGCCCATGGCTGCGAGATCGCTGAGATTGACCGCCAGAGCTTTGCGTCCGATTTTTTCAGGACTCAGGCTCTTGACCTTGAAATCCACGTTCTCCACGATCACGTCCGTGGAAACGACAAGCTTCTTGCTCTTATCGACACTCATGACAGCGGCGTCATCCCCTATCCCGACACAAACCCCTCCGGTGCCCGGTATTTTCTTTCTCAGATATTCGATAAACGAAAATTCGTTCATGGGCCTCATAATGGGGACAGGCTGAATATTTTACATATTATAAATATTCAGCCTGTCCCTTTTTATTTTGCTTTAAGGAGTTGCTTTATTTTTTTGATCGACCGGGTAAAAGGCCGCCTTAAAACACCGGCTTCGGTGATGATGCCGGAGATATATTTGTGCGGCGTCACGTCGAACGAAGGATTAAATATCTTCATGCCCTTCGGGGCGAGCCGTTTTCCGTTCATTTCGGACACCTCACGGTGTGGGCGCTCCTCGATCGGGATGTCCTTCCCCGTCTTCGCCTTCAGGTCAAACGTCGTGCTCGGCGCTGCGATATAAAATGGGATCTTGTGAACACGGGCCAGTACGGCCACGCCATAAGTGCCGATCTTGTTGGCAGTATCGCCGTTCATGGCGATGCGGTCAGCGCCCACCACCACACCGTCGATTTTTCCGGCCCGCATAAGGCTCGCGGCCATATTGTCACAAATTAGGGTCGAGGGGATCTTGCTTTTGAAAAGCTCCCAAGCGGTCAAACGTGCACCCTGCAAAAGCGGCCGCGTTTCATCCACAAAGACCGAGAACGGTATTTTCTTCTCTTTCATTGCGTAAAAAACCGCAAGGGCTGTTCCGTATCCCGAAGTCGCGAGCCCTCCGGCATTGCAATGTGTGAGGATCGCGTCGCCTTTTTTAAAAAGCGCGGAACCGAATTTGCCGATCTTACGACAAAGAAGGACATCGTCAGCATGGATACCCTTCGCCTCTTCAAGAACGAGATTCTTAAGTTTTGCAACATTCTGCTCTTTACTGAGACTGATCCTGCTCAAGATCCTTTCAAGCGCGTAGGCAAGATTACGTGCGGTCGGTCGGGAAGAATCAAGATAACGGCTTTGTTCAAAAAGTTTTTTCAGGAATAAATGACGGTTCCCCTTAAAACCCTTGATCCCAAGATAAAGACCATAACCGGCCGTGACACCGATCGCGGGCGCCCCCCGCACCACCATCGTACGTATCGCTTTCCAGACAGCCCGGGAACTCCGGCATGGGACCCAGATTTCACGGACAGGAAGCTTCCTCTGGTCCAGAAGATAAAGGGTGTTACTGGAAAAACGGATTGGCGAAAAGGGCACTTTCAAGTTTTTCATAAATTCTCCATTTTAAAACGTTTTTGTATGATATGCCTGCATTCTCAAGAGAACAACAGAAACTCAAGCGCCGTTCTTAAAACATACCAAAAAGGGCCCGGGCATTGGCCGTGGTCAGGTCCGCGATTTCTTCCACGCTCATGTCGTGGAGTCGGGCGGCACATTCTGCCGTTTCGATCATGTAAAGGGGCTCGTTGCGCTTCCCCCGCTTCGATTGAGGCGGCAGGTAGGGCGCATCCGTCTCAAGGAGCAAACGGTCCTTCGGACACAATGCACAGGCCTCGCGTAACCCGTCATTTTTTTTGTAGGTCAGGGCCCCGCCGAACGCGATATGGAAGCCAAGGTCCAGATATTCTTTCATGGTCCCGGCGTCCGAGGAATAGCAATGGAGCGTTCCGCGGTAAGACAACGAGGTATGTTCCCGGAGAATACGCAGCAGATCTTCGTAGGCATCACGGCAATGAATGATGATGGGCTTATGGTATTGTTCGTACCAGACAAGAAAGGTCCGCAGAAGTTTCTCCTGCACATCACGGGGGGAATGCTCATGAAAATAGTCCAGCCCCACCTCCCCGATAGCGACCACTTTGGGATGTTCCAAAAGTTTTTCGAGTTCAGCAAGGTCTTCGGGATTGGCCGTTTTCGTCTCGTGCGGATGGAACCCGATTGCGGCATAGACTTCTGGATATTTTTCGGCGACCGCAATGGCTTTTCGGGAATCTTCCAGATCAGTACCGATATTCAGAAAAGATTTAATGCCGCCCTGGATCGCTCGTTGGATCACTTCTGGCCGGTCGGCATCATACTGGGGAAAATGCAGATGGATGTGGGTGTCCGTCAAATTCATGACGTCTTCTCATCAAGACGCGGGAAAAGCGGTTCTCCTTTTTCGATCGTCGTGCCGGCAGCAATCAATGGTTTGCTAAATTCCGAATCGGTGCTGATTTTTTCAGGTGCCGTAATCTTCAGGCGCTCAAGGATCTTCTTTGCGGTTTCGGGCATAAAAGCCTGCAACAAAATCGCCACATGCGCTACACTGTCCGCCAAATTAAAAAGAACGTCCGCAAGTTCTTCTTTTTTGGAGGGATCTTTGGCCAGCGCCCAGGGCTTTGTCTCTTCCACAAACTGATTGGCTCGAGTGATTACCGCCCACATTCCGCCTAAGGCCTCACGAGGCGCATAGGCAAAAACCGCTTTCGAGACATCCTCCCACAATTTTAGCGGCATATAAAACCGGCTTCCTGATTTTCCCTGCGGGATTTTTCCTTCGAAATATTTCTCGATCATGGAAGCGGTCCGGTGCCAAAGATTGCCGAGACCATTTGCGAGATCGCTCGAGTAGCGTTCCACAAGCAGCTCTTCGGAATAAGTACCATCTAGTCCAAGTGTTACTTCATTTAAAAGAAAATACCGGAGCACGTCACTGCCGTATTTTTGGACGGTCGCGATCGGGTCCACGACATTCCCGACCGATTTTGACATTTTCGCCCCGCCGATTCGCCACCAACCGTGGGCAAACACAAGCTTCGGCATCTCCACGCCCATCGCCTTGAGCATGATCGGCCAGAAGATGGTGTGCTGACGAAGGATGTCTTTCGCCATCAGGTGAAGATCCGCCGGCCATAGCGATTTGAATTTTTTATCATCCAGCAGATAGCCCGCGCCGCTCAGGTAGTTCAAGAGTGCGTCAAACCAGACGTAGACAACGTGGTCTTTGGATCCGGGATATTCGATTCCCCAGGTCAACCGCGTTTTAGGCCGGGTAATGCAGAGGTCCTCCAGCGGCTCTTTTAAAAACCCGAGTACTTCGTTCTTGCGATACTCTGGCTGGATAAAATCAGGATGCTTCTGAATGTAATCGATCAGCCACGGCTGGTACGCGGACATTTTGAAAAAGTAATTTTCTTCTTCGATCTGGTCCACACCGCGGTTGCAGTCCGGACATTTCCCGTCTTTGAGCTGCAGTGCCGTCCAGAACGATTCACAGGGCGTGCAGTACCACCCCTTATAAGACGCCTTGTAGATGTCCCCTTTTTTCTCAAGCTCGCTCAGAACCTTCCGCACGACGGTCTTGTGGTCATCATCCGTGGTCCGGATAAAGTAGTCGTACTGGATCCCGAGAACCCGCCAGAGTTCCTTGAACTCCGGCACGATCGCATCCACGAACGCCTTGGGTTCCTTCCCCTGCTCCAGCGCGGCCTTCTGGACCTTGATCCCGTGCTCGTCCGTCCCGGTAATATAAAAGACATTCTCGCCGAGCATCCGGTGAAAACGCGCGAACGTATCGCAGAGGATGCTCGTGTAGGCGTGGCCGATATGTGGCTTGCCGTTCACATAATAGATCGGTGTTGTCAGATAGTACGTTTTCGTCACAAGGAAACCACTTTCTGGGATGGAAAAAGACGCGCAAGTCTTATCGCAAGCCGCGTCGCCATCAGTTTCTGGTTCACATTCATGTCGAGCGCTGACTTGGAATCATAAAGAAGGTCCATGGCCTCGAGCCACCGGTTCACCGCCCTGGGATCCGCGTCTCTGCCGGACACCAGTTGGTAGATCTTCTCCCGCGAAAGGGTCATCAACCCGTCAAGTTTCCGTTTCACTTCGTCTCGTGGCATCGCCGGGAACGCCTCAAAAACCTCGCGGACCGGCAGGGCCTCAAGCGACCCCACACCCATCGGAACAGGCGAGGATAACATCGGCATCAGACGGATCTCGAACGAACGCGACTGGATCGTCTCCAAAAGATTGTTTTTATTTTCCGTAAGAAGACAAAAAACCGTGTTCTTGGGCGGCTCTTCCAGGGTTTTTAAAAAAGCGTTCGCTGCCACCTCCTGCAGCCGCTCCGCTTTAAGCACGATGCAGATTTTCCATGTGCCTTCAAAGGGTTTCATGGACGCCCACTGGATCGTTTCGCGGATCGTCTCGATCTTGATCGACCGCTCGGTGAGATCTTCCCCAAGCCACCGGACATCCGGATACCCATGTTTCCATATGCGCTGCAGGAGAACAGAATCTTTGTAATGAAAAAGCTTCGGGTCACCACTTTCGAGCGCATAGGCGAACGCCACCGCGAATTCTTCTTTAAGGTCCGCGCTGTGTCGTTCGCCGTCCATCTCGGCCATTTCCCCTTCCTCGCCGCACCCGCTGAAGATATAGGACGACGCGACACGCTTTTCCCGGATGTGGGATTCGAGGATACGGACAGCTAATTTCTGGGTGTTATTGGCCAAAAACACGTTCGAGCCTTTCCCGGACCTTTTGACTGACCGATTCCACAGGCTTGCTTGTATCGAGCACGACCATTCGCCGGGGTTCTTTTTTTGCGAGTGCGAGAAATCCCCGGCGCACCCGTTCGTGAAAGCTCAAAGCCTCGCGTTCGATCCGGTCATGCCGCCCGCCGCGTTTAAGACCTTTTTTGATATCAATATCCAGCACAAACGTAAGATCGGGTTTTAAATCACCGCGTACCAGTTTGCTCGCCTCGTCAATGGCCCTGAGCGAAATTTTGCGGCCAAACCCCTGATAGGCCCGCGTCGAATCCTCGAAACGATCGCAGATCACGACTTTGCCTTTTTTGAGAGACGGCAGGATCTTCTCACGAATAATTTGGGCCCGCGCCCCTAGATATAAAAAAAGCTCCGTCACCGGATCCATTTCCTTCAAGCTCTTATCGAGAAGAATCTTACGGATCGCCTCACTAATGCGCGTCCCTCCCGGCTCGCGGAGCATCACGACCGAACGGCCTTTCTTTTTCAGAAAAGCGACGGCATTACGGATCTGCGTGCTCTTTCCGCTCCCCTCCGCGCCCTCGAATGTGATGAAATACCCTTTTTTCATTTTTTGATGTCCCAAGTCCGGCGGATTTTCTTGACGGTCGAGGGTTCGCCGGGGCGGCCGTCCTTGACAAGCCAACCCAACTCCACGATCTTCTGCCGCATGAGATCGGATTTCGCAAAATCACGCGCCTTCCGCGCCTCGGTATACTGCTCCAAAGCCGTTTTGACATTCCCCGGGATCGAATCAACCAAGGCAATATCAAATCCAAACAATTTGTCGATTTTATTAAAAAAACAGATAACAGATTCTAAACTCTTCGGTCCAAGCCGGTTATCCGCCATTCGAGCATTGATCTCTTTAACAGCCAGGGATAAATGGGCCAAAGATCCGGAAATATTCAAATCATCGCTAAGACTGCTTTCCATATCCGTTATTTTTATATCCAGAATACCCGTAATATCCGTTGGAAGATATCCCAACTCATCCAAAAACAACTTTCGACTCAGACATTGAAAGTAACAGTTATCCAGCTTTTCGATCACTTCGCGGGATTCTTTTAAACTTTCGAAAGTAAAATTCAGCTGATGCCGGTAATGGACCGAAAGAAGCGCGTAGCGGATCGCCATCGGGTCATAACCTTTGGCAAGAAGATCCCGGAGCGTGAAGAAATTCCCTTTGGATTTTGACATCTTCTCGCCGTTCACCAGGAGGTGCTTTGCGTGAAGCCAGTATTTTACGAATGGTTTTCCGGTCGCGGCTTCTGATTGAGCAATCTCGTTCTCGTGGTGAGGAAACACCAAGTCCTCACCGCCGGCGTGAATATCCACTGTTTCGCCAAGATGGCGCATGCACATGGCCGAACATTCGATGTGCCAGCCCGGCCGGCCCTTGCCCCACGGTGAATCCCACGAGGGTTCGCCTTCCTTTGCCGCTTTCCAGAGCACAAAGTCCGCGCCTTCTTCCTTTTCGTATTCGTCCACATCCACACGAGCGCCGGAGATATTTCCGTCCAGTTTCTTTTTGGAAAGTTTCCCGTAGGCCGAAAATTTCGCGACGCGATAATAAACAGAGCCGTCGTCCGCAAGGTAGGCATACTCTCTTTTCATAAGCTCCTGAATAAGCTTGATGATATCCGGAATGGATTCTGCCGCATGCGGTAGAATCTCCGGCGAAAGCAGGTTGAGTGTCTTCATGTCATTCAGAAATTCCTGAGTATAAAAAGCGGTGTACTCCCGGAGCGTTTTCTTCTCACGGTTCGCGCCGGCGATGGTCTTGTCATCCACGTCGGTGATGTTCATCACATGCTTGACCTTGAAGCCCCTGAACTCCAGAAACCTGCGCAGGAGGTCCTCGAACACAAAGGTCCTGAAATTTCCGATATGTGCGTAATGATAGACCGTGGGGCCGCAGGCGTAGAACATCACTTCCCCTTCTTTAAGCGGCTTGAATTCTTCGAGTTCCCCGGAAAGCGTATTATGAAATCGAATTGTCATAAAACCTTCTTCATGCTAACAACAGCTTCGCAGGTCACCGCCAGGCCTTCCCCTTCGGGACCAAGTCCTTCCCGGGTGCGGGCCTTGATGGAGACATCTTTTTCAGGAAGTTCGAGGCACTTTGCGACACTTTTACGGATCCTGGCTTTGTGAGCGCGGAGCTTCGGAGATTCCAGGATAATATTCGTGTCTGCGTGGTAGGGCTGCCATCCCCGCCGTTTTGCCTCCGCAAGAATGACTCCAAGGATTTTTGTACTGCGGATATTCTTGAATTCCGGATCGCGGTCCGAAAACCACTCCCCGATGTCCCCGGCCCCGATCGCACCCAGGATCGCATCCGCGAGCGCGTGCAACAGGGCATCCCCGTCCGAATGACCGAGCGCGCCCTTGGGCGACGGGATCACGATACCGCCAAGATAGAACTTGCGGCCTTTGACCAGCCGGTGTGTGTCAAATCCGATCCCGACACGGACTTCCGGTGAAACATTTTTTTCTGTCATAGCCTTAGCAAGCATCAGGTCCGTCAGGGTGGTAAGCTTCGGGTTCCAGTCACCGTGAGGCACCACCCGCACGCGGGCGCCAATCGCTTCCAAAAGCCCCGCTTCGTCTGTGGCCTCAAATGCTTTGGGATTCTGCTTGTAAGCTCTCAGAAGCATCTCTCGTCGCGCAAGCTGAGGCGTTTCAGCCTCATAAAGAGCGCTACGATCCACGGTTTCCCGGATATGCCCGTCCTCCGTTAACACACGTTTGATGGTTGGCACCACTTTACGGGCCAGGATCACACCATCCCAACCTTTACCGGCCCTCAGGACTTCCCGGATCGCGCCGGGTGTAACGAGCGGTCTTGCGCCATCATGGACCATGATCCAGTCGGCCCGCGGTGAAGTTTTTTTTAGCGCGTTCCACACCGACTCTGCGCGGGTCTTGCCGCCCAGGATCCACCTGACTTTCGGACCTTTGATCAAACGCGCCCATCTCTTTACCTCCAGGCGCATTTCCGGGCTGATCGCAATGATCGTCTCACAGATCCCGGGGATCTTGCCAAAAACCCGGAGAGTCCTGAGAAGCACCGGTTCTCCATTCAGCTGATAAAAAAGCTTGGAACGATACGGAGAGATTGTCTTGTCAGAACGAGTGAGACTCTGGTGAAAACGACTACCAAGCCCGGCGGCAGGAATGATGAGAGAGACCCGCATTCACCCCTACCTTCCTCCCTCATGAATCTGGGAGCCCTGTGGGTTCAATGGATTTTGACAGGCTTGATGGTTCTGCCGATCCTGACCGTTACGCGGACGACGGCTGTCATACCCGTGACGGTCCCGGTTATCGCGCCACCGTTCTCCGCCACGCTCCGGATGGTGGCCATTATCATCGGAAAGCTTTGCAAAGATCATACGACCGGCTTGTGTCTGGAGCACGCTCGTGATCGTGACCTTCACCGTATGGCCCAAACGACGCTTACCGTTGTCCACCACGACCATGGTCCCGTCATCGAGATACGCCACACCTTGCTCCTGTTCCTTGCCCTCCTTGAGGATCTTGATCTCCATCTCTTCCCCCGGCATGACCACGGGCTTGAGCGCATTTGCAAGATCGTTGATATTGAGGACTTTCACACCCTGCAATTCAGCGACCTTATTGAGATTGTAATCGTTGGTGAAAACCTTGGCCTGAAGCACCTGGCCCATCTTGACCAGTTTTGCATCGACGGTGTTAAATTCCGGAAAATCCAGCTCATGGATCTTTACCTGGATATTCGGGTTGGACTGGATTGCGTTCAGGACATCGAGGCCGCGACGTCCGCGATTACGCTTGAGGGGATCCGAGGAGTCCGCGATCAACTGCAGTTCTTTCAACACAAAACGCGGCAGGATCAGCTTGCTTGAAAGAAAATGGGTGTTTGCGATGTCCGCGATGCGGCCGTCGATAATAACACTCGTATCCAAAAGGATCATTTCCTCGCCCGGGCCTTTGGAATCGAGATGCACGAACGGGATCATCAAGCTGAATTCGTCCTGTCCGCGAAGAATCGTGATAATGCCGAGATAGGAAAAAAAGATCGCCGTTGCGACCCCGAAATTACGTGTTATCTCCGGCGTAAAATGAGTGTACGAGACGATCGTCATCACAAGCCGGTGCGTCAAAAGCCCGAGCGCCAGCCCTAAAATGACCGCGAGAATATTACGGACCGTATATTGCTTGAAGAAAATATCAATCGAGACGATGAGAACGCCGACCAAACCTCCGATGGCGGCCGAAATCCACTCGCTGTAGGGCACCTGAAGATTCAAAAGCCACTGAATTTGTGCAAGATATCCGAACAGGGCACAGCCCAGAATAAAAATAAACCTTATGGCAAGGATCATGATTACTGCTCCTTTGATGTTGCGTGTATGACGCGTATGAAAAGTTAGTCCCAATTCTTATCAATTTCAGCGAATCTGAAATTGGGGCAATCCTTGTCAACCATTGGAGAAAAAAATTCAAGACAAGGATAGTATTCATTGGTTCCTTTGAACAGACTATGCTAAAAAGAGAAAGTACCATTTCCTCTTGTCTTTCGAGCCTTTTCTAAGAAGTTTCCAGGGATGCGCCCGCACATCCTTCATGAACGCCTCCATCTCCTTGTAAAGCTCGTCTTCTTTCAGGAGCTTCCCGAGCGTCCCATCTCCTTTTTCAACTTTCCCGAGGATGTTGCTCAATGAAATGCTGGAAGATTCGATATGGCCCAAGGTCCCGTGAGCCTGATCCATCAACTCTTCCACGGCAACCAAAGGCACTCCCTCCACCACCGCACCTTTACGGAGCAACGGGAAAGTCCCGGGTTTCGGCGTGATCTCCACGTGAGGCTCGCTCAAAATATGCGTGCCGCGTATCGTGAAAGCATAATTTTCCCTGATTTCCACTCCCTTTTCAATGAAAAGTTTGACCTTCACGCGATTGTTCTGCTTCGCATCGTCATAGACGATATCCACTTGACTTACTTCCCCGACCCGGACCCCGGCCATGCGCACCGGCGCCCCTTTGTTGAGAATACTGACATAGTTGAACATCACGTCCACGGTATACCCCGAGCGGAACAAATAAACCCCGCTGACAAAAAAGAGCACCAATGTCAAAAAAATGAACCCGAGGATCACAAAGACCCCCACCGACACCTCATTACTTTTCTTTTTCATAATGACTCCGTCTCCTTTTGCTGCTTATCCGTGATCGGACCTCGCGCCGATCCGGTAATGAATTGCTGAATAATCGGGTCGGGGGAATTTCTGATCTCATCGGGTGTTCCGATGCCGATAATCCGCCCCTCGTAAAGCATGGCGATCCGGTCCGCCACTTTGTAAGCGCTTGTCATATCATGGGTCACCACGATCGAGACTACTTTCAGTTGCTTCTGCATCCTCAAAATAAGTTCGTTAATAACGTCCGCGTTGATCGGATCGAGACCCGTGGTCGGCTCATCATAAAGAATGATCTTCGGTTCATTGCAGATCGCCCGCGCCAAACCCACCCTTTTTTTCATACCCCCCGAAAGACTGGCGGGCATCAGATTCTCGACCCCGGCGAGCCCCACCATACGCAACTTTTCCAAGACCCTCTGAGTGACCGTTTCTTCGGAAAGTTTTGTGTGCTCCAAAAGAGAAAATCCGACATTCTCAAGCACGGTCAGCGAATCAAAGAGCGCGGCACCCTGAAAAAGCATCCCGAGCTTTAACCGGAACTGGTCCTGTTCTTCCTGTTTCATCGAGAACATGGAACGCCCGTCGATCCTGATATCCCCTTCATCAGGCTCCAGGATCGCCATAATATGCTTCAAAAGAACGCTCTTTCCGCACCCCGAACGACCGATGATCACGATAGTCTCCCCTTCCATGATGGTCAGGTCGACCCCTTTCAGGACATGATGTGTCCCGAACCACTTGTGAATGCCCTGGATCTGGATCACGAAACACCGTTCTTTCGTTTAAAAAAAATAAAAGATCGCCGAAAAAAGCGCGTCAGAAGCGATGACCATGATAAGAGAAACGACTACCGCGAGCGTCGTTGCCCGTCCCACGCCTTCGGCTCCGTCACGAGCCGTAAACCCGAAGTAGCATCCTACGACCGAGATGATCCCCCCGAAGAAAAAAGCCTTGATGAGACCTGTCACGACATCCTTGACCACCAGTGCATCGATACCGCGTTTGATGTACATATGGGAACTCATCCCAAGCTTGAAAACCGAGATGAGATAACCCCCGAACATCCCGATCACATCCGCATAGATGGTCAGCACCAAAAGCATGAACAACGCCGCGATAAATCTCGGGATCACTAGATATTGGACGGGATTCATGGCAAGCGACTTCAGCGCGTCGATCTGTTCGGTGACTTTCATGGTCCCCAACTCCGCCGCAATCGAGGCCCCGACGCGTCCGGCCACCACCATGGAGGTCAATACGGGGCCCAGTTCGCGACACAAAGAAACCGATATCAAGTCAGCCGTAAACTTTTCGGCAGAAAAAAGGCGCAGTTGATAAGCCGATTGTAATGCCAGGACCATGCCTGTGAAAAACGCGGTAAGAAAAACCAGGGGAAGTGACTGCACGCCAATCTTGTTCATCTGGTCGAGCGTCGCCTTCCAGCGGATCTTTTTGGATGCCAATAAAACGCAGGTATCCTTAAAAAGAAACGCGATGCCGCCGGCGCCCTGAAAGATGTCAAGACATCCGGCCCCGAACTTTTGCAGCCATACCCGGACCGATACGGTCCGTCTTAGATCATTCCAATTCGTCATAAATCTCCCCGGTAATCGGCGTGTCCCTAAAACCCATATCATTCCCGAACAACGATGAAATTCCGTGTTTTCAAAACTTCAGTTTGGGACCAAAAAGGACTGTCTGCTCTTCCTTTTCGGCATCCTTGTCCTTATCCCCATCGGTCCCGGGCTGCGGGCCCGGAGAGCGGGCCTCCAGCACAAAAAATTCCCCCCACTCCCCAAGTTTCGAACTGTTCAACTCCAGCCGGCTGTCCTTTTCATGAAGGACCGCTTCGATGCCCTTCCAGATCACCAGGTTGTCCGGCGTTTGTATTTTTACTCCTGCGAATATATTGTCAAGCTTCAAATCCAGGGCCCCGTTCAGAAAGAAAACCGTCCGGCCTTTCCAGATCTTGGAATCCTTCAACGGCAGATAGGGAAGAAATCCACGGAGCTGAATGATACCACGGTCATAATCAAGTTGTCCCCATTTTCCGTCGTGAATATTGAAAACACCCGAGACTTCGGGCTTCGCAAAATCTCCTTCCACGGACAGTTTCCCCTCCAGAAGCCCCCCGAGCGCCTTCGGCAAAGGTCTTGCCGCGAACTGATGGACGGTCCCAAGGTCAAAATCCGCCACGTTCAACAGAAGTTTCAGATACGGATTTTTTCCGGGTTTCGTCACCTGTCCCGTCATTTGGAATTTTTTCCCCCACGAGCTCCGGATGCCTGTGATCCCGGCGGGGCTTAATTCAAAAACTCCCTTCAGGTCCTCGAACGGCTGCCGGTCCAGAATGAAATAATTCGTCTCGAATTCCCCTTTGAAGAAAAGATCGCGACCCTTCCAGCGCGGCGACACGGAACGGAGGAAAAGTTTCCCCTGCGTCACAAGGTCCATCCCGAAAGTTTTTACGTGATCCAAATGAAAATTCAGCACGAAGTCCAGCCCCCGGAGATTGGAGTGGATCGCCATCCGTTTCGCGCCTTTTTCAAAACCCAGTTCATAGTTCCCGCTGGCAAAATCAAGTTCCCCCCGGCCCCGGTACCCTGAACCCAGGACAAGTGAATCCATCACAAAACGCTTCCGGTTCTGGTGGACTTTCCCGTGAAAATCGAAAATCCGCCCCTCCATGGGCTGAAAAGTCCCTTCAAGCGTCTGATGCGGCAGACTCAACGCAAAATCCAGTTTCATCCAGGGAATCCCTTTCCCGATCCGGACGCGCACGTTCACCTCGGGTTGTTTCTCACGATTCAAAAAAGCGCCGGAGAGTTCCGCGTGCCACCCGTACAAGGTCCCCTTCAGACCTTCAAAAAAAAGGTCCTGCCCCACCCAATGGGCCTTCCCTTCGAGTGCTTTGAACGGGAGCGGAATATCCTGTGCGATATCCATCGCATCCAGTTCCAGCCAAAGATCATGCGTGTTCTTGGAAGGATTAATGGTGCCATAAATGTGAACGCGCCCGTCTACAATTCCGGTCACGCGAGCGTGCACGTCAACCCGGACTTTCTTATCGAGAGACGGCAGGATCTTGCCTTCCACCTCTTTGAGCAGGATTTCCTTGCTAAGCGATGAAAGAAGATAACGGATTTCTCCTCCCTTGAAATCCAGGGACGGCATAGAAAAACCGGAAGATCCCCCCGGGGCATTTTCAAAATAGCGGTAGGGAAACTGATCCTGTTCGATCAGGATCGCGGGATTCTTCAATACCACGCCTGAAGGAGCGTCGAACTTCCGGTGCCAGAGTTGTTTCAGGTTATAGCGGAAAAGAAGGCGGTCCGCACGGATCAATTGGGATCCCCCCCTTGCGGCGGGGGTTTCAATGAGGATTTTTTCGAGCGCAAGCTGGTTCAGATGGTAGGGCCGGATCTCGCCGATGTGGACCGTGGCCTTAAGATATTCGCCGACCTTTTGCTCGGCAAAACGCTTGAAATCTTCCGAGTGCGCGATGCGATCCAGAAGAAAATTAAAAAGAAACGCGCCGATCACGGACACAAGCACAAGAAAAAAAAGAATGACCTTCAGGAAATGGCGCATACGCGCGGGTCTCTTGCGCTATCCTTGTCTAAAATTTGATTTCTCAAATGGTTGACAAGGACAGCCCTGACTATTATTTTCTTTTTCCGAATGGTAGTCAGGACAGCCCCAATCTCAGCTTCGCTTCGATTGATTGAAATTGGGACTGCCCCAATTTCAACTTCGTTGAAATTGATAGGCATTGGGACTACGTCGCTTTTTCAAAAGAAATCCGTTCCCCGCGGATCTCCGCCACGATCTTGTCACCCGCCTCGAACTTTCCGCCGAGAATCTCTTCAGCAAGGACGTTCTCGATAAAACGCTGGATCGTCCTCTTGAGCGGCCGGGCCCCGAACACGGGGTCATACCCCTGATCGATCAGGAACTTCAGGACCTCGTCGGAAAGGATCAATTCCATTTTTTTGTCCCTGAGACGCTCATGCACTTCCTTGAGTTCGATATGAATAATCTGTTCCAGGTCCTGCCGCGTCAGCGGATGGAAAACGATGGTGTCGTCAACCCGGTTCAGGAATTCCGGACGGAAAACTTTTTTCGTCTCATCCAGAAGCTTTTGTTTCAACCCCTCGTAATTCATTTCGTCTTTCTTCGGCGCGAAGCCAAGGTCCCCCTGTTTGCGAATGAGATCTGCTCCAACATTCGAGGTCATGATCACAATGGTGTTGCGGAAATCCACCTTGCGGCCGAAAGAATCTGTCAGGCGTCCTTCTTCCATCAGCTGGAGAAGGATGTTGAAGACATCCGGATGCGCCTTCTCGATCTCATCCAGGAGTATCACAGAATACGGACGGCGGCGCACTTTCTCCGTGAGTTGCCCGCCTTCTTCGTAGCCTACATACCCCGGGGGCGCCCCCACGAGCCGCGAAACATTGAATTTTTCGCCATACTCGGAGCAATCCACCACAACCACCGCGTCCTGATCGCCGAACATGAAATCCGCGAGCGCGCGGGCAAGAAGTGTTTTCCCGACGCCGGTCGGGCCCAAAAAAATGAACGACCCTATCGGACGACGCGGGTTACGGAGCCCGGAACGGGACCGGCGTACCGCGTGTGATATTGCGCGGATCGCCTCGTCCTGGCCAATGATCTTCTTGTGAAGTTCTTCTTCCATCTTCAGAAGACGCGCGGTCTCCTTCTCTTCGAGACGCGCAAGAGGCACCCCGGTCCACTTGGAAACCACAAACGCGATATCCTCCTCCGTCACCTGGACTTCGACCTCTGATTTGGATTCCTTCCAGCTCTTTTTCATTTTCTGGAGCTCTTCCTTGGCCTTGCGCTCGTCGTCCCGCATCTTCGCGGCCTTCTCAAAATCCTGGGCCTTGATCGAGGCCTCTTTCTCGCGGCGGAGAGACTCTATCTCGGTCTCGACTTTTTTCAGATCCTTAGGCATGGTCGTGACAGACAATCTTGCACGCGAAGCTGCTTCATCGATGATATCGATTGCCTTGTCTGGAAGGAACCGGCCGGAGATGTAACGGTCGGAAAGTTTCGCCGCGGCCTCGAGCGCCTCATCAAGAATCTTCACCCGGTGATGGGCTTCATATTTGTCGCGCAGTCCTCTCAAAATCTGGATCGTATCCTCCACGGACGGAGGTTCCACGATCACGGTCTGAAAACGGCGGGCCAGGGCCGCGTCTTTTTCGATGTATTTACGGTATTCGTCAAGCGTCGTCGCGCCGATGCACTGGATCTCGCCGCGGGAAAGGGAGGGCTTCAGGATATTTGATGCATCGATCGCGCCCTCGGCGCCCCCGGCACCGACCAGAGTATGCAATTCATCAATGAAAATCATGACATTTTCCGTGCGACGGATCTCGTCCATCACGGCCTTGATGCGCTCCTCGAACTGGCCGCGGTATTTCGTTCCCGCCACCATCAACGCGAGATCGAGCACGACGATGCGTTTGTCAGCCAGGATCTCCGGCACATCACCGGCAATAATCATCTGGGCGAGGCCCTCCACGATCGCGGTCTTCCCGACCCCCGCCTCCCCCAAAAGCACGGGGTTGTTCTTCGTACGGCGCGCGAGAATCTGGATCACGCGCTGGATCTCGTCCTGCCGGCCCACAACAGGGTCCAGTTTTCCATCGCGTGCGAGCTGTGAAAGATCACGGCCGAATGCGTCAAGCGCCGGTGTTTTGGTCTTGGACTTCCCTCCGACCCCGCTTCCGGGACCACCCATACCGGGCGACGACGCGCCGGGTTCGGCGTTCGGCGTCGTGGAACCAAGGAGCTTGATCACCTCCGAGCGCACCTTATTGAGGTCAAGCCCTACGTTCATGAGCACATGACTCGCCACGCCTTCGCCTTCCTTAATGAGCCCCAGAAGCAAATGCTCGGTCCCGATGTAGTTGTGCCCGAGACGGCGCGCTTCGTCCATCGCCAGTTCGATTACTTTCTTTGCTTTGGGCGTGAACGGGATGTCCCCGGAAACAACCGTGCTCGGTCCGAACTGAACAAGCTTCTCGACTTCCAGACGAATCGTATCGAGCGACAGCCCGAGATTCTGGAGCACCGCTGCCGCAACGCTTTCCCCTTCCTTGATGAGCCCGAGCAAAATATGTTCAGTTCCGATGTAATCGTGATTGAATCTTTTGGCTTCTTCCTTGGCAAGAATGATGACCTTACGGGCTCTTTCCGTGAAACGATCGAACATGGTGACCTCCGGATTAAAATGATGACAATGAATGGTTTATTTAATCAAGTCCCTCAACACGCATATTGCGCGGAAACTCCACGGTGCATGTGTAAAAGATCTCCTGCTTGGCCCCGGGATCCAGTTGAAGCTCCCAGCGCCAGATCCCCTTGCGATCTTTCCAATCCTTCTGCGCCGGTTCCACACTGAGCCCCGAAACCTTCACCTTGATATGTTCGTCTTCAGAGACCGGGATTGCATCGAACAGGTTGATCCTGCAGGCTTTGGCTTTATAGTTCTCGACTGTCAGCTTGTATTTATAAATCATTTTTTTGTTCGGCGCCGGGATTCCCCCTAAAAACACGTCATCGGACTTTTTCTCCAGCAGTTCCCTTTTGGCCTTTACATTCTCATCTGCCCCCATGTAAAGATCAAATTCCTGGCCCGGGGCAATGCTCTCGAAGCTGGAGGTTCCGACAAAATCTCCGTCAAAAAACACGTTCACGCGTCCGCCCAAAAGCTGCAGGTCCCTGGCGTTCGTCACAAGACTTTTGAGATACGCCATCGCCGCGGCGCGAGGATAGGCCGAATATTCAAAATTTGATTTGAGATTCTGCGAAGTGATCGGAAGTTTATAATCCGAGCCGTCCGCCTTGACCGTAGCCTTGCGGGAAAGCTTGTAGACAACCGAAACCCCTTTCGCCACCGCCCGGGCGTACACATTTTCCGCTTCCATCATCGCGGGAGCTGTGGGCGCCTGCGCAACCGCATAATCCATCGCTTCTCCAGAAACCCCGGCCTTCATCTTTCGAGACTCAGCCCGATTGGCACGCATTAACATATTATGTTGCATGGGTACCGGCGGCGAATAAGGACGGATAAACCAGGGATTCACATCCGGCATGTTCCCGCCGGAAGTCACCTGAGCCGTGGAAAAGACCATATTCACATCTTCCCAGTTTTCGCCGGAACTTTGGCGCACAACCGCGTAAGAAACCAGTTCCACCTCCGACTTTTCAAAATCCGCACGGGCGTCATAGACCGCATTCCAGGAAGCACCATTCACCATGTAAGACAAATCCAGATCCAGCGTGCCGGGCTTCACGACTTCGATCTCCACAATGATCGAACGCTTGATCTTCCGGCCCGACCCCGAAATCTCGCCAAGCTCACGGCGCAGGGCCTCCAGCTTTTTCCGGTTTTCACGAATGGCAATATCGATTTCCTGGCCACGCGCGAAATTTGCCTTCAATTTTGTATCCAGAAAAACGAGCGTGGCCTCCAGATCCTGCGGTGACGGCATCATGGTCACAAGGTCCTCGGGGATCTTCTGGTTCGCAAAAAGGCGTATAGAATCCAGATATTGTTTTTCTTCGCCGAGAACCCGCTTTTCATTTTCCGATTTTGTGTTCTGGTCCTCGATCGCCTGGATTTCCGCCTCCAACTGCTGCACCCGCGCTACCGGGGTGTCTTCGGTGTACTCCCGCTTCAACTGCGCACCGAGGATCTTGACCTCCGCGGTTCCCTTCCCCTTGACCCGTATCGAATTTTCATCGATCTCAGGGATAATATCGGCAAAAATCACCCGCGTGTCCCCGGCCTTCAATTCCACTTGGGCCGAACGGGTCACAAAAGCGCTCGATGGATAAACCGTGACTTCACTGATACGTGACGGAGCATTTACATCCGCCGCAAAAACCTGGCTCAGGGTCAGGAACATAAAACTTAAAATCCAGAAAAGTTTTTTCATGTCTTTTCCTCCCGGGTCAAAGGATAACTTTCGTAAAATATTCGCGAATGCGGGAGGCGCGGCGGGTGTCGCGCTCCGTGGAGCCGAGTTCTTTGCCGTTCATTTTCTGAAGATGTGCCGGTTGGATCAAAAGAGAAAGCTGGTTCAGGTCCGCGTGGGTCACCTGTCCTTTCAAGACCCCGACATCGATCCCGACCTGCACAAGCGACAGAAGCTGAATCGCTTCGGAAGAAGACATCATGCGTGCGGCCTTGAGCGTCGCCAAGGCGCGCCAGATCTGATCTTCCATTTTAGCTTTGCGTTTTTTCTTAAGATAGTCCCGGGCCTCACGTTCGTGCGTGATCACCTGCCGGATCACGCCTTCGAGATTACTAATGATCTCATCCTCCGGCTGGCCCAGTGTAATTTGATTGGAGAATTGAAAAAAATTCCCGCTTGCCTGTGTCCCCTCGCCGTAAAGTCCGCGCACCGCGAGATTAAGCTTTGAAAGAGCCTGCAGGACTTTGTGGACCTGCTTGGTCAGGACAAGACTCGGCAGATGCAGCATGCACGAGGCCCGGAGGCCCGTCCCGACATTCGTCGGACAGGCCGTCAAATATCCGAGCGTCCCGTCGAAAGCATAATCCAGGTCTTTTTCAAGTTCACTATCGATCCCGTCGGCAATGCGCCAGGCCTCGACGAGATTGAGTCCTGACTGGAACACCTGGAGCCGCAAATGATCTTCTTCGATCACCATCAGACTTACCATTTCATCCGGCGTGATCGCAACCGCGCTTTTGCCTTCTTCCAGAAAAAGTTCCCGGCTGACCAGATGGCGTTCCAGCAGGAATTGCCGGTCGAGTTCAGGGAGTTCTGTCGAAGAAATGAAATAAGCATTTTTAAGGAAATTCGACCTCTTGACCGCCTCCCCGGCCTCCTGAATAATCGCATCACGCTGCGCAGGCACAAGACGGCTCAAAAAAGGATAAGTCGCGAAGTTGCGTGCCATGCGTAAACGCGAACTGACGACCACATCACTTTCGGGCCCTGTGGCCCGAAGCCAATTCACCGGTTGGTCGACAAAACGGTCAATTTCACTCACTTTTCGGCCTCTTTGTTTTTTTAAGCTTGTTCAAAGCCTGCTTGATCTCATCCCGCAAGCGCGCTGATTCCTCGAACGCTTCCTCCTGAATGCTTTTGCGGAGTTTTTCCTGGAGCTGGCGCAGGTCATGGACACTGTGCGTTTCACTCGGAATACGGGACGGTTTCTTACCGACATGACAGCTCGATCGCTGAACCTGCTTGATCACGGACGCAAGCGGTTTCTGGAAGGAGGTGTAGCATCCCGCACAACCGAGGCGCCCGTTCTTCGCGAAATCCTCGTAGTTCATGCCGCAATCCTTGCAAACAAGCGATATTTTCTTGCCCGAGGGGCCGAGCGTTTTCTCAAGACCCGACACACCCGCCAACAGATCCCCAAAATTGAAATAAGTCTTGAACTCCGTGCCTTTTTCTTCGGCACACGCTTCGCAGATATGGACCTCGGCCATCTGTCCGTTAACGATCTCGGTCAGATGAATAGTCGCTTCTTTTGTCCCGCAAACGTTGCAGATCATAATAGGTTGGCTCCGGACTCGCGGCAGATCAGAGCGTGTAACGCACGCCGTCTTTATGGGTCAATGCTTGAAAATTCTTGAGAAGCATGTTTGTGATCTTCCCCGGCCTGCCTTCGCCGATCCCGCGTCCGTCGATCTTCACGACCGGAATAACTTCAGCCGCCGTGCCGGTAAGGAACACTTCGTTCGCATTGAAAAGATCATGCCGCGTAATGATACGTTCCTCAAAAGGCAACTTGATTCTTTCCGCAATTTCGAGGATAGCTTGGCGCGTGATGCCCCTGAGCGCGCCGAGATAGGTCGGCGGTGTAAGCAGAATGTAGTCTTTTACTGTCTGCCCCTTGCCGGTCTTCTTGATCATGAATACGTTGTCGCCGGTACATTCCGCCACATACCCCTGATGATTGAGCATGAGCGCTTCCATACAGCCGCCATTCTTGGCCTCAATCTTCGCCATGATGTTATTGAGATAATTCAGGCTTTTGATCGACGGGTTCACGGCCTCCGGAAGGTTCCGGACCGTCGGCACGGTAATGATCTCCAGGCCTTTTTGATAAAGACTCTTGGGATAAAGCGTGATCTTGTCCGTGATGATGAAGACCGTGGCTTTCTTGCAGAGCCAGGGCGAGAGCCCGAGGTCCCCCACTCCGCGCGTCACCACCACACGAATGTAAGCATCCATCAGCTTGTTCATCCTGAGCGTTGAAAGGATTGCGGCTTTCATGGTCTTCACATCCATAGGGATCGTGAGCATCAGGCTATGCGCCGATTCCCAAAGCCGTTTTAAATGCTCCTCCAGTTTGAAGACTAAGCCGTTATACGCGCGTATCCCTTCAAAGACACCATCACCATACAAAAGCCCGTGATCAAAGATCGAGATCTTTGCTTCGCTTTTCGGGCACCACTTGCCATCAAGATAGATCTGGAGTTCCATTTTTTTCTCCTGGGTTCTTGCCATTATAAAACCGGTTTATTGCCAATGATCGTCTCCGGGGCCGGGACCTTCGACTGTCCCTGGATCAGGACCCCGTCCCGCAGCCGGTAGGAACGCTGATACCGGGACGCCATCTCCTCGTCGTGCGTCACGACCAGGAATGCCTGACCCTCCTGTTGATTGAGTTCATTCAAGAGCGTCATCACCGAGCCTGCAGTTTCCGGGTCCAGGTTTCCGGTGGGTTCATCGCAAAACACCACGGCTGGATGGTTTACAAGCGCTCGTGCGATCGCCACACGCTGCTGCTCGCCGCCGGAAAGCTCGGACGGATAGTGAATCCGGCGATTCCAAAGACGCACGCGCTTCAAAACTTCCTTGACCCACGGCTTGTTGGGCTTCCCCGCGATCAGGGTCGGTAAAAGCACATTTTCATAAACGGTCAGTTCCGGCAGCAAATGATAGAACTGGAACACAAAACCAACCTGATGACTGCGCAACTGTGCGAGTTCTTTTTCCGACATTTCGACCATATCTTTACCTTCAAAGAAAATTTTTCCGTCGGTCGCCCGGTCCAAACCGCCGAGGATGTGGAGCAGGGTTGACTTCCCGCAACCCGATTTTCCGGTAACAAAAACCATTTCTCCCCTGCGGACGATCAACTGCACCGAGCGCAGGATCTCCAGAGTCCCGGACGGTGTTTCGTAATCTTTACGGACATCGAACGCGCTAAGGAGCGGCGCTTCTACAATATTACTCATAACGGAGCGCCTCCACAGGATTGAGGCTCGCCGCCCGGTGTGCCGGATAAAAACCCGCCACCACCGCCACGATCAGCGCAAAGACGACAATCATCACAACATCCGGCATATGAACCTCGGAAGGAATGCGATCAAAAAGATAAATGTCGCTCGGGAAGACTTCAAGCCCCGTGGTTTTTTTAAGAAAATCCGCTGCGGGATTCAGGTTATACGCAAGCGCAAGCCCCAGTGCCGTCCCAAACAGAATCCCCAAAGACCCAATACTGAATCCTTCCAGAATAAAAATCTTGCGAATGCTCATACGCGTTGCCCCAAGGGCCCGCAGGATTCCGATATCTTTTGTTTTTTCCATCACGACCATGGTCAGGGTCGAAATGATATTAAATGCCGCCACCAGGATGATCAAGGCCAGGAGAATCGTCATCACGCTCTTTTCGACCTTGAGCGCCTGAAAGAAATTTTCGTTCATGTCATACCAGGAACGGAAATAATACTGGCTTGAAAAATCCCCGGCGATCACCCATTTCCATTTCTCCGCGTCATCGACATTTTTGAACCGCATACTGATCCCGGAGACCTTGGACCCCATTTGATAGACCTTCTGCGCCTGGTCGATAGTAACAAGCGCAAGCGAAGTGTCGAAATCGTTCATTCCCACCCGATAGATCCCGCGCACCAGGAACGGCCAGGTTCGTACGTGCATCGGAAGCGGGACAAACGGATTTTCGGGCTCAGGGATCGGCGTGATCATGTAGATCACGTCCCCCACTTGTGCGCCAAGCGAGGCTGCTAAATTCTCCCCGATAAAAACACTGCCGCGGCGCGTCTCAATCTTGTGTCTGAAGAACCAGAGAAACCGCTTGCGTTCAATTTGTACGGAATCTTTAAAATTCAAAGTCCCGGACACCATGTTCCTCTCAAAAATACTCAGATCCTCTGTTTCCGGATCGATCCCCTTGACCACAACACCGGTCGCGTTCTTGGTGCTCCTGAGAATAGCCTGTCCTTCGATAAATCTCGACGCGGAAACAAGCCCCGGAATGTTATGACTGCGGATCGCGGCAAGATCGCGCTCTGAATTCTCGATCCCGTCCACTTTTTCAATCCTCAGATGCGGCTGAACGCCCACGATCTTGTTTTTCAGCTCACGGTCAAAGCCGCTCATCACCGCAAGCACTACGATCAGGGCCATGACCCCGATCGCCACCCCGCTGACCGAGATCATGGAGATCAACGAAATAAAACCGGTCTTGCGTCGCCGCATCAAATGTCTTTTTGCGATAAAAGTCTCAAATCCCATAAGAACTCCTTTAGGACTCCGCCTCGACCTGTTCGCCCATTTTTTTCTCAGGCTTCAATTGAGGGAACAGGATCACATCACGAATAGAAGCCTGGTTGGTAAGGAGCATAACCAGGCGATCGATACCGATCCCGAGCCCGCCGGCGGGCGGCATCCCGTATTCCAACGCCGACAGAAAATCCTCATCGATCTCTTTCGATTCACCGATCAGTTCTTTCTGTTCCGTGAGACGCTGGCGCTGGACCGCCGGGTCGTTCAATTCGGAAAAGGCGTTGGCGATCTCCATCTTCGCGACAAAAAGCTCAAAACGGTATACAAGTTCCGGATCTTCCGCTTTGGCCTTGGCAAGCGGCGTCATAACCGTCGGATAGTCGATCACAAAAACAGGATCCCAGAAACCTTTTTCGACCTTTTCTCCGAAAATCTCATTTAAGATGTCGATGTCCTCCATATTATCGGCAACTTCTACGCAAAGTTTCTTCGCGGCATCGCGGACATTGACCTTCCGGAAATCCATGCCTGTGGCTTTCTCGAGCGCGCCATAAAAAGAAACGCGTTTCCAGGGCGTTTTAAAATTCAGGGTTTTCTCTCCGAACGGGATCTCTTCCTTGTCATAAAGCATCACGACCAGATGATGCACCATTTCCTCGGTGATCGCCATCATGTCCTCGTAATCCGCGTAAGCCTGATAAAGCTCAAGCATGGTGAATTCGGGATTATGACGGACAGAAATCCCTTCATTGCGAAAATTGCGGTTGATCTCATAAACTTTCTCGAAACCGCCTACGAGAAGCCGTTTAAGATAAAGTTCCGGCGCCACACGAAGGAAAAGATCGGTGTGGAGCGTGTGATGGTGCGTGACAAATGGCTTCGCCCGGGCACCCCCGGCCAGGGGCTGCATCATCGGCGTTTCCACTTCCATAAAATCCCTCTTGTCCAGAAACGCGCGAATCTCCCGGATGATACGGCTTCGCGCCTTGAAGGTCGCCCGCACCTCGTCATTCGAGATCAGGTCCACATAGCGATGGCGGTAGCGGGTCTCGACATCCTTCAGGCCATGCCATTTCTCAGGTAAAGTGCGAACGATCTTGGAAAGCCGTTCGAATTTTTCTATCTTGATGGTCGGTTCCCCCGTCTTGGAATTAAAAAGTTCCCCTTCAAGACCGATAATGTCCCCAAGCGATAACCCAGTGAACAACTTATAGTTCTCTTCACCCAGGATATCCCTTTTAGCATAGATCTGCATACGCGCGCCTTCGTCCTTTAAATCTGCAAAGGCGCTCTTTCCCATGTCCCGGCGCGTCATAAGACGTCCCGCCACCCGTACCCTGCGGCCTTCCCGGAAATCCGCCCGAATCTCCGCAAGAGAGTCCTTGGGAAGAAACCGATGCCCGTAATCCGATGTATTCATTTGAACTTGTCCTTATTCCTTGATGCAGAATGATTTAAGACGATTAAGACGAATATTATATGTTAGTTTTCAGACGGGGTCAATTGACGGATGGCTTAAATATTCTAGCAATTCCCGGTTTTTGTAGAGAGAACAAAGTAAAATTTCTCAAGATTCTGAGACGTGCTCGTGAGGCGAAGAAAAAATCGGGGTGTGACCCCGATTTTTGCAGGAGAAACCGTGCTTTGCGGGACTCCGACCGCTGCCTTCGCCAAGGCCTCATGGGCGAGCGAAGCCGGGCGCGCGAGTGAATCCTGCCTCGCTGGCGGCGGGATGAACATCGGCGAGGAATCTCTGAGAAATTTTGCGGACATTGCTATAGAAAAAATGGGAATTGCCAGCTTTAATATTAATGCATTGTTCCGGTTTCCTGAGAGATATTCGCTCTATCCTCTCTTCCGTAGGGCACATTTAAATGTGCCCTACAGGAGGGAATAACTGGAGCAACGCATATATTACCTTGACCCGTTTCGGCCATTTGTTATGATGCCGGCTCTATGGAAATCATCGCAAGCGCCATGCTGTTTCTCCTTCTTTTTAATCTGGCAGGCTGGATCTACCGGAGCTCCCGTTCTCTTTCAGAACTTGGCCAGGCACCGGCTTTAAAAATCTCTCCTGCAAATACCCGGAACGGCACACTTTCGATCCTGATCCCGGCCAAGAATGAAGAGAAGAACATCGCGGATTGTGTCCGGCCACTCCTCGCCCAGCTCCGGCCCGGAGATGAAGTGATCGTTATCAATAATTGCTCAAGCGACAAAACCGAACAGATTTTAAAAAATCTGGGGGCATCCGGGATCCCCTTCGGCGGCGTTCCCGCTGATCCAAAAGCGGCGTTTAAATACCTCAACACTCCAAAGACCCCGGACGGTTGGACCGGCAAAAATTTTGCGCTTCACCTCGGCGTTTACTATGCATCGGGAGATTGGCTGCTTTTTACTGACGCGGACACACGTCACCGGCCGGGCAGTCTTGATTCCGCGATCGGTTTTTCCGAAAAAAACTCCGTTGATCTTTTAACGCTTCTTCCCGAGTGCCTTGCCCACGGTTTCTGGGAGAACCTTCTCCAGCCGTGCGCCATGAGTTATATGGGGCTCTGGTTCCCGGTCCGGAGGATCAATGATCCCAAGTCAAAGGTCTATTTCGGGAACGGACAATATTTTCTTTTCAGGCGGGAACATTATCAAAAGGTCGGCGGTCACATGGACGTGAAGGAAGCCTTCCTGGAGGATTTCGCGCTGATGAAAAAAACGAAAGAAATGGGCGCGCGCGGGGTATGTGCTTTCGGAATGGAGATTTACGGCACGAGAATGTACGATTCATTCGATGCGATCTGGAGAGGCTGGCGGCGGATCTTTCTTCACGCATTCGAACAAAAACCGGCGCCGATCCTGAAATGTGTTCTGAGCGTTCTCTTCTTTTCCGTCTTCCCTTTCATGGCACTCGTCACACTGCCTCACTCGTTTTCCATTTCCCTGTTTCTTTGCATCCTGGTCCTGGGCATTGTTTTCGCCACTGCCTTTAAAGCCTACGGGATCGTCAAAGCCAGGAAGTGTTATGCCCTGCTCCATCCACTCGCAGCGCTGGTCTTCTCGGCCATTTTATTTGACGCTTTCCGGATGGCCCTCTTCAAGCACAAAACCTCCTGGCGGTAAAAACAAAAAAGGCGTTACCCCGGCACTTACCAGATGCATTGTTCCGGTTTCCTGAGAGATATTCGCTCTATCCTCTCTTCCGTAGGGCACATTTAAATGTGCCCTACAGGAGGGAATAACTGGAGCAACGCATACCAGGAATAACGCCTTTTAAAAATCCGAAGCTCCTACGTAACCAAGCAAAAATCTTCGCAGGTTTTGTCATTCCCGAGTGCTTCAATCGGGAATCCACCCTGTAGATTCCCCCGCGCATGCACGGGAAACTCAAAACAATCGTTAGAGTCTCTTAGTAAGAACTTCCTTTCTGCTTCTTGGAGTTCTTGGAAGAAGATTTTTTTGACGAAGATTTCTTTTTGGAAGATTTTTTCTTTGAGGATTTTTTTGTTTTTTCTTTTTTCGTCTCTTCGACTTTTTTGTCGGTCATTGCCGCCTCCGGGGTGACCGCAGTATCGCCCTTCTGACTGGTATTTATATTATCCGTATTCATGGAATTTTCTTCCTTTACGATCGCCTGCGGTTCCGGAGAGGCCATCGGATCCAAATCCTGGGAAACCTCCGCGTTCGCATTGGGGACCCAAAAACTCAGGACTGCCAAAATCAACATTGAGACCATCGTTCTTTTCATTAATCTGCCTCCTTGGGGGTTGGATGACGAAACTAGATCGCCAGATAACCGACTTTAACGGCATAACGGACCAGCGTCTTAAGAAAGGCGTGATCGGTCTTGGGCATCGGGATCCCGGTTCCGCGAAGAATCTCTCGAGTATTGGTGGTATCGAATGTCAGATGTCCGTTCAAATAGCCCAGATAAGGTTCCAGCATCGCAAAGACCATTTGTTCCTGCGCGCTCATCTTGCTTTTCATGAAATGTTGAGGGTCGATCACCTCAATCGGAGGGACGGTCGAATATTCCTCTTCTCCCACCCGTAAAAGCATGCCGATCGACGGCGGCTTGGGCGCCACCACATGAAAAGCCTTGTTAATGCTCTTTGGATCTCTAACAATCGCGCAGGTTGCCCGGATCACAAAATCAATGGGCACGATGTTGAACGTGTTTTCACGGTGCGTAGGGATTTTTGAAAGGACTCCGTGGGCGAAAAGCTTGATGAAAGGATAGATGACATTGAAGTCCGAGACCACGCCGGTTTCAGAATGGCCTACCACAATGCTCGGGCGGATGATTGTGACCGGAAGACCTTTCGCCATCGCCTCGCGCACCTTGGTCTCGGCCTTGTATTTGCTCGACTCGTAATAATTCGCAAACACAGGTTTCGCCGGCAGTTCATCCTCCTTGGAGTAATGGTTCCACACGCTCCCGGCCACAAACGCCGTGCTGAAATAGATAAACCGCTCGAGCTTTCCCCTTCTGCGAAGGTCCCAGGCCAGTTCCAGCGCGTGTTCGGTACCGCCCACGTTGATCTGTTGACATTCCTTTTCCGTCCCGTTCAAAGCCGTGAGCGCCGCGATATGATAAAAGATCTTGCATTCGCGTTCCAGGTATTCGAGATCGGTTTTTTTAATGCCGAACTTGCGATGTGTCACATCCCCTTCGATGACATGGATACGTGAGCCTAGATGGGAATCAAGGCCTATCGAAGTGAGAATCTTTTTGACCCGCTCCTTGTGAGAAGCGCGATTCTTCGCGCGGGCCAAAAGCGCGATCTGGGCATTTGTGGTCCGAAGCAGTTCCCTGACGAGGTCCTGTCCTAACACACCCGTCGCGCCTGTCATAAAGATCAAGTCATGAGCCATCATATCTCCTTAGGGCTAAACAAATATTCTGACCCCCGAACCCGAATGAATTTGAGAGCGCTATATTCACGTTCGAGCTCCGGGCCGTGTTCGGAACATAATCCAGATCGCATTCGGGATCCGGTTCCTCATAGTTGATAGTCGGCGGGATAACGGAATCACGCATGGCCATTAAACAAACGATTGCTTCGACCCCGCCGGCCGCCGCGATCATGTGCCCGAGCATGGACTTCGTCGAGCTTACCGGGACTTTTGAAGCGTAGTCACCCATCACTTTTTTAATGACAAGGGTTTCCAGCGAATCGTTCACCGAGGTAGAAGTGCCGTGCGCATTGATATAATCAATATTTTGAGGCCCAATGCAAGCTTTTTCCATAGCAATTTCCATCGCACGCGCCGCACCTCTTCCTTCCGGATCCATATCCGTAAGACGATACGCGTCCGCGGTCGAGCCGTAACCCACGACTTCGCCGTGAATCGGGGCTTTGCGCCTGCGCGCGTGCTCCAGCACCTCCAGGATCAGAACTCCTGCGCCTTCGCTGATTACGAATCCATCCCTTTTTTTATCAAACGGCCGCGAGGCTTTTTCCGGCTCGTTATTCCGCGTGGAAAGCGCCGTTAACAAACTGAATCCCGCGACCCCCATCGGATAGATCATGGAATGCGAGCCCCCGGCCATAATAATGTCCGCATCACCGCGCCGTATCCATTCAAAGGCTTCCCCGATCGCCTGGGACGACGCCGCGCACGCCGTCAAACAATTCGAGACAGGACCACGTATATCGAAAAGCCGTGTCAAGTGCGTCACGGTCATGAATGGCTGGTTTTCGAGCTCTCGCAGGGCGCTCATGTTCTCACCCGCAAGCCGAAGATATTTTCCCTTGTCCACAATCTCCGAGCTGTCCTTCGTGAAGGACGATACCAAGGTCTTGATGAAGGGACCAAAATCGATTCCACTGTCGCCCGCACCGAAATAAATGCCAAACCGGTTCGGATTCACCGCGAGCGGCTCAAGCATCGCGTCTTTGTAAGCTTCCGCGGCAGCCTGAAGCGCAAAAAAGGTGCTCCGGCTTGCGCAATTGAGCGGCGGATTGCGCTCAAGCCACTTTTCAAACGAGAATCCCTTCACCTCTCCCGCAATACGCGTCGGGAAACGGCTCGCATCAAACAGCGTGATAGGCCCGATCCCTGATTTCCCCTGCGTCAAACGAAGCCAGGTATCGCGTACGGAATTCCCGAGGGGCGTTACGGCGCCCATTCCTGTTACCACTACTCTGCGTTGCAGGTTCTGGTGAGACTTCTTATACAGCTGCGTTGTGTGCGTCATGGTTGGCACTCCAAGGCGTGACGACAAGGGCGTAGTCGCAGCACTACGCCGAGGAGGAACAACGCAGGAGGACGACCATGCCGCCACAACCCTTCGGGACAGAGCGGGTTGCTGCGCATCACGACGTCACTTGTCGTCGACGCACCACAAAGGGTGCGCCTTCCTTCGCGTTCCTTGTGCTGCTTGCAACGCGTTTCTGTCGCAGTTTTATAAGAAGTCTCATCAGAACCTAGCATTTTTTGAACACCAAGGACGCGTTCTGGCCGCCAAACCCGAACGTATTCAAGACTGCCACGTTTACCTGGCAGGATTTCGCCTTATCTCTGACGAACGGCAATGAACATTCGGGATCCGGACTTTCAAGATTAGCGACCGGCGGCACCTGTCCTTTTTTTGTGGTCATGGCTGCGATCACGGCCTCCACGCTGCCGGTTCCATAGACGAGATTCCCGGCCACGGGTTTTACGGCGGTAACGTGAAGCTTTTTGAAGGTGGAAGAATAAAAAGAATGGACGGCGAGCGACTCCTGAATATCCTCCTGCGGAATGCCGCTTCCGTTCGCCACAAGGACATCGACATCCGCGGGTTCGAGCGCGGCATCTTCGAGGGCGCGACGGATCGCTACGCGCTTTCCCGTAAAATCATCCGGATCGCGCGGATCGTAATTGAAATCCGAAGACGAACCGTAGCCGGTAATCTCGGCATAGACCGATGCCCTGCGTTTCTTCGCGCTCTCGAGGGATTCAAGCACCAGGATCCCCGCGCCTTCACCCAGAACGATCCCGTCATGCTTTTTGTCAAAAGGACAATAAACTTTTTCGGGCGCCTCGTCTCTTGTGGAAAGAAATCCGAGAAGCTGAAAGCGCGAGATCCCCATCGCATTGAGTTTGGAATCTGTTCCGCCGGCAAGCATAATGTCCGCGTCCCCCCGCTCGATCACGCGGTATGATTCCCCGATCGCTTGTGTACCCGCGGCCGAAGACGTCGTGATGGTATTGTTCGGACCCCGGAGCTGATTGGCAACGGAAATATGGCAGGCCGGCATGTTCGGAAGATATTTCAGGAACCAGAGTGGAAAAAGCGAGCGAATGCCTTCCTGCCCGAACTTGGTCATGGAAAAATGCCCGCTCTCATCCAGACCGTTCCTGAAGCCAATCCCGATCTCATCAAGATCGTTATTGATGATCCCTGTGCCGAGCGTTACGCCGATACGGGTAGGATCATAATTTTCCGGAGAAAGTCTGGCGTCCTTAAGTGCCAGGCGGCTCGCGGCGACGGCCATCTGGATTTCGCGGGACATCAGCTTGATGGATTTCCGGTTTTCGATGAATTCTTTCGCCTCGAACCGGGGCAACATCCCGGCGTATTTAAAGGAGGGACAGTTCAGCCTGAGCGGATCGGAGCTCCGGATCGCGGAACGCCCGTGAAGCGCAGCATCCCAGTAAGGTTCCCAGCCGTTCCCGCACGGCGTGACAACCCCGAAACCTGTGATCACGACACGGCGTTTTGCAGTCATGCGGGCTGGATGATCTTTTCGCGGACGTTAAAATGATTCATAAAAGCCTCGTGGAACGTGATGGACTTCGTCTGTCCCGCGGAGAGCCCCCCCACAGCCATAAGCAAAAGCTTCGCCCGCGCAACCAATCCTTCAGCACAAGTGATCGACGCCTCGAACCAGCCGCCTTCGGTTCCAAGATTTTCAGACCAAGCCTCGATCTGAAGAGGGGTACCGGACTTCGGAATGCTTGTGATGGTCGCGTTCTCGATCTTCGCGAAAACAAGATCTTTCTGGTAATCATTTTCGGCGCCGACCAGGAGACCGCCGGTCTGTGCCATCATTTCAATAAAGAGAACTTCCGAACTGTAGGGAGCCCGGGGAACTTTGGAGAAGGCGACGGCCTTTTTTCCCTTGTGGATCGAATGGATCTTCTCAAGAAGGAGCCAGCGCATGTTATCCCCAGATCATGGCCTGTGCGCCCACCAGGTCCCCGTTACGAAAAAAATGGCCCTCTCCGCGGTAAAGCTTCCTGGTGCGGCCGGTCCGCCATTCCATCTCAAAATGATCTCCTCCGCATCGTTTCATCCGCATGTCCTGAAACCCTTCGAGCCCCATCCACGCCTCACCGCAGGCCTTGAAAAATGCTTCTTTGGCCGTAAAAAGCTCGGCGAATTCCTGGAGGGAAAGATGTTTCAAGGACCGGCGTTCCGAGGGATTCAGAAAACGTTCACGGATATAATTTCTATGGCGGGAAAGAAATTGCCTTACACGGTTGCGGGATATCAAATCAACGCCAACGCCGTGCAGCGTGGCTGGTTTTTGTTTTATGAACAACATTGATCGGAGCAGGAACTCTTGCCCAAGCGGTCACGAAGATAACGAAGAAGCATCTTCACCGTGAAACAATCCGCCAGTTTCATAATCTGCGGGTCCTTGGTGAATTCTTCAAGTTCGAGGTAAGGAAGCCTCGTACGAAGTTCCGCGAGCCCCTCGGTCGTGACCATGCCCTCCCTGACGAAACGCTCATCGTTCAGAAGATGGCTCGGAAAAAGATCTCCGGCCGGGATCTTGAGATTAAAAGCTTTTTCGAGACGAAAAACGATATCGATGAAATCGATGGACTCTGCGCCAAGATCCCGTTTCAGGGAAGCTTCCGGTGTAATATCAGACCCATCCACACCCAACGCGCCGGCAAGTGTTTGCTGAACTTTCGTAAAGAGCTCTTTCTCCATGATCATTCTATTGTCCTTCCTAAGTTGTCTATGACAATGCTGATGATTGCGGATTTTTGACTCTGGCCAGCATCAACTTGGCCGATACGGCAACGTCGCCGTGGTAAAACAACTTCGCGTCCCACTCCGTTTCTTCGCCCTCGTTTTTCATGAGCATCAAACGACTTTCCCACTCGTCACCGGGCCGGAGATATCTCGTGAACCGGGTCGCGCGAATCTGCTTCAAAAAATAATGCTGCCCCTCACCGCTCGCGAGCGATGCCAAATACCGCTCCGCGGTCTGCTTGAGCATCTCAAGCGCCAATACGCCGGGCAGCACCGGAAACCCCGGAAAATGGTCCTTGAAAAATTCGGAATCCTCCGGGATACGGCCACAGGCCGCGATGCCCTCTCCTTCTTTCATCCAGAGAACCTTTTCAATCGCAAGCTGTGTCATGACATGCCCTTTATGTCACCCCCGTGCCGTGTTTCCGTCAGGAAACAACGGGGGTATTATTTTCGCGCCACCCCTGTTGTTCCGCCCCTAGGCGAAACAAAGCATTGGGGCGTACTTCAACAGCGCTGAAGCACGTAAACTCCGTTCAGGATACGAAATCCTGCAAGCCAAGTATAGAAACTTTTAAAAGAGCTGATTTCAAAACCGGCGGTCTTAAAAAACTCCCGCCACTCGCCATCCTTACGAAACTGATGCGGATGTGCCATGAATTCCATATTCAAAAGTCTGTCGCGGCAAATGGTCCAGAACCGGCCGGCCGCGTGATGATAAAGATCTTCTACCACCACGACCTTCTGACGCGTCACACGCCGCACCTCCCTGAAAAGCGCTTGCGGGTCGGGCACATGATGAAGCATGGTCACGAGAATCGTCACATCAAAGCTTTGATCCGGGAATGGGATACTGAAACCATCGTACAGGACCACGGGCGCTTTCTGGTACCCGGGGTTCACGACATCCAGAACCAGGTGCTCATGCCCCTTCTCTTGAAGAGGCCTGGCATAAAAACCCCACCCGCCCCCCAGATCCAATATCCGGCTTCCCCGCGGGATCTGATTTTCAAAGAGCTGAACGATCTTTTCTGCCCGGATTTCCAGGGCACCATGAGCGAAATGTCTGACGATTCCGTCCAGTATCCGGCGCTGAAAGGCTTGCAGATTATTTGTAATGGTGTTCACAATTTCGTTCGTTATAATTTTTGGGTGGAGAATTATAGCATAGGCTCTGTTTCCGCCCAAACTTTTCTTTCTTTTCAACGATGGTAGTTTGGACGGCCCCAATTTCAGCTCCGCCAAAATTGAATAGTATTGGGACCGCCCCAAGCATCTTTTTTCGTATGACGTGTTCGACCGCCACGATCATCGCTTGCCGTACTCCGTACGCCCTGCGCTGTACGTGCCAAAATAGATTGATTTTCTAAAAAAATGTGGCTATCTTATCGGCCATGATAAATTCCATGAAAGGCAAAGTCGCCCTCATCACCGGAGCTTCCCGCGGGATTGGACGGGCGATCGCCCTCCGTTTGGCCGACGACGGCGTGAATGTCGCGGTGAATTATCTCCAGAATGAAGAAGCCGCCAGGAAAACCGTTGATGAGCTCCTCGCCAAAGGCGTGAAAGCCGCCGCGTTCCAGGCCAATGTCGGAAACCTCGACACACACAACGCCCTCTTCGAAGACGTCCTTAAAACCTTTGGAACGCTTGATATCCTTATTCACAATGCCGCGCTCGGCGCCTTCAAACCCGTTCACCGGCTCAAACCGAACCAGTGGGACCTTTCGATGGATATCAACGCCAAGGCGTTCCTCGCACTCACCCAGAAGGCGCTCCCGGCCATGGAGGCCAAAAAAGAAGGCATTATCATTGCTCTTTCGAGCCTGGGTGCGCATCGTTTTATCCCCAATTACGGCGCCATCGGCATCTCCAAAGCCGCGATCGAGACTACGGTCCGCTATCTGGGTGTGGAATTGATGCCCAAAGGGATTCGCGTAAATGCCGTCTCGGGCGGACTGGTGGACACCGACGCGTTGAAGTCTTTTCCCTTCTTTGATGCATTCAAGCAGGAAGTCCTGAAAAGAACTCCGGCGGGACGGATCGGAAAACCGGAGGACCTCGCGCGCGTCGTCGCGTTCCTCTGCTCCCCCGAATCCTCGTGGATCGTCGGCCAAACTCTCACTGCCGACGGCGGGTTGTCAGATCGGAAGAGCTCGG
>JBAZER010000010.1:0-66970 GCA_041653795.1 Candidatus Omnitrophota bacterium
ATCTTATCGTCCGCATTATTCGCAAGATCGTGACTCATACTTTTTGCGTGCTGTTAAATCTGAGACTTAATCGTGATCCTTTGCAACTGAAAGGGCTCGTGTGCTAAAACTCGCACACGGCGTTAAAATTTATTAAAGCGAATCAGTAAACTATATTCACCATGATTTAGTATGTATTTGTTTCTCGCAAAGGCGGGCGACTTAGCAGAAGAAGGGCAGTCCAGCATGATCTCAATAAGTGGCTAAAACTAGCCGGCCTGGACGGGAAGTACTCGCCCCCACGCGCAACGGCATACGGTCGGCTTTGAACTAATCCGCAAGACCCGCAATATCTGTCAGGTCCAGGAATTCCTCGGCCACAGATCCACCCCCACCCCCAAGATCTACATCACAGACGAGTTGTCAAAAACTCGCTGGGCAATACTTGGCGTATTAAGCGACAAGTGCACCCACGTCACTAAAGAAAAACTTCGCCACTACGCGGAACTATTAACCCTTTAGACTTGTGAATCTCGCATTTTCGTCAGAAAGCGAGTGCGCCGGGATAAACCGAGGAGGTGTCGCGAATGAAAGAGTCGTACGGTGAAGGGCTAGCACCCCACACCGACCCCGAGTCATGCGCCGTTGCTCGCAAGGGTAAAGGTGAAGCGTTGACAGGGGCACGTACAGGTCAGGTATTGAGCCGCGAAAACGACTACTCCGGGAAGCCGACGCTGTTCGTAAAAGCGGAAGGCAATACTCTCAAGCCGATATTGCGAGGCAACGAGGGAACCTGCGCGGTCGGAGACCCTGCACATGTACGGAAACATCTCAATCGAGAACCGGGAGATCCCGTGTTCTCCCGCAATGCGTTGCAAGGCGGGACGCATAGGGAAGTCGAAAGACAAACGCCTATGATGAACGGACATGGGAAGTCGGACAGGCTGGTAGTACCTAAGAAATCCTCGAACAAAACTGAGCATGCAATGGCGGTGGCGGAGGGGGTGGAGGGAAGCAGCTTGGCTAATGGGAAACCGGAACAGTCAAACGCGTGCCGGACACAGTGCCGGGAAAGCGCGCACAGCAGACTGGATCGGGTACGGCAAGTAGCAAGAAGGAACAAGGCAATGAGGTTTACTGCGCTTATGCACCACGTGTACCAGCCTGAAAGGTTACGGGGAGCGTATTTCAGTCTCAAGCGAGATGCGGTTCCCGGGATCGATGGGCAGACGTGGAGGGAATACGGTGAAGACTTGGATATAAGTCTCCAAGGACTTGCTGAAAGGCTCAAGCATGGAGCGTATCGAGCAAAACCCGTACGTAGAGCGTACATACCAAAAGCCGACGGTCGGCGAAGGCCGCTAGGAATTCCTGCGCTGGAGGATAAAATTGTTCAGCGATCGACGGTTGATGTGATGAACGCAATTTACGAGACGGACTTTCTTGGTTTCTCGTATGGATTCCGACCCAAGCGTAGCCAGCATAATGCGTTGGATGCGCTTTCGGTAGGAATAACCACGAAGAAGGTGAGCTGGGTGCTCGACGCAGACATTCGCGGTTATTTTGATACTATCGACCACGAGTGGATGTTGAAGTTTATTGAGCATCGGATAGCGGATCGGCGCATGATTCGGCTGATTCGGAAGTGGCTGAAAGCTGGTGTCTTGGAACATGGGGAATGGACACGCGTGGAAGAAGGAACCCCGCAGGGGGGAAGTGCTTCACCCCTGCTGGCGAACATCTATCTTCACTACGTGTTTGATCTATGGGCCCAACAATGGAGACGAACACAAGCGCAGGGTGACATGATCATCGTGCGTTTTGCGGATGACTTCCTTGCGGGATTCCAATACAAAGCGGATGCCGAGGAATTTCTAAGGCAACTTCGGGAGCGATTCGCGAAGTTTGCATTAGAGCTTCATCCTGAAAAGACCCGGTTGCTGGAATTCGGGCGATTTGCGATTGAGTTCCGGCAAAGAAGGGGAAAAGGGAAGCCCGAGACGTTTGACTTTCTTGGATTAACGCATATTTGCGGGAGAACAAGGAAAGGAACGTACACGGTGCTCCGGCACACGTCGCGTAAAAGATTACAGACGAAACTGAAGGAAGTGAAAGTAGAGCTCAGAAAACGACTGCATGAACCTGTGCCCGAGATAGGTAAGTGGCTGAGATCTGTAGTTAGCGGACATGTGCGTTATTATGGCGTACCCACCAATGGCAAAGCCATCATTGCATTCCGATGGCAAGTTGCGCGCTTGTGGCATCGAACTTTGAGCAAGCGCAGTCAGAAGGGGAGTGTTCCATTAGAACGCATGAAGCGCTACATTGATCAGTGGCTACCAGCAGCGCGTATCTGTCATCCTTGGCCTTTGGTGCGACTCGGCGTCATTACCAAAAGCAAGAGCCTAGTGCGGTAGCCCCGCACGCTGGGATCTGCGGAGGGGGTTGCGGGCAACTGCAATCCCTACTCCGACCATTTGCTATCATGGACCAGTCGTTATCCCCCCCCTTTTTATCGTTATTTGAAACGTATGTCGGCTATTTTCTGGTAGTATCTATCGGTTTTCTAAACTCTTTAACGTCTGAAGATGGGGAGGCGCCGTGAAAAAATCATTGAATAAAAAAGTTATCATAATCCTGCTGACCATTACGGCCGGAATTTGTACTTATGCCATTTGGCCGATGCTCGCACCGGAAAAATGCTCGGTCCAAACCGATGAGAAAGTTGAGAAAATCCGACCTGCTTTCGAAGAATACGCCAAAAAAGAAATGGCGAATTGGAAGATTCCGGGCATGGCGATCGCCATCGTGAAAGATGATAAGATCGTTTACGCGAAGGGATTCGGTGTTAAAACGATCGGGACAAAAGATCCGGTCAATGAGAAAACGATCTTTCAGATCGGCTCTACCAGCAAAGCCTTTACCGCGGCCTTGGTCGCGATGATGGTTGACCAAGGAAAAATGAAATGGAAAGACAAAGTGATCGATCATGTCCCGGATTTTCAGATGTACGATCCGTGGGTGACCCGCGAGTTCATGGTCGAAGAGCTTCTGGAACAACACAGCGGCCTTCCACCATATTCCGGAGATTTTCAGGCCATCGCCGGATTTGACCGCGAACACATCAAACATTCCCTGCGTTTCATCAAGCCCGTCACAAGTTTCCGCTCCGAATTCGCATATGTGAATAATCTTTTTCTGGTCGCCGCGGAAGCTGTAGAGAAACATACCGGAAAGAGCTGGGAAGAGAACGTTACGGAGCGGATCTTTAAACCACTCGGCATGAAGGACAGTTCGACAGGCGCGGAGCCTTTGATGCGAAGTCAGAATGCCGCGACGGGCCACAGCCTTGAGAGGGACGAGGTCAAGCTGGTACCGAAGGACCTGAAATGGATGTATATTTATGGGCCGGCTGGCGGGATCAATTCCAACGTTCTCGATATGGCGAAATGGGTCTCCCTGCAGATCAATGATGGGACTTTTCAGGGGAAACGATTGGTCAGCGCGGACAATTTTGATTATATCCATTCCCCCAAAACGATCGCCAACAGTGATTCCCGAAAAGGTCCCTTGACTTTTTATTGCGCATCGTGGGTCTATGAAGACACGAAACCCTATCCCATGGTCTGGCACAACGGGGGAACCACGGGGTATCACACGATGGTGGCTTTTTGGCCCGACGCAAAGATCGGGATGGTGGTCTTAACCAATCATAGTTCAAATAGTCTGGCTGAGGCGTTGCCGCGGTATTTCAGCGACCTGTATTTCGGCAACCCGGCAAAAGACTGGAGTGAAGAGGCTTTTTCCAAAATGAAAAAGGCGGCCGAAGAGGGAAAAGCCAAAGAACCTAAGCCGCCCGCGCAGCCGGTGCCGCCGATGGCCCTGGAGAAATACGCGGGAACTTACCAGAATGACATTTACGGTGATGTCACGGTCGATAAAAAAGGGGACGGTCTGGAAATGACGGCCGGCCCTGATAAGTTCAAAATCTTGCTGAAGCATTGGGACAAAGACGTATTCACCAGCGTGGCCCTGGGCGAAGAAGCGAAAGCGGACGTTGTTTTCACGACTGGCGCCGACGGAAGCGTGAGCACCATGACCATGAATTCGATCAATCAGGACGGCTGCGGAATTTTTCAGAAAAAATAAGCTCTGATAACATTTTGCTCATTGGCAAGCACACATTCGACCGTCGGCTGGATGATAAGAGCCGTATGAGGCGAGAGTCTCACGTACGGATCTGTGAGAGCGTGTAGATGAAAGTCCGGCGCGCTACTCGACTAAAATGCGCCATTCGGTTCGATGCGTTCGAAGGAATACATTAATCAAAAACTGCAATTGTAATTATAATGACAAATTTTTTTCTTGTGATTCGAAATAATATTCTGGGTTTTACATTTGCCAAAAAGTGGAAGAGAGATCGCAGTTCAGATAAGAGAGCGAATTAAAAATAATTTTGATTTTTCGGTGAACTTTTTTCGATTAATAACAGACAAAATAATAGCAGACAAAGCCTCTTGCTTTCCTAGTACCGCAGTAGTATAACTCCCCCCGTCTGGAATTGTCCGATACAGGTGCCGTACAATCTGAGCGATTACTTTCTTTCGCTGGGACAACCCCGTGGGTTACGGACAACAATATCGGAATTTGAGAAGAAAACATAGTGAGGCTTTGTAAAAAATTCAACTAACTTCATATCCTAAAGCATTACGCTCAGCTAAAATGCCTTATCATTCGGAATGGTAAAACCTGCCGGAAAATCGATCGTCATTATTGTTACCACTGTCAAATACTGCATCACGACCCTCTTTGAGAAGAGGCTCCGCCATGAAACATGAAACGCTCGCTTGAAGAAGACAAAAAAAGTCCGGAAAGTTTGATAAAAGAAAGCAACGGCTCTTTTCCGGAGAATCCGCCGCTGAACTCGTCCCAAAAAAAAAGCAGTTTTTTCCGGCTTTTTCCGGCGGTCTTGTTTGCCGCGCTGCTCGCGGCCGGAATTTATGCGTGGTGCCAACTTGCGGAAACTAGGCTTGCGGCGATACTGGCCCTGGAGGAAAAAAGCTATTTTACCCAACTTTACCGCGATACCTGGAATTATCTTTCCCAACAAATCGACGGCCAGACAAAACTTCCCTACGATTCAAGCGCACAACAGCCGGTGACTTCCATTTCCAATGTCGGCTTCTATATCGCCTCGGCGGCAGTGGCCCACAAGACGGGTTTGATTGGCCGCGAGGAGGCATTGTCCAGAATCAGACCGTGTCTTGAAGCGCTCGGAAAAATTGAAAAATGGCGCGGTTTTCCGCGTCCGTGGTTTCTCGTCCGGTCGCTGAAACCTTCCTTCGGTGACGAATTTTCCTATGATTCGCATCTATCTGTTCTGATCGGCGGTTTAGTGGTGACCCAAAATATTTTTCCGGAAGTATCGGGAGAAATCAGCCGGTTGTTCGGGACGATGAAATTTAGAGATCTCTACGATAAACAAAGCGGGTGGCTGAAGGGCGACTACAACACTCGAAACCAGAATTTTGCGGTGATGCAGCCGTGGGGACATTGGTACTACAAGTACTTTGCGTCGGAAGGGCGGCTTTTAAGTTTTTACGGCGTTGCCCGCCGCGGCATTCCTTGGCGTCACTGGTTTTCGCTTGTACGCCGCATGGAAAAAAGAGATGGAGAGAAGGTTTTTATTTCGGGTTTTGACAGTGCAGGACTTGAGGTCCAGTTCTTGGCCGGTCTTTTCCTGGATGAAAGGCGGACTTCCATGGGGAAGTCTCAAAAGAATCTTGTCCGCTATCAGATGAAACATGCCCGGAAAATCAAAGCTCCGGTTTGGGGTTGGGCGGCGGCCCAATCGCCGAACCAAAGATATCTCGTACATGGGGATCTGCAGGATGAGGTGGTGGCTCCGTATGCTTCGATTTTGGCGGCGATTTATTTTCCGCACGAAGCGTATCAAAACCTCCAAAAACTGGAATCTCTCGGGCTTCGGCCGTCAGGGAATCTGGAAACAAAAGAACAGTTTGGTTTTTTGGATTCGGTCAACTGGAAAACAGGCGACATTTCTCCGGATTTCATGACCACCAGTCATGGAATGAGTTTTTTGGCTTTGGCCAACCTTCTTTATGATGGCATCGTGTGGAAAACTTTTGAAAAAGACCCTGTTGTGCAAAGAGGGTTGAAAATTCGATAGTTATTACATCGATCCTGGATATAATGGCTTGAATTTTTGGCCGAACGGTATAAAGGTTCTAGGCGAGCCAAAGATGCTTGTTTTCAACGGCAGGTACATGTTGGTTTTTGCCTTGGGATTTTATGAAAAACCAAGACGACATTGGTTTAATTAGTTCAAGGAGGTAATCCTTATGAAATTTCGAGTTGTTCCCATACTCCTCTTGATCCTGGCGCTCATTCCTCTCGTTGGCTGTGCGAAGAAAGCGGATTCGAAGAGGGCCATCGAAAAGATCCGGAAAGAAGTTAAAACAATGCCCCTTGTAGAGCTTGAAGTTTACGCCTCTGCCTATGCGGCTGCGATCCGCGCTCAAAAAACTAAAATCACGAAAATCCAGCAACAGATACAAAAAATGTCCGTGGACAAGGTTTTTAACAGTAAGTCCATGACACATCGCATTGCGGAGATCGGACGCGAGGCGGAGGCGCTTTTTGTGCGGTACCGGATCTATGTGCAGGCCTTTCAGGAAAAGGGGGGAGATCTCGCCAAAGTCCGGCTCGAACCGGCTCAATCATAATGCGGGAAAATCAAACACACAGACCCACCGCCCCGACAGGCCAGTCAAACCTGTAGCGTTGACCACACCGACGATCAAAAAATACTCCGCCCGTTGCTTCACAATCACAATCATGACATTCCCTTATCAGGGTTGCACTTCCCAATTTTTGGCATGATTCTGTTGCTTTTTAGAAAAAGACACTACCTAAGGGCCCTTTTTTTTGAGTTTTTGAGCTATAATGTCCCGCCATATTAGACAATGCTGAGAGGGGAATTTTGAAAATCCTGCATCTTACAAACCATCTGAATACCGGCGGTATCACCACTTACATCCGGACCTTGGCCGTGGAACAGGTGAAGGCAGGGCATGATGTTTTCGTCTGGGGCGCTCGCGGGATCTATTCCAATGATCTGAAAGCCGCAGGGATTACGGCCTTGGAAGATGTCCCGCGTTGTAAAAGCGAGCTTTCTCCAAGGCTTTGGCTTGCGTTGCCAAAACTTGTTAATATCCTGAAGACACAGTCCATTGATATCATTCACGCGCATACCCGCGTGACCCAGGTACTTGCTGCGGGGGCAACTTTTTTTGTCAAAATTCCCTATGTCTCGACAGCGCATATGTTCTACAAACGCCGTTTGGGACGCCGTCTTTTTCCGTGTTGGGGGAAAACGATCATTGCTATCTCCAAAGCCATGGAAGAGGGGTTGCGAACGATCTTCAAGGAAAAGGGATTGCCGCCGATTGTGGTGGTACCGAACGGAATTGAGGTCGAAAAATTACTCGCAAAATTCAATAAGGTCGACCGAAGCAAAGCCCGGGAGGCCTATGGATACCGGAAAGAAGACCTTGTGGTTCTTTCTCTTTGCCGCCTGATCCCGGTCAAGGGCATTCACATTCTGATCGAGGCTTTTGCGATGGCATGCAGAGAGGCTCCAGAAATAAAATTACTCATAGCAGGTGCTGGAGATCCCGACTATGTTCAAAAACTGAAGGCGCGTGTTTCCGAACTGGGTCTCGGTAAAAGGTTCTTTTTATTGGAAATGAATCCGAGATTGAAAAACCGTTGCGTGCCGGGGATATTTTTGCAGCGCCGTATCTCTGGCCGGAAGCTTTTGGACTCTCCGTGCTGGAAGCCATGGCCGTGGGGTTACCCGTGGTGGGATCGATCTCAGGGGGTATTGTGGAGCTTTTGGGGGACGGGAAACATGGTTTGCTCTTCGACCGGGAAAATATCGCGGATCTTGCCTCATGCCTCGTTCAATATGCAAAAGATTTGTCATTGCGTTCCGGGATGGGGGAGGCGGCCCGTCAGGCTTCGCTCAAATATACTTCACAGCGGATGTGTGAACTTATTAATGCAGTTTATAAAGAGGTTTTGGCGGGCACGATATGAAGAAATTCATTCCAATCCTTGTTTATCATTGTCTCGATCCCAAGCGGTTCCCGAATAAGCTTGCGATTAGTCCCGAACTTTTCCGGAAACAGATGCTCTGGATCAGAAAAAATCGATTTCAGGTGATCGGGCTCGAAGCATGCGCAAAGGGGGAATGGAGAGAAAATCTCTGGGAGCGCAAGACCGCGATTACATTCGATGACGGCTACCTGGATAATTTCCAGAGAGCTTTTCCTATTCTTAAAGAATTCGGGCTTGCAGCTGCTTTTTTTGTGACAACGGAGGATGTGGGCAAGAAAGGTTTCATGACCTGGGATATGCTCCGTGAAATGGCTGCGGTGCCCGGGATCGAGATCGGAAGCCACGCTCTTGAACACAAGCCTCTTTCAGATATTCCGGAAAAAGAAGCATGGATTTCGCTTGTTGCCTCTAAAAGGGTTCTGGAGGAGAAACTCGGGCGTGAAATTAAAGCAATTTCCTACCCCTGCGGGTCCTTCAATGAGAAGATCATCGAAATGGTCCGTGGCGCGGGGTACGCGTACGGCTGTGCCGCGAGTCAGGTGCATGACCGTAAATTCGTGGGGAATCCCTACCTTTTACGGCGCACCAAGATATCCGCTTCTTCGGAGTCCGATCTTGCTTTCAGCTTCCGGCTTTCCGGTTTCTATCATTCCTTCGGAAGACCCTGAACTTTTTATCATGAAGAGAAAAACGCACAAATCCATTGTGGTTGGGATGTCCGGCGGTGTGGATTCCTCCATGGCGCTCGTGCTCTTAAAAGAAAAAGGCTGGAACCCGGTCGGTGTTTCGCTCAAATATCCTGTTTGGAAAGACAGGGCAAATTGTCTCAGGGAAAATATTTGCTGCAGTACGGAGTCCTTCCAGATCGCGGAGAATGTCTGTAAAAAACTCGATGTTCCTTATTACATTTTTGACATATCGCGCGATTTCAAAAAAGAAGTCATCGATTATTTTCTTGATCGTCTACGCGATCACAAGACCCCGAACCCCTGCGTGATGTGCAACCGGTATCTCAAGTTCAAGAAGCTTCTGGGATGGGCTGCACAGCATGATATCGCGCACGTGGCGACCGGGCATTATGCGCGGGTTCGTAAGAATCCGAAGACCCGGAAGTTCGAACTTCTCAAAGGCCGGGATGTGGAAAAAGATCAAACTTATTCGCTGAGTTTTCTTTCTCAAAATCAGCTTCGTCATGTCGTGTTCCCCCTGGGGGATTACACCAAACGGGAGATTTACCAAATGTCCGAAGGCCGCGGCTTTGAAATTTTCCTCAAACGCAAACAGAGCCAGGACTTTTGTTTTGTTTCTGGAAACGCGATAGAGCCGTTCCTTGTTAAGAAAATCGGGAGGAACGAGGGCGAAGTCCGGGATGATGCGGGGGATGTGATCGGCAGGCATCAAGGGCTTCATTTCTATACCGTGGGCCAGCGCAAAGGGCTAGGGTTTTCCGGCGGACCTTTTTTTGTAACCGGATTTGACGTGAAAAACAATGTTCTCGGAGTGACTCGCGACGAGAAAAAACTTTTGAGCCGGGAAGCGTTTCTTTCTCCTTGTAATTTTTTTGGCGGAACGCCCAAGCGGTCTGTACGCGTCAGGGCGAAGATCCGATACCGTCAAGCGGCAGCACCCGGCATGCTCCAGCCTCTTTCCGGAAACGGCGCAAGGATCGTTTTTGACAAACCCCAGCGGGCTGTGACCCCGGGCCAGTTTGCTGTGTTTTATAAACGGAATGTTTGCCTCGGGGCAGGAGAAATTCTTCCTGGGAACGGAGGACTTTGAACGAGAAAATTATGCATTTTGCATTACGCGTTACCCGATTCTGACGGTCACTTCCATTGACAATGCCCCGTAAAACGATAATAATGAATCGGCTTTTTCACCTCACAGTATCTCCAAAGGAGAACGGCCATGGCCAATAATAAAAAAAAGGAAGAGACCCAGGAGAAGATCCTCGACGTTGATGCGAGCATGCAGGGAACAATTTCGTTCAAGGACCCCGTGAACCTGCGCATCAACGGAAGTTTTGAAGGCAAGCTCGACACACGCGGCAATCTTACGATCGGCGAAAATGCCAAGGTCAGTGCGGAGATTCACGGTGATAATATCGTGATTGCCGGAAAAGTTTCTGGGGACGTTATCGCGACTCAGAGCCTTTCCATTCTCGGGACGGCGACCCTCAAAGGGAACCTTACGACTCCGCGTTTGAGCATTGGGGGTGGCGCGATCCTTCAGGGACTTGTGAACATGCAAGGCGTGAGCGTTCCGGACGGATCGGATGTTTTTCTGACCCTGAAAGACGTGGCGCAGTATCTGGAGGTTGAGGCCCGTATCATTGAAGACTGGGCGAATTCCAAGAAGATCCCGGCACGTTTTGACAACGGTCACTGGATCTTTACCAAGGCCGAGGTTGATCAGTGGATCCAACAGGAGCGGGCCCGGACTTAAAATTTTATATTTTGATCCCGGCGTCCTTCCAGTCGCAAAGTGTTCTTATTTTCTTTTGCCCTAAGACGGTTGAAATACTATGAATAACATGCTGACCCTCGACGAAGTGAAAAACTTCCTCGGTGTCGAACAACAAGTGGTCGAAAAATTCATCCAGGATGGGGTTCTGCACGCCTACAAGATCGGTGGCGTGTACATCCGCTTTCGAAAAGAAGAGGTTCTCGGGCTTAAATATGATGTCCTGCTTAAGAAAAAAAAGGCCGTGGCTTCCGGTTCCTTCGGGCAACGGCTGTGGGATTTTTGGCGTTTCAACAATTTTTACATTATCTCCGTCTTGATTATCCTGGCATTGGCGTATTGGTTCCTTCACACCACCGCATCTTCCTAAGGTGGCTGTTTTGAAGATTCTTCAGGGCATCGATCTGGTCAAAGTCAAGCGGATGGAGCAGATGATCGAGCGGTCGTCCGGCAAGTCGTTCTTGGATCGCGTTTTTAGCATCACGGAACAAGCCTACTGCGGCTCTAAACGCATGAAATTCGAGCATTATGCAGCCCGTTTTGCTGCGAAGGAAGCGGTTCTGAAGGCCCTAAGGGTTCGTCCCAAAAGGAACCAACGGCTTTCCGGGATCGAGGTTGGGCGCGAAGCTACCGGGAAACCTTTTATTGTTCTAAACGCAGAGAGTCGCAAACAGTTTCATATCCCGGCGCAAGCGCAGATCGAATTATCAATCGCGCACGAACGTGAATATGCGATTGCGACCGTTGTGATCGTGATTCCCCAAGCAAAAAGAGATAAAAAATGAAACAGAAAACGCTCATCATCAACGCGGATGATTGCAATCTGACCTTTCAGGTTACAGAAGCCATTTTGAAGGCCCACGAGAACGGGATCGTGACCAGCACGACCTTTTTGATCAATCTTCCGGTGGAGCCGGGCGTGGTCCGGGAACTTTTGGCCAGGAAAAAACTTGGGGTCGGGCTTCACTTGAATGTCACGCTCGGAAAGCCTGTGGCTAAGCCGCAACTCGTAAGATCGCTTCTTCAAAAGGACGGATGTTTCAGGAAAAAAGACCAGTATTCTGCAAAAAAACTGCCGCCTGTTTCCGAAATCACCGAAGAGTTCAAAGCGCAGCTCCAGAGATTTGTAAAGATCTTCAACCGGTTGCCGACTCATGTGGATGTTCATCATCACATGCACGATTTTCGGCCATTCCTGGAGGCGCTTGCGGCGATCGCTCAAAAACATGACCTGCCTATCCGCTGGACACGGCTTTTGACCGAACCGGAAATCAAAAGCAGGCATAAGAGCCTCAGGACCACCGACCATTTTTACGGGAATATAGACCCGCACACGTTTTGGACGGAGGAAGTGTTGAGGCATTTGCTTTTCACGCTTCCGGAGGGAACAAGCGAGATCATGTGCCATCCAGGTTGGGTGGATGATGAGCTTTGTGCGATCAGTTCACTTACGATCCCGCGTGAAAGGGAATACCAGCTCTTCAGTTTGAGAGAACTACGCAGATACGTCGACCATCTCGGAATCAAGTTGACACACTTTGGAGGCTTGAGGTAGGAACTGCGAAGCAAGAAGCTACTTGACGATGGTGCCGTCTAACGTCTCGAAGATGATCGTCACGAGATTGTGGCACTTGGGGCATTTGATCTGTTTAAAGGCCTGGATGTTGTCGTGTTTGGGACGGTACATGATCGAGAGGATTCTGGTGACGAAGCTGGCTTCACTGCCGGACCATTGACAAGCGGGACAGTTGTAAGCTGATTTCATTAGTACCTTTCGTTAACATTTAGTGACCTTTGTTGTGCACAGAAAGCATCGGCTTGGGCGCTTAAAACTTTAAGTATGTTTGGATTTCCAGGAAGATCTTAAAAGAATCCGGAGGCTGTCGTGAGAGTCAGAGTGATCGGTTTTATGTTTGTGTTGCTGTTTTGCCTGGCCTCCTTCTCCGCTTATGCGGCCGAGGAGCCGGGATATTTCACCCAGTTAGGACGGGCCCTTACCCGGGGATTCAAGAACATCGTCAGTTTCCCTTGGGAAATCCCATCGACCATCGGTCGTTACGATCAAAAGAATAATGGCAATCCCCGTGTTTTCCGGGATGCAGGGGGTTTTGTTGATGGAACATTTCGTGCCGTGACAAGGCTGGGTTGCGGTGTTTGGGATGTCCTTTTTTCCGTGGTGCCCGGGCAACAAGATGAATTGCTCCTCAAGCCCGAAACTCTTTTTTAAATTTTGGAACCCTTCTCTTGTAAATCCATGCTACCTTAAGTAAAATGCCGCTTCTTGTATCATCAGAGGCTGTGTTCTTTGGAGTTTTTTCTGGGCCGGTAGTTCAGTTGGTAGAACGCTACAATGGCATTGTAGAGGTCAAGGGTTCAACTCCCTTCCGGTCCAATTCTCTTATAAAAAATTAAGGTTAATTGGGCCGGTCCTGCCAGCCATTTTAGAAATGAAATGTAAGGCATGGGCCGGTCCACCAATTTTTATTGGGTCAAGACCACACCGTCAGGACTCCTTGGAGCCTGACGGTGTGGCGGTTTTTGTTTTGTGTCGTGCGGGGATGGCGGAACTGGCAGACGCACTGGACTCAAAATCCAGCGGTAGCAATACCATGAGAGTTCGACTCTCTCTCTCCGCAGTATTTCACCTCCAAAACCGTTTTTATTTATTTTTATGGGTTTAACGGTCCGGTACTGCGAACCCGTAAAATCAATAGTAACGCAGTGCTAGGAAATAGTCCATTTATGGCCAGCGGCTTTAAAGTGTATCCTTTCGACGAGATCGAAAAAAAATGGCAGGCTTACTGGGCCGACCACCGGACCTTCCGTTCTCCTGACCCCGGCGAAACTGGCAGCGAAAAACCCAAATATTACGTCCTCGACATGTTCCCTTATCCTTCCGGTTCCGGTCTTCATGTCGGTCATCTCGAGGGTTACACTGCGACCGATATTGTGAGCCGCTACAAACGGATGCGCGGGTTCAATGTCCTTCACCCCATGGGTTGGGACGCGTTCGGGCTTCCCGCCGAACAATACGCCATCGAGACCGGCACGCATCCCCGCGACACCACCCAAAAAAATATCCAGACCTTCAAGCGCCAGATCCAACAGGTTGGTTTCAGCTACGATTGGGACCGCGAGATCGATACCACAGATCCCGATTATTACCGCTGGACGCAGTGGATTTTCATGAAGCTCTTCGAAAAAGGTCTGGCCTACGAATCCGAGATACCGGTGTGGTGGTGCGATGGCTGCAAGACAGTCCTCGCGAACGAAGAAGTGGACGCGAACGGGACCTGTGAGCGCAAAGGTCATAAGAACGTTTATCGTCGCCCGCTTCGGCAATGGATCCTCAGGATTACGGCTTATGCCGAGCGTCTTTTAAAGGATTTGGATCTTCTGGATTGGTCGGAACCCATCAAGGAGATGCAGCGTAACTGGATCGGGAAGTCCACCGGAGCCGAGGTGGATTTTAAATTAGAAAACGGCCCAGATGTTATCCGTGTTTTTACCACGCGGCCGGACACGCTTTTTGGTGCGACATACATGGTGCTTGCGCCGGAACATCCGCTTGTATCAAAACTGACACAGCCGGAAAGGCGTCTGGACGTGAGCGTCTATGTTCAAAAAGCCACGAAGAAAAGTGATCTTGAAAGAACAGATCTTGCTAAAACCAAGGCCGGTGTTTTTACTGGCGCCTATGCGATCAATCCAGTTAATGGGAAAAAGATCCCGATTTGGATTGCGGATTATGTGCTTATAGGATACGGGACCGGTGCCATCATGGCTGTGCCGGGTCATGATGTGCGAGATCATGAATTTGCGATAAATTATGGACTTAATATTGTTAAGGTTGTTTCTTCGGGAAATATGGTTGAAAAAGAACCGTTCGTTGGTGATGGGATTAGTGTGGATTCAGATTTCATCAGTGGCCTTCCGACAGCCGAAGCCAAAAAGAAAATCACAAAATGGCTAGAAGAGAAAGGGTGCGGAAAAGAAGCAGTCCAGTACAAACTTCGTGACTGGCTTTTTAGCCGCCAGCGTTACTGGGGGGAGCCGATCCCGGTCGTGCATTGCGCGAAGTGCGGTCCCGTGCTTATCCCCGAAAGTGAATTGCCGCTCAAGCTTCCGGAGATGAAAGATTACACGCCGACAGGCAATGCGGAACCGCCGCTTGCCAAAGCTACGGATTGGCTCCACTGCAAATGCACGAAATGCGGGGGCAAGGCTCTGCGCGAAACGAACACCATGCCGCAATGGGCGGGTTCGTGCTGGTATTATCTCCGCTACCTCGATCCGAAGAACACAAAAGCTCCGGTCGATCCTAAAAAAGAAAAATACTGGATGAACGTGGATCTTTATGTCGGTGGTGCCGAACACGCGGTACTCCATCTCCTTTATTCCAGATTCTGGCACAAGGTTCTTTATGACATTGGAGTGGTTTCGACAGTTGAACCGTTCCAAAAACTTACGAATCAAGGGATGATCCTTGGCGAAGACAGCCAGAAGATGTCCAAATCGCGCGGGAATGTGGTGAATCCCGATGAGATGATCGCGCAGTACGGCGCGGACAGTCTCCGGCTTTACGAAATGTTCATGGGGCCACTGGAGATGACAAAGCCGTGGGCGAATTCCGGCGTGGAAGGGGTCTACAGATTTCTCGGGAAAGTATGGCGGCTCTTCATCGATAAGGACGACAAACTTCATTCAAGCATTGTTCGGCGTACGCCCAATACTGCCGAATTGAAGACGCTCCACAAAACGGTCAAAAAAGTAACGGAAGATCTGGAAGGGTTACGCTTCAATACCGCGATTTCTGCATTGATGATCTTTATAAATGAAATAACACTGGAGCAAGACCATGCGAGGGAAGTGCTTGAGAAATTCCTGCTTCTTTTGGCGCCTCTTGCACCTCATGTAGCTGAGGAGTTATGGCAGCGCCTGGGGCACGCCGGGACAATCGCTTATGAAAAATGGCCCGAATATGACGGCAAATATCTTATTGAAGATCAAGCCGAGATGGCTATTCTGGTGGGCGGTAAAGTCCGCGCGAAAATAGTCATTTCCAGCAGCCAAAGTGAAGATGCGGTTAAACAGCTGGTTCTGGAGCATCCCCGCGTAAAAGAACTACTCGCGGGGAAGGTGCTGAAGAAAATTATTATCGTCCCCGGGCGTACGGTCAACCTTGTGGTAGCGGATGCCTAAAGTCGAGATCAAAAACCAAAAGATCTTTGTTGGAAAGAAAGAAGTCCCGCTTATTTCCGGCGAAATTCACTATTGGCGTCTCAATCCCCATTACTGGCGTGAAACGCTCTGCAATGTTCGAAAAATGGGTCTTGAGATCATCTCCACGTACGTTCCCTGGGATTTTCACGAATACAAGCGCGGCCATTTTGATTTTACCGGCAAGACCGATGAAGCTCGCAATCTCAAAGCATTTCTCGATCTGACCCGTAAAGAAGGCTTCTGGCTCATTATCCGTCCCGGGCCGTATATTTACAGCGAGTGGCCGCACGACGGTGTTCCTGATTATGTCCACAAATATCATCGTCTGCATCCCCGTTTTCTGTCCTACGCCGAGGAATATTCGAAGCAGGTAAGCAAGATTTTCACACCTTATCTTGCGTCGCGAAGAAACGGTCACATCCTGATGCTTCAGGCGGACAACGAGATCGATCCATGGCCGGACACGTTTGGACATCAGTATGGACTTTCAAAAAAGCCAGGACTTTTTCAGGATTTCATACGTACCCTTTACAATGGAGATCTTTCGGCGCTGAACAAATCCTGGGGAACAAATTATACGTCCTTTCGGGAAGCGTCGCCCTTCATTGCGACCATGTTTCCCAACGAAAGAGGACTCCCGCTCAAAGGTGACAAAGAACTGAAACGTCACCTTGACTATTTTAAGTTTAAATATGAATATTCCCGGGAGGTCGCGAAGAAGAGCATTCAGATGTATCGCGATCTTGGGGTCGATATCCCGATCTACCTGAACGTTTATCCCTTTTTTTACGCGCACGATTGGGTTGCTTTTCAAGAGATCGCGGATGGAATTGGGGTAGACCTCTATCCCTCCAATGAATTTAAGGAAGACGAGTTTGAGCACCGCAAACTTTGTGACAAGATCCGTTATCTTTCAAGTGTATCCAAGCTTCCGTTCATCGCGGAATTCCAGTCCGGGATCTGGCACGGCCGCCATTACGAAACCGGGGTGTTCACGCCCAATCATTACCGTATGACATGTCTTTCTGCGTTCCTTGCCGGGGTCAAGGGATGGAATTGGTATATGCTTGTCAACCGTGACAACTGGTACATGTCGCCGATCAATGAATGGGGGCGGGTACGCGGTGAACTTTATGATGTTTTCAGGCAGATTGTCTCCGTCTTTAGGCAGTTAAAACCAGCCTCGCTTAAGAAACTGACCGAGATCGGTGTCACCTTCACCCCATTCCAGTACGCGGCCCGGACGCTTATGCACAACAGTCCCATTCTCGTTGCACTTTATCAAGGAGATGTAGACTATGACATGTGCGATCCTCGCCGTGGACTTCCCAAAAAGAAAGTGCTCTTTTACTCCGGCGACCAGTGGCTCGAGAAATCTGCGCATCAGAACCTTCGGCGTTATGTAGAAGAGGGCGGAACGTTGGTGGCGTTCCGTTCATTCCCGCGTAAGGACGACGATTTTAAACCCTATCAGGTCGTGGGGTTTGAGGAACCGGAGCGCACTCTTTTTGAGTTCAAACGGCAATTCACGTTGACTTTCGGCAAGAACACCACGCCGATCACGGTCGTTAGTTCAGTTTATGTTTTCAGGGCGGAGGGATGCGAAAAGATCCAGGCGGATCTCGGGACCTACGGAAAACAGACGGTCGGCTATATCAAAAAAATCGGCAGGGGAAAAATTATTCACTTGGGTGTGGAGCCGACCCCGGATTTAGTGTTTGGGATTTTGCGCTATCTCAAAACACCGCTTGCTAGTTATTCAGTGACACGAGACGTAAAAACGGCGCTTTTTAGCCGGGGCAGGCGTTATTTTTTAGTGGTGGTCAATAACGGCAATGAAGACAAAAGCGCCGCGATTTATCTTCCGGCACTTGCCAAGATCCAAAAGAAGATGATCGTTCGTGATTTGATGAGCGGGGAAAAAACGGTTTATTCGAAAGAGGGTCGTCATCCGCTCAACATTCAGGTTGCGCGCAAAGACGGCCGGGTTTTAGAATTTACGTTCTCCCGCGGTTGAGGGTCTCTTCCTCAGAAACCCCGAAGATTGTTAACATGCTGGCGGACCGGGCATTGCTCGCCGTCTAGGACAGAAGTGCTTTTGTGATCGATGCGGTATTGGTGAAATGCGCCAAGGCCGGTCTCCAGGGAGTGAACATATGAACCTGATCCAGCAAGTTTTGGAAAAAACGAACCACGAACAGGAAACAAGAACTGCGAGTCTTCCGTCGACTTTGAAGATGTATGACCGCAATCCGATAAGAGCTGCTCTTGAACGTGAGCCCTCCCAGCTCCGGCCCTCCCACGCCGGCCTGCAAAGGACTTACTGGAAAGTTTTTTTGGGGGTGCTGTTGATATGTTTTATTATCGGACTTTGCTATGTTTGGATCCCGAATCGCCATCCCAAAACGAAGGCCCTATCAAGTTCAGTCGCGTCTCACATGCCGCTCAGGATTTTTTCCGGGACCCTTTACCGGCTTACGGGTATTACGAACACTGACGGTAAGTCTATAGCCGTGATCAATGAAAAGATCGTCAGCGTGGGGGATTCTCTTCCGGGCAAGGCCATTGTCAAAGCGATCGGCCAGGGAGAAGTCAGTTTGGATGTTCAGGGAAGAGAAATTAAACTGAAACTTGCACTCTAAGGAAAATTAGCCCCGAATGTCGTCAATTCAACGTTATCAGTACGTCCTTCTTATCGTTTTCCTTTTGGTTTTTGCCCTCTTCATTAGTTTCCGGTATTGGAAACTAAGCTGAAGCAAGTGGCATGTACTAAATTGTAAATCTTCCGCAAACACTGCTTTTTTATGCCCACCCGGGTTCATGTACTGTTTGTCAACTGCAGGGGATGCCGCAATAAAGTTCATAAAATACAATATTATATTATATAATAATCAAATATGAAACTGCCATTCCTATGGATTGCAATGGGATTTTCGCTGGGGATTGCTCTGGAAAAATACGTGCTTATCCCTTCCGTCTGGCCAATATCCATGCTCGGCGGAGGGATCGTGGTCCTTTGGTTTCTCCGCGGGCGGCGTCTCTTCCTTCCTCTTTTCATCCTTTGCCTGGGTTGTGCGGGAATTCTTTGGGCGCGGCTCGACGCGCACGTGCCGGCGAATGCGATCCAAAATTTCACGGGGCCGGAACGGATCACGTTGCGGGGAGTGGTCGATTCATTGCCCGAGAGGAAGACGCTCGGCAAGAAAACCACGATCTCCCTTGTGCTCAAGGCGCGCTCCGTCACAAGACAAGAGAACGGTCGCCGGAAATTCCACAAAGTGAGCGGGCAGGTGCAGGTCTTTTTACTCCAGTCGCCCGTGCTCCCTCAGGTGGGGGATGAGCTTCGGCTTTACGGAACATTGAGTCTGCCGAGGCAGGTTTTGAATCCCGGGGAATTCGATTACGGGCATTTTCTGGCGCAGAAAAATATTCACGCGGTCTTTCAGTTGATCGGGAAAAAATGCGTTCGGGTCACCCGGACCGGCGCTCGCTGGGCGCCTGGCAGGCTGATCGCTGACGCGCGCCGTCGGCTTGCCATGCTCGTCGATAGGCTCTACAAACCACCGGAGGCCGCGATCCTGAAGGCCCTTGTCCTCGGGCTCCGGAGCGATGTGGCGCCGGAAGTCCGCAGCCAGTTCATGAAAACCGGCACGATCCATTTGCTTGCGATCAGCGGACTTAATATCACAATGATCGCCGGGACTTTTTATTTGATGTTCCTTTTTTCGGGGCTTGGGCACCGCAAAACCGCGCTTCTGACGATCCTGATCGTGATTGTTTATGTCGGACTTGCGGGAGCCGGGGTCCCGGTTCAGCGTGCGGGGTATGCGTCAGTGATGGTGCTGTTCGGAGTTCTCATTGGACGGCCGGCAAACCTCCTGAATGCGCTTTGCTTCGCTTTTTTTGTGCTTCTCCTCTGGAATCCCAGGAACCTTTGGAATATCGGATTCCAGCTTTCCTTTCTTTCGGTTTTCTCGCTCATACTGGTTCTGCCCCTTTTATCACGTTTCAGCGCTTGGACCCTGTCTCTGGGTTCAAGTCTCGCGGTGCTTTTAGGAACCTTTCCCGTCGTTCTTTATCATTTCAATATCTTTTCCCCCGTCAGCATTCTTGCGAATCTTGTCGCGATCCCGCTTTTTGACGCAGCACTTTTCAGTGCGCTTTTTACGCTGATTTTCAGCGGGGTGCCGTTCTTGAACATGTTTTTGATCAAAGGGTCTTCCTGGATCCTTGGGATTGGGCTTATCTGGATTGAATATCTCTCCACATGGCGGTGGGGATACTGGTTTCTGGAACAGCCGTCCCTTGGTCGGCTTGCGGCGTATTACACGAGCGTGGCGATGATCCTGTTCTTTTATAAAGAGGATATTCATGAGAAGCATTGGCTAATGACTGGTTTTATCTGTTGCTGGATAATTTTTTCAGTATCGTTTTTTGTGGGATCGGGAGGGAAAGGGTTTAAGCTCACGATGCTTGCGAGTGGCAGAAACCAGATTGTGTATGCACGCTTCTCCAACGAGGCTCATTGGCTTCTTAATGCCGGAAGGAATTTTCCATCAAACCAGGGCGAGTGGCTGATCGCTCCCTTCCTGAGGAACCAGGGGATCCAGCGCCTAGAGGGAATTCTACTCACTGATCTTTCCAAAAAGCACACGGGAGGCCTGGTAGCGGTCTTGCGGGATTTTCCGGTTCGTCATTTTCTTTATCCTGCCGCATTCACATGCGGGTCGGGTGAATTTTATAAAAACCTCCTCAAACTGGGCCGTAAAGCTAAGACTTTTCAGCAGGGGGACGAGGTGTTGATGGGGACGGAAAAAATACGGATGATTGTGCAGTCGCAAAAAGGCACTGTTTTTCTGATCGAGTCGCGTCCCTGGCGTATTCTTCTTATCTCGCGGTGGGATCCTGTACTTTTCAGGGAACTTCTTCGGGATCATGAAGATGCGGTTGAGATCCACGCAGTTTTTTTACCTGCATCAGGGCAGGGGATCCCCGGCGAATTTCAAGATTGGCTGGATCGAACCCGGCCATTGCTTGCCGTTTTACCAGACCTGCAACAGGAACTTGCGGCACATTTGGCTTCCCGCCGTATTCCCTGTCTTGATCTAAAACATACCGGTGCATTAGATTTCAAGAAAAATGGGCCCCGGCTTGAACTGACGTCGTTCTTGAAGGGCTCCTTGGGTGTTTATTCGTATTCTTAAGTCGTTTTGGGTCATTTCTATTGACAATTTTTCTTGCCCCATGATATAGTAACGCCTCGCGAATTTTCCTAACCTGAAGATTGCAAACGACTTATGAAAATCTCAAAGGTTTTTGCCTTCATTTTTATACTGCTCCTCCCGCACTCCTTCGCTTCTGCGGATTGGGTTTGGTCTCCCGAGCAGGGGAAGTTTATCAATACCGAATCCGAGACCCAAAGCGGCGCCGATGATATCTTCGATAATGCTCTTGACCTCTACAAAGAAAAGAAGCTCGATAAGGCGGCTGAACAGTTCAAAATAGTTCTCAAAAAGTACCCCAAATCCCGAGTGGCCCCTGAATCGCAATACCGGCTTGGGACGATCTCCGAAGAGACTGGCGATTATGTGGAAGCCCACAAGGCCTATCAGGCTTTGATCAATTCCTACCCCCAGAGCGAGCGCTTTGAAGAGGTGATCGAACGCGAGTATCAGATCGGTACCATGTTTCTTTCCGGAAAAAAAGGAAAACTCTTGGGGCTTGATATCCGTCCGTCTTTGCCGCTGGCCATCGAAGTGTTCCAAAAGATCGTGGCGGTTGCGCCTTACAGCGCGTTTGGGGACAAGGCCCAGTTCGATCTCGGGGTTGCCTACCAAAAGTCCGGACACCTGAACGATTCACTGGAAGCCTTCCAAAGTTTGATCGATCAGTATCCGCAAAGCAGCCTGCTTCAGCAGGCTCGTCTTCAGATGGCCGAGATTTCTTATGAGAAATTTTCCGGCCAGACACGCGACCAGAGCGCGCTTGATGAAGCGGCCCGTCAGGCGCAGGGCTACCTCAAGCGATATCCGGGTTCCGAAGAAGCCGAAAAAGCCGAAAAAATCAGCCGGGAAGTGGATGAATTGAACGCTGAGAAAAACTATCGGATTGGTCTTTATTACGAAAAGGACAATTATCTCACAAGCGCGTTGATCTATTACTCTGATACCGCAAAACGTTATCCAAATACGAATTGGGGTCAGAAGGCCGCGGAAAAACTTCATTCGTTGCAAGAGCCTGTCAAGTATCTTAATGCCCAGGCAGAGGAGTTGCAGAAAGAATTAGGGACTCTGGAAGCGAAATATCAGGCGCTTGGGCCGGATCAGAAAGCCGAGCGGAAGCAACTCAAAAAAGAAATTGCCCAGATGAAAAAACGTATTAAAACGGTTGAGAAAAACAAAGCCGAAGGCCTGAAGCGCCGCAAACAGGATCTGAAGCGCCGCGAACGTGAACTGAATGAGAGGTTTAAAGAACTCGAACGTAAGAAGAAACGCTTCAAAAATAATACGTCCCCCGAATTCCAAAAAGCCATTAATCGCTGGCAAGGGTCCCTTGAGGCCGAGCGTGATGCGCTTGCCGAAGAGAAGGGCCGTCTCGAATCCTGGCGTTCCGAGCTCGGGATTCCGGATGAGAAGTTCTATGAGAACCTGATTCCGTTCATGGGGCAGCCCGAGACCCCGCTTCAAAAAATCCAACAAATAGATGAAAAAGAGCTTTACAAACTCTCCCGGAAGAAAAAAGAACTTCTCGAGAGGAAAGAGAAGCTCTACAAGCGTTACAGTGAGCTTCAGCCATTGCTGGTTCCCGAACGTTCCGAAAGTGGATTGAAACGAAAGCGTCTGCGCAATGTTGCGGGAAAAGATTCCGGCAAGCCTGCCGCCCCCGTGCTTTTGGCACGTGAAAAAGACATAGAAACTCTTGAAGCCAAGCTGGATGCGAAAATGGCGCTTTATGAAAAATATTTTGGCAAACCTGCCGAGCAGGAACTTGAAGCAATAATTGAAAACAGATCGGCTCAAAAGCCGGTTTTTAATCCCTTTACCGTTGACACCGGCAATCTTCAGAAGAAAAGCATCGAAGAATTACTCGAGTTTAAAATGCACCTCAGCGAACAAATCAAGGCTCAGGAGGAAATCATCGGAACCCTTACCACCGCCTTTGACAAGGAACTGGCCTTGAGGGAACAGCAAACCATGATAAAGTCTCTCGACGGCAACAAGGAAGTGGACGCGCGCAAACTCCGCAAAAAAATCAAAGGTGTGGAAAAAAATCTTCGCAAATGTTATCAGGACATTCAAGATCGTCAAAAGAGCAAAAAGAAGCTTCTTGATGAACTGGATAAGGCGCTAAATCCGCAAGAGGAAAAGGAAAAAGTTCTGAGGACTGTTGCTAAACCGATCACGGGTCCTGCCTACCTTGTCAAGGCATTCATTTTCGGTCTCCCCAACGAGGATGTTACTTTGACGAAGGCCGCGAAGAAGCCGAGTTCCGACGCAGAGGCCAAAAAACTCCGTGAAAGAATCGAGCTTGAAAGCCTTATGATCCAGGCGCAGGCTGAGGAGATCAACAAGCTCGAAAAGGAACTGGAGATCCTGAATGCGAAAGCCTCGCTTGCCGGAGGCATGAAATTCCGCACTTCATTCGTCAAAGTTCCGTACACCTTTATTGAGGAAGCGATCCAAAGCGCACGTCGTATTGTCCCCAGAAAGAGCCGAAGGGACGTGCTTCTGAATCGTTTGGACAATCAAACCAGAGAACTCGAACGGTTCAAAGCCGAGTTAAAGGCTACGGAGGCAGTGATCAAAGAGAAGACTCCAGCAGCATCACCAGGCAACGCAGCGACCGCGGAAACAAATATCGAGGAGAAGAAAAAAGTTGAGCCAGTCCCGGATGAAAGACAGCTCCGGGAAGATGCTATGAGCTTGCGGGAGCAGCTGGAGATCTCTTACAGTATTTACGCCCAGGAACAAGGAATTGCGCTTGGGGATGCAGGGAAGAGGGAAGCCCCCAAAGACGTCGAGGGCGCAAAAAAATACAAAGAATACAAAAAAGTAAAGACGGAACTCGTCGGCGTGATAGACGAAGAACTTGTAATCGAACAGCAGGAGAGATCAATCCTTGAAAAAAGGATCGTGGAAGCTGACAAGGTGATGTCGGCCGTGACTTCCAAGGCAGCACAACAGGATCTTGTGACCGAAAAAGGCCGCATCGAGCAGCGTCTTTCGGATCTGGCTGCGCGGCATGATTTTCTTTCCAAGGAAAAAGAACGTTTTAGCATCAAATGATCAACGGGGACTCATTATGAATAACATGCGATGGATGGGGGTTTGGTGTTTGGCGGTGATTATGGCGTTGGGTGGCTGCGGATATACCCGCAAGACGGTGTTGCCGCGGAATATTAAAACGATCTATGTTGAAACAGTGAAGAACAAACTCAATGTTGACAATCTCTATGCGTACCAGCCTGGGCTCGAAATGGATATCACCAACGCGATGATCCAGCGGCTCCAACAGGATGGTACTTTGAGGGTTGTGGAACAGAAGAAAGCCGACGCGACTCTGAAAACGGATCTAATGTCTCTGGAGCAGGAGGGGCTCCGGTTTAATTCACTGGAAGGTGTGGCGCAATACCGTCTTTTTATCGTCGTCAGACTGAAGCTTGTGGAAACAAAGACAGGGGATATTATCTGGGAAGAGTCGAATTTCTCGGGAGATACCGAGTACTATGTGACCAATGTCACATCGGTTGGTGAGCAGAAAGCGGCCATGGATGCCGTTCATCGCCTTGCATATAATATTGTGGATCGCATTGTCGAAGATTGGTGATCCCTTTTTCTTCCTGTTTTTTATGGATCCCGCATCACTCTTGAATGGTCCGGTTTATCCTTCAGGTGTTTAAAGTAAAGCATTTTTTGTGGGGGCTTTTTCGATGGGTCGCATTTTTATTAAAATTCCGTTTTAGTGATACGGGATGAATACCGACGTATTCCTCATTTCCGGCGACCCGTTCCTCAGAACCCAAAAAGCCAAGGCCCTTACCGCCGAGATCGAAAAAAAAGCCGGTGTGCCTCTCGCGCACCAGACTTTCAGCCTGGACGAAACGCCTCTTGAAACCGTTCTTGCTGCCGCAAGGACCCTTCCGTTCTTTTCAACAAGGCAGGTGATTTATGCCCAGGGTGCGGAGTCATTGAGGGAGCCGGATATCGCAGTTTTGGCCGCTTACCTTGAAAATCCCGCGCCGGGAACCACGTTGATCCTGGAAGCAAATGATCTTAAGGGCGCTTCGGAACTTCAAAAACTCATCAAGGCCAGGGGACAGCTGATCCCTTTGGCCAAAGATGAAGCCCTCGGGGCAGGTACGGCGTTCATCCAGCAAAAACTCATACAATGCCACAAAACCATGACTCCCGGTGCCAGGGCCAGGATCCTTGGCATGTGCGGGAATGCAATGATGTTCCTGGATACCATGATTGAGCGGCTCGTGCAATTCGCGGGCAGTCAGCAGAAGATTGATGAAGACATGGTCGATCGGTTCGAAGAGAATTGGACGGAGATGGATGTTTTTAAACTCACAAATGCCTTGGTGGACCGTGATCCTGCGAGAGTGCTTAAAGTTTTTCGCGACTTGACCGAATTTTACGAGGCAGACCTTTTTTCTCTGGTAGGGATCCTGCACTGGCAGCTTCGTCAATTATGGCAGGCGGCCATGCTTTTAACATCGGGAGTTTCCGAACGAGAGGTCGGCTCCAAGCTCCGAATGTCTCCGGGCCGCCTGAATGCGTTGAGGCGATTTCCCGTCAGGCAATTAGAATCGGCCGTGGAGGCACTCTATCAGATTGATCGGAAGTCCAAGACCGGACAAATCGAGACGGTTTCTGGATTGGAAGCCTGGCTTTTGGAGTATGCTTCTTGAAAATAAAATGGGTCAGTCACTTTTTTATATTAAAAAGGTGACTGACCCATTTACTGATGGGGAAAAGTCTTATTTTTTCTTGATCTTGGCGAGAAAAAGTGCGATGCGGGATTTTCTCCGGTCGGCGCGACCGTGTGGAATCACACCTTTGGTGACCGCGTGATCATAACGGGCAACGAGGGTGGAAGCCAGTGCTTGAGCTTTTTCGGGCTCCGAGGCGAGCTGGGCCAGTTTTTTGCTGAGGGATTTCAGTTCAGAAAGAACGGCCATGTTCTTCGTACGTTTTTTAGCATCGCTTCGAATGCGTTTTGCAGCAGAACGAATATTGGGCATTTCGATGACTCCTATAGGTGAAAAAAGTGGCAGCAATGTAACACGGGACCTTGGTTCTGTCAATCCGCATCCCCGCGGACAGAAGAGCGGAAAACACCACCTCATGAAAGCAGCCGCTGTGGTGGCGATCATGACCCTGATCGGTCGTATTTTGGGTCTTATCCGCGATATCGTAAGCGCTAAAAGCTTCGGAACAAACTGGCACTGGGATGCCTTTCTTTACGCGTTCATGCTTCCGAACCTTTTCCGGCGCATTGTGGGTGAGGGTGGACTCACGAGCGCCTTTATTCCTGTCTATAACGAAATCGGGGAAAGACAGGGGCATGCAGAGGCATTCCGCTTTGCGAATATCACAATCAGTTTTCTAAGTCTTGCGCTCTTTGCTTTTATTTTATTTGTTGAAGGCATTCTGGCTTTTCTTTTAAAGATCGGTTTCCATTCCCAGACGGTGATGTTGACCCTGGAGCTTTCACGCATTCTTTTTCCTTATCTCTGGTTTCTGTCGCTTTACGCGCTCGGGATGGGGATCCTGAACAGCCACCGGCATTTTCTGGCGCCAGCCATGGGTCCCGCGATCCTTGATCTTGTTTGGATCGGCGCAGTGCTTTGGGTGCCGTCCTGGGTGGGACATGACTATCTTTCGAAAATAAGCTGGCTTTCCTACGTGATCCTTTTTGGCGGGTTTCTGCACGTAGCGGTTGAATTGCCGCCGCTTCGTAAGATCGGTTTCAAATTCCGGTGGATCTGGAACATCGGTTATGAAGGTCTTAGGAAAACGTGGACGCTCCTGCTTCCGGTGGTTCTGAGTTTTGCTGTTGTTCAGATCAATATCACCGTGGATATGACGCTTGGCATGGCGATCGGGTCCGGTGCGAACTCAAGTCTTTGGTACGGGAACCGGCTCATGCAATTCCCCCTCGGTGTGTTCGCATTGGCGATGGGGACCGCCCTTTTGCCCATGCTCGCGCAGCAGATTGCGCGGGGCGAGAAAGAGGCGTCTCGAAAGACGCTTTCGTTTGCCCTCCGGAGCATTTTCTTTATCATCATTCCGTCCTCTGTTGGGTTGATCGTGCTTCGTGAGCCTATTATCCGGATGCTTTTTGAACGCGGCGAATTTGATGCTGTTTCGACCGCGCGAAGTTCTGCCGTTCTTTTAGGGTATACGATCGGACTTTTCGCGTTTGCGGGACAGAAGATCATGAACAGCGGCTATTACGCCGCTCAGGATTCCAGGACCCCCATGCGGACCTCGATTCTCGCGCTTATTTCAAACATTGTTCTAAGTCTAATCCTGATGGTTCCTTTCAAAGAAGCGGGGCTGGCAGTCGCGACTTCGATTTCCGGCATCATTCAATTTTGCCAATTGATCTATTTCTATCCAAAAAAAGTCGGAGAGTTCCCGTTCCGTGAGGTCAGCGCTTCTTTTTTGCGTATTCTGCTTGCGTCGCTCGTGATGGGAGTATTGGGCCACTACAGTCTTGAATTTTTAAGGTATTGGATACCGGGACGAGGGACTCCCATGCAGCTTCTTCAGGTGTTTGGCAGCATTGCCATCGCAACGGTCGCTTATCTAGGCCTGTGTCTCGCGTGCCACGTCCCTGAGGCCAGGGAGGCCTGGGCATGGTTTCGAAAAAAAAGGAAACCGGCCATTAATCCAATCGATGCCGAAAACTTGATGGATGGGACTTAATACAGGATGGCGGAGTGAGGATGACGGCGAATGACAATTAAAAACAGGATGAAGGATAACGGAAAAAAAAAGAACGAAAAACCAAACGCCATCCTCCATCCCTCATCCAATTCTTTTAAACATCTGCGCTCTGCTACCGGCAAACTTCCCCTGACACCCGGCATTTATCTGATGCGCGACGCGCGGGGAGAGATCCTCTACATCGGTAAGGCTAAATCACTCCGCAAAAGGGTGCGTTCGTACTTCAAAGTCCCTGCGCCGATCCCGAAGATAGCGATCCTTATGAGCAAGGTGCGGGTGATCGATCATATTGATACCCCAACGGAGGTCGATGCGCTGCTCCTCGAGGCGCATCTGATTCGCAAGCATCAACCCCGCTACAATCAGGATTTGAAGGACGATAAAAGCTTTCCTCTTCTTAAAATCACGTGTGAAAAATTTCCAAAGATCTGTGTCACACGTCAAAAGACCGACAAAAGGGCGATCTATTACGGCCCCTATACCGACGCGAAGCTTTTGCACCAGGCTGTGAACTTGATCAACGATCTTTTTCCGATCCGGAAATGTCAGTCGCTTCCAAAAACCGCGTGTCTTTACCATCATATCGGACAATGCCTTGCCCCGTGCATCAAACCGGGGGTGAAACCGGAATACGACCGTTTAATCAACGAGGTGAAACATTTTCTCGGGGGAGGCAAAAAAAGTTTTGCACAGTATCTTGGCGAGAGGATGGAAAAAGCGAGCCGGGAGTTGCGATTCGAGGACGCGCAATTTTTCAAGGAACAGATCGACGCCCTTTCGAAGCTTCGCAAGAAACGCTTTCTTCCGAAGAACCCGGGACAAGGCATCTCGCTTTCAGCGACGATCGAACTGAAGCAATTGCTGAAGCTCGAGAGGATTCCTGAACGCATCGTTTGTTTTGATGTCTCGAACATGCAGGGCGATCAGGCCGTTGCATCGAAAGTGAGTTTTTACCGGGAACTTCCGGACAAGTTCGGGTACCGGCGCTACAGGATCCGAAGTGTTTCCGGAATCAACGATTACGCCATGATCTCCGAGGCTTTAACGCGCATGCTTCGCGGCATCAAAGAAGGCCGGGAAAATTTCATGCCGGATCTCATCCTGATTGATGGCGGGAGAGGGCATCTCAATACTGCTGCCAGGGTACTTGCGCGGGAGGGGATGACAATGATTGAGCTTATTTCCATCGCCAAACAGTTCGAGTGGGTCCACTCGCCGAAGTTCCGGGCGCCGCTTGTCATCGAATCGGATTCTCCGGCCCTTTATCTTCTGAAGAAGATCCGTGATGAGGCGCACCGGTTTGCGATTGGGTACCATCGTAAACTTAAGGCGGCGATCTTACAGTGTTCCGTTTTGGATGACATTCCGGGTATCGGCGAGGAGCGCAAGCGTATTCTTCTCAGACATTTTAATTCCACGGAAGAAATCCGTCTCGCTGATATCGAAAAGCTTCAAGCCGTTCCAGGCATCGGTCCCGATGTTGCAACCCGTATCTTCTCCTTTTTTCACGCTTCTGGATCTAAATCAGAGCCTAGCCTTTAACGCACAGCTTTCTTAAGTATACTGGCGTCTACTCAAAAAGAAGTGCATTGTTCCGGTTTCCTGAGAGATATTCGCTCTATCCTCTCTTCCGTAGGGCACATTTAAATGTGCCCTACAGGAGGGAATAACTGGAGCAACGCATAAGAAGTACTTCGGATTCCATGTTCTATATTGCTATAAATTGCTAGCCGTATTTTATAGTAATTTATAGCATAAAAGATTTATAAGGAATCTTTCCTAAGGCCTGTAAAAACTCATTTTATAAACTCAATTTTTCCTCTAAAAATTAGAACATACCCTTGTAGAGGTCTGATTATATGTTATCTTTTTAATAACTTTAAAAACAGCGTCAAGCCGAGGCAAATGAACCACAAAACATCTATACAAAAAGAGCTATTTCCGCGTTTTTTTCCCAAGGTGATCAGTCTGCTCACAATGATCGCTTTCCTGTGTTCTGATTTCTCTCTCTTTCCGTCTCAAGCTCTGGCTCAAACTTTTTATTCGTCCAATGTCCAGGAAGGGACCGACACCAGCCTTCTTGCCTCGGCCCCCGCGACAAGCGGGAATGCGCAAGAACTCGTCATCCCTTCCGACATTGGTACGATAAGTGAAGTTTGTTGCGGGACTCGCAGCTCGGGACTCGTTCCTCAAAACGGTGAGAACAAAAACAAGTCCCTAGTCCCTAGGGACGAGTCCCGTTTTGTAGTATTGATCCAAGACGCCCATGGCATTCCCGATGCACAGCGGTCCCTTCAGAAATTGATCGAATATCTCCAGGCCCAATATGGCGTCACGACGGTGGCACTGGAAGGTGCGGAAGGGAAGCTTGATCCCGAACTTTTCAGGAATTTTCCGGATAAGGAAAAGCTCGCCAGGGTTTTCGAAAGTTACCTTGAATCCGGAGAACTTTCCGGAGCTGCGGTCGCGAGCGTGCTTTCAAAATTCCCTGCGGAATATGTCGGCATCGAGGATTGGAGGCTCTATCAGGAGGGTATTGCGGCATTCCTCAGCGGGCTGAAGCGGCAGCCCGGGCTCAAGGTCCAAAACTCAAGGCTCGAAGCCGAACTGCAACAACTCAAAGCAAAATATTATTCGGCGGAAGCACTGGAATTTGACGAGAAACTTCGCGGTTTTCACCTGGATTTCACGGAACTGACAGAAATGTTCAAAAGCTTTTCGGGGCTCGTCTCTCGGGATCCGGGACTTGAAAAGAAATATCCGGCGCTTCAGACTGTGATGAAGAATCTCCAGAACGAACAGATCCAGGATAGTTCTGCGTTTGATCGGGATATCAGAGCGCTTGCCTCCAGCGTCGAATCCCGGTCGAAGGACAGGGTTCGTTTCAATCAGATCAAGCAATCTTTTCAAACAGGACACATGGGGCGTGCAGAATTCGCGTATGAGCTTTCAAAACTGGCAGAGGATCCGGCTCCTTTTTCGCCCGAACTGCAGGCGCTTATTTCCAACCACGTAAAACTCACACAGCTTAAAGGGCCGGCCTTCGTAAAAGAGATCGAACAATTCATCGCGGATGTAAAGACGAAAATCTTCGTTTCTCCCGAGGAAAAATCCGTCGCGGAACTGGACGAGCAACTGGACCTTTTCGGAAAGTTTATTAAGTTTGAACTAAGCAGGGAGGAATGGAACAAAATTCGGAATTCGGGATCTGTGCCCCGGGACTTGTTACAAGACGTTAAAGAAGTGGCGGAAAAGATTGGCGTATTGAAATCAAAAACGAACGATTTCCAACGTTTCTATCAAATTGCCGAGGAACGTGAGACTGTTTTTTTAAAACGGCTTAATGATTTACCCGGCAAAAATGAATCCCGGGGAGCAAGTCCCGAGTCCCGCGTGACAAGTGTTGTCGTGCTTGTCACGGGCGGTTTTCACACTGACGGTTTTACACAAAGTTTCAAGAAACAGGGGGTTCCCTACGCCGTTGTTTCGCCGCGGATCACAAAACTCCCTGAAGAGAGCCGCTATTTTGATTATATGCAGGGAAAGGTTTCATGGCAGAAGTATTTCAGACCGAAGGACGGCAAGATCGATTTGTATGATGCATTTTCTCGCGCCGCCGTTGACCGTCTTACCTCGTGCCGGACTCCGCACTCCGCGCTCGGCCGCGAAGATAGTACAGCGTATAGAGTACGGCGTACGGAGCTGAAAGAATGGAGAGACGAAATCGTCCGGACCCTTGCTGCCGAGGGCCGCGTCGCGAAACATGCTCAATATACTCGTTACATCGATCAAATACTTGCCGGAAATTCCGGAGAGTTTCAAACCCTCAAGACGAAGTGGGCCGCCAAACTTGAAAAATTTATTAGAAGTCTGCAATTCTTGCAGGGAAAAAATCAGCTTACCGAAGCCAATATCGCCAAACTCCTTCAACAGCCCGCAACTCAATTTCCCTATGCCAATCCTTTTGTGCCGAAAACTTTTTTGCTTGTCCAGGCGAGGGCTGAGAGTCGTGTGGCTGATACAGCTTTCGAGGAAGAAGCATATAGTACTTTCCGGAATACGGCGCTCCGGCTTGCAGCCGACGCGGTTGATTACAATCCGCCTGGGACCAATCTCGCGAAGGATCCGGTTGCGCCGATAGCGCTCGAACGGTTGGACCAGCTTTATCGGGAAGTACCGGGCGTGATCCGGGTGCCGCGCAATGAATTCATGAGCTTTTTAGGAGAAAGACAGCTTGAGTTCGAAGCAAACCAACAAAGATTAATTAAACCGTTCGAGGAGTTAACAGTATCTGAAAAAAAAGCGCTTGTTGCATGGCATCAAAATAATCGCTCCGAGGTGCGGCAAGGCAACGTTCCATCTGTTCCTGCAGTACCTGCAGTTGTTAATGCCGAACTTGAGAAATACCTGGAAGGTAAGACTCTTATCCATGGCGTTTTCAAGGGAGGGGGAGCAAAAGGTGTGGCCTATGTCGGTGCCCTGGAAGAGCTTGAATTGCGAAAGATGTGGTTCGAGAAAGTGGCGGGGACATCGGCTGGGGCGATCACTGCGGCTTTGATTGCCGCAGGGTATACGTATGAAGAGATCAAAAAGATTGTTTTTGAGACCGACTTCAATCAGTTCAAAGACAAGCGGTGGGGATTTGTCCCGCCCTTTTTGAATTTTATTATTCGGGGCGGTATGTACCGCGGTCAGGTTTTTGAGAAATGGATGGCCGAAAAGCTGAAGGCAAAACTTGGATACGAGCCGACACTTAAAGACCTGCCAATTCCACTCACGGTGATCGCGAGCGACATTTCCAATAAAACCTTGCTTGTCCTGGACCGGAATACGGCGCCTGATCTTAAGGTGGCGGAAGCTGTGCGCATGTCGATGGGTATTCCATTTTTCTTTGAGGTTTATCGCTGGTTGGGTGTTTATAGGCAGCGATTTCCTGCTGCCGTACGCCGTGTTGTTGACGGCGGACTTCTCAGCAATTTCCCGCTTTTTGTCTACGACGAAGCCGGCCGCAATGGAAAATCAGTTGTCGGTTTTATGCTTCAGGAACAGCCACACGGTGCGGGTGCTTTAAACGGGCTGATAGGGCGACTCCTTGCCTTGCTAAAGAAGATTCCGGCCCTCCACATCACCATCGCCGCAGTTGAAACAATGCTTGAAGGCCAGGACAACTACCATATTGAAGATGACGTTTGGGCCCACGTTGTGAATATTCCGGTTTATATCGGGACCCTGGATTTTGATCTGACGCCGGAGCAAAAAGCGGAAGAGGCTGCTCGCGGCAAGAAGGCAACGATGGAAATTTTAGACCGCGCTTTGCGAGGGGAAAAAGGCAAGGTTCGTGCGCCCGAGGCAGGGCAGACAGTGAAGCTTAGATCAAAGGACAGCCGTGTATTATTCAGACCTGCCGGATTTACGCATGGGGTGCGTTTTGATTGCGCGGGTTTTTATCGTGACAGAGCCGGCAATTTCCAGGCGAACATCAGGTTCCGTCCTGATGGAAGACTCTTGATCCAACCGAAGACCGTTTGGGAGGCGAACGTCAAACAATTGAGGCTGGCCGACGGTAAATGGGATGGGGCCGCTCTGGCTAAGGCGGTTGAAGGAGTCCGGAAAGAGGAGTTTGTTTCTTTCAATACCGGACTGGCCCGGAGTTTTGTCCTTTTCGATCCCAAGACGAAACAGGAAACCACGGTTGAAGTCGTTGAGCTTGCTTCAGCGTCCGACAATCCCGAAAGACCTGTTCTTGTTTTGCGCTTTCCAGGCGATGCCGAGTTTCTGGGACATAAGGGAAGTGTTGAAATTGCAAAAAGTTCCCCTGCACTCTCGGCAGAATTTCGCTCGGAGGTGCGTCAACTGTCTAAGGAAAAAGGATCCCCAACCAACACGGGCAATCCGTTTTACACGATTATGAATGCGCTTTACGCGGCCATGGGACTTCAGCGCCAAGCAAACGGTGACCTGATGTCTCGTCATGGGCTTTTGGGACCGGTACGGATCTATTTTCAAGAAATGATCGATGAAAAAAATGTCCAGACGACCGTTGTGGACAAGGTGAAATGGGACGATGAAGTGGTGAGGAAGAGCCTCGTGATCTTGAACGGAGGAGTTGTGGTGGATCACGGAAAAGGGTTGGAGGAACAAACCGTTTTAAAATTTCTGAGAAACAAGAATTTTTTGACGCTTCTGCATGATTCGGCTGTTTATGATCTGATCGAAAAATACGCCTTTGTTGACAAGGCCGCTCCGTTCTTTATCCCTCCGAATGATGCGGATATCATCCGTGTATTGGCCCAAAGATATCCAGAAAGTTATCCCCAAACACATCCTCCAATATATCCCAAAAAAGTTCCGGCGGACTTTCTAAGACTGGCCGCCATGCTTAATGATTCGACAAAACATGAGAAACACGATGCTTATTACTGTGTTACCCCCTGGCATTGGGCTTTGGTCGGAAAGACGCAAGCAGCAAAGGTTCGTGCTGAAATGCGAACGGATGGGCAATTGCAACCAAACCGGGACTTGCGATCGGTTCGGTTTAAAAGCAAAATCCAGGAGATATTTGTACGTGTAGGCAAAGTCCTTGCTTTCTCCAGCCGTATTATTGCTCGTGAAATACTTGCCAGGGAACTTATTGAGGCGGGTTTGTCCGGAGCTGCAGCAGAACTCCTCCGTCTTAATCTTGAGGAAATGCGTTTTGAAGCGCAAAGGACAAGTAGCAAAGCCCGGAATCCGAATTCAGCGCGCTCCGAGATGCGGGTGAGCGCAGTTCAACTGGAGCAGGAATTCAAAAAAGAATTTCCGATAGACTATGAGCTTATGCTGGCGATGTTCGGGGAAACGGTCCTGGAGGATGCTTTCTTAAAAGATTTCCTCAAGCGGTTGATTCGATCTGAAAAACATCCGATGTCGGGCGAACGAGCACAGTATTTTGCATCGCTTTTGCGAATGGATAATGAATGGGGGGAAGGGGAGCGCTCCTTGGTCTACGAAGTCAAGCATGGTAAAAAGACTATCAAGAAAACCGTTCTCTATTCTGAGATCGAGCAGGATTTTTTGGATTGGTTCGTGAAAATGAATATCTCCCGGGACGAATTTTCGGTTGCCTATGGTTTTTATATCCAAGGGAAACAACGAGAAAAAGAAAGCCAAGGCCCACAGACGGTCTCTCAGGTGCGGGCTGGCAACAAACTGGGGAACGAAATATTCGAAAATGTTCGTCGGCAGCGCATGAGCCGCCCGGAACTGCCTCTCACTTTTTATAAAGGTGAGGTAGGGCCCGAGAGCAGTCTTCGGTGGATCAAAACTTTGAAATCCAGCGATGCATTGTCCCAAACCCTTAAGCTTGCCGGAATTGAGCTCAAAGATTTACGAATCGGAATTTATGATCCTTCGTTTCTTCTCCAGGACGGCGTATACGACACTTATCTTTTTACCACTAACACTGATTTCATTGCCAGGGCTTCTCAGGTGGTCGAAACCCGTCTTCCAAGAACCACGCCTGTCGGATATGCGCAGATCAGTGTGCTGAAGGGTGTTCCTACCATAAGTGCTCTCCAACCAAGATTTTATTTGCCGCATTCGGCGGATCCGGTTTTAAAAGAGTACGTGGAGGGAAGTATGAAGGCGCTTGGACTTCTGATCGAGGCAAACTCCAAAGATATCCTGAAGTTTCGGAATCCCGTGACACAAATCCGCTTTCTTACACCCGCTTATTTCTTGAGTAGCCTTAAAACCCGGGAAAGTACAATCCAACATTATTATTTTATGGTCCCGAAAGAGCTCGGATATTCGCTCAAAGCTTTACCCCAAGCCATCACGGGGGGCTATCAGCATATCCATTTTGTTTTTGAGAAACAAATATCTGTCAATATGCCGGGAAAACGAAGTGGTTACGCTTCTTCTATGCGCTCCGAAGTGCGGGAGCAAATCGGGGATTTAAAGGATGTTCAAAAGTTTCAAATCCGTTTCGGTTCTCATTCCGGTTTCTGGCTTGAAGGTCTTCTGACGGCAACAGCTGGATTGGCGAAGGCGTTTTGGCGAGCGCGATATGGCCAGATGGATCAGAAATCGGGAAAATCGGTCGAACTTTCTATTCCCGAGCCCAAGGGGCTCTGGCGGATGGCACAGAGTTATGATCCATCGGATTTTGTTTATACCGTGAAAGTGTATGGGCTTTCCAGGTTCTTGTCTCCGAACATTGATACCCGGCCCGCCGGGTTTTATTCGGCAAGCGTTATCTCAAATGACTATTTGAAAACACTGATGGATTACAATAACGGTTTGATTCTTGATTTTCCAGACGATCAGGTCGTAGCCGTGCTCCGCCAGACCGCAGACCACCTTTATCAAGCCGACAAGACACGCAGCTCTCTTGCGCTGTTCTTGGATCACCATCGCGCAAAACATTCCGGCAACATTCTTTTTGAGCAGGGGAAAAAAGACTTGATCGGTCCGCGGGATGTGATCCGCGAAATGAAAACGAAGTTAGCTTCTGATCCCGAACTGTTCCAGAATAATGAAATCATCCTGAAAAGCGATCACCGGCTGGACATCCGCGGAGTTTTTGTGATTGTGCGTGAGAAATTCAAGGATGAAGCAAGTCTCGCGGCCTCTTTCGACAGTAAAAGAACAAAATTTTCGGAACTTATGGACTATGCCGCTCAGTGGCGGCTGCCCTTGCTTGTTTTTGCCGAAAAAGGCGCGGATCTTCCCATGGCCAAGAAAATCCTTTCCCGTTTTCTCCCGGAATGGGAGGAAGTCAGCCCAAACCGTTATCAATATCAGCCTTTTTGGCGCTCGGAAGTGCGGAAGCCTGTTCCAGAAAATGAGAACAATCCCTATATTAAACCTGGCAATGTTTTGCATGGTTTCTTGTACGAAGATCTTCAGTTTGAGGGAATGATTTCAAAAACGATTGATGACTATCTTATGTCCGGTACGAAACCTAGAATTCTTGTCATCGGTGCCGGCGGAGGCGAAGTCATCCACGGCCTTCTAAAAAACTATGGCCGCACCGTGGATATTTCGTTTATCAATCGCGAGGACATCCGTATTCCGTGGGCCCGCTATTGCAAGTATATTGCGTGGACAGGCCCCCGGGGGGCGGTGAGAGCCTTTTTGGACTATTTCCACCGCAATGTCACGCTTCACGATGTAGACCAGGGGCTCGGCCTTTATAAAAAAGGTTCTTTTCATGTTGTGATGCTGACGCGGCAAACCCTGCGTTATATTCAGAAAAAAACAGAATTATTGGAAGAAATCCTGCGGGTTCTCGCGCCGAAGGGAAAAGCTTTCATTTCCCAAATGGATTATATGGTTTTTGACGTCTTTGACGGGAAAAAAACCGTGCGCATGAAACCCGATGAGTTTTTTAAGTTATTGCGCAATTCAAACCCTGCATATGACGAGTATCAAGTTTTTAATGGTCATGGAACCGAGCCCGGCTTGATGATGTCTAATCGTTCGGCTGTTCGCTTCTTTCCGCGATTTCAGCCCATTCGAACCCGTCCGTTCACCTCCTACGTTTTCGATGAACGAACCCATCAAAAAAGATTCGTGCCGGTTTCTTATGAAGCAACTTATCGCGTGAACCTCAGGACAAACCCGACGCGGCGCTCGGAAGTGCGGGCCAATGAAAAATTACAGGCATATCAAAATAAATTAAGTGGCATTTCAAAAACCGCTACCACAAAGACCTTATTAGTTCTGGATGACAAGCGGATTTATCATGAGAAAGCGACAAACCGGTATGGAAAGGATTACCGGATCGTTCATGCTTGGACGCTGGAAGCGGCAATACGGGCAGTGGAAGAGAATTCTCCTTTTGATTTGATCCTTTCGGACGTCGATCTCGTTCCGACCTTTGCGGGCAAGATAAAAGACGGTCTGTACAGCCAGCTGAGCGGAATCTTTGGATGGCCCAAAGGCTATTTTTCCCTTCAAAGGGGCGGGGAGCATTTTATGAATTGGCTTGATGCATATTTTCAAGATCACCCGGAAAAACGGGTCGGACAAATAGTCCTTCATTCCACGAAGTTCGAAAGTTTTTCGCAGCTTTTCCATTCCGAATTCTTGAGGGCCCTTTCCTGGCAGGACCTTTTCGTTATCGGGTTTTTGAAGCGTGCCATCAGATTGCTTGACCGGTTGATTGTTATTTTGAGAAATGACACTCTTGAGGCGACGCACCAAAGGATCCCTGCCTTTGTGATCATCAAACCCAAAAGCGAGACACTGGACAAACTTTCGGGTACACGGGTTGACCCTCGTACTGTTTCTAAGACAGAGAGACCGGCAAGCAGCACTTCTGTTCGCTCCGAAATGCGCTTGATCAGCGACGATATTATGCAAAGGAAGTTTTCTGCCATTGATGCTATCTACGGGAAAGTTTCTGAACTGAGAGCCATTGCCCGTAAATCTGTCGTGGGGATCGCCGGGCAGCGTTCTTTCAAAACAAAACTCGGGACTTATGAAGCCACCGATTCTTCCCGTTTCCCGCTGATTCTTTCCGCGATCGGATCTTCAACGGAAAACTCTGGTGCGGTCCTTGAACTGGGAAGCGGGGTGGGGAAGGTTGCTTTGTCGCTGGCGGTGTTAAACCCGCGGATCAAAAAGATCAAGGGAATCGAGTATGAGCCGGATTTTGTTGAAATAAGCAAACAGGCTTTGGATATTGCCCAAGGAGACCTGCCTGGTTTGGGTTTGAAGGCATTCTTCCCGGACGGGAAAGTTACGTTCGAACGCGGCAATTTTCTGGATGATAAATTTTCGGATGATTTTAAGACTGCGGACCTGATCCTTTATTACCGCTTTGGGAGTGACTATGAAGACCAAATCGCGTCCCGGATTATCAATGAAATGAAGGTCAACGCAAGATTACTGATCTATACGGATCATACAAATCTGCCCTTTGAGATGTTGTCCCATCATCCGGACTTTGAATTGAAGACCTTTAAAGGTCAGGATCGTCAAGTAGTCATGCGCTTTACCCGGAAGACAAAAACCACGGGGACGTTGCCGCTTCAGACCGGATCGTTGGAAGAGGCGATCCATCAATTGAGCACATCGGATCTTGCCAAAAGTTCCCAGGGGAAGAAACCGACAGCCTCTCGTGCTGAGGGCCCTTCGCTCTCCCAAGCCCCGATCTCTGTTGCAGGCGAGATTCGACGCGATCCGGGCCTGCTGGCAACTGGTGAAGCGGTTCCCGTACGCGCTGGAGTACGGCAAGGAGCAGTGAACGAAGCTTTGGAGTTACTGCGGCGCGCGTTTGCGACGAAAGGGATCGAAGTGCTCGATGCCGACAAACACGATAGTGTTTATGAGTGGGTCAAGGCGAAGACGGAATCAGGCGAATGGGCCAAGGACTATACACTTATCAATTTTGATTACCATCCGGATGATTTTAATGGAAATAAGGAATTGGATCCTGGTAACTGGGCTGAGTTTTTAAAGAAAGAAGGACTCATCGGAAAGTACTGGTGGGTCTATACGAACGAAATGTTTTCAGGTTCGCGTCTCACTGATTTTAAAACAGGTGATTCGGCCCTGCTCCCGGATTCGGACAAATCCGTTATCATCACGATCGATATGGATTATTTCATTCCGATCTATCATCCGCAGCCGACGAAGGAGGAATTAAAAGCAAAGGTCAAGGCCATGTTCGACGGGCTCATTCAAAAAAACTATACCATCAAGGGCGTCAATATCACCACCTCAAAAGACATGCACATCTACGTAAGCCTTGAGAAATATTTGCGCGACCTTCTTGGTGCCGGGCTTGAAAGATTAACCAGATCTACTGACGAACTTCCTGTTGTACAGCCGGAAACCCAGGCTGATGCACGGGTTTATGAAGGAATGCTGGGGCAGATATGCGATAAGGGGGTGGTAGAACGGGCTGAACTGCGATTGTTTACGGAAAAAGCCGTGGCGAATCTGGATCAGACGGTCAGAGAACTTAGAGACGTGTTTGACGGTTGGCTTCCGAAAGCGATCGCGGCTGAGGTGCTCGGAAACAAAAAAGATTTAACGGATTCTTATAAAAAACTGGAACAAATTATGACGCGGGGAAACCTTAATCAGACGGGCTATGACCTGAAGGCGAAGGCTCTGTTCAATGAATCGCTTAAATCTCTTGGGACGGCAATCCGTGAGAAACAAGTGAAGGCCCTCGCGCCCGTTATTTTTTATTCTGCTCACATGAAAGATAAGGTGATTCCGTTCATTGAAGTAGGCCGGACAGCGGAGCATTTTCGGGCCACGCTCATTTCAGCAAACAAGGCGGAACTCATGGCCCTTATGACAGAACTTGCCAAACGGCATCTTTCAAACGGCATTCAGTACCGTCTGGTCGACGGCACCGAATCGAACTGGGACAAACTTGCCGGGGAGCTGGACAATAGTGTCTTTTCAAATGATGTTTATAAAAACAGCTACGGTATTTTCTTTCCGGATGAAGCCTTTTCGAAACGCGTGCCGGCCTGGCAGCGTGTGGTCCGCAGTGAAGTTCCGGAAGAATACGGGATCGTCCTTTTGCCTGTACTTATGCAATATTTTGCCGCAGTCAAGACTCCAGAAATCAGTGCAACGACCCTGCGGCAAGCCCTGCCTGATCTGATTGCCTCGGCCGCATTCCGGGTCGGGCAGGGCATTGCCATCGTTGCGGCCTTCCTTGAGCATATCGCCGCCGCAGAACGCGAGATCTCCACAGCCGCCTAAAGAAAAATCGGGGTCACACCCCGATTTTTTTGCTGGCGCCGTACTCCGTGCACCGTACGTCGTACATTTTTCAGTTCTCCGTTTCCCGTTCTCCGTTTCCCGTGTTAGTATACTTTCCCTATGACCCATCCATTCCTTAAAAAACTTAATGAGAAGGTTTTTGTATTCGACGGAGCGCTCGGGACGAATCTCCAAACGCTCAATCTCACGAGCCAGGATTTTGGCGGCAAAGACGGCTGTAATGAATACCTGGTCGTCACCAAGCCCGACGCCATTCAAAGCGTCCACGAAAGTTTCCTCAAGGTTGGTTGTGACGTGATCGAGACCAACACGTTCGGCTCGAATCGTATTGTTCTTGCGGAGTACGGCTTGGAAGACCGCGTGGTCGAGCTGAACGAAAAGGCCGCACGGCTTGCCAGGGAACTCGTTCAAAAGTATTCCACGCCGGACCACCCGCGATTTGTCATGGGCTCTGTCGGTCCCGGGACCAAGCTTCCGTCGCTCGGGCATATTGGTTTTAACGAGCTCAAGGAATGTTACAAAGAACAGTATAAAGGGCTCATTGCGGGGGGAGTGGACGGGCTGCTTATCGAGACCTGCCAGGACCTGCTCCAGACCAAGATCGCCGTCATTGCCGCGGTGGAATATTTCAAGGAGACAGGCCGCCGGTTGCCCCTTATGGCCCAGGTCACCTTTGAACCCACGGGTACCATGCTGCTCGGGACAGACATTCAGGCGGTGATCGCCACGCTTGAGATGTTTCCGGTGGATGTGATCGGGATGAATTGCGCGACAGGTCCCGCCGAGATGGCCGAGCATGTCCGCACTCTTTGTGAGAATTCCGTCAAGCACATTTCGGTTTTGCCGAATGCCGGGCTTCCGGAGAATGTCGGCGGCGTGGCCCATTATCATCTGACCCCCAAGGAACTTGCGGATTTCCACGAGCGTTTTGTCAAAGAATTCGGCGTCTCCATTGTGGGTGGTTGTTGCGGCACCACCCCCGAACACTTAAAAGCTGTTGTGGATCGCGTGGGGAAGTGTGTTCCCAAAAAGCGGACACCCAAACACGAGCCCGCTTGTGCAAGTCTTTACGGTATCTCCACTTATGCGCAGAAGCCGGCACCCCTTCTTGTGGGTGAACAGACCAACGCAAACGGCAGTAAAAAATTCAAACAGCTTCTAGAACATGAAGATTATGACGCGATCGTGGGCGTGGCACGCGAAGCCGTGAAGGAGGGCGCGCATCTCGTGGACCTTTGCGTGGCCTATGTCGGCCGCGATGAAAAGAAAGACATGGTCGAAGCGATCAGCCGTTTCAACCAGCAGGTTACGGTGCCGGTGATGATCGATTCGACGGAATTTTCGGTGATCGAAGAGGCTCTGAAGCATGTCGCGGGAAAACCCGTCATCAATTCGATCAATCTTGAAGACGGCGGTGAGCGGTTGCGCAAGATCTGTCCCATGGCGAAAAAGTACGGGGCGGCGTTGGTAGCTCTGACAATCGATGAAAAAGGCATGGCGAAGACGTGGGAGGAAAAGCTCCGTATCGCCAAGCGCATCTATCAGATGGTGACCCAGCAATATGGTATCCGGCCGGAAGATATTTTTTTTGATCTGCTGACTTTTACGCTCGGGAGCGGCAGTGAAGAGTTCCGCAACGCGGCGCCCGAAACGATCGGGGCCATTCGCCGTCTTAAAAAAGAACTACCCGGCGTTCACACTATTCTCGGAGTCAGCAATATCTCTTTCGGTCTTGCGCCGCATGCCCGGAAGGTTCTGAACAGTGTTTTTCTCCATGAATGCGTGGAAGCGGGGCTTGATGCCGCAATCGTCCATGCAAAAAAAATAGTGCCGGTTTTCAAAATCGCGGCGGATGATTTGGAGGTTGCAAAACGGCTTCTTCATAACAAATGGATCGACGGCAAAGACCCGCTTCAGGAGTTCATCGCGCATTTTTCGAAAAAGCAGGGGGCTGTTGAAAAGCCCCGCGGGAAGGCCGGAACGATCGAAGAAATCCTGAAAAACCATATTCTCGACGGCAGTTCGGACGGCCTTGCCGCAGACCTGGATGAAGCTCTTAAAAAATACAAACCGCTTGAGATCATCAATGAATTCCTGTTGGGCGGCATGAAAGTGGTTGGAGAACTCTTTGGCGCTGGAAAGATGCAGCTCCCTTTCGTACTCCAGGCGGCGGAGGTTATGAAAAAGGCCGTAGCCTGCCTGGAACCATTCATGGATAAAAAAGAGGGGCAGGAGCGCGGCCGGATCGTGCTTGCGACCGTCAAGGGCGATGTTCATGACATCGGGAAGAACCTGGTCGACATCATTCTCACCAATAACGGTTATAAAGTTTTTAATATCGGGATCAAACAGCCGGTTGAGGCGATTGTGAAGGCGGCGATCGAGAACCGTGCGGACGCGATCGGACTCTCCGGGCTTCTGGTGAAGTCGACGCTTATCATGAAAGAGAATCTTGAAGAAATGAGCCGGCGAGGGGTAAAGCTCCCCGTGATCTGCGGAGGCGCGGCTCTCACAGAACGCTATGTGGAACGTGATCTTGCGCAGGTCTATCAGGGATCGGTCCACTATGGGCGAGATGCTTTTTCCGGCCTCAAGATCATGGAAGGGATCAAAAATAGTTCGGCTCCGGTGGAGCAGGAGGCCAAAACTCCCAAGACGGCCGTTTCGGTCTCTTCGGCTCCGTCACCTAAGGTCGTGTCTTCACATCCCGGCGCTTTGAATGTCATTAAGGGACCATCATTTCACATCCACCGTGATAATCCCGTGCCAGAACTGCCGTTTTTTGGTTATCGAATTCTCAAGAATCTCAGGATGCAGGATGTGTTCCCGTGGATTAACAAGATCGCGCTTTACCGGGCACAGTGGCAGTTCAAACAAGGGGACAGGACTTCGCGCGAATTTGAACTTTATCTTCAGGAAAATGTGGAGCCCATTTTCGAACGATTCAAGGTCCAGACAATTCGCGAGAAGATCCTGGAGCCGAAAGTCATCTATGGCTTTTACAAATGCTATTCCGAGGGCAATGACCTGGTGGTGCTGGATGGGTCCGCCCAAAGTGAGCTGACCCGCTTCACATTTCCCCGGCAATCACGGGAACCTTATCAGTGTATTTCGGATTTTTTCAGGCCTAAGGGGAAAGAACTTGATGTCGCAGCCTTCTACGCAGTGACCATCGGCAGGCGTGCCAGCGAGATGGAACATAAGCTTTTCAATGCGAACAAGTATACGGAATATCTTTATCTTCACGGCCTTTCCGTGGAGGCTGCCGAAGCGCTCACGGAATTTACACATTTCCTGGTCCGCCGCGACTTGGGAATCGATAGGCGGGACAAGCGCACAAAAGATGAAATCTTCCGGCAGGGGTATCAGGGTTCACGTTACAGCTTTGGGTATCCGGCCTGTCCGGACATTGGGGACCAGAAAAAACTTTTCCAGCTCCTTCCGGCGGAGAAGATCGGGATCAGCTTGAGCGAAACTTTCCAAATGGCGCCGGAGCAATCCACCTCGGCCATTGTTGTCCATCATCCGCAGGCAAAATACTTCAGCGTCTAAAGCAGAGCCCTTGCTTTGCCGGGACTTGGGACTAAAAGCTTCGGGATGCGTCAGAACGAGGAACCCAAACGAGTCTCCAGATACGAGTCCCGTTTTTTAGTGTTTCGCGGCGGCGAGTTTATCCACCAGTAGACGGTATTCCTTCCAGATCGCTTCCGGGGTATGGGATCCGAATTGTGAAAGATATTTTTCGATATTCTGAAGTTCGTTCGCCCATTCTAAAGGGTTGATCGCAAAAAGCTTTTCCAGCGTTTCATGGGGAATATTAAGCCCGGAAAGATCAAGGTCTTTCGAGTCCGGGAAAAGTCCGAGAGCGGTTTCTTTCGCTACAACCTTGCCCCGGACCCTTTCGATGATCCACTTGATCACGCGGATATTATCGCCGAACCCCGGCCACATGAACTTGCCGGTCTCGTCGGTACGGAACCAATTGACAGAAAAGATCTTGGGCGGATGTTTGAGATTCTTCCCGACGTTGAGCCAATGGGCGAAATAATCCCCCATGTTGTAGCCGCAGAAAGGGAGCATGGCCATGGGGTCACGGCGAAGTACTCCCAGTTGATGCGCGGCTGCGGCGGTAGTCTCGGAACCCGTGCAGGTGCCCAGGAAAACGCCGTGTTGCCAGTTAAGAGCTTCCATGACAAGAGGGATCAATTTACTGCGCCGCCCGCCCACAATAATTGCAGAGATCGGAACCCCCAAGGGGTTGTCGAATTCCCTGGAAAGCGCGGGGCAGTTGAAGATCGATACCGTGAACCTGGAATTCGCATGCGCGGCCTTGGTTCCCTTGGAAGGATCCCAGGCATTACCCTGCCAGTCCGTGACGTTTTTTGGAACAGCGCCATCCAGGCCTTCCCACCAGGGTTCATTTGCGTCATTGTCGATCGCGGTATTGGTGTAAAGCGTGGGGAAGAATTTGTCGTTCTTCAGCGTTGCGATCATTCTTGGATTTGTTTTAATCGACGTTCCCGGCGCGACCCCAAAAAATCCGGCCTCGGGATTGATAGCATAAAGTCGTCCGTCCGGGCCGACATTAAGCCACGCGATATCATCACCCAAGGTCCAGACCTTGTAGCCCGGCAAAGCAGATTGCATCAGGGCGAGATTGGTTTTGCCGCAAGCCGAGGGGAAAGCCGCCGCAATGTAGGTGGTCTGGCCCTTCGGATCTTCGATACCCATGATGAGCATGTGCTCGGCCAGCCAGCCCTCTTTTTGTCCCATACAGGAAGCGATCCGGAGGGCGAAGCATTTCTTGCCGAGCAGGGCGTTGCCGCCATAGCCGGAACCGAGGCTCCAGACGAGATTTTCTTGCGGGAAGTGCATGATAAAACGGCGTTCGGGATGGAGGTCCCCGACAGAGTGAAGACCGCGGACGAAATTTTCAGAGCTCCCGATACGGTCAAGGGCTTCTTTTCCCATACGTGTCATGATGCGCATGCTGACAGCGACATAGGTGTTGTCCGTGATCTGGACACAGGCCTTTGCGTACGGGGATTCGGGATGACCCATCATGTAAGGCATGACGTACATTGTGCGGCCCTTCATGCAGCCGTCAAAAAGTTTTGTGAGTTTTTCCTTGGCTTTCTTTGGGTCCATCCAGTTGTTGTTGGGACCTGCGGTTTCTTTGTCCGGATGACAGACAAAGGTCAACTGCTCGGTGCGGGCGACGTCATTGGGATGAGAACGGTGAAGATAGGCGTTGGGCCAATGTTTGTCGTTCAGTTTCTGAAAGACGGGATGACCGTTGATCGTTTCTTCCTTAATACCAATCTCGATCAGTTTTTTGGCCTCAGCTTCCGTGCCGTCGCACCAGTGGATCCTGGAAGGTTTGGTCAGTTTGGCTTGTTCTTCCACCCATCTTTCAAGCGGTGTTGCCATTTATGGAGCTCCTTTTGTATAGAGGATTTAATTGCTGCAGGTACGGGGTGGAGTCTACCGATGTGGAATGAATTTGCAAGCACTTTTCTGAAAAGAAAAAGATCCGTAAAAAAAGGGAACTCTAGGGACGGACAAGTTCAACGACTTCATCAGGCGTGATCACATATTTTTTAAGTTCCCGCGGGACTTTTTCCCATGTCCTGTATTCGACGGCTACGATCACTTCTTGGGGCGTGTTTTCGGCCGGAGGGGTTTCCGAAAAGGGAAGATCGGCCTGCTGCACGTTATCGGGTAAAAGCCCGGGATGATGGAGTAACCGGTTCTGCCACTCCGATACGGTTCCGACAAGGATATTCTTTTTTTTATTTCTGAAACAAGACCGGTTTTTCTCGAAAACGGAGAGCGGCATTTTGGCGTACACCCGCAAATGTCCGTGCTTTTTTTTCAGTTTGTGGCGGATGAAAGTATCCTGAATTTTTTTAATCCCAAAGAGGGTATCGGAACCGAAGTGCACGATTTTATGGTCGATGTAGCTCAGGGCCTTGAAGATCTCACGCCGTAAAGCGCCGAGGCCGTCCGCAACAAAGCCAAAGCTTTTTATTTTTGCCGGTTTGTCTTGCAAAGAAGAAAGACCCCAATTGAAGGGCACCATCACCACGCTGTCGACGTCATAAAGGGTGTCTTCAACAAGAATGATAAGTTTATTGGCGCGGACCTGAATCATGGAAGTAACGCCGCCGTAGGGGTCAGCAAATAGAATGGAGCTTGCCGCGCGGGCGTCGGAGAGCGAAAGCTGACGAAGCTGAAGAGCATCCCAGAGCTGTCCGAATCGTCGGACTGGTTTTATTTGTGGCAATTTGGAATAAGCGTATTCCACGGTGTCCATCGATCTTGAAATGGGACTTTTGTTGCTCTGCGTGGTGAAATTGAGCAGGCCGTCTCCCAATCTTATGAATTCGAGCTCGATCATTGAGAGAGAGGATAGCGCTATGTTATGCAGGTCGGTATTCTTCTTATAATCATGAACGGTCATGGGAGACGACCAATAGATATCTTCCGCTGAGTCTTCGACAGGAGTGAGTGAGAAGCCCGTAGAGACATTTATTAAGGCCCATGAAAGAAGTAATCCGACAATCTTATGAGATTTCATAAATTCCCTGGATGGGAGTGGAATCAAATTGCGTTTCACCCTGGTAGCCGATCAAGTGCAGCAATGTGGGGGTCACATCAATAATGTGACGGGGGGCGGAATCGACTCCATGCCGGATGTTGGGTCCCGAGATCATCAGGGTCGAATGCATGGCTGAGCGGACAAGGGAACCGTGATCCGTGCCTTTAATATCCTCAGTCCGGAAATTCCAGCCGGACGTTGCGGACAACCAGATGTCCGGATCCTGCGATCTTGCCAGAGGGGCCAGTTCGGGCTTCCACAAGAAAGCCCGCCCGACAGCTGCGACCGCATCAGGATAAGCGGTTTCATGAGTTGCTTCCAGCCATTCCCTGCCATCATGATATTCCCGGATGAATTTTGACGCGTCCGTTGGGCGGAATTTCGGGTCTTTGAGATAACCGAAAGGGTCTTCCGAAGGATTCTCGTCATAAGTGAGCACGCCGTGCTCATTTTGAGAAACATTCTGGACGGGTTTGTAGCGGTAGCGCAATTTTTCGTTCCCGTTTTCGATCTGGATCAAAGCCTCCGGACCTCTCCGCTTAGCGACATAAATAAGATTGTCCGAAAGCTTTACGAATAAAAGATCCACTGGATGGGGGTCGGTCGTTCCGGGGAATTCATTCTTCTCTTTCAGATCAATATCCAAGAGCTTCCGGATCAGGTTCACGGGTTTGCGATTGGGGCCCAGTCCGTAGTGGGTGAGTTCGTGGAAAGTATTCGGACGTTCCCAATTTCCAGAAATGCCATCGGCGACAGGCAGAAAGATTCGAGCCTGGCCGTATCCCAGATTGTCAATGTAAACGTAAGATTCCTGATCCGTTCCCGGATAAGTGATAGCGTAATCCGGTCCGCGAACGTTCATCTTCAGGGTCTTATAGAACAGATCGCGTCCGATATAACAAGGTTGATTGTAAATGCCGTGTTCGCCGCCGTAGGCGCCGTGATCGGAGAACAAAACAACATAAGGACGGCGTCCGCCGGATTCTTTAACCAGGGCATCATGGATTTTCCCGATCCAAAGATCATTGTTTTCCAGATTCTTTTGAACTTGCGGACTGAATTGTCCGTCGGGCGTTTCATGCTGATCGGTATCAAGTTGATTGAACCAGATCATAAAAACCTTTGCCCGTTGATTAGGGATCATGTAACGCAAGGCATATTTCCCGTTAATGTCATCGATCATTTCCCGGACCTCGGCCGCGATAATGTGGGGGCGCTTGACCTCATTCGCCGCAAGGTGGGGCCAGGCTTGCGGAGCCAGGGTCGGGGTGACCGGGACTACGGTCGAGTGGAAGGCTTCGCCGAGATAGTCATAGAGCGTTTTGATTTTGTTCTGTTTCAGGATTTCCGGGGCTTTATCACGGTCTGTGATCAGATCGTAATACCTGGGAAATTGCTCGCGGACCCGGAAGATCCTTTTCAGGATATTTTTTTTGCGCGTGGAGAAGCGCTCAAAAAACGACATGGCTTTGAGCCCGGACCGGTCCGGCCAGTTCCCTGTGAGAAAGGCACCGTAAGCAGGGACCGTCAGGGAGGGAAAAATAGTGAAAAAGTTCTCAAAGCGGAGGCCCTGATCGAAAAAAAGCCGTTTAATATTGGGGAGTCTGTTCTCTGCGACCATTTTATTGACAATGTCAGGCCGGAGGCTGTCCACGAAGAAAACGAGGACTTTTGCGTCCGGAGGCGGCCCTTTGCGGAGAGGTGCGGCAGGCCCGTCTTGAGCATGTCCCGTTCCTGCAAGCGCGAGGCATAAGACCATGATCAATGGCAAGAAGGCCTTTTTTCTCATACGCGGTTCTTTCTTTAAAAGTGCTGTGCGGGCATTGTAGAAAAACCGGCTTACGAAATCAAGGAAAGCGTCAGAGATACCTGACAAGAACTTGTTGCGCGGGAAAATAAGCCGGGCCTGGGTAATGGAAGGCGCTATTTTTTTTCTTCCAAAAAACGCACCGCTCGTATTACAAGTCTTCGCGGGAACAAACGGACCAGGACTGCCAGAAGCTTGTTCGTAAATCCGGGGACCACAAGACGTTTGTTTTTCATCAATCCGCGATAGGCTGCTTCGGCCGCGGGAGCTGCTTCCATCACAAAAGAATTCTCGCGGATATTTTCCGTGTCGGAGCGTTTCTGGAACTGTGTTCGTGTGGGACCGGGGCAAAAAGCCGTTACCGTGACGCCAGTCCCTTGAAGCTCCTCCGCGAGCGCTTCGGTGAATGAAAGAACATACGCCTTGGAGGCGAAGTAACAGGCCATGAAAGGACCGGGTTGGAAGGCGGCCGTAGATGCTACGTTAAGGATCTTGCCATGGCCCCTCTGGAGCATCCCGGGAAGAAAGAGGTGTGTCAAATGGGTCAGGGTGATCATGTTGAGGTTCAGCATGCTTTCGGTGGTTTTCCAATCGGTTTGATCAAAAAGGCCGTGGATGCCGAAGCCGGCATTGTTCACCAGGATTTCAATGGCGACCTTTTGATCATCGAGCATGGTCTTTAATTCCTCCGCGGCAGGGAGGATGCTTAGATCTTTTGAGATCGTTTTTACGTCGACGTGATCGGTCGTGATTAATTCCATGGCGAGTGCGTCTAAACGGGTCTTGTTCCTGGCGACAAGAACGAGGGGATAACCGTTGCGGGCGAAAAGTTTGGCAAACTCATGGCCCATGCCTTCCGAAGCGCCGGTGATCAGAACGTATCCTTTTATCATGATCGTTCCTTCGGAAGTTTTTAGATCAGGAGCGTATAATGCCGAGCGACTTTGCGATCCTTGCGAACACGTTGATAGCGCGCTCGATTTCCTGCAAAGAATGGCCCGCGGTTACGGTTGTGCGGATTCGGGTGGTATTGGGCGGAACTGCGGGGGGAAGAATAGGCACAATAAAAATCCCCTCTTGCTTTGCAATGCGGGTCATCTCCAGAGCTTTTGGCTCGTTGCCGATGATGATCGGGGCAATGGGACTTTGGCTTTTCAAAGTGTCAAAGCCGTTTGCGTGGAGCGTTTTGAGGAAGTAGGCCATGTTTTCATGAAGTTTTTTCACGCGCCACGTCTCTTCCTCAATGACCTCAAAAGAGGCTTTGGCAGCCGCAGCGGAAGCCGGCGGCAGGGATGCGGAAAAAATAAAAGGACGGATCGAGTGTCTCAGGTAGTTAATAAGTTTGGCGCTGCCTGCGATGTAGCCGCCGATACTCGGGATCGTTTTGCTCAAGGTACCCATTTTGATATCGATGAGGCCTTCCTCCGGATCGATCCCGAAATGCTCCTCGATCCCCGTGCCTTTTTTCCCGAGAACTCCAAGTGAATGAGCTTCATCAATCATGAGAAGGGCTTTGAATTTCCGGCAAAGCCGGATCACTTCAGGAAGGTTGATGATGTCGCCATCCATGCTGAAAACAGCGTCCGCCACAACAAGTTTGACCCCTTTTTTTTGGGCCTCGCCGAGGGCTTTTTCAAGAGATTCCATGTCATTATGCTCAAACCTGGAAAAATGGGCCCTCGAAAGGATACAACCGTCCACAATGCTTGCATGGTTGACCTTGTCGGAGATGACGACGTCATTCCGGCTGAGCAGGGCGGATATCGTTCCTGAGTTGGCACCGTAGCCTGTCGAGAGAGCGATGGCTTCCTCGGTCTTCTTAAAGGAGGCTATTTTTTTTTCGAGTTCCAAATGGATGCGAGTGGTTCCCGTTAAGAAACGGACGCCATGCGTGCCTGTACCGAACTCTTCGATGGCTTTTTTTGCGGCGGAATTGATCTTTGGGTGTCCCAGAAGATCAAGATAAGAATAGGACGAAAATTGAAGCAGCGGCCGGCCATTGATCGTGATATGAACTCCGTCCACGGCATCCGAAGAATGCATGTAGGGATAGAGGTCGTGTTTCTTGGCTTCCTGGATCCGCCGGTTTAGGATCTCGACTCGGCCCAAGATCGTTTTTTGACCAAAATTTTCTGGGTTACTCATAGGTTTTACTCCTTCAATGAAAAAGTCGACTGTTCGGGGTATCCCTGTACTTCGTCGAGATGCACGATGAAATTATACCAGTTAGCCTTCGCAGTGTCCTTACCGGCACTGCGAAGAAAAAGGGTGGACGAAGGCTTAATGCCTTCGTCAGGCTCGGCGGGACTGGATGTTCCGCTCTTCGCACGACGAGGGGAATTGGCGCCTTCCGTTCGCTTTGCTCACTTCAGGTCGGCCACCCGCACTTATAAACATGACATCCGTCATGTTTATGAACAAGTGCTCCCTTCAATTCCCTGACCCATAAACATCAAAATTCCTGTTGAACATAAAATGCGTTGCTCCAGTTATTCCCTCCTGTAGGGCGCATTTAAATGTGCCCTACGGAAGAGAGGATAGAGCGAATATCTCTCAGGAAACCGGAACAATGCATATAAAGTTCAAAAAGAATTTTGGGGTGGGCGAGGGGAATTGAACCCCCGACCCCAAGATCCACAATTATGCCCTTGAGTTTGACAAAGTTTATCCATCTTTGACCGATATGTCCACAAAATCGATAGTTAGGCTATTTTTCCCTTCAATCATGTTGACCGATATTAACCATCTTTATTCATCATTATCCACCCAAAGTGCTATCAAGTAGTGCTATCAGCATTCGGCGCGTCATGACCTTCATGTTTTTAGAAATCGCGAATCGGAGAATGTCCATGCTATTGTCCTGACAGTTTGGGGAGATGAGGCGATTGGTGCTGTTGCTATTGAGAGTTAATCGAGGGCTTTTTTGTTTAGAGGCGGATAATATACGGCCCATTATGAGGAAATCATAAGTGGGGCAGGTCAACGGGGAAGCAGTACATGAGGAGGTAATCTAAGAGGGCTTTTGTTTCTTGTCCGAATTCAGGCAGAAAAAGACTATTCCACAAAGAAAAAGACTCCCCCAGAGAGGGCTTCCCACATACTTTAAAAAACGGATTACATAACCGGCGAATAACAAAAAAGCACATGACCACAAGCCTGTTATCAGCCAAACACGGCGGGAGGAACCGTGAGGTTGTTGCTCGATGAGGAAAAGGGTCGCCAAAAAAAGAAGATAAAGAACGGTATAATGATGGAGCGATGAAACCGGTGAAGCAATGAGCATGACCATGGGGTAAAGGGAATATTCCGCCAATAATTTGACTCGGTCATGACGGGGTGAAGACATAGAGGGAAGTTTCTTTAAAAAAAGCAGAATGAGCAAGAGGATCCCGAAAGCGGATGCTATAAAACGGATTCCCGCGTTTGAAGCGTTCATGAAATTTGCTTCAGAAGGACCGCAAAGGCGGGTCAGGATCGCATAAAGAGATTGATTGTCAGAGGCGAAGGGCGTGAAAAGTTCGTTCCAAAGATAGCTATTATAAGCCTGAGCGGAGCTTCCCTGAGCCATGAGGTCTTGCCACGTGGTTAGCAGCCTCCAATTGACATCGACGCCAAGAACGAGGGACGGGAAAATAAAGAAAAAAAACAGAAACCCTAAAAGAGCGCTTATGAGTATTTTCCATTTTTTTTTTATAAGAAAGAAAAAGAAAAGAAAGGCAAGCGGGCTGATCTTAATGGCGACGATAAAGGAGAAAAAAAGTCCTGTCAGGATTTTCCAGTTTTTTAAATAACAATAAAAGATCAAAACCTCGAAAAAAAGAATAAAAACACTAAGCTGACCGCGTGTCAGCGTATTTAAAAAAAGAGGGAGGCAAAAAACACCGGCCAGGGCGATCTGCCAAGGGGCCGTCTCAGGTCGGTCTGTAAAATACCTGGACAGAATAATTGCGCCGGTTAAACAGGCCAGCGAAAGAAAATAAGCCAGTATGACATTGATGGCGATGGGCCAAGTTGCTAAAGGAGCCAGTAAGATCGCCAAGAGCGGGGAATAGACGTAATGCCAGTGGCGGCTGTTCTCAATCCCGTACATATGCCCCGGATTTCCGATTTGGACCATTTCGGCGGCTTTGAGATAGACGGTCAAGTCGGTCCTTTGTGTGGGTCCGATGGCGCCGCGATAGAGGGTGGAGATCCCTACAGCGTAAAAGAGGATAAAAACGGCCAGGGGCCCAAGCCATTTTTTTCGGATAAAAAATTCTAAGGATTTTCGGATAGGTTCCATATTTTAATCGTTGCACTTTTTACACTAAAAGAGATACAATAACAACTCATTTTTGCCCCAGTATAAAAATAACTAGTGATAACTAACTGACCTTTTGCATGTTTTTATTGAGTTAACATATTACAAAATAAGGAGTTACATGATTTCCTTTCAATCGCCTCTGTGCAGGATCGAAAGGAAATTAACAATGACTTTTAGAGGGCTTATTTCCTCTCGGAAGCGTCAAAAGCACCAAATTCAACAGCCCGAAAAATGTGCAAAAGGCCAGATAACCAACTATATGTGTTGCTCCAGTTATTCCCTCCTGTAGGGCACATTTAAATGTGCCCTACGGAAGAGAGGATAGAGCGAATATCTCTCAGGAAACCGGAACAATGCATAACTATGTTTAAGGAAATATCATGAAACTTTTCCGTTTTCTATTCAGTTCAAAGACATACCTCGCCTTCGGCGTAGAGGAATCTCCGAATAAGTACCCCGTCGAAAAGGCGCGCTACCTCTTGGCGACAACGTTCATACGCGATGAGTCTCTGAAAAAGCATAGAAGCATTAAGATCCTCGACATAGGCTGCAACGAAGGCATGATGATCCTTTATACCAGAAAGGCCGGAGTGGAAGCCGAGTTTTACGGGATAGATATTCTGCCGGAGAAGAAAGAAAAGGCGTTATCGCGGGGATATAAGCAGGTTTTGCTCGAAGATATTCGTGGTTGCGATTTTCAGCAGTTTGGGGAAGGATTTTTTGACGTTGTTATATGTAGCCATATACTCGAGCATTTAGAAAATCCGGGGATCATTTTGGATCAGATCCGAAGGATTATGAAAAAGGGCGGAATGCTGATAGTAGGAGTGCCTATTGGATTTCTGCCGGGCATCTTATGGAGGCGTTATATGACTCCTCTTTATAATCCGAGGAAACGTAAAGAGGAGGCTCTTAAAAGATTTGGGCACGTCAGCTTTTTCACGCTCCCCGAATTAAAGAACCTTTTAAAAAAACACGGTTTTTGCACGGAAAAGACTCAGGGTGATTATTTTATGCGCGTGAGAGGGTTCTTTCTCGAGAATTATAAGTGGTGGTTCGATTTCAATCAGCTGTACGGAAAAATATTCCCCGGTTTTTTAGGGCATGTCTCTGTAAAAGCCAGGCTCGCAGAACGTCTTGAGGGGACGGTTTAAATATTTTAAAAATAAGAACTCCTCCTTTAGCTCGCCGCAGTACTGGCTCTCTTTTGTATGACTATAAAGATGCCAGTACAGTCCCGATATCCCCTGAATAAAAAAAAGAGCAGTCAGCGTAAATGCTAATGGCTCTTTGTATTAAAACGGGTGGACGAAGGCGCTCAATGCCTTCGTCAGGCTCGGCGGAACTGGATGTTCCGCTCTTCGCACGGCGAGGGGAATTGGCGCCTTCCGTTCGCTTTGCTCACTTCAGGTCGGCCACCCGCACCTATAAACATGACATCCGTCATGTTTATAAACAGGTGCTCCCTTCAATTCCCTAATACCCATTCACAAAAAAATCCCTTTCCGGAATGAATCCGAAAAGGGATTTTCTGGGGTGGGCGAGGGGAATTGAACCCCCGACCCCAAGATCCACAATCTTGTGCTCTAACCAACTGAGCTACGCCCACCATGATTTTCATTAATAAAATCTGAACGAAACAGGAGGGCATTATAACGAAAAAAGTATTTTAGGGAAGAAAGAAAGCACTCCCTTAGCGCTCATTTTTTAAAATTAGGGTGGGCAAAATTATCCCAATTTCCGCTTCAATTAGTAGTAATTGGGATTATAATGATCTGTAGCGAAGTGCTGTTTCGTAGATTTAGCCTGGGAGGTATCAATGAAAGAATTTCTGGTCGGGGTGTTAGTCGTTGTTATGGCGCTCGTTCTTTCCGGGATTGGGATTCTCCTTTTGCCGCTTTTGCTTGTGCTAGGTGTGTTTCTTCGTCTTGCCATCGGGCTGGTTGTTCTGCTTCTTGCGGTATGGTTGATCGGAAAGGTGACGCTTTTCCTGATCGACACTCTTAGGAAGAAGGATAACAAACAGGTCTGAGGGACTTTTCATGGAACGGCTGATGACGGCAAAGCAGGTAAGCGAATTAATCGAAGTGAAACCCTCCACGGTCTACCAATGGGTGCATCTCGGGCTCATCCCCTACGTGAAGCTTGGCAAATGCGTGCGTTTTAAGAAGGCCGAGCTTTTCCGCTGGATCGACAAGAACTTCCGCAAAGAACGCATCTCTTTCAAGTCCGTCGAGAAGACACTCGCCAAGCACCCTTCCGCGAAGCAAAAGGAGTTCTTCTCCTTGGAGTAATGGGGTAAGGCGTACGGAGTACGGCGAAAAAGTGAAATGCGTGACGTCGTGCACCTTACAAAAGCTTTCTTGCTTTACTCTCTCAAAAAACCCGGGAAAATGCCGTAGAAAAGAGTGCCGGAAGTCGGGCAGTACCAATTCCAATCAATCGAAGCAAAGCTGAGATTGGAGCTGCCCTGATTACCATTCAGAAAAAGAAAATAAAAATCAGGGTTGTCCCAATCTTCGATAAGGATTTGAGAGCCATAGGAGGCGGTCCATGACAGAGCCCCAGAGGCATAAACTGGTCGCCAGCGGTGCGTTGGCGGTGATCGTATGCCTGATTCTCTACTTGATCGTTTTCGGATTCCATTTTTTTGATTCGAAAAGCCTGATCCTTTTTGCCGGATTTTTTGCGGTAGTTGCAAAACTCTCCACGGTGAAGCATAAACATAATCCGATGATTTAAAGATTTGGGACTCGTACCTCGCCCCTCGGGACTCAAAAAAAGAACTAGGACGAGTCCCTGGTCCCAATACCTATTAATTGAAGCGTAGCGGAAATTGGGGCAATCCTGACTACCGTCAATGAAAAGAAAATAAAAGTCAGGATAGTCCCAATACCTATTAATTGAAGCGTAGCGGAAATTGGGGCAATCCTGACTACCGTCAATGAAAAGAAAATAAAAGTCAGGATAGTCCCGAGCAACGAGTCCCTTTTTCTTGCTAATCCCCACCTCATTCAGTAAACTACTCCCCCTATGAAAGAAGAAATCGCCGCGCTCAAGGACCGCATCACGGATCTCAAGGAAAAGCTCCAAGAGATAAGGGGGTACCTTTGACCTTGAGGCCCGGGAGCGTGAGATTTCTGACATCAATGAAAAAATGACCCGGGCTGATTTCTGGGACCGTCCGCAGGACGCTCAGGCTACGGTCGAACGCCTGAAAGCTCTCAAAAAAATCGTTGATCCCTGGCACAAAGCCCATCAAGTTTCCGGAGATCTTCTTGAGCTTATCGGAATGGTGGATGAGAACCAGGAAGAGTCCCTTAAGGAACTGCAGGAAGACGTTGCGAAACTCGCCCGGGAAATCGAACTTCTTGAATTCCAGCGGCTTTTGTCGGGTCCTTTTGATCCCAATAATGCGATCGTAAGCATTAATTCCGGCGCGGGCGGGACCGAGGCTTGTGATTGGGCACAGATGCTTTACCGTATGTATACGCGTTGGGCGGAACAGCACGGCTATACGGTGCAGATGGTTGATCTGATGCAGGGGGAAGAGGCCGGGATCAAGAGCGCGACTTTCATTGTGCAGGGCGGTTATGCCTATGGTTATTTAAAGGCCGAATCGGGTGTGCACCGGCTCGTGCGGATATCGCCTTTTGACGCGAACAAACGCCGTCATACTTCGTTCGCGTCCATGGACGTGATCGCGGAAGTGGATGATATTCCGGAGATCGAGATCAAGGAGGCGGACATCCGGATTGATGCTTACCGGGCCGGGGGGGCCGGCGGACAGCATGTCAACAAGACCTCAAGCGCGATCCGCATTACACATCTTGCAACCGGGATCGTGACGCAATGTCAAAATGAGCGTTCCCAGTTTCAGAACAAGCAAGTGGCGATGAAAGTCCTGAAGGCGCGCCTTTACGAAAGGTTGCGTCAGGAAAAGGAAGCGGCGCTTGCGACACAATATGGGCCCAAGAAAAAGATCGAATGGGGCTCCCAGATCCGCTCGTATGTTTTTCATCCTTATACGATGGTGAAGGATCACCGCACGGACTTCGAAACCTCGAACGGGGATGCGGTGATGGACGGCAAGCTGGATGAATTTATCGAGGCTTATTTGAAACAGAATGTAGCAAAGAACTAAAAAAAAGGGACTTCCGCCACTGAAGCATCGGCGGACAAACAGGACTCGTTCCTCGTCAAATGCTATTTTTACGAGTCCCGAGGTGCGAGTCCCATAGCCGTTGGGAGGAGAACAAAAATGAAAAAGATCGCTCAGTTGTTTATGGTGATTGTCGGTTGTCTCATGCTTTCGGGCTGTGTGGTCCAGGTCGAGGACGGCCAGGTGGGCGTGAAGAACGATTTCGGGCACATCCGCGACGAAGTTCTGAACGCAGGCTGGCATTTCTTCGTGCCGGCGGTCACCCAGATCGAATTATGGAACGTCAAGCTGCAAGAGCTGAAAGAGATGGCCCTTGTGCCTTCCTCGGAGGGTCTTATTTCGCAACTCGATATTTCGATCATGTATCATGTGCCGGCCGACAAGGCGAGCTTTGTCCGTAAAAAGATCGGTCCTTATTATGTTTCGGTCGCGTTGGAACCCTATGTCCGGGAAGCGATCCGGAATGTGGCGAGCGGTTACGCGGTAAAAGCGCTTTACAGCGAGGCGGGGCGCAAAGAGATCGGCAAAAACATGCTCGATTTTCTTAAAGGAAAACTGGATGAGAAAGGAATCATTGTTCAGGACGTGCTTTTGCGGGATGTGAAACTTCCGCCTTCGTTCTCGCAGAGCATCGAACTTAAGTTGAAGGCCGAGCAAGAGGCGCTGCAGAAGGAATTTGAATTGCAGAAAGCCAGGAAGGATGCCGAGATCGAAGTGGCCAAAGCGGAAGGCGTTGCAAAGGCCAACCAGATTATCGGAGATTCGTTGAAAAGCAATGACTCCTATTTAAAGTATTTATGGATCCGGGGGCTTAAAGATACCAAGGGTCAGGTGATCTACGTGCCCACCGAAACCGGGCTTCCGATCCTTGAAGCATCGAGAAACCAAACCAAATAAAAAGCGGGACTCGTCGCTCGTTCCCCGGGATTCGTAAAAGCAAAAAATGAGTCCCGAGGGGCGAGTCCCGAGTCCCCAGTATTGGAAAAATATGCTTAACTACATTTTGAAAAAGATTTTCGGAACACAAAACACCCGCACCTTGAAACTGCTTTGGCCCATTGTGGCGCAAGTGAACGCGTTCGAGCCTGCGATCCAGAAGCTTACGGACGCGGAGCTTCGCGCCAAAACTGATGAGTTCCGGAAGCGGCTCGCGGAAGGAGCCGCCCTCGACGATCTTCTCCCTGAAGCGTTTGCGGTGGTGCGCGAGGCGTCGAAACGGACGACCAGGATGCGCCATTTCGATGTTCAAATCCTCGGGGGTATTGTGCTCCACAAAGGAAAGATCGCCGAAATGTCCACCGGCGAAGGTAAGACGCTTGTCGCCACGCTTCCGATCTACCTGAACGCACTTGAGGGCAAGGGCGTTCATCTTGTGACCGTCAATGACTACCTGGCCCGCCGCGACCGGAACTGGATGGGACCCATCTACGAATTTCTCGGGCTGACGGTTGGTGTGATCCAGCATGACATCCCGCAGGAAGAACGCCAAAAGGCCTACGCTTCGGACATCACCTACGGGACCAACAACGAATTCGGTTTCGATTATTTACGAGACAACATGGTCACCCAGATCGAGATGCGCGTTCAACGGCCGCTTCACTACGCGATCGTGGACGAAGTAGATTCGATCTTGATTGATGAAGCCCGCACGCCGCTCATTATCTCCGGCCCTGCGGAGGAATCGACGGATAAATATTATAAAGCCCAGCGCGCGGCGCTTGCGCTCACGGCGCACCGGATCGTGAAAGAGGAAGTCGATCCCGATTGGAAGGCCAAGCTTGAGGAGATCAAGAAGACGGTGGATTACATTGCGGATGAGAAGGCCAAAACGATCCGTATGACCGAACAAGGGGAGTCGAAGGCCGCGAAGCTCATGGGCGTGAGCAACATGCACGATTCGGACACGGTCGCGGAACGACATCACATCATGACCTCTTTGCGCGCCAAGGAGTTTTTCGAGAAGGACGTGGACTATGTGATCAAGGACGACGAGATCCTGATCGTCGATGAATTCACAGGTCGTCTTATGCCGGGGCGCCGTTTTTCGGACGGGTTGCACCAGGCGCTTGAAGCCAAGGAAGGCGTGGAAATCCGCCGTGAGAACCAGACGCTTGCGACCGTTACGTTCCAGAATTATTTCCGCATGTACAAAAAACTCGGGGGCATGACCGGAACGGCCGCAACCGAGGCGGTTGAGTTCGACAAGATCTACAAGCTGGACGTGGTAGTGATGCCCCCGAACCGTCCGTGTGTCCGTATTGATTCCGCCGATTGTATTTACCGGACTGAAAAAGAAAAATTCGACGCAGTGGTGCGAGAGATTGCAGAAGAACACAAGAAAGGAAGACCGGTCCTGGTCGGGACGATTTCGATCGAAAAGTCCGAACGCCTGAGTCGCATGCTCCAGAAGATCAACCTTCCTCATGTCGTGTTAAATGCCAAGTATCACGAAAAGGAGGCCGAGATCGTGGCGCAGGCCGGACAGCCGGGAGTCGTGACGATCGCGACGAACATGGCGGGCCGCGGGACAGACATCGTGCTTGGGCCCGGGGTGGCGGACAAAGGCGGGCTGACGGTAATCGGCACCGAACGGCACGAGGCCCGGCGTATCGATAATCAGCTGCGCGGCCGTTGCGGACGCCAGGGCGACCCGGGCTCGTCGAAGTTCTTCATCGCAATGGAAGACGAGCTCATGCGGCTTTTCGGGTCGGACAGGATTTCTTCCATGATGCAGCGCCTGGGGATGCAGGAAGGGGACGAGATCCAGCACCCTCTCGTGAGTCGGGCCATGGAGACGGCACAGAAGCGCGTCGAAGCGCACAATTTCGAGATCCGCAAACACCTGCTCGAATATGATGATGTCATGAACCGCCAGCGCGAGCTGATCTATGGCGAGCGAGATCTGGTGCTGAAGGGTTCCCCGGAGGAACTGAAAAAACATGTGCTTCAGATGGTCGAGAACGTGGTGGAGAGCCTGGTGCTGACTTATATCAATCCGGATATCCGCGAAGAAAACAAAAACCCCGAAGGGCTGATCACGGCTTTGAGCGAGAAATTCGGCGCGGGTTTCCGCGAAGTGGTGGAGAAGAACCTCGATGATATGGAAGGACTGCTGGAAGCTCTGGAAGAAAAAGTGCAGGAACAGTTGGGCCGCCGGGAACAGGAATTCGGTCCGGAGCGCATGCAGTATCTGGTGCGTTTTATTCTGCTTCAGGTGATCGACACGAAATGGAAAGAACATCTTTACGGGCTCGACAACCTTCGCGAGGGGATCGGTCTCCGGGCCTACGGCCAGCGCGACCCGCTCGTGGAATACAAACGCGAGGCCTTTGACATGTTCGACCAGATGACGGACAGTGTTAAGGAGGAGGCTGTCGAACTCCTTTTCCGCGTCCAGCAGATCCATGAGGTCAAACCGGTGAATCCGGTCGAGGAGTCCCATGCCCAGTACCTGCACCCTGAAGCGGGATTTTCAGAAAGTAAAGGAGCGTCTTCCGCGAAATTGCCGCGAGGCATGGGCGCTTCCTCGCCTTTTTCACCGCGCAATGAAGCTCCGGACGACCAGGCTCCGGCCCCTATTAAGCGGTCCCACGAGAAAATAGGCCGTAACGATCCCTGCCCCTGCGGCAGCGGCAAGAAATACAAAAAATGTTGCGGGATAAATGAATAAAAGAGACTCGTTCCTCGTTTGCCCGCCGACGTTTCAGTGGAGGGGGACTCGTTTTGGTTTTCGAGTCTCGAGGGACCAGTCCCGAATCGAGGTTTTCTATTATGAAACCTTCGGTTGAAAGAACTGCTCCGTACTCTATATTTCGCACCCCGTATCTCTACCAGATAGTATCAGGTCTTCTGCTCGCGTTGTGCTATCCCTCTACGGGCTGGGGATTCCTGGCCTGGTTTGCTTTTGTGCCGCTCCTCGCCTCCGTTCATCATGCTCAAAACCACTCACAGGCCCTGGGTTTTGGGCTGATTACCGGGATTGTATTCTTTGCTTTTTCCATGCACTGGCTTACACACGTGTCGACCGTGGGCTGGCTGCTCCTCGTATTGGTGGAATCGGTTTATATCATGGTGTTCGCGTGGCTTGCGTATGTGGGAATCAAGTCCCAAAAACCCGTCGTTTTCAAAATTGTATGGATTGCACTCGCATGGACGGCCACGGAGGTCCTTCGTTCCGAAATGCCGGTGTTCGGCTTCGGATGGAATTTGCTGGCGTATTCCCAGAGCTCCTATGTCCCGCTCATTCAATTCGCAAATGTTCTCGGCGCTTATGGGTTGGGATTCTTGATTGTGCTGGTGAACGCGTCCCTTTTTTATGCCTGGTTCAAACGTAAGGATCGCAGAGTGGCCCTTGGATCTGCGGCGGTCGCGGTTCTGGTGCTGACAGGAATTTTGGGTTATGGAAAAATGACACTTGCAAAATCTTTAAATCCCCAAGAGTACCTGCGTGTTTCGATCCTTCAGGGGAATATCCCGCAGTCTGTGAAATGGGAATTTATGGCCAAAGAGAAAATTCTTGAAATCTATGAGAAATTGACCCAGCTCGCGGCACTCGAACAGCCGGATATAATCATTTGGCCGGAGGCGGCCTTTCCGGGTTATTTCAATAAAGACCTCCAGGCAGAGCGGATTTCCCGGCTCGCACAAGAAATCCAGATTCCGCTTTTGATCGGCGGGCTCGAATGGGAAAGTGAAAAGGAGTCCTATAACAGCGCCTATTTTCTCAGGAAGGACGGCGTTTCCGGCCAGCGTTACGACAAGCTCCGGCTCGTGCCGTTCGGAGAATACATTCCGCTAAAATTTATTTTCGGATGGACGACACCCATTGCGGACGCGCTCGGAATCAGTGATTTTAGCGCGGGGGTTCTTCCTGTAATCTTTCGCTGGGCGCGCGAGGACTGGCCCTTCGGGGTCCTGATCTGTTTTGAGGATGTTTTTTCGGGCCTCGCGCGGGACTTGGCGGACCGTGATGCGAAATTTCTTGTTGTGATCACGAATGATGCCTGGTTCGGAAAGACCAGTGCGCCTTTCCAGCATCTTCAGGCTTCGATCTTTCGCGCCGTGGAAAACGGAGTGGCCGTTGTGCGCGCGGCAAACACCGGGGTTTCGGCTTTTGTCTCCCACCAGGGCCGCCTGCTTGCTGCCGTGAAGGACGCGGGAGGTGACGAGACTTTTGTGATGGGTCAGAAGACGCTCGACTTGCCGCTTGTGGCGGAGCGGACGCTCTACCGGCAGGGCGGCTATCTTTTCCCGTATTTCGTATTTAGTTTATTCCTGGTTTTAAGCTGGATATTAATTCAACGGAACAATACGAGATAGGCCTGTCATCGCGGGTCCCGTTGGCCTGGCTCCTTCGCAATGACATCTAGAGGAAATGTTTTATGAAAAAAATCGTTTGTATGTTGTGCATTGCCCTTTATGCCTTGAGCTTCGGCGGCTGTGTCCGTCTTGCGGGCGGAACCGGTTACTGGAAGACCGGGGCGAGCGGCGAAACCACCGCAAAAAAAATCGGTTTTGACACCGCGGATTATGTCCCCGGAAGTCCCGCGCCGGACAGCAATGAAAGTCAGGGCAGTATTACCACCTGAGATTACAACCCCGAATTACAACCCAACAAAAAATCGGAGGGCCTTCAAGATGAAAACACTCAGCATCCTCCTTTTCCTGGTTCTCATGAGTCCCGGGCTCCTCCCGGCCGAAACCCCAAGCGCGGAGTCTTCCGTTTTGCCGGAAGTCAAAACCTCGCCTGTTCCCCAGCCCACAGGGACCGCTGAAAAGCGCGGTGAACAGGCACGGCGCAGTGACGATTTGGGACAATCGTCTACAGCGCTCGTGAAGCAAGTTGGAACTTATGATCAATTGCTTTCGGCAGTTCGGGAAATGAAGTCCGAAAGCCGCGTCCGTGTCGAAAAGGCCGTGGAGCAGGAGCGCGTGCGCGAGGCATGGGAGATCGGCAGGCTCATCGACGCGCATGTCCTGCAACACAAGGAGCGAGCGGATTATGCAAAACAGGTTCTACCCAGACTGGCAGGCGATCTTGGCATGAGCGAGCGCGAACTTTACTACATGCTCAAATTTTACCGCGCCTATCCGATTCTGCCGTCGACGGCAGAATTGAGCTGGGGGCATTACAGGGAGCTTCTCTCCGTGAATGATCCTAAGGAAAGAGAGACGGTTGCCTCAGAGGCGGTCAAAAACAAATGGTCTGAAAAAGAAACCCGGGAAGCCGTCCGCAAAGTGAAGGCGAGGGCCGGTGAAAAAGCCACTCCCGCAGAAATCCTTACTGCGCAACCCGGCAAACCGTACACGTACCGGGTGGTTCTCGCCAGGACAGGAGGCCCCTACGCGGGGGAGTTAGCTGTTGACCTTGGATTCTCGAATTATGTGCGCCTTGCCGAAGTCGTGGAAGACACGAGCCCGTTCAAAGAAGGGGATGTCCTCGAGTTTTCGGAAGAAGAAGGCGAGGTCCGTTTATTGAACGAGTCCCCCTCCACCGAAACGTCAGCGGGCAAGCGAGGAACGAGTCCCGAGTCCCTGCTATACACTTATCGTACTTATGTCCACCGCGTTCTCGACGGAGACACTATCGAAGCAGTCGTGGACCTTGGGTTCGGGATCACCACCATGCAAACCCTGAGGTTTCGCGGCATTGACGCGCCCGAGATCGCCACGCGTGACGGCATGGAAGCTAAGGAATTTGTGGAATCCGTCATTGCGAGCCCCGCAGGGGCGAAGCAATCTCAAAATGACGGGATTGCCGCGTCGTCCCGCCAGCCGGCGGAACTCCTCGCAATGACAGCAAAATTTCCTGTCCTCATCAAAACCACCAAGTCGGATAAATACGACAGATATTTGGTCGATGTTTTCGCAGGGGACAAGTACGTTAACAATCTGCTATTAAAGCAGGGGTTAGCCGTACGGGTTGAGGAATAATTTTAACCCGGGCTGTTCATTTGCAGGGCGCCTGAATACAATCGAGTAGAATTAACTCGACTTTTAACATAGGAGAAAATTATGAAAGTTCCACCAGCGGTCAGTTATCACGACTGGTTGATCAAATCTTTAAAAGACCCGGAAGAGGCATCGGAGTATCTCAACGCAGCGCTTGAGGCGGGGGACAAAAAGGCGTTCCTCATGGCATTAAGGAATGTGATCGAGGCGCGGGGGGGCATGACCCGGATCGCCAGAATGAGCAAGATCAACCGGGTGAGCCTTTATAAAATGCTTTCGGGCAACGGAAACCCGGGCTTCGGGAATATTTTGCTGCTTCTTCAGGCCGCAGGCATCCGTTTTAAAGCCGCAGCTAAAAAATAAAAACTGCACTGTATAAAACATAGAATGGTACATTTTTTCTAAAAGACTACAATCCCACAGCACTGATTATCGTTTATTTTAAAATTGGAAATGAGTGCCGCCCTGACTTTTAATAATTTTTTTATGAAAGTCACGGACAGGAGTGATAAAAAGCATCGATGTGGGCCGTGTGCGGCATCGGAATAGGCTAAATATGAAAAAAACAGGATCGGACACACATAACCGGGTTGCGATTGTGACCGGTTCGGACCGGGGCATTGGTTTTGAAGTTTGCCGCCAGCTCGGGCGGTTGGGATATCAGGTGGTGCTGACCTGTCCGGACGCGGCCAAAGGAAAAAAGGCCGCCGCAAAGCTTCGCCGTCAGGGGATCCATGTTGTTTACCATGTGCTGGATGTTACCAATGAAAAGGACATTCGCGCATTGCAGTCATTTATCCTTAAGAAATTCGGGCATGTCGATGTGCTGGTCAACAATGCCGGAGTCATGATTGATGGAGGCAGGAGCCAGCTGGAGGGCCTTCTTGCCCGCCGTTTAAAGAAAGCTTCCCGGAAGCTCGATTTCGGGGAAGGGCCGGGCATCCTTGGGACGGACCGGGATATCGTCCGCTGGACGCTGGAAGTCAATTTGCTCGGGTCTCTCCGGATGTGCCAGGTTTTTGTCCCCTTGATGATGAAGGCCGGTTACGGGAGGGTTGTGAATGTGTCTTCGCGCTTGGGGCAGCTTGACAGCATGACGGACGCGGAAAAAGTCCCGGCTTACCAGATGTCCAAAACCGCTTTAAATGCGGTCACGCTCATGGTGGCTGATGCCGCGAGGGGCACGAATGTGCTCGTGAATTCTGTTTGCCCCGGCTGGACCCGTACCGATATCGGCGGTCCCGAAGCCCCGCAATCAACGGAGGAAGCAACCAGGACCATCCTCTGGCTTGCAACCCATCCCGACGGCGGTCCCACAGGCGGTTTTTTTTACAACAAGAAGCGCATTGATTGGTAATGTGGTTATTGCTTTCAGCCCTGATGGAACCCCGGCTTCTGAGCCGATCCTGCAATGAGCTGCAAAGATGAAAAAAGGCCACGACATGGTTATTGCGTCATGCTATCTGGGTGGCGTCACAAACAACGATGATGATTTTGTTGCGAGGTCCGGCAACCGATTGTTTTGGCAAGCGATTTGCTTGCCTATCATTTTAAAAGTGCCATAATAATCCGCGTTGTCGATCCTGTGCCCGCACAAAAAAGAGGTTCCAAAGGTATGAAAAGTTTCAAGATTGTCTTGATCACGTTGGCGATCATCATCGTGGTAGCGAAAATTCTGATCTTGTTCACCGAAGAAAGAAAATTATACCGTCCCGATGATATGGTCTTTTTAACCCCGCGAAATGTGGAGATTCCTTATGAAGACATTTATTTCAATACCAAAGACCACCAATCCCTGAATGGCTGGTTTGTCCCGTCAAAAGGCGCCAAGATCACCATTTTGTATTGCCAGGGCCGCAGCAGTAACTTGTCGGACACCGTGCCTTTCATAAAATTCTTCCATGAAATGGGGCTCAACGTATTTGCCTTTGATTACCGGGGATTTGGCAATAGTTCGGGAAAGCCCAGTGAACAAGGGCTTTACAAGGATGTGGAGGCAGCTTACGACTACCTGATCACCCGAAAAGACATAGACAAGGATAAGATTGTTGTCTATGGGAAATCGCTGGGAGGCCCTGTCGCCACGCATTTGTGTCTGAAACGGAAATTAGCGGCTTTGATACTTGAAGGTTGTTTTCCCTCGCTGAAAACCTATGTCGGGGATATCGGCGGTTTTCTTCCCACCGAGTGGCTGGTTTCCGAGAAGTTCGACGCCGTGTCCAGAGTAAAAAAGATCAAGATCCCCAAGCTGATTGTGCACGGGATGGATGATGAAGTCATTTCTTTTTCCGAGGGGCGTTTGCTTTACAACAAGGCCGCTCTTCCCAAGGAGTTCCTCAGTTTTAACGGAGGTCATGATGATAATATCTATCTGACTTCCGAGGCCTATAAAGACAAGCTGGAGGAGTTTTTCCAGGATTATAAAATTTCCTGAAGTGGCCGCGGGTATCGGGTATAAAGAGGGGGATTTCTTCTATCGGGAGATATTGAAAGATCCGGAGCGGCTGTAATTTAAATTAAAGACAACCCGCCGTCGGCAGTGAGAGTTTGGCCGACGATCCACGAGGATTCGGGGGAGCAGAGGAACGCGACGACGCGCGCGAGGTCCTCCGGTTTTCCGATCCGTCCCGCCGGAGTTCTTTTCAGG
>JBAZER010000011.1:0-56827 GCA_041653795.1 Candidatus Omnitrophota bacterium
CCGGTGGTGGCCGGGACAACGTACAACCAGAGTACCCTCAAGAGTTTGCCGGGGAACCCGTGGGTAAGTTCCAACAGCGGGACGACTGGGGAAACGGACACAGCGGAAATCACACACGATCAGACAAGTGTCACGACATTCAATGTAACGTCTGATGTAAACGTTTCGGGGGAATACACATACAGCACGATCGGGTGGGTTATTTTAACGCCTCGAATGTTTTTGTCGGGACCGCGGCAAATCTTGGGAACAGTGTGATTTTGGCGCTGAACGGGACTGCGGGCCAGGAGCTTAAGGTGGAGTTTGTGAGCAAAGCCAATCCGAACACGAAGAAGGTGTTTTATGTGACGCTGGCGGCTGATAAGCAGAATTTCACATTTGACATTACGGGGTTGGGGCTGGTTGCGATGATCAATTTCGTACAGGAGCAGGTGGGTGCGGCCAATTACACGGTGGAAACGAAAGGGCTTTTCTACATGCCTGTGGTGGCCGGGACGACGTATAGCGCGGCGGCGATCACGAGTTTACCTGGGACTCCCACGGTAAGCTCGAACCACGGGACGACGGTGGCATCAGATACCGCGACGATCACTGATACGCAACTGAGCCCGACGACATTTAATGTAACGTCTAATGTAAACGTTTCCGGGGAATACACGTACAGCACGATCGGGTGGGGTTATTTTGACGAGGAAGGGACGTTTGTAGGGACGGGCGCAACGCTTCCGAACTCGGTGGTTCTGGCCTTAAACGGGACTGCAGGGCAAACATTGAAGGTAGAGTTTGTAAGCGCATCGAGTCCGGACAACAAGAAGACGTTTGTGGTGACGCTGAACGCGACGCACAAGAACTACACGTTTAATCTGACGGGATTTGGGACTGTGGGGATGATCAATTTCGTGCAGGACCAGGTGGGGGAGACAGGGTATACGGTGGAGACAAAGGGATTGAGAACTCTGGTGACGGGTACCACTTACAATTACTCCAGTTTAACATCCTTCGGGACCTCAAGTCCTTCGCTTGTCTCGGGTTCCGGCAATACTGAAACAGGCATGAGTCTCACACAAATTTCAGCAGACGAATTTGAATACGTATACGACTTGACATCGGAGGAGGCGACGTATACTTTTGCTTCGATCCAAAAAACATCCCCGCAGACCTTTGCGCTTTCATCAAGCCAATATGTTTTTGCAGCACGAGGGAGCGAAGGAGGGCGTGTAAAGATAGAGATTACCGACAAAAACAACAAGAAAGCGACCTTTTTTATCCTCCTGAGTTCGACTTTGCAAAATTTTGTTCTCAATTTAACACCCGGGGTTGGCACTGTTCCCACCGGCTTCAGCCGGGCATACATAAAAGAGATCGTGTTTGTGCAAGACCGGAATGTCGATTCGCCGCTTCTGAATGATTATGTCAAGATCCAAACGAAAGGAATGTCGTATACCCCTCCGGTTCTAAATCCTGATTTTGAAGAAACCCGGGTTGCTTTGACGCAGGAAGGTTTGGATTATTTTGATGTTGGGGTGGGTGTTGACCCGACGACTCATCTTCCCTACGACAACATTGGAGACGGAGGCAATGCCCCGGGAACTTATACGCAGCCCACGCTCATTGGCTTTTACGCGCAGATTTTGGGCGATGTCGTCCTTGGGGAAATGGACAACGGTATGACCAAGACGAGGGCCCTTACTGAGATTGATACAGTTATGAACAGTCTGCTCAGCGCTCAAAGCACTTACGGATGGAACGGCCTTTTACCGTGGCTCAACCTGGGACCTGTTTCGGCGAGCAATGATACCATTGGGCTGGGCGATAACGCCAATCTGGCCCAGAGTCTAGCGGCAATGGTCGGCGCTTTGGAAGGAGCGGGTTTGAGTGGGGCCGATCTTGCGACCGTCCAACAGATCATTGCAAAGGTGGAGCAATTTCTTGATGCCCAGGAAGCAGGATATGCTGCCTTTGTGGATAGTTCTACAGGTCTTTTCCGCGCCGCTTACGATATTTCCGATGGAACTTTTTCAAGTTACATTGACCGGGTTGTCAGTGAATTCCGCGGGGCTGTCGCTTTCCTGGCAGTCAGATACACAAGTGTTCCGGATACCGTTTGGAATAACCTGGTTCTAACGACCAATTCAAATTATGAGGACCGAAATGGGGATACGATTGATAATCTTGCCGCATGGGATGGGGCGGCGTTTCAGGTTTTCTGGCCGTCATTGCGCAATGACGAGAACGGCTTTATAGGGTTCCGAAACGCGATTTATAACCAATTGGTGACCCAATTGGACTACTCCTATCAGAACAACATTCCCGGCATTCTTTCGGCAAGCTCGAGGCCGGAGGGTGGCTATTACGGGAATATAGGGATTCCGCAGATTGCGGAGAGCAATATGGTTTCAGGCTCCACGAACACCGTCATAGGTGATATAGGTTCCACTTATGCGTTGGCTGCGGCGACACAGGTGGATTACGACGCTGTGTTGGAATGGCTGACCGCGATTGATCTCATGTCGAATATAGACGGCAGTTACGGACTTTTTGATTCCGCAAGGTCAAGCGATGCGGACGATATCAACCAACGTTATATCGGGATTGATGTTGCCTCAACGATTTTGGGTCTTTCCGGAAACGGTCCCGCAGATTTCACGACCTATCTGAGGAATCGCGGGCTTGAAGCATCCTATAACTCTCTTTACGATTCAATGAGTCAAAAGATAGATATTGCTCGCACCGATACTAGTTTGCCACCTGTCCCGGAATTTCCGGACCGGACATGTGCGGTCTTCAGTAATTTTTCTTCCGAGGGTACGATCCTTGGTTTTTCGAATGTAACGACAAACGTTTATGGCGTAAGATTCCAATACGGAGTTTTACCCGGCAGCCAAGAGGGCGGGCATTATTGGAATTTGGATGAGGTTTACGATGCCCAGGACAATCGGCTGCTCATTCAATATTCGACCGTTAATTCGCCGCAGGCGGTTCGCATCGAACTAAAAAATGCGAGCGGCGAAGTCGTTTACCAAACAACGCAAGTTGTTGCCGGTGATAACGTTAAATTTGCGAGTTTGACGATCGATTTGCCCGATGATATTGCGCTTAGCGCCGTCAGCGAGATTGATCTTGTGGTAGACCAGGCAGAGACCGGGGACACAAGCGGCGATTTCACTGTGCACTCGATCAACTTTCAACACATTCCGGAATGAGGTCGCCACGGCCACCGGGACCGGAATAGTTAAAAGCGACGGCTTGCAATATCCTTGGTACAGGCATAGAATCCTGTGCGTATGGAGAACGGTTCAGCCCCTCAGAGCGGTTTAAATCCTTGGAAAAGGCCGGATTTTGCCGAGTCTTTAACAGACAACACACTTTCAGAAACGACAGATGTCAGAAGATTTTCAACTCTACCCCGGAGGTCTTCCATGAATAATCCGATTTCAGGGCTCATTTTTTTCGCGCTTCTCATCGTTGGCTTTCTTGTGGGCACGCCTATTTTTATGGCGAACCAGGCCCTTGGGGGATTTTTAGGCATGATCTGGTTTTTTGCCTCCATGGTCATTGCTTCAGGAGTCCAGATGGCCGCGCAATGGGAAAAAGGCGTAGTGTTCCAGCTCGGAAAATTCAGCCGGATCGCAGGTCCAGGGCTGTTTTTCATCATCCCGGTCATTGAAGAAGTTCGGAAAATCGATATGCGCGTTCTCACCATGGACATTCCTTCCCAGCAGGTCATTACCCGGGATAACGTTCCCGTGAAGATCAACGGGGTCATCTTTTTTAAAGTCGATGATCCTTCGAACGCGATCATAAAAGTTCAGGATTACCGCTACGCGATCTCGCAGTACTCGCAGACCTCGCTTCGTGATGTAATCGGACAAATGACGTTGGATCAGCTTCTTACCGAACGCGAGGAGATCGGCAAGAAGATCGAAGCAAATGTGGAAAAAGACACAGAGGCCTGGGGGCTTGAAGTGACCGGCATTCGGATCCAGGATATTGATATGCCGGAAGATCTCAAGAAGATGATGTCCCGTCAGGCATCCGCTGAACGGGAAAAACGTGCGACGATCACCAAGGCGGAGGGTGACCGTGATGCCGCGGCGAATCTTGCTCTGGCGGCCAAGACTATGGCGGAAAGTCCGGGTGCCATGCAGCTCAGGACCCTTCAAACGATAGACGGTCTGGGGCCTACGGCTTCGAACACGGTTGTGCTTGCTGTGCCTATTAATATCATGGATATTTTGGATCAGACCAGCGCGTTCCTGAAGACCAAGGTCAGCAAGCCGGCATAAGGGTGTTTTCGGGGAAAAGAGTCACAACCGGGAGTCTCAGAATCCCGCTTTCTCAACAATGGCACAGAAGAAAAAGACCCATTGTTTGTCAGTTGCGGCTGTTTTGTTTGCGTTGGGGTGTTAACTTTTAAGAGAAACGGTCACAAGGTTTTTGCTCCAGTGCTCTCCTCATTGTCAAAAAGATAGATTATAAAATCCCTCGAACCGGCGGCGGCCTCTTGGGCATCTTCTGTCAAGTCGCGTAAGTTACGTATAATGAATGACTTAGGGAAACAGGTTTTGACAAAAAAAGGAGTTGTTGTTAGCATAGCTTCACATTTTTCATTTTTGAACCGGAGATATCATGAAATCATTAAATACAACCGAAGAAATCATCCAAGAAATTCGCGAGGGTCGCATGGTCATCATGACCGATGATGAGATCCGCGAGAACGAAGGGGATATTGTTTTCGCTGCGTCCAAGACGACCCCTGAGAGGGTCAATTTTATGATGAAATTCGCGCGGGGACTGATCTGCGTTCCCATGATTGCCGAACGCATTCATGCTTTGGGGCTTGATCAGATGAATCCCAATCCCGAAGACCCCATGAAGACAGCGTTTACGGTGTCGGTGGATGCGAAGACCGGTGTCACGACCGGGATCTCGGCTTATGACCGCAATCGCACGATAGAACTCTTAGCGGATCCAACAACCCAACGCGAAGATTTTGTAATCCCGGGGCACCTTTTTCCCTTGAAGGCAAAACAGGGCGGCGTGTTGCGTCGTGCCGGTCATACCGAAGCGGCGGTAGATCTGGTGCAGGCCGCCGGACTTTCTCCTGCCGCTGTGATCTGCGAAATTGTTAATGACGACGGAAAAATGGCGCGGCTTCCCGATCTTTTGAAATTTGCCAAAACCCATGGACTCAAGATCGGAACCATCCGCGATCTTATCGCTTACCGTACGAAGACCGACAAGCTTATTAAAAAAGTGAGCGAGGCTCAGCTTCCGACGAAGTTCGGAACGTGGACCATTCGGATCTATGAGTCGGTTCTTGACGGGGCCCAACATGTCGCGCTTATCCAGGGACAGATTAACGATAAACCGGCGCTGGTGCGTGTGCACTCGGAATGTTTCACGGGAGAGGTCTTGAGTTCTTTGCGCTGCGATTGCCAGGAACAGCTCATCGCTGCCATGAAAATGATCCAACAGGAAGGTGCCGGCGTGATTCTTTACATGCGTCAAGAAGGCCGTGGGATCGGGTTGGCAAATAAAATCAAGGCCTATGAACTTCAGGATAAACACGGGCTTGATACGGTTCAGGCGAACGAAGCGCTTGGTTTTAAACCGGATCTCCGGGATTACGGGATCGGGGCTCAGATCCTGCATGACCTCGGGCTTTCAAAACTTCGTCTCATGACGAATAATCCGTGCAAAATTGTGGGGCTGGAAGGTTACGGTTTGCAGGTGGTGGAACGCCTTCCGATCATCATGCCTCCCAATCCTATGAGCGCAAAATACATGCAAACCAAAAAAGATAAACTCGGGCATCTTTTTGATACGGAATCGAATCCATGACCACTTATCACGGAAAGATTATTGCCGGGAACAAAAAATTCGGGATCGTTGTTTCCCGTTTTAATAAGTACATCACCGATCGCTTGTTGGAAGGAGCTGTGACGACCTTGCAGAAGGCTGGCGTGCCGGAAAAAAACATTAAGGTTGTTTGGGTTCCGGGAGGTTTGGAAGTCCCATTTTTCTGCAAACAATTGAAGGCCCGGAAGCACTGCGATGTTGTGATCGCTCTCAGCTGCGTGATCCGCGGGGGCACGTATCATTTCGAGTGTGTGTCGAACGAGCTAACACGCGGAATCGACCAAGTGGCGCTTGAGACCGGGACTCCGATCGCGACCGGCGTAATCACAGTGAATAATCTGGAGCAGGCGATCGACCGGGCGGGTTTAAAACACGGTAATAAAGGCGAACAGGCAGCCTTGGCGGCGCTTGAAATCGCGAGTCTTGATGAGCAATTATCCGTAAAACAAAAAAATCCCAAAGTCCGAAAAAGAAAAAACAACGTTTTGATTTCGAACAAACCATAAAGGAAAAAATGCTTCGCAAGAGAACCCAGGCGCGTGAATGCGCACTTCAGATTCTCTATCAGTATGAGATGAACCCGGAGCCCATGCCGGAGATTCTGAAAAAATTCTGGTCTCAGCAGGATGAGGTTTTTTCCGAAGATATTCGGGATTTTGCGGAAAAGCTTGCCCTCGGGACCGTCGAGCACCAGGCGGAGATCGACAAGATCGTTGAGCGCTATGCGGACAACTGGGAATTATCCCGGATGGCCATGATCGACCGCAATATCATGCGATTCGCGACCTACGAACTGCTTTATCTTGCGGATGTTCCGCCTAAAGTAACCCTCAATGAGGCCGTGAACCTGGCAAAGAAATTTTCACAGGAAGAATCCGGAAAGTTCGTCAACGGCATCCTCGATAAGATCAATCACACCGAAAAACCAAAAACCCCCAAGAACCATGACCCTTCCATTGCATGAAGTTTGGATGAAGAAAGCTCTCGCTCTGGCGGAGAAGGGACGTTTTAGCGTCAGTCCCAATCCTATGGTTGGCGCCTGTGTTGTTTCCAAGGGAAAGCTCGTTGGTTCCGGATTCCATGAGAGATTCGGTGGGCCTCACGCTGAACCGAACGCTCTGGCCAAGGCCGGAAAGAAGGCCCAGGGTGCTACGCTTTATGTGACCCTGGAACCTTGCGCGACCTGGCAGAAGACCCCGCCTTGCGCTTCTCACATCAAAGAAAAAGGAATCAGAAAGGTTGTCATTGGCTGTCTTGATCCTAATCCCTTGAATCACGGTAAAGGTGTTCGCTTTCTGCGCCAGCAGGGGATTGTCGTCAAGACCGGCATTCTTGGAGATGAAGTACGCAAGCAGAATGAAGGATTTTTTAAATGTATGGCTGCAAAGCGTCCGTTTGTGACACTTAAAATGGCGCAGACCTTGGATGGCAAGATCGCAACACGGGAGGGTTTCTCCCGCTGGATTTCATCGCCGTCTTCGCGCGAATTTGTCCATGAACTTCGGGCAAATCACGACGCAGTCCTGGTGGGAAAAAATACGTTCTATCAGGATGATCCTCGACTTACAATCCCAAAAGGTTCACGTTCGCTTGCTGCCGGAAAACCATGGAAAATCGTGATGATTTCTGCACGAGGTTGGTCTCTGAAAGCACGCATCTTTGAAGACCATCGGCTTACGATCCTGGTGTTCTCCGAAAAAGATCTTAAAGTAATAGTTAAGAAAGCAGAAGCTCAAAAGGGAACGCTAATACTTTTGCCTGTTAAGGAAAAACGCGGGAGGATCGAAATTCGTGAGCTTCTTAAAAAACTTGCGTCGTTGGGTGTGACCAAACTCCTAGTCGAAGGCGGAGGAGAATTGGCCTGGTCATTTCTCGAAGCGGGATGCGTGGACCGTGCTTTTTGGATCCTTGCGCCTAAGATTTTCGGCGGCCGTAATGCCAAGACCTCCGTAGAAGGTCTTGGCGTGAGGACCCCGGATCAAGCGTTTTTGTTCAAGCCGGCCAAGGCCATGTGTTCGGGAGATGATTGGATCTTTGAAGGGACGTTTCAAATCGACAGACGTGCTTTTTAAAGCGCGTCTTATCTCTAACGGGGTAAATTTATGTTCACAGGCATTGTTGAGAATCAGGGCATTGTTGTAAAAAAAGAGGAGCGCGGCGGCCAGGTCCGGTTCGGGTTTCGATTTCAAAGAAAAGAAAGAGGATTGAGGGTCGGGGACAGTGTGGCGGTATCAGGGGTGTGTCTAACCGCAGTCCGTGTCATTCCGAGCGGTTTTGAAGCGGATGTAGTACGCCAAACGCTGGAGGCGACCACGCTGGGAATGCTGGAGCAGGGAGGCCGTGTGAACCTTGAAAGGTCTCTGAAGATCGGCGATGCGCTTGGCGGCCACTTTGTGACCGGACATATTGACGGCCGTGGTGCGATCGTAAAGATCGAACGACGAAAGAAGAATACGACCTTGTTCCTGACGGCCTCCAAGGATATAATCTCTCTTCTTGCGGACAAAGGATCAGTCGCTTGTGACGGGATCAGTTTGACGGTGCAGAAGGTTCGCGGGAAGATATTCCAGATCGCGGTGATTCCACATACGCTCAAGGTCACAACTCTCGGCATCAAACGGGTGGGTTCCGAAATCAATCTGGAGATCGATATTGTCGCGCGTTATCTTCAGATGTGCTTTTTAAAAGAAAGGTCCGGGAGAACTTTTTCGTCTCGCACGATCCTCCGGGAGCTCCTCCAACAGGGGGTTGAGTGGAAAAAAGATTTGAACTGACCGCATCTTCCGAGGTGCTTTCTCCTTTTCGAAAAGAACTTCGTCAGATTCTGAACCGGGCGGGATGGGAAAAGAAGACCACCGAAGAGATTCTTTTGGCGGTCGATGAGGCTTTGACGAATATTATCCGGCATGCTTACCAGGGGAGACCGGGCAAGATGATGGTTTCCGTCTTGGCGTCTGACGATAGGATTGAGATCGTGCTGGAGGACCAAGGCAAGAAGTTCGATCCGACCCAAGTGCCGTCACCGGAACTTCCGCGCCACAGACCGGGCGGTCTTGGAATTCATTTTATCAGAACGATCATGGATCAAATGATCTATGACGATCAGAACTTAACGGGAAACCGGCTTCATTTGATCAAGCACAAGGCCAAAATTTGAAAAAGGAAGGTGGACTATGAAAATACAATTGACAAATCAAGGGGACATCCATGTTCTGGATCTTTTCGGAGAACTGGATTATCACTCTTCGCCCGAGCTTCGTGAAAAGCTGACAGAATTGACCATGAAGCAAACTCCCAAGATCCTCGTAAATCTGGGTGGCGTGGACTACATGGACAGTTCCGGCATTGCGACCTTTGTCGAAGCCTTCCAGAAGGCTAAACGCTATCAGGGCCGACTTATTCTCGCGGCGCTCACTGCCACGGTCCGGGGTGTTTTCGAGATTGCCAAGCTCGACAGCATTTTTGAGATTACCCCTACTGTCGCGGAAGCGGCGAAGTGCTTAAGCGCCAAAACCTGAACGGACACTTAAGGAATATTTTTATATGAAAGAATTTGCAGGAAAGATCGGGCAGGCGTTGCTCTTTGTCTTGGCAGGTGTAGCCCGGCTGTGGGATCTCGGGTCGGCGGTCGCCGGCTATACGTTTGCGGCCTTTTTCAGAAAGAAGGTCATTCCCCATGATGCCCTTTTTCGCCAGATGGTCCTGATCGGTATCGATTCTACGGCGATCGTTTCACTCGTGGGTGCTTCGGTCGGGACAGTGCTCGCCTTGCAAGCGGCCTATTCCTTAAAAACTTTTGGGGCCATCATGTACACGGGCAGTCTTGTGTGCGTCGCGATGGCACGCGAGCTGGGACCCTTGATTGCTTCGATCGTGATTTCCGGCCGCATCGGCGCCCGCATGGCGGCGGAGATCGGAACCATGATGGTTCAGGAAGAGGTGGACGCGCTTACTACCATGGGCATTAATCCGATCCGTTATCTCGTCGTGCCGCGTGTTCTAGCACTGGCCTTGATGCTCCCGTGCCTGACCGTGATCGCAGACATTATGGGAATGATCGGAGGTTGGGTCATCGGGACGACGGGTCTTGGGATCAATTCCCATCTTTATATTTCAAAAAGCATTGACGCGCTTGTTCTTAAAGACATCTATACCGGACTTTTAAAGAGTTTTATCTTCAGCATTCTGATCGCGCTTGTGAGCTGCCACCAGGGACTTTCCGTTTCGGGCGGCGCGGACGCGGTTGGGAAAGCCACAACGCAAGCGGTCGTGATCTCGATTGTGTTGATCATTGTGGTGGACTGTTTGGCGACGGCGGTCATTTATTACGCCTTGCCCACGTGAGAAATCTATGAACGAATCCGAACAACCCGTTATTGAAGTCAAGAACCTTATCAAATGTTTCGGGGACCTCACGGTGCTGGACGGTGTTAACGTCACGATCCCGCGAGGCCAGATCACAGTCATTATGGGCGGTTCGGGGTGCGGCAAGACAACTCTTTTGCGTCATCTGATCGCTTTACATCAACCAACTTCCGGCGAGATCCTGGTAGACGGCAAGAACATCGTGGGGCTCCGGGAAAGGGACATGAACGAGGTGCGGCGCAAGTTCGGCATGCTCTTTCAGGGATCGGCGCTTTTTAATTCCATGACCGTCGGAGAGAACGTCGCGGTGCCACTCAAGGAACACACGGACCTTTCTCCCGAGATCATCCGCATCATTGTTCGTGTGAAATTGGAGCTTGTGGGTCTAACGGGTTTTGAGGATTTTATGCCGCATCAGATCTCCGGCGGGATGAAAAAACGCGTGGCACTCGCGCGTGCGATTGCACTCGATCCGAAGATCGTGTTCTATGACGAACCCGGTGCCGGTCTGGATCCGATTACTGCGAGCATGATCGATCGCCTGATCCTGGATCTTAGCAAGAAGCTCAATATCACTTCGGTCGTGGTATCGCATGAAATGAAAAGCGCATTCCGGATTGCAGACCAAATCATCATTCTTCATAAAGGCAAAGTGCTGCAGATCGGCACGGCCGAGGAGATCAAGAATTCGAAAGACTCATATGTCCAGCAGTTCATTCATGGAGAGTCCGAAGGCGTTATCCCGTTCAAACAAACCAGTGAAGCTTATTTAAAAGGGCTTCTGTCCACCTAAGAAGCTGTTTCCAGAGGAGGAAAAGATGGATTCATCGAATACTTACTCGTCATCCGAGATCAAATCCGGATTTTTTGTGCTCGTCACTCTCGTGCTGCTCCTGGTGCTCACATTCGTGGTCGGAGGCTACTTCAAGAAAGGGGCCAACGAATGGAAGATCCGGTTCGGGTATCTGAACGGTCTCAGTAGCAGCGCTCCTGTTTATTATGCGGGTCGTGAGGTCGGGAAAGTGGATAGTATTCAGATCCTGAAGGGGGAACCAAGGCCGGTCCTGGTGACGGTGAAGATTTCTCAGGATGCTTACGTACGCATGGATAGTGTGGCGTATATTGATACTCTCGGGATGATGGGAGAGAAATTCATCGAGATCTCCGTCGGTTCGAAAGATGCTCCTGCCATGGAAACCGACAAAGTGATCGAAGGGGTGGATCCGATCGCGATGCATTTCTTGATCCGTAAAATGAACCTTTTGGCGGATAAAGTTTCCGAAATGACAGACAATCTGAATCCTTTGCTCAAGACCACGAACGAGTTGGTGGGCGGGAACAAGGAGGAGATTTCCAAAAGCATCGGGAATCTTCATGAAGTGACGGCGAATTTGCGTGATATGACCGCGGACCTGAAGCTCCATCCGTGGCGGTTGATCCGCAAAGGTTCCTAAGGAGCTTTTTATGCGCGTTAAAATATGGATCCTATTGATCGCGTTGACAGTTCTTCCGGCGCCTTTTGTGTCAGCCGAAGAGACAATCGGCGACTACATGTATGGGATCGGGACCAAGTTTGGCCGCGGACTTGAAAACGTTGTGACCAGTTTTGCCGAAATCCCGTGTACGATCCACACTGACATAAAGGATCGCGGCAGCTCCGGATTTTTCTCGGGGTTTGGCATGGGAACTGTTTTTATGTTGCGCCGGATGCTGATCGGAGTATCGGAAATGGGAAGTTTTTTTATTCCGATGGAACGGACGATTCCCCGGGTTTGTCATGAAACGAAATCTGCGGTTGTCTAAAACCATTCAGCGTGCAAGTCAACGGATTTGATGCATCAATTTTACGGTGTATCCGCCACTCCGCCACAAAGCGCCGGACGGATGCGTCCTCCGTCGCAAAAGCGTTGGCCGGATCTCCGCCAAAGGACGGATCCGTCCAAAGCAGTATGGCGGAAAATTCCCGCAGCAACTTGCGTCCCGCAAGGTTGTGCGGTCATTTGACAGGATTGTGCCTTGACGGTTATGCGCGGGTCTTTCTATAATACCCCGGCGGCCTAAATGAAGGAGAAATAATGACTACGAATGAGAAAGTTGCAACGCCCAAGGATCCGGAAGCCCAGGATGCGCAATTTTTTGCGGCAATCGGTTACCTGAGTTTTCTTTGTTTTGTACCGCTTGCCCTCAAAAAAAATAACAAATTCGCGCTTTTTCACGGGAAGCAGGCTCTGGTGCTTTTTATCCTGGAATTGGCCGCGGCGATCCTGAAGGTTGTTCCCGCGCTGGGGGACTTGGTGTTTACGCTGTCGTTTGTGGTGTTCGGGATTCTTTCGCTCATCGGGATCGTAAAGGTGCTGATGGGGGAGCGATGGGAGATTCCGGTGATCCATGAGATTGCCGAACGGATCACGCTCTAAGATAAACGGGAATTTGGGCCTCATCACGCAATATCCTTTTCTTTTCAAACCAAAGACCTTCAGGGGTTGGCATGCTTACAGGTACTAAAAAGGTTCAGCCGGGCAGGCAGAACTGGTTCGTGGCCCTCAATCCTCTCAAAAGCGAGCTGGAACGCAGCAAGATCGCCCGCGAGATCGCCAAGGTTTTTTGCCTCTCTGTGGACGAAGCCCTCGATCTGGTTCGGAACACCCCCATCATTCTTGTGGATAATCTTTTGTATGCGAGCGCGCTTCAGGTGAAACAGTATTTCCGGAGTTTTCAAACGGATATTGTGGTCAGTAATGACAGCTTTCTGAAGCGACGGTGTTATCGGACCGTATGGCCGACACCGCCGAATCTCGCATTTCTTCATCAACTGGAATCCCCAACGCCACTTTCGCAAAAAAACAAGACTGAAAAATCCGATCACGGGGAAACGATCCGGGAAATCCGGTCTTGGGTGCAGACCGAAGGAATTTCTCCGGAGCGAGGCGGCCCCGCAAAGAACGACGCGGCCAATCAAAATAACCGCCACTTTCGGAATATTCTTGAGGAAGAACGTGAAAAACTTTTGAAGGAAAGTGTGGGACTAAAAGAGAGCGTGGGCCAGCTTCGAAAGGCGCTTGAGAAAGCACAGGCGGAGGCATTCGAAGGGGGAAAAACAATGCAGGCCAGCGAGTCTGCAAAAAAACAAAAAGAAAAGGAGACACAAGAATTGCAGGAATTAGTGAATCGCGTGGAGGGGAAATACAAACTTCTTCGCGAGGAATTTCGCCAGACCCGCCAGTATTTCGAAGAAAAGCTTTGTTCCGAAGGCCATAAGACCGAAGAATTATTAAAGCAGATCGAAGAGCGTGATTTGACCCATAAAGAGCTGCTGCAGGAGAAGCAGGCGCTTCTTAAAAGTTTCCATGCCGTAAAGAACGATCTTCGGCGTGCCAAGGACGAGCAGGAACAGACACGTCGCGAATGGGAGCGCCAGGCGGCCCAGTTCCGGAGAGAACTGGAGAATCAAAAGACCCTGGTGGAAGGTCTTCATGCGAAGATCAAAAATCTCGAAGAAGGCAAAAAGATTGTTCAGTCGAGTGAAACCCGTTTGATCCAGGAATTGGAACTTCAGATCCAACAGGCTAAGCGATGGGAACAGAGATCCTCCGAGTTTGAAAAAGAAATCCGGCGGTTACGGGGATCTTTCGAAGATCAGCAGAAGTCCTGGCAGGTACGTCTCGCACAGCTTGAGGCCCGGGAGATGGATCTTGATAATGCCCGCAAGCAGATCCGTCAGCTTCATGCCGAGCTGGATCAGCGCGAGACTGTGCAGAAAAAATCCCAGTTTCATGAACAACTCGTGGCCAAAGAGGCGCGCCTTAAGCAGGTGGTCAAACAGCAGGAGAAGATCGAGTCCGAGATTCGCGACCGCGAGGAGGATATGCGTAAACTCCTGGCGGAACAGGAAACTATCGAACGCGAAGTGATCGAAGCAAAGCAGATCCAGCGGCATCCAGCCGAGAGAACAAAACACGAGGGCTCCGTTTTGGGACAACACAAACCCGCGAGTTCTTCCGATGTTCCCGAATTCCACACGTCTCATGCCCATTCCGAGGCCACTGATGATTGAAATGGTTCTAAGCAAGATCAAAGTCGATGAGAATCGGCATGAGCAACTCGTGGTCTTCCGGGAAAAGGACGGGAATCGGTTTCTCCCCGTGGTGATCGGATTGCCGGAAATTCATGCTATCAAACTGAAACTGGGCAATGTTAAGCCGCCGCGGCCGATGACCCATGACCTGGTACTCAAGATCGTCCAAGAACTTGGCGGCAAGCTTCAAATGGTTGTGATCGACAAACTCGAGAACAATACATTTCATGCCAAGTTGCATATCCTCAGGGAAAATGGACAAGAGGTGGTGATTGATTCCCGGCCTTCCGACAGTGTGGCGATCGCATTACGCGCGCAAGTGCCGGTTTTTGTTGAAGAAGAGATTCTGAAAAAAGCGAGCGTTTACGAGGTCTAGGACATGGAGAAAAAGATCTATGATGTGATGATCATCGGCGGCGGCGGAGCGGGTCTGACCGCTGCTCTGTATACCTCACGCGCCAATCTTTCCACGATCCTTTTCGAAAAACTTGTTTCGGGGGGGCAAATTGCCTCTACCGATTTAGTGGAAAATTACCCCGGTTTCACGGAAGGCATCTTGGGGCCGGAGATTGCCCAGAAGATGGAAGCCCAGGCCATGCGCTACGGTACGCAAATTGTTTATGAAGAAGTGAAGAACCTTTCGCGAAAGGGGGGTATTTTCGAAGCTGGCACGGAAACGAACTATACCGCTCGGGCCGTCATTCTCGCCATGGGCGCCTCATTTCGCATGATAGGGGTTCCCAACGAAAAGGAACTTACGGGCAAGGGTGTTTCTTACTGCGCAACCTGTGACGGGGCTTTCTTTAAAGGAAAAAAAGTCATTGCAGTCGGTGGTGGAGATTCCGCTCTCCAGGAGGGGATTTTTTTGACGCGGTTTGCCGAGCGGGTGGCGATTGTCCACCGCCGTGATAAATTGCGCGCGAGTCCGATCCTGCAAGAACGCGCCAGAATGAATTCCAAGGTAAGCTTCATCTGGGATACCGTTGTTGATAGAATTGAAGGCGAAAAAAAGGTGGAAGCCGTTTTTTTGAGGAATGTGAAAACAGGCGAGATGCAAAAGGTTCCGGCGGACGGTGTTTTTGTTTTTATCGGACACGATCCTAACAGCGGTCTCGTAAAAGGTTTTGTGTCTCTGGATGAAAAAGGATATGTCGTGACCGAGGCCTCGCTCGCAACTTCTGTGCCGGGTGTTTTTGCGGCGGGGGAAGTGCGCAGAGGAGCTGTACGTCAGTTGGTGTCGGCTTGCGGCGAAGGCTGTGCGGCGGCCTTGGCAGTTCAAGCTTTTTTAGACGAACATCACTAGATCGAGTGCTCTTATAAAATTTTTATTTGAAAGGAATATCTATGAACTTCGACAAAGAGTTTGAGCAAAACATGAAGCAGCTAATGTGCCTTCTTAAGAAGATCATGGGTCAGTACCCGATGGAGGGACAAAACCCCGCGGAGATGATGAAATTCCTGAAAGATATAAAGGACAAAAACCCGGACGTGAATATTTTTTTTCTGAATATGTCACCGCTCTCTCCCGAGGAATTCGCCGAGATCGAAGGGATGCTCGAAGAAGGGGCCATGAGCGAACATTTCAGGCCGGGAGAGCTTAAATGCGAACTCAACGATGAGGATCAGGTCTTCCTCAAACAGCACGGTATCCGTTTCTAGGACTATTATCCATGACGTTTCAAAAAAAAATACTTGCTTCGGTTTTTTTTCTTCTGTGTTCTTTCCCCGCAGGCCTTTATGCGGCGACGGCTTTTGACCACTCTGCTTGGGATGCCTTCCTCAAAAAAAATGTGAACGAAAATGGTGAAGTGGATTATCAGTCGATCACGAGGGATCCGAAGGATCTGAATGATTATCTGGCGAGTTTGATGGCGGTGAGCGAATCAAAGATGGCGTCGTGGCCCCGGGAAGAGGTGCTGGCCTTCTGGATGAATGCGTATCATGTTGTGCTGATCAAACAGGTAGCCGAAAATTATCCCGTGACTTCCGTCCAGAAGATCCCGAGTTTTTGGGACATCACATTGTTCCGTTTCGGCAAAAAAGCTGGGAATCAAAGGCGGTACAGTTTGAACGACATCCGGTTGAAGAAACTGATCGAGGTCTACCATGACGAGAAAATCCATCTGGCGCTTTCTGCGGCGGCCAAGGGCGGTCCCAAGTTAATGCCTGAGGCATTTACGGGTCCTAAGGTGGAAGGACAGCTTTTTCTTTTAACGAGGAAATTCGTGATGGATCCGGCCCATGTGGATGTCACCCCTGGTCGGAAAAAGATCCGGATTTCGAAGATTTTCAAATGGTATGGAAAAGATTTCAGACTGGATTTCGGGACCCCAGAACCCCGCGGTAAATTTTCAGAAAGTGATAACGCGGTCCTCTCTTTTTTAGCGTATTATCTTGAAGATGAAGCCAAGGAGGAATATCTTCAGGAGGCTAAATACAAGATCGAATATCCCGCATTTGATTGGACGCTGAACGATTGGAAAAAGGAAGCCGCCTAGATCGGTTCCGGATTTTTTTAACTCACTCCCTCCAAACAACCTAACCCTTTTCGCCAAAAAGGGTTGCACCTTTTTAAAAAGCATTGACAGGTCTAGTGAATTCCCATAAGATACTCGCTTTCTTACAGTCAAAGGAGTCATTTCATGGAAAAATACGCAATCGTTGAGACGGGTTCCAAGCAATATTGGGTGGCGCCCCAACAAGTGATTGAAGTCGAGTTGTTGGACGTGGCGGAAGGCCAAAAGGAGATTATTCTGGACCAGGTGATGCTTGTTCAGGATGGAGGCCAGGTGAAGGTCGGGACCCCGGTGATCCCGGACGCCCAGGTCGTTTGTGAAAATCTCGGGGAGTTTCGTGGCCCCAAGCTGATCCATTACCGGATGCGTCGCCGTAAATCGTCCCGGCGTAAACAAGGGCACCGGCAGGATCTGCTCCGGTTACTTGTCAAAGAGATCAGGGTTAGCTGATCATACTTTTCAAAGGAAAACATGGCACATACAAAAAGTCAGGGAAGTACAACCAACGGAAGAGACTCCAATTCCAAGCGCTTGGGTGTGAAAGCCTATGGCGGACAGAAGGTCACCGCAGGTAGCATTATCGTTCGTCAGCGTGGGACGCGTTATCATCCCGGGAATTTTGTCGGGATCGGTACCGATTACACTCTTTTCGCGAAGCGTGCTGGGATCGTGGAGTTCCGGGCGAACCGATCTGTCCATATCATTCCGAGTTAATCCAGTTCCAACCAAGTTTGAAAAGGCTAAAAAGCGATCCTAAGCTTTTTGGCCTTTTCTCTTTTTAGGGGCTTCTATGCTAGTTGATAAAATACATCTGAAAGTTCAGGGTGGACGCGGCGGCAAGGGCTGTGAAAGTTATAACCACCGCAAGGATCACAAGAAGGTTCCCAACGGCGCTGATGGCGGTGACGGAGGGAGTGTGATCTTTCGCGCCTCGCATAACGCTCCGGGGCTCGATCGCCTCAGACTAAAGCAGCATTTGGACGCAGCGTCCGGCGAACATGGTAGCAGTGATAATAAACGTGGAAGCAAAGGGGCGGATCTGATCGTGTTGGTTCCGATCGGGACTTCGATCTATCGCCGCGAGAACCATCTTGCGATTCGGGATCTTTATCTTGAGGGTGAAGAAGTAATCGTGGCCCGCGGCGGCCGGGGCGGATCGGGAAACATTGGCGACAAAACGGCGACTTCCGGCGAGGAGGGCGAAAAAATCGAGATCGATGTGGAGTTCCGTATCATGGCGGATGTCTTTCTTGTGGGGCTCCCGAGTTCTGGGAAATCCTCCCTGCTTCACCATTTGACACGTGCCCCCGTGGAAGGTAAGGATTATCCCTTCGCGACCCGCAGTCCTGTGCTGGGCGTTCATGCATATGACGACTATAAACAGATCAATTTCTGCGAGCTTCCGTCCATTTTTGAAGGTTCCACGGACGGGCGGGGATTGGGAACCGATTTTTTAAGACACTTGGCACGCGCCAAGCTGATCGTGTTCATGATCGACGCGACCTTGAAATTTTCCCGTACCGCCATTGAAGGATTGAGCGCCCTACAGAGAATTGTTTATGAGCATGATGCCGCGTACCGGCAAATTCCGAGTGTGGTGGTGGTTAACAAAATCGATCTGGGGCACGATATTGGGAAGATCCAGGAAGAGCTCCAGAGTTCGGGGCAGGTCTATTTTTTGATTTCGGTGAAAACAGGGGAAGGGGTAGAATCTCTCATGAAGTTCATTCATGAAAAGATCGAGGACAAAGGCCATGTCTGATCGCGTCCGTCACGCCCAAAAGATCGTTATCAAGGTCGGCACGAGCATCCTAAAAACCCGTGAGGAAAGTTTTTCTCATAAAGAGCATACCCGTGTCTGCCAAGAGATCTATGCACTCATCAAAAAGGGCCGGAAGCCGGTCCTGGTGAGTTCCGGTGCGATCGCGCTCGGGATGAAAAGCTGCAGTTTTAAAAAGAGGCCCAAAGAAATGGCGGAGCTTCAGGCCTGTGCCGCCATTGGACAGGGGAAGCTCATGCATGCCTATGAGAGCTTTTTCGCGAAAAAAAAGGTGCATACCGCCCAGTTGCTCCTGACTCGTGACGGGCTTGAGGACCGCAAACGGTTCCTGTGTGCCCGCAATACCCTGGAGATGCTCCTGAAGCTCAATATTCTTCCGATCGTTAACGAGAACGACACCGTGGCGGTCGAGGAAATCGCCTTTGGGGACAATGACATTCTTTCAGTTCATGTGGCGCATCTGGTGGGCGCGGACCTCCTGATCAATCTTTCGGATGCGGAGGGTTTTCTCCTGAGGGACGGGACGCGTGTGCGGGAAGTGACCTCCGAAGATGAGATCGACAATAAACTCGTGCTGCATTTGGAGGATAAAAAACGGGAGGAAACCGTCGGCGGGATGCGCGCGAAACTTAAAGCTGCGCGAGTGGCAATGCGCCTCGGGATCCCTTTTATGATCGTGAACGGCCACAAACCGCATATTCTGCAGGAGATTATTAACGGGAAAGATGTCGGGACTTTATTCATCACCTCCGGCGCCAAAAAGGACATGAGACACAAATGGATCGCATTCTCAGCGATCCGGAGCGGCAGCATCGTGGTCGATAGCGGGGCCTATCGGGCACTGCTCGCGAAAAAAAGTTTGCTGCCCGGAGGGATCGTAAAGATTCACGGGAATTTCGAAGCAGGGCGGGTCGTAGAGCTTGAGACGCTGGACGGAAAGGTTTTTGGGCGCGGGGTGGTGCACTACAATAACCGTGATCTTGGCCGCATTGCGGGCAAAAGAACCGACGAGATCCAAGCAATCCTGGGCCAAAAGTCTCATGATGAAGTGATCCACCGGAATGACCTTGTGATCTGGAGCGAACGATGAATTGGAAACGGGAACTGGAGAAAATGCTTGTAAGTGCCCGACAGGCGGCATCCCATGCCGGGCAAGAGCCGCCGGCTTTTAAGAAAAAACTTCTCTGGGACATTGCTTCCGGGATCGAGAAAAGGACGAAATGGCTCGTTGCCGAGAACCGCAAAGATCTCATAAAGGCCGAAACGAGCGGACTTTCATCCGCCATGATCGATCGTTTGACGCTCAATGAAAAACGTATCAAGGCCATGGCTGAAGGCGTCCTGGCGGTTGCCCGTCTCAAGGACCCGATCGGTCGAGTGCAGGCGAAATGGACGAGGCCGAACGGTCTCAAGCTTCAAAAAGTGACCGTTCCGCTTGGTGTTATCCTGATGATCTATGAGTCCCGTCCGAACGTGACCGTGGAATGCGCGGCACTTTGTCTCAAGAGCTCGAATGTGGCGATCCTTCGTGGCGGACGTGAAGCGATGGCTTCCAATCGCGCACTCGTATCGATCTTCAAAAAATCCCTCAAGCAGCACGGGCTTTCACCTTTTCATGTGAATCTTGAGTCGACGACGGACTATGCTGCTGTGGACTTTCTTCTGAAACAGGGAGGAAAGATCGATCTTGTGATTCCTCGCGGCGGGGAGAAGCTGATCCGACGGGTTGTGGAGAAGTCGCGTATTCCCGTGATTAAACACTATCAAGGGATCTGCCATGTGTATGTCGATAAAAATGCCGATCTCAAAAAGGCCGTTGCAATCACGCTGAACGCCAAATTGCAGCGTCCAGGGGTTTGTAACGCGATGGAAACGCTCCTGGTGCATCAGGATATTGCCGGGAAATTTTTGCCGGTGGTCGGCGATTTGCTAAAACAAGGAGGGTGTGAGGTCCGCGGAGATGGCGTGACTTGCCGCATTATTCCCTGGGCAAAGCGTGTGAAGACTAGTGACTACGGGCATGAATTTCTTGAAAAGATCCTCGCGGTGCGTGTTGTCAAAGACTTGGAGGAAGCGATCCGGCACATTGAAGCTCATGGTTCCCGTCATACGGATGCAATCGTGACAGAAAACAAAAAAGCGGCTAAAATCTTCAAAATAAAAGTTGATTCGTCATCTGTGATGATCAATGCTTCGACTCGTTTTTCCGACGGATTTGAGTATGGGTTTGGTGCGGAGATCGGTATCTCGACCGACAAGATCCATGCCCGTGGCCCGATGGGACTTGAAGGGCTCACGTCGTACAAATATATCGTGGAAGGGAATGGCCATATACGCTCTTGAAAGCGGTCTTTCCGCATGAAAATCGGCATTTTCGGAGGGACCTTCGATCCTGTCCATTACGGGCATTTGCAGCTTGCTCAAAAAGCCCGTGCTCAATTTTCGCTCGATAAAGTCATTTTTGTTCCGGCCTATCAGCCCCCTCATAAACAAGAACTTCTTTCGCTCACATCTGCCGGAGACCGTTACGAAATGGTCCGTCTGGCCATCGAAGGCGAGCCTTTCCTTGAGGTCTCGGATTGCGAGCTCAAAAGAAAGGGCATTTCTTATACTTTTGATACTCTCTGTGAATTTGAAAAAAAATATCCCAAGGCCGCATTTTTCCTGATCCTTGGAAAAGATGCATTTGAAGGGATTGATACCTGGCATCGTGCCGTCGAGTTCAAGAAAAGGGTCCGGTTTTTGGTGGCGAAGCGGGGTCCTTGCGGAATTCATGCGCCGGAAGGCGCTCGCGTCGAATGGATCCAAATGCCGTTATGCCCGATCTCTGCCTCCGGGATCCGTGAGGCTGTCAGGCAGGGAAGGAATGTGGACAGTCACGTGCCTCCGAAGGTTCTTCAGTACATCCGCGCCCATGCGCTCTACCGGACAAATTAGACTATGGATATAACCTTGCATTGCGTCGTTTTGGGAGTGCTCTTTCTGTTTTCCTTTTTCTTTTCCGCCTCTGAAACGGCCCTTTTTTCTCTTTCCAAACTTGATAAACGCAAACTCAAAGAACAGTACCCCCATCTTTCGAAATGGATCTTTGAGCATTTACAAACGCCACGCAAGACGCTCGGCACGGTCCTGATCGGCAACCTGGCGGTGAACGTGCTGGCAACGGCAACGGTCACCCTTGTTGCTCTCAAGCTTTTCGGGAGCGCGCGGCTTAGCATGATCATGGCAGCGTTCACTGTTTTCTTGATCGTTTTCTGCGAGATGTTTCCCAAGATCCTGGCGGTCCGGTCACGGGTCAAAATGGCCCTGCTGGTGTCCTTGCCTCTGAAATTTTTTGCGGTGTTATTCACTCCTTTCAGGATCCTGATGCGTTCTGCCACCGATCGCATTCTGTCCTTTCTTGTCCACGAAAAGATCGATCAATCGGATATGATCTCGGAAAAGGAACTCAAGGTGCTTGTAAAGATCGGAGAAGAAGAAGGGGTTTTGGGCGGACAGGAGCGTTACATGATCCAAAAGCTTTTGGATCTCGGTGAACGGCCGGTCAAGGATATCATGACGCCACGGACGGACCTGATCGGCCTGGATATTGAGGAATCTTCGGAAAAACATGAGGCACTTATCCGTAAATTTCACTTCTCGCGGATGCCTGTTTTTCAGGGCTCGATCGATCATATTCTGGGGGTCGTTGAATCGCAGAGTTATCTTTTGCAGGAACCTCTCCCCGACGTAAAGCAAGTAATGCTGGAGCCGCTTTTTGTTCCGGCAAGCAAACGGATCGATGATCTTCTGGAGACATTCCGGAACAAGAATGAGCGTTTCGCGGTCTGTGTGGATGAGTTTGGCGGGACAGCCGGGGCGGTGACGCAGGAGGATATTTTAGAGGAGATATTCGGGGAGTTTTACGATGAATATGCCAAGGCCGAAAATCCTATCCGGCGCTTGGGCGAGGACCTTTATTTAGTGGAAGGAAAAGTCAGCCTTCCGGAGTTCAACGATTTCTTTTCTTCGCATCTGGTGGCAGAGGAGGCCGCGACGCTTGGGGGCTATCTTTTTGAAAAAATGGGGGTTGTTCCCGTCAAAGGTGCGGTTTTAAACACGGGGCAATTTGATTTTGTAATCCAGGATATGATCCGTCAGCGCATCCATCAGATCATGGTCAGGAGGAAGGCATGATCAGTCTCCTGACCATGTTTTTCTTGTCACTGGTGGCCTCAGCGTTCTTTTCGGGGGTCGAGATGGCTTTTGTTTCGGCGAACAAGCTGAAGCTTCGCGAAATGGCAGATACCGGAGATAAAAAAGCCAGGTTCATCATGCAGCTCCAGCAGCATCCCAATTATTTTCTGACTGCGATCCTGATCGGGAATAACGCGGTGAACGTCACGGCGATTGCGATCGCGACTTATATTTTTGAGAAATATTTCGGCTGGAACAGCGAATGGTCCGTGATGCTGGTGATCGCCCCGGTTTTGATCGTTTTTGCGGAGATGGTTCCAAAAGATTACGGCCGTTTGAATGCCATTCCCTTCTTGCTGGGACAGACCTTCTGGCTTAAAGGCCTCAAGACGGTCCTGTATGGGCCCATCATTCTGTTCTTCAAAACGCTGAACTTTTTTTGGCCCTCTTTCCAGCAGGGTGTAGTTCGGGACATCTTTGTGAACGAGGAAGAATTCCGCTCGCTAATCGAAGAAAGCACACAGAGAGGCATCGTGGGACCCCAGGAAGAAAAATTGATCCATACTATTCTTGATTTCGAACGGATCCAGGTCTCCTCGGTCATGGTTCCGGCGGGGAAGGTGCCGGTGGTGGATATTCATAGCAAGATCGAGGATGTCAAGCAGATCGCGCGTGAGACACACGCCCGCATGATGCTCGTTTATGAAGAAATACCGTCCATTGTCATGGGGATGGTCTACGTCTTCGATATTCTCTGGGAGAAGGAAAATGCTCAGGGGCTTCATGATTTTCTCCGGGCCCCCATTTTCATTCCGGAAGACACCTCCTTGGAGAAAGCTTTCCTGACCCTTCAGAAAAAACGCCAATCTTATGCCGTTGTGACCAATCGAACCGGGGATATTCAAGGGGTTGTCCCGATCGAGCGGCTTCTTATATTTGAGGCGCATTAAACGGCCTCTGTTTTTCTCCCTCCGATAGATTTTTCGATGTTGTAAGACCTTGCCGGAGCAATTTCGTTTTTTATTTTTCCCGCCGGTTTCAGCACATGTTTTCAATCCTGCCCAAGACAGAAAAATTTCCTCCCGCGTTTATACTTTCACAAAAAGTTTTTTGTAGAACGTCCGCTTGGCGTTGAAGGAAGTCGGGGGTCTTTCAGAATTGTCTCTGGCTTGCATCGGGTCTGAAACTGCTCTTCCGGACAAGATCCTGTATTTCGTCCTTGATGGTGTCTGCCATCTCTTCTATAATCCCCCTACTTATGCCGAGCCCCATTACCCAGAACCTCGATGCCCTGAAAAAAGCCCAGCAATTGGACAGTGAGATCCATCGCACCCTTATTCTTCTGGAAGAAATTCCCGCACAGCGCGCTCAGCTCAAATCTGAATTGGAGCTTGAAAAAATCCGTTTGAACGAAGCGGAGAAATCCTTTAAAGACATTCAATTGAAATTGAAGGTCAAGGAACTGGAACTCTCGCAAAAAGAAACGCAGATCAAAAAGCTCGACGGGCAGCTATCTCAGGTGAAAACAAACAAGGAGTACGCCGCGCTTCAGCAAGAGATCGCTTCGCTCAAGGCCGATAATTCGCTTCTCGAGGAGGGGATTATTCACATTCTGGATGAGGTGGACGCGGCCAAAGAAGAAACACGCAGGGAAAAAGAGAAATTTGCATCTATCACAAAATCTTTTCAGGACCAGGACAACGAAATGGCCGGCCAGGAAAAGACCTTGCAAGGGCGCCTTGCGGACTTGAAGAAACAGCGCGAAGAATCCGTTGCGCAATTGCCGCCCGAGCTCGGAGAGCTCTACAGCCGGATTGCTCTCAAAAAGCACGGGCTTGCCCTCGCCGTCGTGAGCGGTGAGGTCTGTGCTGCCTGCCAGATGAAGCTGCGTCCGCAGCTCATCAATGAAATCCGGCTTGGTGAACAGATCATTGTCTGCGAAAACTGCTCCCGCATTCTTTACTTCGAAAATTAGTTTTCTTCTACCTCCAATGCTTGCCGCTTTTATTCCCCGAAGATCAATGTCCTGATTGTCCCTTTTCGTCCTCAACCCGGCATTTCTTTGCCCCTTTCCCTGAAATTTTCTATAGCAAAATGCTCCAGGACGGGGTCCTTTTTTAACGGATTCCCAATTAAAAAGAATGTTGACACGATATTAAGGGAAATATATACTACCGCCGATAATGAAGTGGGGGAAAGTGGCGAAAAGTGGGAACCCTGAAAGGAAAGAAAATCCATGTTTTACGGTGAATTCGAACATGTGATCGATACCAAAAGCCGCGTGATGATTCCCGCCAAGTTCCGTGAAATCTTCAAGGAACGCTATGTGGAACGCTTCTTCATCACCCGCGGTCTTGATCAGTGCCTGTTTGTTTTCACGGAAGAACAGTGGAAGACAGAAGAAAAGAAATTTCGCGATATGCCTTTCACCAAGGCCGAATCCAGGACCTTCAATCGTCTTTTCTTTTCAGGCGCTTCTGAAGTTGTTTGTGACAAGCAGGGGAGAATCCTCATTCCTGATTATCTCAAGACCTATGCCGACATCAAAACCGAGGTCATGATTGTCGGCGTTTCAAGCCGCATTGAGATCTGGGCGAAAGAAAAATGGCAGGGCTTTTTTGATCATCATAAAGGTCACTTTGAAGAACTCGCGGAAAAATTAGCATCGGAATAGAAAAGGAGCCGTTATGGTCTATCACGCCAGGACGAAGATCGGAGTCGATGTGTTGCGTTTCAACGGAGATCTCGACGCTCTTAGTATGATCAAAATGAAAGGGCGCATGAACCGTCTGCTCAACAGGAACCACAAACGTCTTTTGCTGGATTTGAAAGATACGAAACATGTGGAATTGGCGGGCGTCGGCATTCTGGTGGACCGCCTGCGCAAGGTGCGCGAGCAAAACGGAGATATCAAATTGTGCAATCTGCGTCCTGAAGTGGAGAGGACCTTCCAAATGATCGGGGTCAATGGTCTGATGGAAAGTTATTCGACGGAAGAAGAGGCGATCCTTAGTTTTGCGTCATAACCCCGTTCTCTCACAAGAAGTCCTTGAGTATCTGGTCTTAAGTCCCGGGGCTGTAGTGCTGGATGGGACCCTTGGGAGTGGGGGGCATGCGGAGGCAATCCTCGGGAAAATAGGTCCCTCGGGAAGATTGATCGGTTTTGATCAGGACCCTGGAGCGATTGCGAGATGTCAGGCGCTGTTCCGGGGGGACCCGCGGGTTACGTTGGTACACGAGAACTTCAGGAATTTGGAAAGAGTTTTTCCGGAGTTGAAAGTAGCGGCGTTCGACGCAGTGTTGCTGGATATCGGGACCTCGTCGGAGCAGTTGGCGGATGGGAAGCGCGGTTTCAGTTTCCAAACGGAAGGGGAATTGGATATGCGGATGAACCCGGAAGTCGGCCTTAAAGCCTCAGAGTTGCTCGCGCAGATGTCCGAAGTCGAGCTTGCGGACCTTTTCTACCACTACGGCGAAGAGCGCAACTCACGGCGTTTTGCCCGAGTGATCGTCGAAAGACGGCGTCAGCAACCCATCCGTACAGTTGAAGATCTCAACCAGACGCTGGAGCAGGCACTGCCCGCCCACATGCGGTTTAAAAAAGGGCAGAGACCTTCATGGGCGAGACGTCATCCGGCCACTAAAGTGTTTCAAGCGCTCCGGATCGCGGTGAATGATGAACTGGAGGCGCTCAAGGAAGGCATGACCGCGGCGTTTGATCATCTGACAAAAGCCGGGCGGCTCGGAGTTATCAGTTTTCATTCGATAGAGGACCGGATCGTGAAGCAACAGTTCCGGAAATGGGACGATGAAGAACGCGGAAATTTGATTTTTCGCAAACCGGTGGTTGCAAATCGTTCGGAAATATCAAGCAATCCGCGGGCAAGAAGCGCCAAACTGAGAGTGATCGGGAAAATATCATGAAAGGCAGTGGAAAAATATTAGTATCTATAGCGGCCTTGACCTGCTCGTTGCTTTTTTACGTGCACCTGCAGGTTGCTTCCGTTCTCGTCTCATTGGATATCCATAAAAGTTCCCGCATTTTTGCCGAGAAGCAGGAACTGCTTCACAGACTCCAGTTCAAGGTCGACCAGTTGAGGGCCCCCCGCCTTCTTGAAGAAAAAATGAAATGCCACGACATGGGTTTGGCACTTCCCAACAAGATCCAGGTGGTGGAAGTCCCGCCCGTGCCCGGGCTTGTCATTCCAATGGCGTCGGAACAAAAGGTTACGCGCACCTTTTCCTCCGAGGTCACGCATTTTCTTGGCAGGTGGATCCAAACGGCCCAGGCCAAGACCGATCTCTCCTCCTAGAAAATGCGAGCGCTGCTTTCGCCGCGTCGGTTCTGGTTCCTCTACATCGTTCTGTTTGTTCTTTTTGGTCTCGTGATTTATCAGGTCGTCCAGCTGACCTGGCTTCATCAGTCCTCGCTTCTTGCCCTGGCGCACCGCCAGCATTATCTGACGATAGATGTACCACCCTCGCGCGGTCCCATCACGGACCGTAACGGAAAAGAGTTCGTTACCAATCTCAAGATCCCCTCGATTTACGCAGTACCGCGTGCCCTGAAGGACGAGGAACGCGCAGACCTCGGCCGCGAGGTTGCGAAGATCCTGGGGCTTGACCGGAAATGGGTGATGGCGCGATTAAGCCGGGATAAATCATTCGTGTGGATCAAACGGCGCGTTACTTTTGAGGAGGCTGAGAAGATCAGAAAACTCAAATGCCCGGAGCTGGGTGTCCTGGAAGAATACAAACGATTCTACCCCCAGGGAACGATGCTGGCGCAGGTGCTCGGATTTTCCACTGTGGACAATCAGGGGGTGGAGGGGATTGAGCGGTCCATGGACGGCGATCTTCGCGGAAAGCCCGGCAAGCGTGTGACCCAGCGCGACGCCTTGGGACGGGAAATCAAGGCCTTCGAGATGAAAAGCTTGCCCGTGATCGACGGAAACCGTGTTGTATTGACCATCGATCAGCATCTCCAGTATCTGACCGAAAAAGCACTTGAGCAGGCCTTCAAGCAGTGGAAGGCGAGGGGTGCGTGGGCAATCGTGATGAACCCGAAAACCGGGGAGATCCTGGCGATGGCGAATCAGCCCGGGTTTGATCCCAATCATTACGCCAGCGCGGGGCCGGACGCGAAACGCAATCGTGCGATCACCGACATGTACGAGCCGGGTTCGGTGTTCAAGATCGTGGCGGCGAGCGGTGCCTTGAACGAGGGAGCGGTCACGCCGGAGACGGTCATCAATTGCGAGAACGGAAAATGGAATTATGGTTTCAAGGTGCTGCACGACGTCCACCCCTACGGTATGTTGCCGATGATGGAAGTGATCGTGAAGTCGAGCAATATCGGGACCGTAAAGATCGGGCTCAAAATGGGTTCGCCGAAATTTCAGAATTATGTGAAAAGTTTCGGGTTCGGAACCTGGACCGGCATTGATCTGGCCGGGGAAGCGCCGGGGTATACGAGGCCGCTCGCCCAATGGTCCAAGACCTCACCGTACAATATTCCCATGGGGCAGGAAGTTATGGTGACGTCGCTGCAGATGGCGACCGCAATGTCCGTCATTGCGAACGGGGGATATCTCGTGAGGCCCTACATTGTCGCCAAGGTCCAGGACCCGGCGGGTGTGACACTCAAGGAGAAGAAACCTTTTATCAAGCGAAGAGTGATCAAGCCTGAAACGGCCGCGACGATGCGTGATATCCTGACTCAAGTGATCGAAAGGGGAACGGGGACTAAGGCAAAGATCCCGGATGTGTTGGCGGGGGGTAAGACCGGTACTGCCCAGAAAATCCTGCCCGGCGGTAGAGGTTATTCACATTCTGCCTTCATGTCGTCCTTTGTGGGTTTTGCCCCTGCCGATAACCCCCGCTATGCCATGGTTGTCGTGCTGGACGAGGCCAAGCCTATGTACTACGGGGGTGTTGTGGCCGCTCCTGTATTCAAGGAAGTCATGGGGGCTGCACTTCTGACCCAAGGCGCACAACCGCACAAAGAGGACGTTCTCCCTCTTACACCCGAACAGACTGCCGCCGTCGCCGATCTTGCCGTAGCAGATTAATAATGCCTCTGATTGAATAGTCATCAGGGGGGTGTTATAATCCCGCCGTTTTGCGATTCCGTCTTGAGCTGCAAACTTCGGGACGGGTTGCACCCATCCGTAAAGAAATAATAAAGACCATCGGGGTGTAGCACAGAGGTAGTGCGCTCGGTTCGGGACCGAGAGGTCGTAGGTTCAAATCCTATCACCCCGACTCTTTTTCTGCGTTGAATATAAAGCCGAAGGCTTTCTTTACAGTAAGACAGAAAAAGAGGCAGCCCTGATTCTCATTAATTGAAAAATTAACGGGTAATCAAGACAGTCCAAGTCACCATTGATAAAATCAAGGCAAAGACTTGGGCAGCCCTAATGCGTTTTTTGCATCAGGGCGACTTGTAGGGTCGGTTCAACACTTGCACCGATGTGCAAGTGCGATGCCGGCACTCCTCAAAGAGAGTCGTGTCCGCATCGATCCTATTGCCCCGACCATTCATTTCTGTCTCGCATACCAGAGCTAGATAATCAAGCCTTGAATCTCCAAAGGGTCCAGGGCTTTTTTTATGTCCGCATGTTCACGTTACTTATGCCAACCTGCTAATCTTACGAGGACGCTTTACCTATTAAATAACAGCTTCTTCAGATAACTCATTGACATTGTCGCAAGCTTAGGGAATCTATCCATGAAAGATTATGTCTGTTATGACGATACTTTTTATGTCTACCCCCTAGGAAAAATAATCCGCAAACGGTTGATAGAAAACGGATTTCGACTCAGATGGATCCGCCTGCGCAAAAGACCCCGGCTGTGCGGGCGGGAATGAATGCGTCAAAGAACTTTTGCTTCGGCGAGATGTTCGCCGTGGGAAAGTGCGTAGAACGGAGCTGGCCTCCGCCAAAGGACGGATTCGTCCAACGTTGTGTGGCGAAGAAGCTCGAAGAGCGGAGGCGGGTATTCACAAGGGACCGCGGCTGTAAAGCCGCGGGGTCCCATAGCAACTGCCTATGACGAGGCAGAGAAGGTTCATTTAAAATGCCGGGTATTCCGCCGCGTAATTTTAAAAAGAAAACCAAACTTTCAAAAACCGGTTGTTTCCAAAAAACGGAAGACAAAATAAATGATTACTTAAACCCGCTTAAGGTTCTTCGCGAAGAAAGAGGGATTAGCCAAAAAAGTCTCGCGGTCAAATTAGGGTTTGCAAAAACGCACATCGCCCGGCTGGAATCCCGGCCTATGGCCCATCTCTCTCTTGCAGATCTGGACAAAATTTGCCAGGGATTGGAGTACCGCTTAGAAGAAGCCATCCAGCGGTTTTATACGAAAATAAAGGGTTCGATTATGGAACGCTCAAAACTGAACATGCCTGTCTATATCATTAACTATGATGAAGGTGTAAAGATTTGTGCCATGGTGAGACCGGGGAAACCTTATTTTGCCGGAGTGCTCAAGATCCAGCCGCGCAAAGAATGGACGAAGGAAAAAGTTATTAAGCGCAAAGAAATATTTATTCATGTCCTGGAAGGGAACTTGCTTTTGAAAATAAACGGCAAGGAACATCTTTTCAAGGAAGATGAAAATCTGACGCTCTCAATGCCTTCCAGTTATGAAATCTATAATCCCCACCAATTCAAAGAACTCGTTGCGATGATTTATGCGACACCCAATCCCCCAGACTCCTCAAATGGGTCACAAATCATAAGCTGATTTTTCGCTGCAATCTTTTCAAAACGGGCACCCTTTTGTGTCTTTTTCCCGCGATTTGGACACACTTTTGTGTCCAGACAGTTAAATTTCCTGCAAAAACAGTACCGCAACTTTTCATCCTCTTTTATCGTACCCGCCGTTGGCATTTTAAAACACAAACTTTAGGAGGGTGCCATGAAGCTTTTCGAAAATGTAAAAAAACAAACGAATATTTTGCTCGTTGTCTGTTTGTGTCTGCTGGGAACACCCGCGATGGTTTTTGCCTCGGTGCCTCAGTTGATGTCTTATCAGGGGATTTTGAAGGATGCCCAAGGAAATTATTTAACGGGCACTTATGACATGACATTTCGCATCTATGTTGCGGCGACCGGCGAGACGGCGTTATGGACTGAAACACAATCGGGTGTTTCTGCGGCATCCGGGAAATTCAATGTCGAGCTTGGAAGTGTTACTGCACTCGATCTGCCATTCAATGCCCAGTATTGGCTTTCGGTACAAGTGGGGAGTGATCCTGAAATGACCCCGCGTGTGAAGCTCACCAGTGTCGGCTACGCCTACAATTCCGAAGAAGTCGTCAATAGTTTTACCGAAAGCCAGCATGACGGCAAATCTCACATGGACATCGAAGGAGTGAAATCGGCTCATACCAGCGTTGCAAAAACCAATTTCAAACTGGACGCCTATTCGTCAGCTGCCGCCAATAACATGGGCAGCATGATTGTTGACGCGTTCAACGATGAGTCCGGCATTGATACGAATAACTCAGCTGATTATTTATGGCAAGGCAGCCCTGATTACAGCGTCACAACCCTGCCGGCGCCGAATGGTATCGATGATTACACGAAATTGGCGCTTCACATGAATGGCAGTGATGGCGCAACGGCCTTTACGGATTCAAGCAGTTCGAATAACAGCGTAACGGCCAATGGAAACGCGCAGATGGATACCGCGGCATCTAAATTCAGCGGAGCATCGGGGTTATTCGACGGCAGCGGTGATTATTTAAGTGTTCCCAGCAGTACGGATTTTAATTTCGGGACGGGCGATTTTACCATTGATTTTTGGGTACGTTTCAATACTCTCGCCTCAACTTATTTCGTCTCACGAAACAGCGGCTCGGATACCAACTCTTTTGGAATTCTCTACAACGGTACCAATCTGGTTTTTTACACCCAGGGAAGTGTTATAGCCGGTGGCGGGGCGTGGTCGGCTACGGTGAATACTTGGTATCATATTGCCGCTGTCCGATCAGGAACGTCGGCAAGATTGTACGTCAATGGAGTCCAGCTTGGAGATACCAGGACGAATTCTACAAATATTTCTTCAAGCCAGCCAGTGGTTGTCGGAGCAACTAGACTTGTTGGCGGCTCAATTCTTTATCAATTGAATGGCTGGCTTGACGAAGTAAGAATTTCTAAAGGCATTGCCCGTTGGACCTCGAATTTCACGCCTCCGGTTTCAGAGTATGCGCCTCCCGGTGATGCTGAGCCCGCAACCGTTATTTCCACGGCGTTTTCTGAAACCACTGCACCCACGGAAGCCATGGTCATTGGCGATGAAACCTTGAATAGCGGAAGCATTACCTATTCGGTTTCCCGGGATGACGGAACGACCTGGACCCAGGTGAATAACGGGGAAGTGGTGAGCTTGGCCTCCCAGCCTTCCGGCACACAGGTCCGCTGGAAATCCGTGATTACCGATGACGCAGAGTTGAAGGGAATTGCAACGGCCTTAACGTAATGGGAGTTTTTTTACGCGGATGCATAAAAATCAATTCAGCCTCATGGAGGAAAAAATGAATAACAAAATGACAAAAGCAAACAGCTATCGAAAAGTCTTCCCGGCTTTTTTGATCTCAGTCCTTTGCACGGGTTTTTGGGGAATAGGCTTGGCGCACGCAAAGGCGGAGCAGATGCCCATACGTTCCTCTCAGGAAAGAGCCGAGCAGTCACTGGCAAAACAAAACCTGAAAGCTGTGGACGTTCGAAAAATCCAGGATCCCGAAGCGCGGAAAGCCATCCAGGAGATCATGCGGTATCTCCGCGTGCAAAAAAACGGGAAGTCCGGTGGAACGCGATAAGACCATCGGCCCCATCGAAAAGGAAAGGGTCTCCCCATGAACCGGAAATGCCTCTTTCAATCAAAATCAGGAGTTTTAAGTTTGATCGGACTATTGCCCCTTCTTTGCTTTTTGTTTCAAACACATGCCTTCGCTGATATGGCAAGCACGAATTATTCAATCGCGGGCCAGTTTGTCGGGGGGAGCGGCAGTGAAAGTTCCACGAATTACCAGGTCGCAGAAAGCGCCCTGAACGTTTTTTCGCAACCTGCGCTGTCGAGTTCCAATTATCAGCTTGGCAGCGGCGCCGAAACATTTTCGGCCACAGATCTGGCCAGAATCAGTGCCGTATCTCCGGAAAATCATCCTGTTTTTTATTCCGACAGCACGGCGGATTATACGGTGACTGCGGTCGACCCGGACAATGACACGCTCCAATACCGGGCCAGGCAGGATGGAACCCTGAAAGCAGGTCCCCAGAGCAGCAACCAGTTGAGTTGGAACTTGAGCAATGACGATCCCGGACGCCGGAATATCGAGTTGGCAGTGATTGATCCGGACGGGACTGTTGTGACGAATCAAAGCGCCTACGTTGTGAGGCGGCCTGTTAAATAAATCAATATCGGAATTGTTCCAGGTAAAAGAGACTTTTATATGCATTGTTCTGGTTTCCTGAGAGATATTCGCTCTATCCTCTCTTCCGTAGGGCACATTTAAATGTGCCCTACAGGAGGGAATAACTGGAGCAACGCATTTTTATCTTTGATTCTTAGGATTTCGTTAACCGTAATCAGCGGTTTGTGATTGCGGCCCCACAAGAAAAGGAGATTATTTTTATGAAACGCATAACGTCACTCATAGTCGTTATCACTTTTCTGGCCGCGACGGTTTTTGAAAATGGCCAATTGGCTTTTGCCGTGTCCGTGGGGTCCAGCGCGACGACCAGCGGTAATGCGGCGGCCCAGCTCGGCACCATCGCGGGATCGGCAGGACCGGTGCAGTCCTTTCAAACGGATCTTTTTACGGGACGCGCCCAGACAAGTGTCCCGATCTTTGTCCCGCCCGGCCGGAAAAATATCCAGCCGAATTTAAGCCTCAACTATTCCAGTTCCTCAGGCAACGGCTGGGTAGGCGTCGGTTGGTCTCTTGCGATGGGCTCGATCCAGCGCGATGTCAAAAAAGGCGTTCCTCACTATGATTCGACGGACACTTATGTTTTTTCTTTCCAGGGCGTTTCCTCTGAACTGGTGGCCATAGACACCAATCAATACCGCGCCAAGGATGAGACACTTTTCCTGAAATTCGACTACGATCCGGCGAACAACAAATGGACCGTCACCGACAAGTCGGGGACCCAGCATATCTTCGGCGACAGCTCTACCTCACGGCAAACCAACACCCATGGGACGTTCCAATGGCATCTTTCGAAAGTCAAAGACACAAAAGGCAACACCATGACGGTCTATTACACAACCGACAATGGGAATCTTTATTTATCCAGGGTGGAATATAACGGAAATGAAACACAGTCGTTTGCGCCTACGCACAAAGTGGGATTTACGCTCGAGGACCGGAGCGACAACAGTTTTTCATATATTTCCGGGGCAAAGGTTTCGATCAATAAACGCCTCAGTATAATTCAAGTCAAGGTGAAAGACAGCCAGGGGACTTATCAGCTTGCGAGAAAGTATACACTGGCTTATACCACATCACCCTCTAACGGCCGTTCCATTTTGGCTTCCGTGACCGAATGCGGTACGGACGCATCAACATGCCTGCCTGCCGTCACCTTCGGCTATCAGGAACAGCAGCTTGGTTTTGATACAAGCGAGAATTATACCGGTGTCGTAAACGACGACAATGTGGGCGATACGGGTTCTTATGTCCGGGACACTCGCCTGGAATCTGGCTGGAGCAGAACTTATGCGGATGCGGTGGACATCAACGGTGACGGCCTTATTGACCGCGTCCAGAAGAAATCGGACAACGATAAATGGATTTATTATAAAAATAAGGGCGGATCTTTTGCCGCCGGACAGAATATCACAAATATTTCCGTACCGGATGGTGTGAATGAAAAAAGATGGATCAACGCTTCTTATCAAGCAAGTGGCTATAGTACCACACGGGCAGCCCTCATCGATTTGAATGGCGATGGGCTTATTGACCGCCTTGTTTCGAAGGATACGGGTCCGTGGTATTGGCAAAAGAATACAGGCGCCGCCTTTGCTGATCCGGTCGGGATCAATACTATTACCCCGGCTGACGGTTCCGTTGCCCAGACCCATATCGAGTACACCTATGTCTACAATGCCGCTAACACTTATACAAGCCTTGTGGACATGAATGGCGACGGGCTCCCTGACCGTGTGATGAAAGGGACCGAGACTGACCGGTGGAAAGTGCAATGGAACAGCCTGGATGCAAACGGGGTACCCGGTTTTAACGCCACGCTCACGGATTTTACAGGGATTGAGGTCCCTTCCGGTCAGTCCGCTTACTGGCGAACCATCCGTTTTTACTCGGTCAGTTCGGAGATTCGTTATGCCGAAGCCGAGCTCATGGATATGAACGGTGACGGTCTCCCGGACCGCGTCATGAACAACGTTTCAGATCATACGAAATGGAAAGTGCAGTTTAATAACGGCACTTCCTTTGAATCCATGACCGATTGGGGGCCCATCGAGAATATAACTACCGCCAATTATTACAAAATCCGTTACCTGGATACGGACGGAACGACCCTGGTGGATCTTGCCGATATGAACGGGGACGGCCTTCCGGACCGGCTTGTTTATAAAGATGATGACGAATGGTATGTGCAATTCAATAACGGCACGGGCTTTGATGCTACAGAGACGATTACGATTCAGAATCCCACCTCGGTTGTGGCCAATACGCATATGCGCTGGAGTGATACCGATAATGGAACGATCGGAACGGACCTTTTGGACATTTCCGGAGATGGTATTCCCGACCGCGTGACTTCCACGAGTGGCGCAATGTTCTGGTCCGTGGAAAAAGCCAAAGGGCCGTATCCCGATCTCCTCAAAGAGATCAAAAATGGCCGCGGAGGCAAAACAACGATCACCTATACGTCGTCTCTCAGGTTTGACAATACCGATAACAATAACAAACAACGACTGCCGTTTCCCGTTCAGGCGGTCACGCAAGTGGATCAGCAGGACGGAATGGGCAATACGTACACAACGACTTATTCCTACCGGGGCGGCATGTACGATGCGGATGAGCGTGAGTTCCGGGGGTTCCGTGATGTCATCGTCACGGACGCCGCAGGGACTTATACGCGCCATACCTTTGCTCAGGGGGAACATGATAAGGGGCGGCTGCTCCAAAAAGAAGTATGGGGTTATCCGACGAACAGCAACGGCCAGATGGATAATACGCAGGAGAAGGTGCGGTTTTCCAGGGAAGAAACCACCTGGAGTACGACCCAGCCTTATGGCAGCAATATAGACTCGTATTTTGTTTATGTCTCGCAACAGGACAACTATGTCTACGACGGGGATTCGACTTACAAACAGGTTCGCCAGCGTTTTACTTATGATTCCTACGGGAATCTTGCGTCCACAATCGAAGATGGGGATGTCAGTGTTTCGGGGGATGAACGGCGGACGGAAAATACCTACGTTTACAATACGGATGCTCATATCCTGAATACGATTGCCAAAACAGAATTGCACGACGCTGCCACGGCCGGGAATAAAAAAGCCGAGCGCCAGTTTTTCTATGACGGCGCTTCTTCGATTACGACAGCTCCTACTACAGGCCTTCTAACCAAAGAAATCGAATGGCTTGATACCTGCGCCCAGGCCATTCCTGATTCGTGTCATCCGACGACCCTCATGACCTATGATGACTATGGGAACGTGACGACCGTTACAGATGCTCGGGAGTATCAGACCACCAACACCTATGACAGCACGTATCATTTGTTTCTCACCACGATTTCTAATGCATTGTCCCAGACCCGGCAGTTTACCTACAACCCCTGGATTGCCCAGATCCTGACATCAACAGACCAAAACAGCCAGGTCACGGAAACCGTTTACGACGCGTTAGGGCGGGTTACCAAGGTGATTGCACCGCTGGATTCCTCGAACGAACCCACGCAGGAATTCGTGTATGCCTATCCGGCTTCGGATTGCACGAGCAATTGCTACAGCACAACCACCACAAAAGTGAAGTCCTCGGTACCGGGAAATACATTCACACAGCTGATCTCTTACAGTTTCACGGACGGTCTTGGCCGCGAGATCCAGCGCCGCGCTCCTGCAGAAGACAGCGGACAGCAGGTTGTTTCCGGGAATGGGACCTTCGACACCCGAGGGCTTATCGCGACCCAGTACGTGCCTTATATCGAAAATTCCTCGACGTCTTATGTGGCGCCGCAAAGCAATACGCCCAAGGCCTCGTTTTCCTACGACGCCGTTGGGAGACGCACGCGCGTGGACTATCCGGATTCCACTTATTCCAAGGTCGCGTTCTCCGACTTCGTCAAGACCACGACCGATCAGCGGGGGAAACAGCTTCGTTATACCAATGATGCCTACGGCCGTCTTGTGAAAGTCGAGGAATTTCCAGCCGGAAGCACATACACCACGACTTACGAATATGATGTTCTGAACAATCTTAAGAAAACCATCGATAACGCCAACAACCAGACCACAATCACTTATGATTCGCTTTCCCGCAAGACCGGCATGACTGACCCGGACATGGGAGAGTGGTCGTATGAATATGACGGAAACGGCAATCTCACCAGCCAAACCGACGCCAAGAACCAGACTATTTCTTTTACCTACGACGCCTTAAATCGCGTCACTTTGAAAAACCTTCCCGGCTCCGAGACGGATGTAACCTATACCTATGATGATGTCTCAGTGGATTATTCCAAGGGCCGGCTCACCAAAGTAATCGACGGTTCAGGAACGCATGAATTCACATATGACGCCCAGGGCCGAGTCCTCACGGACACAAAGACGGTGGATTCGGTGCCTTATACTTTTACCAGGACCTATGATTCGATGGGCAGGGTACGAACGATCGCTTATCCGGACACCGAAATTGTGACCTATACCTATAACCTGATGGGAGACGTAGAATCGATCCAGGGTGTCAAGAATAGCGTCACCACCGATTACATCAAGGAAGTGAATTACAACGCATCCGGCCAGATCACGTTTACGAAATACGGTAATAACGTCACGAGCGATTACACCTACGACGCCAATACGCTCCGGTTGAACAATATCCTCACCAAGAAGCCGGACGGCACGACTAAACTGCAAGACCTCTCCTATACTTTCGACAATAACGGCAACGTTACCCATATCGCGGACGTCGTGAATTCGATGTCGCAGGATTTTACTTATGACGATTTGAACCGCCTTACTCAAGCGGTGGGTTCTGCCTACGGCACCCAGAATTTTGCCTATAACTCCATCGGCAACATGACCACCAAGGGCGGCATGACCATGACTTACGGCGAAAACGGCGCAGGGCCGCATGCCGTAACGTCCGTTTCAGGGACCACGCTTCCGACGTATTGTCCCCTGGGCCATAATGCCAACACGTTTGCTTATGACGCGAACGGGAATATGACCACTCGCGGCGTGGATAGTCTGTCATATGACAGCGAAAACCGTCTGAAACAGATTGAGACGTACGAAGGGACTGAAAGCACGCAGAATTACACGCTGGCCGAAGGCTGGAACGTGGTTTCCTTTCCGTATCTGCCGAAAAATAGTTCTGTCACGAACGTCCTCGGGACACTCGGCGGTCTTACATTTGGGACGGATTACACCCAAGTCTCGACATGGGATTCTGCAAGCGGGACATGGAAGCATTTCGTCAATGATGCGGATTTTAATGATTTCACCCAATTCGAGTTCGGCAAAACCTACGAGATTTATGTCACAAAGAGCGGAGGAGCGACCTTGTCCGTGACGGGTGTGTCTCCGGCAGTGGACATTACTCATAATCTTGTAAATGGCGACAATTTCATTTCACCAGCAGTGACGGCCGCAACAAACGTTACGACTGTACTCTCAGGCCTTAGCCAAGGCACGGATTATAGCGATGTAAAGCGTTACAACACGACCACTCAAACTTGGGAGTCGTACACGGGCGGCGCGTTCACTCAATTCGAACCGGGCAAAGGCTACAACATCGTGGGTTTGCGGTCTGCAACATTCGATTGCGGCGGCCCGGCTGCCGTCACGACCACGTTTGTCTACGACAGCACCGGTTCCCGGGTCAAGAAAACTGCCGGTTCCACCACCACGCTCTATTTCGGTAAAGACTACGAAATCGAGGGCGCTACAAGCACTAAACATATCTTTTTAGGTGACAGACGAATTACCACGAAGAAATCCGACGGTACCCTGCAATATATTCATAGCGATCATATTAACTCTTCCAATGTGATTACGGATGCAAACGGCAATCAATCCGGTCTACTCGAGTATGATCCCTATGGTTCGACTGTAACGCATACAGGAACTGCAGATCCGAAGCATAAATTTACGGGACAAGAGGAGGATTCTTCGACGAGTCTCTACTACTATGGGGCACGCTATTATGATCCACAGTTAGGGCGATTTATCACCGCAGATCAATATGTGCAGGATCCTTCTGATCCTCAAAGTCTAAACCGTTACACTTACTGCCGGAACAATCCCATCAAGTATATAGACCCCACTGGGAATTTCTTGGTGGAGATTATAGCCATACTACTTGCTGTTGTCGCTGTTGCAACAGCAGGAGCAGCTGCAATAGCGGTGCTTGCCGATTGTCCTAATGCTGCAAGAACGTTAGGAATTATTTCAATGTCTGCGGCAATGCTTTCGCTTATTTGTGCGGCTGCTGCAATGATTGCGGCACCCACCGTAGCTTCTGCAACCAGTGCGGCAGCACCGTTGTCGCCAGCGGCATCTTCGGCTGGTGGAAGTTCTGCAGGGGCTGCGGCTAGCGGTGGCACAGGTGGAGTGGCATCTGCCGGCGCTGCATCGGCTGCAACTAATCCAACTATTACAGGACTAAGCACGCAAGGGATGGCTCAACTGGTTGGCTATGTTAAAGCGGGCGAAATAACAGTGTATGCTCAGACCTCAGCTCTCGCTGCTCCCCAAATCTTAGCAGGTGGAGCAGCTGCTCAGAACATCAGCACTCAAGTGACGGTTTTAATGATTTCTACTGGTGCGGCGGCTTCGATCGGGTTAACAAGTAGTCCAGAATCTCGAGGAGCAATTAGGCAATCTGCGATAAATCATTATCTAAATCCCGCGCTAAAAAATACTTTAGGCACCCCGACGGGTCAAAAAACGTTGGGAGTTCTTGCAGAACGTTCCAGTCAACTTTCAACTCTTTCAACTGGTTTCGGCCAGGCGGGACCTGCTACTGGATTTAGATTGGCAGAGATCTATTTTAGAGGAGTAAAAATCCTCGCTGATCCTAGTAATACCTGGCAATCCTTCTTTGGCAAAGCTTTGGATTTAATGAAAGAAATCGGCGTTGAAGAATTTATCGAAAAAATAGGTGCTTCCAGTAGACAGCTTGGTAATTCTGTAGTAGAAATAGGCAAGAAGCTTGCGGAAGCTAACGAGAATCAATTAATGGCATGAACATAAAAAAAATAGAACAGACTATTACGTTTTTTCAAATAGGAGCAGCGCTCTGTCTAATTTTTTCAGTTCTTTTTTATGTATATCCAATCACGCTCTATTGGATGGAATATATCGGTTATATTGATCGAGGGACAAAGGAGATTACAAAACCTGAATTTCCTAATTTACCTCCCCCTATTGTTGCGTTCCCCTTTTTCTTTGCGGGAATCGGCTTCTTTTTTGGTGCCAAATTTTTAGAGTATTTAAAACGAAAAGATCGAAATTCCAATGTAATCAAGACATTAGCTTGGCTTGCCGTGCTTATCCCGTTATTTTCCTTCAGTTTGTGTGGCTATTTAATAGAGCATTTGCCATTGAGCTGCAGAAAAATTATAGGTGCTGAAACCTTCGAAGAAACTTTTATACCCATTCAGAGTTCAACAATCGAAGATTATAAAATAAGGGTTCGGATTTCAAAGCCTGAAGGATGGTATGCGTATCAGCTTGATCTGAATTCTAAAAAAGCATTACTTATTCATAAGGGTGAAATTCAAAAAGATGAGCCAATCGACTCCGCCCCGTATTCCATGCTTGTTAAATATGGTTCGGTTTATGAAAATCCTCCGTGGAAAGTTGTCGCAGTGATGAAAAATAAATTTGGTGCACAATTCGATTCTTATGTTGAACAATCAAATGAAATTTCAAACCTTGCGGGTTACCCTGCTATCAGGGTAACGTCTCGCTATGCGAAGAATGGTGCTCCATATCATCTGGAATACTGGGCAATGGAGAGAAATGGTTCTACTTATCTTATTTATTACGCAATGCCCGAAGGCCAAAAGGAAAATATTTCCATATTTGAAACGTTGATAAAAAATATCGTTTTCATTTAAACGGCGCAACACCGAACGCTGTTCGGGGGGATAGCTTATTAAAGATTAAGATGGGATGAGAGTGACGCCGAAAGTCGAAAAATTAGGTCAGTAACTCCGACCCCGTTTGTTTTCGAAAGCGCGTCCTTCATCCTCTCAAAGTGAGTTAGAGTGAGAAAGATCGCAAGGTGGATATAGGGCGGATTGCAAAATCTGACCCCGACTACGTTAGTTTGATCTTCTCACCCACCTTACGATAGCGTGAAGACACAGACGCTGTCCGCGAGGAAATATTAATTTACGATCTCCATCTGGTCTATGGGAGTGGACTGGATGAGAGATCAAAGAAGGGGGAGGATGAGAGCCTGATATCACTTTCAATCCTCTCCCTTGCAACTCTTGCACTCCCGAAAAACAGTTTTGAAAGAGTCACTCCCAGATAAGTTTTTACTCCCAAAGCAGGTCTCACTCCCGCAATAAGTTTTACTCCCTTTTTTGCGCCCAATGTGTTTCTTCTGTCGTTTACTGATGTCGTGTTGATGAAAGAGAAAGCTTATGGAGTTATCTGCACAAAAGAACCGGTTTGTATTGACCGTAAAAGAGACCGCGGAATATTTAAGACTTTCCGAGATGACCATTCTGCGTCTTGCCGCTCAGGGGGTCATCCCCGGTGCCAAGATCGGCCGGCAATGGCGTTTCGAAAAAGAGAGCGTCCAGATGTTAATTCGAAATCCTGAAATATTAAGGCATGTGGAACTTCGAAAATGTTGACAGCGGACCAGATCTATAACACATTCGATTTCAAACTACTCAAGAAAATCCTGTTTGGAGCAAGCGCGGCCGTATTTCTTTTTATCCTTTTTGATCAGGCAACGCTCTTCCTTTCGGGTGCAAGTTTCGCGAAGAAAACAGCGCCTACTAATGTCGTCAAACTCGAATTCCTGGATGAGAAAACGATTCTTGTGAAATACCTCTCCCAGTTCAATGACCCTGGTCTTTTCCGAAAAAAGACAGTCAGTGAAACAGGTGTCGTGAAAAAGCAGTCCGCTGTCGAGGCATTAAAGGACTATCGTTTAAAAGGGGTTGTGCTTTTGGACAAGCCAGAGGCTATTTTTATCGATGCCCGGGACAACAAATCAATGTTCGTCAAAGAAGGCGACAAGATCGGGGATGCGGATGTGGTGAAAATCGGGGAGGGAAAAGTGACCTTAAAATACTTTGAAGAAAACACGGAAATGGTCCTGAAATGACAAATAGACATTCGATCAATTCAATAGAGTATTTGTCATTCCCGCGTCCGCCACAAGGCATTGGGCGGATCCGTCCTCTGGCGGAAAAGCGGGAATCCATGGATCCCCGATTAAAACATTCGGGGATGACAGCGTCTATTCTTAGATCGCAATTGCTTTCACTTTTCATAGTTTTGATTTTTAGTTGTTCCGTGCTCCGTAGTGTCCAAGCAGAGGATATGGCCAATGCAGCTCCGGCTCCGGCGACCAGTTTCGACGCCAAGCTGACACTGGAGCTTCAAGGGGTCGACATTTTGGATGTTCTGAAGATTTTGTCCAAGAAATCAGGTCTGAACATCGTGGCCGGCAAAAACGTGCAGGGGACCGTCTCTATATTCCTTCGGGATGTGCCCGTGATGGAGGCGCTGAAGACCATTCTGCAGTCGCAGGGCCTTGCCAGCGTCAAAGAGGAAAACATCATCAAGATCATCCCTGAAGAGGAGTATTTTAAGAAGTACGGGGAACCTTTTGGAGATACCCGGTCAAGCATGACATTTCAACTGAAATATGCTCAAAGCGATCTTTTGGCGGCGAAACTCGCAGAACTAAAAAGCGTCAACGGCAAGATTTTCAACGACAAACGGACCAACTCGTTAATGGTCCGGGAGATCCCAAAGATCCTGGCGGACATGGAAGCGATGATCACGGAGTGGGACCAGCCCCAGGAAACCGTAGTGTTTGCTATCCGCTACGCCCCAACAAAAGATCTAAAAGAAACGCTAAAGCCATTTGTGGAAGAAGGTACCGGCAAAATCGAGATCGACACACGGTCGAACAGTTTAATCGTGGTGGATATCCCAAGCCGGATCGAAAAACTCCGGGACATTATCAATTCACTTGATGTGCCTGTGTTACAGGTATTGATTGAGGCTAAGATTGTCGAAGTCCGGCTTAATGATAATTACCGGCGGGGAATTGACTGGCAGAAAGTTTTTGCCAGCATCAATGATATCGATTTAAAAGCAGCAGCTCCTTTGCTGGTTACTCCGCCTGCAGGCGCTTCCGCTCTCTCTACGCTTGCGATCAGTTCCACCAAAAATAATCTTAATATTGTAATCAGCGCTCTTGAACAGATCGGAAAAACCAATTTGCTTTCAAGTCCCCGTATTACGGTCCTCAATGAGCAAGAGGCCCGTCTTGCGGTTGCAACCCGGGAACCCTTCGTTTCGCAGACCGTTATCCAGACCCAGACTTCCACCAATACAGCGGACAACGTTCAATTCATCGATGTGGGCGTGACCATGAAAGTAAAGCCCCGCATCCTGCAGGACGGCTTTCTTGAATTAAAGATCCGTCCGGAAGTGTCTAGTTCCAATAAGACCGTTGAGCTGCAAGGCGTTGCCTCTGCTTCGAATACTACTTATACACGTACTGTGATCCCGGTTGTAACAACCCAGGAACTCGAAACCACGGTGCTTGTGCATTCGGGCACGACTATTGTGATTGGGGGATTGATCCAGGACAAGCAGAGCAAAGCGACTGTAAAAGTACCGATTATTGGTTCGATCCCCTGGATCGGTAATTTGTTCCAGTCCCGGAGCCATGATTTCGAGAAAACGGAACTGGTAACTTTTTTAACACCTATTATTTTAGATCCAAAATTGCCAACAAATGAACTTCAGAAATATGAAGATTCCAAAGGCCGGATCAAGCCCTTTGACGAAGTCGGAGGCTACCCGTTTCGCCGTAATTATACCGAACCTTTACGTTACGCCAAGGAGGGGGATATCCCTTACTGGAAGGATGTTCATGACAAAGACTCTCGTTCATGATTATGAGGGTGTTTTAACCCGTGAGTTTTCAATAAAGACAAAAGCTTCTATTTCGTCTTCAGTCCGCGGCTCTTTGAATCTCCGGCATTTTACGATGCAACTCTGCCAGCTTCTTCAGGGAGGCGTTCACCTTCTTAGGGCGATCCGTATTCTGGAAGGCGAAACGAAATCTAAAAAGGCGAAAACACTTTTGACGGATCTAGTCCATAGGATCGAATCGGGATTCAGCTTGTCTAAGGCCTTGAAGACGCAGCCTCGCATATTCCCGCATTATTATCTCTCGGTTGTCGAGGCGGGAGAGAATGCCGGGGATTTGACCGGGGTGCTCCGGTCACTTGGTGAATATCTCGCGAATCTCCATTGCCAAAAACGACAAATGATGAACGCTCTCATCTATCCGCTCTTTATCTTCATTCTCGGGATCATCACTTTTTGCGCTCTCCTTATTTTTGTATTACCGAACATCCAGAATCTTTATACCGGTTTTGAGGGGAAGCTTCCCGAGATGACGCAATTTGTTTTGTGGGCGAGCGGGCGGATGCCGTGGTTTTTCCTGGGACTAGGGCTCGCTGCTTTTCTGGGGCATTTCTTTTTAAAAGAGAAAATGGTCTTTTTATGGAACCGTTTTTGCCAAAGACTTTCGCCCGGTCATTGGTTGATCCGTTTGTTTTTATTTCGCTATTTTTCCGTCCTGAATTTGCAGCTTAAAAGCGGAATTTCGATCTTGCAGGTCACCATGACTGCCGGAAAGACATTACAGGGTAAGGTGGAAAGGCGACGTCTTGAAGCGATCGAAGCAGGGCTCGCCCAGGGGAAGAGTTTTACAGGATTGCTTTACGAACAGAAATTTCTTTCGAGCCTTCAAAAGGAAATCCTTTTGGTTGGGGAGGAGACAGGGAAAATCCCGGAATCTTTGGATTACATGCTTCAGGAAATGCGTCAGGAACTAGACACTCGTCTTGAAGTAGTCATGCGGCTTTTAGAACCGCTCATGACGCTTATTATCGGGATTGTAATCGGTGTGATTCTTATCAGCTGCATGCTTCCTATTCTTCAGATCAGTCAACTAGTGAGGTGAGTATGGCAAAAAATTATTCTCATGTTGGGGGACTGGCTCCATTTTGGTTTCTAAAATGGTGCCTGTCCCCTTTAACCGTTGAAAGGGTCAGGCACCTTTTCTTTCAGAAAAGGAGCCAGACCCTATGCAGGGATGTCAAAGCAAACGGTTTTTCCCTCATGGAACTCCTGATTGTCATGGTCATTTTGGGCATTCTGGTAGGTCTGGCCGCTCCCCAGTTAGCCGGTCGCACGGACGTCGCAAAACGCGACGCGGCCAAAGCGGATATTTTAGGCGGGATTGCCATTGCCATCGATCTTTATAACGTGGACATGGGTAGATATCCTTCCGCGTTACTTGATCTCGTCAAGAACACTGCGGACGACGAGAGATGGCGTGGACCATACCTCAAGCGCGGACTTCCAAAGGACCCGTGGGGAAATGGCTATGTATACCGCTATCCAGGCGTCACGAATCCCGATAGTTACGATCTCTACTCCTGGGGGCCGGATAAAAAGGAAGGTACAGCCGATGACATTACCAATCAGGTTAAAGATAGCAGCAGCTAGGTGGGGTCTGGCACATTTTCTGAAAGAAAAGGTGCCAGACCCCCTTAGCGTCAAAGGGGACAGGCACCATTTTAAAAAACCAAAATGGAGCCAGTCCTCTACTGGGTCCGCCAGCGAACAGCAAGGCTTTCTGCTTCTCGAAGTCATTACTGCCATTGCGATTGTATCCATTCTTTTGATCACGCTTACCTCGGGTTTATCGCAATGTTTAAAGGCTGTTCGCGATCTGAATGAAATGAGTCTGGCGGAGCAGTTGATCGAGAACACGGCGTTTTTTCTAAGGCAGGGAGAGATGCCGGACCTAGTTTTTGTGGGTGGCGAGCAGATTTTTGACGGAGGCTACCGGTTGCGTTCCGAAGTGGACTCTTATAGCGACGCGATCAATCGAGTGACGTTTCGGATGGAAAACAGCGAAAAAAAGAAGATCCTTTTAACAACGCATCTTTTCCTGATGGGCGGAAGCGCGTCATGAAAAGGGAGCAGGGTTATTTGCTGGTCGAGTTGCTGATTGCCGGTGTTTTATTCAGTTTTCTCGCGGGCAGTATCGGTGCTGTGTTCGTGAATACTGTCCAGGGAATTGCGCGAGTGCGTGAAACGATCCAGGAAAAGAACAACACGCTGTTTTTCTTTTCGAGGATCCGAAAGGACTTGCGCCGTAGTGCCCAACTTTCGGAATTCCCGTTCGAGGGGAAACCCCGAATGTGCCGTATTCCCGTTAAAACAATCGATTCGAAAAAGAATGTTCGGTTGTGTTATATCAAGTACACCTATGAAAACGGCCGTGTTTATCGCGAGGAATTGCCGTTGGCCGAAGACAGCTTTGCGGCAGCGGAAAGCCCCAAACAGGTAGTGCTGAAAGATATCGAGTCCTTTCGTTTTCTTTATCCCTATTTGTCGGGGGAGGAAAAGATCGAGTTTCGGGAGGATTGGCGGAAGGACACGTATTATGGCTTGCCCGCAGCCGTTGAAATGAAGATTGTCCTCAAAAACAGCGTGGAGAAACAACCGGTTTTGGGGATTATCGAGATACCACAAGGAAGTATTGCTCCGGTCCCGGAAGGAGCAACACCGCTATGAAGATGGATCAGCGAGGCTCTCTTTTGATCGCATCTTTGGCAATGATGGTTTTGCTGACGGTATTGATGGCCGGGCTTGTTTACAATATTTCAGAGCAGGTCCACGTCTATAACCGGTTTAAACAGGAGTTTGAGGGACGGATGGCCTTTATGGACGGATTTTGGGCGGTGACGGCCATGATCTATAACGACCCAATGTCTTATATCGATCATTTAAATAAAGAGTGGTACGGCCAGATAAAACTGCCCGATTTTCTAAAAGATAATTTGCAGGTCATTGTGGGTGACGAGGAATCCAAACTCAATTTAAATAAGATCCCAACGAACTGGCTTGAGGCATTTTTGAAAGAGAGAGAAGAAGAGGGACTTTCATCCGAACAGACACGGAAGTTTGAGAAAGAACTTCTGGACCAGCGCGCAAAGAAACCACTCGTCTCCGTAGATGAGCTTTATCTGCTCAAAGAGATTGATCCGGAGACCATTCAAAAGATTACTCCTTTCGTTACGATTTATACGGATGGAGCTCAGATCAATATCAACACAGCGTCCGAAGAGGTTTTAAGGTCCCTGATTTTTAGTGTCCAAGGCGATGAAACGGCACAGAAGACAATCCTCGATGCGATCATGAACAAACGCCCTTTCTTTTCCGATGAATTCGTTCCAGCCAAAATGACGGAGCTCATGAAGCTTCCTAAAACGATGCAGGTCGCGCAAGTGCTGAACGCTATGGTTCCTTACGTGACGGTCAATTCATGCACATACAACATGAAAATGAAATTCAGGAACAGTCAAAGTGCTGAAATCGTCGCTAAGGAATCGGGCACCTGGAGCAACTTAAAAATTCTGAGCTGGTTTGAGTTATGAGTAAGGAAATCCTGGTCTTCAAATACGACAATGATTATCTGAGCGTGCTTTCGGGAACACGTCGCGGGAACAGGAAATGGTTTCAAACGTTTGTTCGGGAAGCCACGGTCGACGGTTGTCAGGAGAAACTCGCTAAATTTTTGAATAAATCTTCCTCCCCCCAATCTTGCCTCGTGTTGCCGCGGGCAAGTATCATTCAAAAACATTTAAAACTGGAATTGAAAAACGGAGGCATGACGCCGGATGAGTTCAGAAACAAAGTCCAGGGGCTTTTACCCATGCCGTTCGATCAAATGGCACACGGAGCTTTATTCGAGACGTCGGCAAAAGACGTAAGCGGTGTCATTGAAGCCTTGCCGGAAGAAGGCATTGAAAAAAGATTAAAGTATTTTGATTCACTCGGGGTCGTTATCGATGATGTTTTTTGCGAGGATCAGAGCTTGTTCTGGTATTGTTCGGACCACGGCAGTCAAACGCCGGCGCTTGGGATCGAGATCGACGCGAAGCGCTATTTGTTCATCGTTTTCAATGAAGAACGGTTGCTTTGGTCGCGAACCTTTCCTCAAGAGGAGGCAATCAATCTTGGGGCGGGGCCGCTTCTTAAAGAAGTAGGGCTTGATTTATTGAGCCAGAACATTCAAGTCCGGGAAGTGCTTGTCTGTGGGCCAACGGACGAGTCCTTTTTAACGGATGTAAAAGCGTTCATTGATGTCCCGTGCCGTGCCCTTCCTTCAGAAGAAAATAATATCCCTCATTCGTTGGCCGGTTGTTTTTGCAGAGACGGTAAAAAAGGAATCAGCTTATTACCAGGGCCCCGAAAACAGCTTAAAAAGCAGCGGGAGATCAAAACGGATCTTAGGCAGGTCCTGGTCTCAGTGGCGATACTTATGGCTGTGCTATCGGGTGGATTTGCCGCGCATTTTCTTTTTCTTCAAAAACAAGTCCGGGAGTTAGATAAAAGGATAGAACGTATTCATTCGGATGTGAAGCGCGTGAAGGAACATCAACGCCTTTTTGAACGGTTAAACGATGAGCAGCTCAAAAAACAAAGACTTATCGAGTGTTTAAGTGATTTGCACACACAAATCCCGGCCGAAATCGAGTTTGCGTCTTTTGAACTCGGCTCCCAATTTCATTTCACGGGGGAAAGTCCTTCCCATGGTGACCTTTCGAAAACGATCCAGATTCTCGAAAAATGCGGGTATTTAAAAAATGTAACTTTGAAACAAACGCGGCTCAGGAAAAAACTCGGGAAAGATTATTTCGAGTTTGAGGTGGAGGCGTCGTGGAATTTATAAAGCGTCATCACAAAACGGTTCTTTTGGGTCTGATGATTTTTTTGATTCTGTTCGGAGTTTTTAAAGGCATATTCGGCCCTTGGCTCATGGCGCTTACGGATGAGCGCGATCAGAAGCGTGATCAACTTGAGGCCTACGAAGGATTGATGCGGCAGGAAGGGCAATATAAGAAGCTTTTAGTGCCGTTGAACTTGCAAGAGTCGGTGCGGCAGACGGGGGATGTGGCTTTGCAGGATTGGGTGAACGCGTTACTGCGTTTTGCGAGTGAAAACGGAATGACTTTTGAAAAGATCGAACCGGACAAGCTCAGAACAAAAAACAAGGAGCAGGAAATGCGGATTAATCTCGCGTTTAGGGGGGATATCCAGAAATTGCTGTATTTTCTTCAGTATTTGATGCAGACAAATCCCTTGGCAAATGTTGAGCGGATGAAAATCAGCCAAACGGAGGAAAAGAAGGATTATTTTTATGAACTTGTGCTGGAGAAGGCATTGTTATGACGGTTGATCTTTCGAATTATAAACCCTCTTCCGAGCTTCTTAAGAAAATACCCCCGCAAATGGCATGGTTTTACCGGATCCTTCCCCTAAAATGCGACGGCAACAGTTTTGAAATTGCATGTCCTGCTGGAATGCCGCGCAGCAAAAGAGAAGAAGTGCGAGTTGCCCTGGCATGTCCTGTTTCATTCGTGGAGATTTCACCGAATGAGATCGATTCGCTGCTTCCCGAAACCTATGGTTTGGGCGCTGATGTGCTTGCACAGATGGAACAAACGCAAGGACGTTCCAAGGAGAAAGAGCCGGTTGAGGTTTTTGATATCGAGGTGAGTGAAGAAGCATCGATCTCGAAATGGGTTAATCATCTTTTCCGCGATGCGATCGAAAAAAATGCCTCGGATATTCATATTGAGCCTCTTGGGAAAAATCTCAGGGTGCGCTATCGAATCGACGGCGTTTTGGCGGAAGCGAGAGTCGCAGAGACGCTCCACAATATCAGTCTGAATTTAATTTCACGGATTAAGATTATGGCCGGGCTTGATATCAGCGAGCGCAGGCACCCCCAGGATGGCCGGATTAAGATCAAAAAAGGGAACGAATCGCTTTCAGTCCGGGTTTCGGTATTGCCGTCTGTGAGCGGGGAGGCGATCGTGCTTCGGATCCTGCGGCCTTTGTCTGTATTTGAACTAGAAGAGCTTGGGTTTGACGAAACGTCACTTGGCATTATTCGTCATGCTTTGAATCGAGAAAACGGGATGATCTTAGCTACCGGGCCTACCGGCGCGGGGAAATCCACGACCCTTTATGCCTGCCTTAAAAAGCTAAACCAGATCGAAGAAAAAATCATTACAGTCGAAGACCCGGTGGAATATCGCCTGAAAGGGGCGATCCAGATGCAGGTGCATGAAAAGATCGGATTTACCTTTTCCACGGCATTGCGGGCCATTCTCCGGCACGATCCGGATATCCTGATGCTTGGGGAAATTAGGGATAAAGAGACCGCGGAAATTGCGGTGCGGGCTGCATTAACCGGGCATTTGGTTCTTTCGACACTGCATACGAACGATGCACCATCGGTAATAACTCGTTTGGTGGAAATGGGAATCGAGCCTTACTTAATTGCGGCTTCTTTGAACCTGGTGATTTCGCAACGACTTGTACGTATGTTAAATCCCGTATCGACAGGTGCAGAGCCCGGTTATAAAGGAAGAACGGCTGTTTACGAAGTCATGCAGGTGACGCCCAAGCTCCGGGATTGTATTCTGGAGCGAATCTATGGCACAGAGCTTCGCCGGATTGCGCTTGAGGAAGGAATGGTTTCTCTTGAACAATCCGCACGCCGTTTAGTCGAAACGGGTATCACCACGGACACCGAAGTCTCCGCATTTTTTTAATTTCGAAGATAATGATGTTGGAAAAGTTGAAATTGAAAATGTCCACCTTGATGAAAGCGGACAAACGCATCTCATTAGAAGCGATTTCATAATAGTATTAGTATATGCCTTGTTCCGGTTTCCTGAGAGATATTCGCTCTATCCTCTCTTCCGTAGGGCACATTTAAATGTGCCCTACAGGAGGGAATAACTGGAGCAACGCATTAGTATATACGTTATGTTATAATGCGTCCCGCTGTGAGCGATAGATGCACCATAAACACATGTCCCCGACTCTTTTTCTGCGTGGTTCTTCCCCGACAAAAGGGACAAAAGGTTTTGAGGTTGAGTTAAGAACATAAAACCGAGGCAATGACACAAATGGAATGCAAGATCGAAGCCAATAAGAAGCATTGCAATTGCACCTATGATCCCTGCTCCCGCAAGGGGATCTGCTGTGAGTGCGTGGCCTACCACCGGAGTCAGAACCAGTTGCCCGCCTGTTATTTTTCCAACGACATCGAAAAAACTTATAACCGATCCATCGAGAAATTCCTCTCCCTTCACCGGAAAAGTTGAACGGAAAAAGCAAAAAAAATCTTGATCGTTAATTCAGGAACATTAAAAGGGCGTTACCCTGATGGGTAGCGCCCTCTTTATGACCAAAACATTTTCAAGCGCACTACAACTGGTATAGAATACCTCCCATGGAACCGTTTCCCAAACGAGCTATCATCATTGGAACCAGCACCGGCATCGGTCGTGCTTTAGCAAAAAAACTTTCCGCGGAAGGTTATGTGGTCGGACTGACCGGCCGGTCTTTTGAAAAATTACAGGAACTGCAAAAGGAACTGCCCGGAGAAAGTCTTGCCCGGGAAATCGACGTCCGCTATCCGCGCGAGGCGATCCATAGCCTTCAGAACATGATCATGGCTTTGCACGATCTGGATCTGATGATCATCAATGCCGGGGTGCTTTTTCATAATGAGAAATTGCAGTGGGACCTCGAGGAAGAAATGATCAAGGTGAATGCGATCGGCTTCGCGGCCGTGGCGAACGTGGCCGCGAATTATTTTTTTCAAAAGGGCGCCGGGTGCATTGTGGGGATCTCCTCCGTGGCCTCTCACCGCGGAAGCGGCCGTTCTCCCGCCTACAATGCTTCCAAAGCGTTCGTGTCCAATTACATGGAAGGCCTGCGGCAGAAATTTTCCGCAACGCCGATCAAAGTCATTGATATCCGTCCCGGTTTTGTTGACACGGAAATGGTTCGCGGCCGCAAGGGGCTCTTTGGGGTCATTTCTTCGGAAAGAGCTGCGGAGGATATTTATAAGGCGATTCAAAAAGGGAAAAGAATCGCGTATGTGCCGTCCTGGTGGGGGATCGTGATGTGGTTTTTCAGGCGCCTTCCGGAATCCGTGTATCACTGGGGCTACCGCCATTATCTCGCCTGGGATAAAAAAACGCCGGTGACCTGACTATGAGAAAATTGAGCCATCCGGAACTCGTGGCCCGCCAGCAGGCCCGGAAAAAAGAACCGAGACTTCCGTTTTGCGTAGTCCTGAACGATATCCGCAGTCTCTACAATGTCGGTTCTATTTTCAGGACGGCCGACGGCACCGGTGTGGAGAAATTATGGATCTGTGGCATTACGGGCCACCCCCCGGATACCCAGATCTCCAAGACCGCGCTTGGCGCCGAGAAGGAAGTCCCCTGGGAGTACCGCCGGGACGCCCGCGAAGTGTTACGCGAACTGAAAATCCTGGGTTATCAAATCGTTTTCCTCGAGCAACTCGCCGAAAGCATCTCTTATCAGGACTACTGTCCTTCCGGCCCCGTCTGCCTTGTGATCGGTAATGAGATTTCCGGAGTTTCAGACGGGCTTGTCTCCCTCTGTGATGAAACGATCGAGATCGAGATGGCGGGCGCGAAAAATTCTCTCAATGTGAGCGTCGCATTCGGGGTGGTCGCCTATCATTTCCGCAACCAATTGCTCGGGAAACGTTACGCGGGTAACGGGAAACATAAAAACGACATCGTTGCCCGTTCACCGTTACCCGTTTGCCGGCGTTGAATCATGAGCGAAAAAAGAATGCAGGTTTTTTTCAGCGGAACAGTCCAGGGCGTGGGATTCCGTTTTACTGCGGAAAGGCTTGCCCGTCGTTTTCCCGTGACCGGATTTGTCCGGAACCTCGAGGACGGCCGCGTGGAAGTGACCGCGGAAGGCGAGGAGCCGCAGCTCGTGGAATTTTTGACAGCACTCCGGGAATCCGGCATGAAAGATTATATCCGCGATGTTGAGGCCCGTTGGTCTGCGGCCCAGGGATGCTTCAGCCGGTTTTCAATTACATTTTGAACTTGGGAAGCGGTTTTATAAGTATCTTTAACTCATTTAGTCATAATGTCATTGCGAGTTTGCGTCCGCCAGAGGCGGATCCGCCTCTGGCGGAAAGCAATCTAGTACCCTGTTCGTTAAGTTCGAGTGATATTTAACTGCGTAGGGCAGGTTTAAACCTGCCCTACGGTGAGAATACGAATTTTCACTCGAATTTACCGAACAGCGTACTTGCTTTGAGATTGCCGCGTCGCCCCTGTGGGGCTCCTCGCAATGACGCAGGAGAGGTTCCTTAATTTATGCGCTACGCGGTTTTTGCCGATATTCACGGAAATCTGGAAGCTCTCGAGACAGCGTTGGAATACGCGGGAAAGCACCGTTTGTTAAAATTCATCGTTTTGGGAGATTCCATCGGATACGGTGCGAACCCGAACGAATGTCTGGAATGGGCGCTTCAGAACGCCGGGCTTCATGTATTGGGAAACCACGAAGCCGCGGTCATTCACGCCAGGGTCCGCGTCAAATTCGCAGCCTCGGCACGCGAAGCAATTGAATGGACATCGAAAAGATTAAAACCGGAGCTCATTGCCAGGATCAAAGGTCTCTCTTGTCTTCAGATCGACGGGAACATGACCCTCGCACACGGAACGATCCACAGTCCTGAAGAATTCCACTATCTGTTTGATGAAGGCGATGCCTACAAATCATTCCTGGCCCTGCGGACCCATTTTGGTTTTGTCGGGCACAGTCATGTGCCGTGTTTTTTCGCGGATAAGGAGAAAAAGGGCAGCTATTTGACGGAAGGCGTTCTGAAACTCCGGAAAAATGAACGGTATCTCCTGAATCCCGGAAGTGTCGGCCAGCCTCGCGACCAGGACCCCCGGCTTTCGTTCGGCATCTTTGACGAAAGCGAATTAACGTTTGAAATCGTGCGCCTGCCTTACGATAATAAGAAAGCCTCGGAAAAGATCCTGGCCGAAGGTTTGCCGGTGTCCCTGGCTTACAGGTTGCTTTAACAGGGACTGGCTCTTTTTCTGAAAGAAAAGGTGCCTGTCCCTTTGACAAAAGGGGTCAGGCACCATTTTGTGAAAACTAAAATGGAGCCAGACCCCGTACGAGGGTTATGAGTAAAATCGAAGCATCAAAAAGAATCCAGAAACTCCGGAAAGAACTCGAACGGCACAACCGTCTCTACTACCTCGAGGCGAAGCCCGAGATCCCGGACCGCGAATATGATCGTCTGATGCAAGAGCTCATCAACCTTGAGGAGGAATTTCCCGAACTCGTGACCCCGGATTCTCCCTCTCGGCGAGTGGGCGGCGCGCCGCTCAAGGAATTCAAAACGATCGAACACAAAGTCCCCATGCTTTCGCTCGACAACACGTATTCCCGCAAAGAACTCGAAGAGTTCGACAAGCGCGTCCGCAAAGGCCTCGGCGGCGAACCATTCTCCTATTATGTGGAAGAAAAAATCGACGGTGTTTCCATCTCACTCATTTATGAAAATGGCCTTCTCAAGCTCGGCGCCACGCGGGGAGACGGAAGATACGGGGATGATATCACGGAGAATATCAAGACCCTCGGTTCCGTCCCGCTCAGAATCCCGGTTTCCGGAAATTCCCTTCAAGGTCCGGTCCCGGAACTTCTGGAAGTGCGCGGTGAGGCCTACATCTCCAGGGAACAATTTGAAAAGATCAATCATGAAAAGGAAAAAGCCGGCGAGGAGCTTTTCAAGAACCCCCGCAATGCCTGCGCCGGCAGTCTGAAACTGCTCGATCCAAAGCTTGTCGCGGCGCGCAAGCTCGACGCCCTGATTCACGGCCTGGCGCGTTACGAGGGGAGCAACCCGCCGCAGAGCCAAAGCGAAGCAATGGCGTTCCTGAAGAAACTCGGTTTTAAAGTGATCCCGGACGCGCAAAAATGCAAAGGCATGAACGAGGTCTTTGGCGTGATCGATGAAGTCGAGAAAAAGCGCGAGAAGCTCCAGTATGAAATCGACGGCGTGGTGGTGAAGGTGGATTCTTTTGAGGACCAGAAGGCGCTCGGTAAAACGTCCAAATCGCCGCGCTGGATGATTGCCTATAAATACCCGGCCGAGCAGGCGGAGACTGTGCTTGAGGGTATCGAAGTCCAGGTCGGCCGCACCGGAGTCCTGACGCCTGTGGCGGTCCTGAAACCCGTGCAGCTTGCAGGCACTACGGTGTCGCGCGCGAGTCTTCACAATAAGGATGAAATTGAGCGCCTGGACGCACGGATCGGGGACTTTGTTTTCATCGAGAAAAGCGGTGAGATCATTCCCCAGGTCATATCGGTCAATAAAGACAAACGGAAAGGCAGCTCCGCGAAGTTCGTATTCCCGGAAAAATGTCCGGTATGCGGTGCTCCGGCTGAAAAAGATCAGGACCCGGAAAAGGACAAAGAAGAAGTTGCCATCCGGTGCCAGAACTCTCTTTGCCCGGCCCAGTTCAAAGGGCTCCTCAAACATTTCGCGGGCCGCGAAGCGATGGACATTGAAAATCTGGGAGTCGCGATCATTGACCAGCTCGTGGACAAAGGCCTTGTCAAAGACCTGGCCGACCTTTATTCACTGAAGATCACGGACGTTGAGGCGCTCGAACGGATGGCAGAGAAGTCCGCGAACAATCTGCTCGACGGGATCGAGCAAAGCAAATGGCGTCCTTTGCCGAATTTGATCTTTGGGCTCGGGATCCGGGACGTCGGTGTGCACACGGCGTTTATTCTGGCCGGCCAATTCGGGAGCATTGAAAAACTTTCGAAGGCGACCAAGGAAGACCTGGAAGGCATTCGTGAGATCGGTCCCGTGACCGCGGGACGGATCGTGAAATTCTTTGGCAATCCTTCTGCGAAGAATCTCCTCAGGAAAATGCAGGACGTCGGTGTGCGGATGGACATTGTGGAAAAGGTCGCGGGAGACAATCCGTTCCGCGGCAAAACGATCGTCCTGACCGGAACGCTTGAAACGATCGAACGTTCCGAAGCCGAAGCGCTCCTGCGCAAATTCGGCGCTCATCCTTCCGGCAGTGTCAGCAAAAAAACCAATATTCTCGTCGCCGGTCCCGGCGCCGGTTCCAAGCTCGCCAAAGCCCAGGAGCTCGGCATCCCCATCTGGGACGAAAAAAAGTTTCTCTCCGAACTCAAAAAATCCGGGATTAAGTGATATGCTCCCGCGGTCGTGTTTTTCTAAGGTGCCAAATTGGCACCTTAAACTTTTAGCCTCTTCACTCGAGAGTTCGAATGTAAAATCGAGGGGCGCTTAGATCTTGCCGAGTAAGTAGCCGATCTGGGCGGGACTCGGAAGTTCTTTCTCGAGTTCTCTGGGGAGATGAGAAGTGATCCGGTAAGTGGCGACCCCGATCGGCTTTTTTGATTCCCTCAGGGCGTATTCCACAGTCATCTTCTTTTTGAATCTGCAGACAATGATCCCGATCGCGGGATTCTCGCCTCCGGTTTTAACCGTATCATCCAGGGCCGCCAGGTAGAACTGCATTTTCCCGACTGATCTTCCCCCGAAAAAGTGGACACAACGAAGAGTTGGTGCCAGCATGAAAGCCAGCTCGTCACATGGGGGTGTCCAATGGAAGTCGAAGGCGTCAA
>JBAZER010000012.1:0-54850 GCA_041653795.1 Candidatus Omnitrophota bacterium
CGGATGAGATGAATTTTGAAATATTAAAGAACGCGACAAAGGCGTTAAAAGATAAGGGCAAGTTTATATTCACGACATTGAACGGGTTATTTCCGCTTTTTCATTCCGTCAAAGAATTTTATGAGTCCGCGGCCAAAGAAGGCAATTCAGCGTGTAAAAATTGTTCTTTCGATCTGATAACGTTCCGGGACCACAACACCGTCGTGTTCGAGGACGATGCGGGAACTAAAAAGGAATTAACCTGTAACGAGCGCTACTATGTGCCAAGTGAACTCACATGGCTTTTAAAGACGCTGGGGTATAAAGAAATCGATATCCTCGGCGCCAAGCTCGGGGCGTACTCAAGAAACGACAAGCTGACGACAGGGGATTTTGAGATGCTTGTTATTTCTCAAAAGTAGAGATTATTGTTCCGTAAGCATCAATGAAAAGAAGCAAAACAAGAGGCATTTAAGATCTTTCTTTGGAAATTAATTATTGATGGGGCAGTCTAACGATATTTTCCAGCCCATGCCTCTCTTGCGGTAGATTTTTATAAGTAGCGGTATTTCAATGGGTTGTAGGGTTCGCCTACCGTCCACGACTACCCGCCATAATTTTCATTAAAAGGACATATTATGAATCTTCTGCTTTTGATCATCAGCTCCATGGCCGTTCTGTTCCTGGGGTACCGGCTTTACGGGAATTTTTTGAGCCGGATCCTCGGGCTTCGGGATGATGTCCCGACCCCGGCATGCGCACTCCGGGATGATGTGGACTTTGTCCCGGCGGGGAAATGGTATCTTCTGGGGCAGCATTTCTCGGCGATCGCCGCGGCAGGACCGATCGTAGGTCCCATTCTCGCGGGCATGTGGTTCGGATGGGTGCCGACGCTACTCTGGATCCTTCTAGGCGGCATTTTTATCGGCGGCGTCCACGACATGCTCACCATCGCGGCCTCGGTCCGGCATCAGGGCAAGTCCATTGCAGAAGTTCTCCGGGAATACATGAGTAAACGCGCTTATGTTCTCTTTCTGCTTTTCCTATGGTTCTCGCTTGTTTATATCATTACAACTTTCATGGACATCACGGCCGGCACTTTCACCGATCCGGTCAGGGGTGCAGGCGTCGCGTCCTCCTCCATGATGTATCTCGGACTCGCGGTCGTAATGGGGATCATTCTCAGAAAATTCAACCCACCGCTCGGCATTACAACGTTTGTTTTCATCCCCCTGGTATTTGTCGCGATTTATCTCGGGCCGTGTTTTCCAATTGCCATGCCGTCCGTTGGAAACCTGGATCCCCGAACGATGTGGAACGGAGCGCTTTTGGTCTATTGTTTTATCGCGGCGGTAATTCCGATGTGGTTCCTGCTCCAGCCGCGTGGCTATCTGGGAGGTTTCTTTCTTACCCTCATGGTGGGGGTGAGTTTGCTCGGGATCATCGCGGGGAATTTCATCCAGCCCTTTGTGGTCCAGTATCCGGCATTCACCGGGTGGATCAATCCGGCCGGCTTTCCGATCCTGCCGCTCCTTTTCACGACCGTAGCTTGCGGCGCCTGCTCCGGATTTCACGCCATGGTCGCCTCGGGAACTACCTCTAAGCAGATCGCCAAAGAATCAGACATCAAGCTGGTCGGATACGGAGGGCTTCTTCTCGAGAGCTTTGTTGCCGTCATCGCGCTTGCGACCGTTTTGATTCTCACCGTCTCGAAAGCCGGCGCGTTGCAGGATCCTAACCAGATCTTTGCCAATGGTGTCAGTGTATTTCTGGGCCGCCTGGGAATCCCCACCGAGCTGGCACTCAATTTCGCGCTTCTTGCTTTTGCCACTTTCGTTTACGACACTCTGGACGTGGCGACGCGCCTCGGGCGCTACATTTTTGAAGAATTGACAGGGTGGAGGGGGAAATGGAGCCCCTACGCGGCCGCTCTGATCACGCTGATCCTGCCCGCGATCTTTGTGACCACGAAAATAACGGATGCCGCCGGCCACGTGATCCCGGCGTGGAAAATATTCTGGTCGATTTTCGGCTCAAGCAACCAGCTTCTTGCCGCGCTGGTGCTCCTGACCGTAAGTCTCTGGCTCTTCAAGAACAAGATGCGCTACAGGGTAGCCCTCTGGCCTGCGGTCTTCATGATGCTCGTAGCGATGTGCTCGCTTTTTTTCATCCTGAAACCGTGGGTCCGGGAAATGTTCCTGCGCGGGAGGTTTATTTTAAACCCCATAGGGATTACAGGTGCTTTGCTGGCGGGTCTGGCCCTTTTGCTTTTGTTCGAGGGAGCAGTTATTTTCATGAAGACCCGGGCCAAAAGGCCGGAACGGTCGTGAATAAAAAATCCTGATCAGGGCTTTCCGATCATGTCCCGCACGAACTGATTCAGCAAAGTCTCCGGGTTGACCGGCTTGGTCAGGTACTCCGAGGCCCCCAGCTCGATTGCTTTTTTGACAGTTTCTGTATCCTGGTGGTCGGTAAGAACGATCACGGGCAGGGCGGGGAATTGTTCGTGGATGAGACGCATGACCTCGATGCCGTCCATTCCCGGCATACCGATATCAAGAAGCACCAGCGAGGGGGAATCCCTTTTAATCATGGCGAGGCCGTCGGGACCGTTCAAGGCATAAGAGGCAGCATACCCCGCATCAAAAAGAAACCCAGTTATCTTCTTGCAGATCTCGGGTTCATCATCGATAATCAGGACCTTCTTGGGCATCTTGTCCTCCCTCCTTGCTTTTTTTATTATAAAACAAGGCCGCTTTACTCAGGAAGAATAATTTTGTGGCACGCAGAAACAGAATGGAAAATGGCGAAGGGCGGCTGACGTTTTGGATTTTCGTTTTACTCCATCCGCCATTCGATGTCCTTCATCCCGGGTTTGATTTTTGTATCGCCAATCCCCGGAAGGATTGATAAGATAGCCGCTATTCAAACACAGCGGGGTCCATGATGATTACGAGTTTTTACTATAAAAAAGGCGGGACGATCGAGACGAATCTTTCCCGGGCGCAGCTTCTTTCCGCGCTGGGCGAAAAAGGCAGCCTGCTCTGGGTTGATCTTGAAGCGCCGAACGAATTCGAAGAAGAGACGCTGGTCGAGATCTTCAATTTTCATCCATTGGCCGTGGAAGACTGCATCACGGACCAGTCCCATCCCAAAGTCGACGATTATGAGGAATACCTTTTTATGGTCGTTCACGCCCTTACCATAAAGCGGATGGGAAAGCATGAGGAGCTCGGGACGAGCGAGCTCGATATTTTCATCGGCGAGAATTATGTGGTGACCGTGCACCGGAACCTCCTGGACTGTGTGACGCAGACCCGGGAGCTCGCCGTCAAAAAAACAGCGACCGTCATGTCTGGCGGCTCCGATATTCTTGCCCACGCGGTCCTTGACCGTCTTGTGGACAATTACCTTCCGGTCCTGAACGAATACGATGTGAAGATTGACGCGCTTGAGAAAGAGATGTTCAACCACCCATCGAAGGATTTTTTGCAAACGCTTCTTCAAGCCAAACAGGATATCTTCAACCTTCGGCGGATCATCGGTCCGCAGCGCGACACGGTTTACTCGCTCGCAAAGAACCCGAACCGCTTCATCAAACCAAAACACCTCATGTATTTCCGGGACGTCTACGACCATCTTTTCCGGATCCACAGCATGGCTGAATCGTATCATGAAAATCTGAACAACATTCTGCAGGTCTATTTTTCGTATTCTTCCTTTCGTCTCAATGAAGTCCTGAAGCATTTGACCGTTTTGGCGACGGTCACCATGCCCCCCGTGATCATCGCGAGCATCTATGGAATGAACTTCAAGCATTTTCCGGAGCTGGAATGGACGATGGGCTATCCATTTGCCATCGGTCTTTGCGTGCTTTCCTCTCTTGCCACGCTTGTCTGGATGAAGTTCAAGAAGTGGATTTAATGTTTATCCGGCGTACAGCGTCACAAGTACGGTGACGAACGGAAAACATTCCATGAAAACCCTCTACGGTTCAACCCCCGGCGAAATAGAGACCCTTGTTGCAGCCCAGGGCCTTCCCAAATACCGCGCGGCACAACTCCTCGACTGGATCTATCAAAAAAACGTCCTCGAGTGGGATGAGATCAGAAACCTGCCGAAAGGCGTGCTCCAAAAACTTTCAGGGGAGGTGCGCCTCACCGCGCTTGAACCCGTCGAAGAAAAAAAAGCGGTGGCCGGAGGGTCGACAAAGTTTCTTTTCAAGACCCCGGACGGACATTTTCTTGAAAGCGTCCTGATCTCGCAAGTGGACACTGCCGATTCCCGGGAAGGCGGAGCAACGACCGCCCGTGGAGGGCGCGAAACCGTGTGCGTTTCGACACAGCTGGGATGCAAAATTCAATGCGCGTTCTGTGCGAGCGGGCAGGGGAAGTTCACCCGCAACCTCACGGCCGGCGAGATCGTAGAACAAGTCGCAAGGATCGGCCGTATGACGGGAAAAAAGATCACAAATGTTGTGTTTATGGGAATGGGGGAACCGCTTGATAATTATGAGGCTACGCTCAAGGCGGTCCGTATTTTGATCGAGCCCTGGGGTTTCGCCTTCGGCGCGCGAAGAGTCACGGTCTCGACCTCCGGGATCATCCCAAAGATCCTGGAATTTGTAAAAGCCGTGGACGGGCGCGTCCGGCTTTCCGTGTCGCTCCACTCCTCGATCGATGAGGTCCGCAGCAGCCTTGTCCCGGTCAATCGACGTTACCCCCTCAAAGAGCTTATGAGCGTTTTGAGGAAAATCAACCAGGACCTGAAACGTGAGATCACGTTCGAGTACACACTGATCGCCGGCGTGAACGACTCGGAAGAGGAAGCCGAGGGCGTTTCCATGCTCGCAAAGCCGCTTCGGGCCAAGATCAATATTATTCCTTATAATCCGATCGCGGAGTTTCCGCACAAAGCGCCCACCCCCGAAGCGGCGGAGCGTTTTTGCGACCAGCTCAGGAGGCGGGGTCTTCACGTGACGCTGCGACAGACGGCAGGCCGTGACATTGATGCCGCGTGCGGGCAACTGCGTCTGGACAGAATGTCCAAGCGAGCGCAACGCGTAACGGACAACGCGCAACCGGACGCGAAGTAGCCACTCAATATTGCAAAGGACTTGGGACTCGTTCCTCGGGACTCGCTTTCTGTTTCAAGTTCCTTCTCTCCTTGATAGAGACTTCTATCTTTTCGATTAATTTTCTTATCATTCTGGATTCGTGGTCGATCTTGTCGGCAAGATTTTGAGCATTTACGGGGTTTGTCATCTGCAAAGCAGTTGCGATCTCAAGCTGAGTATCCAGCTCGCCACAAGAACCGAGCGCCATGAATAGGAACCTTTTGTAATCGGTCGAATATTTCCTGTTAAAACCTTCCGCGATGTTGCTTGGGACTGAAACCGCGGCTCTTCGCATCTGGTCGGTCAAGCCGAACCGTTCCTCCTGAGGGAATGTTTTCGTTAGACGGTAAATATCAATTACGAGGGCCTTCCCTACCTTCCATATGACAAGATCCTTGAAATTTGAGATCGGTTTCTGCTTGTTTTCTTCCATGATGTGTTTCTCCTTATTGATGGAGTACCTTTTTTGAGTCCCGAGGAACGAGTCCCGAGTCCCGGGGGGTGTCCACTTGTTTGAATCTCCATAACTCTTCCAGTTTCGGATACTTTGCGTAAATAGCCTCCAGTCGTTTCGAAAAAAACCCATCCGTCATTCCGTCAAGAAGAGCGGTCAGCTCGTCCATACGCAGGAGATTTTCGAGATGTTCTTGTCCGGAAACCGGCAGCGTGAAAACGAGATCAATCTGGAGGCGCCGCCGCTCGTAGTAGATGCGCGTAGCCTCAGACAGAAGATCGTTACGCAATTCCACCATAAGCTTCTCCCGGGAATCGATGGAGGTCTGGTCGGAGCTGTAGATCATGTCGCCAAAATCCCAGCTGAGGGTCCGGTAACCCCCTTTACTGGAGTCTACCGGGCCAATGATGTATTCGTCCGGGTCGTTCGTCCCGCCGCGGTCAATGTCGATAGTAGCGCCCCGCGAGAAATTCTTGCTGAAAGAAAGACTGGGAAACAGGGCTGCCAGCCTGGATTCCGCATGCCAGCGCTTGATCTTGCCGTTCGCGACATCGGCGTATTGAATGACGCGTTGATGGATTTCGCGGGCCGAAGGTTCGAACGCGAGGAGCTCTCTAAAAAGAGCGAGAGTTTCTTCCGGTGGCTGATAGACCGCCACGACCGGGCCGGCTTCCGGCACAAAAGTTTCAAGAGGATATTGCACAAAACCCTCTTCGGTGATCGCAATCAGTTTTTCCTCGTTCAGCACCGCGATGCCCTGCGTGCGGTCTTTGGCCAAGCCTTCAAAAAGACCGGTCCATTTTTGCGCACGGGCATCGTAGACATAAACACCGCGAGGGGTCGCGGCATAAAGCCCTCCTTTTTTCTTTGAATAGGCAAGCTGGTAAACGACAGTGCTTTGCAGGCCGCTTCTGGACAACGGTTCCCAACGGTGTCCGCTGTCGCAGCTTTGAAAGACGCCGCTTGCGGTTGCAAGAAACAGTTCCTGCGGGCTGCGTTTCGAGACGATCAGATCATGAATTTTCAGGTTGAAAGAAAGCGGCTCTTCAAGAGTTCCCGGGTTCTCTTCGTCTGTGGCGGGGACTTCCGCGGTGGTTTTTGAAAGCTCGAGGACAGATCGCGCGGAACCCCCGAACATCGCGAGATAAAGGGTTTTTTCATCCGCGAGGAAGAACCGGTCATGATTGAAGATCAAAAGGGGGACGGACCCTGACGTGTGGAAGATGGCGGAAGGAGACCAGGTGCGCCCGGCATTTTGTGTTTCCCAAAGGCCTTTTTGGGTTCCCAGGAACCAGCGGTTTGGATTTTTGGGGTGGACCGCGAAAGCGAGAGGCGTTTTTCCCGAGTCTTTGTAAACCACGTGCCAGGAGCGGTCTTTCAGGTTTCCCATAAAAACACTCCGGTTTGTAATCGCAAAAATGATGTCCGGCAAAACATCGAAAGAAAACAACCGTTTGAACGGCGACCCCGCGTCGGCTTGGGACCAGAGCGGCTGCCACGTATTTTCTTTTCCGGCCTCGAAGACTTGCTGTCCGGAGGCGACCAGGAACTTGGATTCGTCGAGCGGATGGGAGACAAGGCAGGTGAGAGCTCCGCCTGTCATGGACGGCTGGACGGGCTTTTGCCATCCGGCGGGGGCCGGTATTTGAAACCCCAGGGTGCAGAGAAGCGATAGCATAGCGCCCCACACCACCATTTTCCTGTTTATTTTCAACATGGCTGGGCCTCCATTTATTCATATTTATCATATAATATATTCATATTCAATAAAACTGTCAATGTCTCTTCGTCCTTTCTCTCAAATAAGAAATGCATTGTTCCGGTTTCCTGAGAGATATTCGCTCTATTCTCTCTTCCGTAGGGCACATTTAAATGTGCCCTACAGGAGGGAATAACTGGAGCAACGCATAAGAAGCTTGTTTGTTCTCCATTTCTCGTTTCCCGGCGGTTGATTTTCTGCTATAGTGCCTCGTTTTTCAAAAAAGAGGATCTAAATGACATCAATTCTGTTCTGCTGTTTTTCATTAACCGTTTCCAATCCGGTACGAGTATAGTAAGTTATGGGTTTCAAATGCGGTATTGTCGGCCTCCCCAACGTCGGCAAGTCCACTATCTTTAATGCGATCGCCAAAGCGCATGCCGCGGCGTCAAACTACCCCTTTTGCACGATTGAACCGAATGTAGGCATGGTACCCGTGCCCGACTCGCGTCTCTGGGATCTGAGCAAGCTCTATAATCCCAAAAAGACGACACCCACCACAGTCGAGTTTTATGATATTGCCGGGCTTGTGGCCGGCGCGTCCAAAGGCGAAGGCCTCGGGAACCAATTCCTCGGACACATCAAAGAAGTTGAAGCTATTCTTCATGTCGTTCGCTGTTTCGAAGATCCGAACATCGTCCATGTATCAGGCACGATCGACCCCGCACGGGATATCGACGTGATCGACACGGAGCTTTGTCTGAAGGACCTTGACACCATCAATACCCGTTATGACAAGACCGAGAAACTCGCAAAAACGGGCGACAAGGAATCCAGGGAAAAAATGCCGGTCTACGAAAGAGTAAAAAAGGCGCTTGAGGATGGTACGCCGCTTCGCAATATCGGACTTACGGAAGAAGAGAGGAAACTTGTAAAGGACATGGCGTTCCTTACGCTCAAGGCCGTGCTTTACTGCGCCAACGTGGCAGAAAAAGATTTACCGGGAGGCGGGCCTTTTGTCGATCTTTTGCGTCAGCGGGCGGCCAGGGAAGGCGCCGAGGTCGTCGTCATCTCGGGCAAGGTGGAGTCCGAACTGATCGATCTTTCGGAGGACGATCAAAAGATTTTCTTGAAAGACCTCGGCCTTGAAGAACCGGGGCTCAATTCGCTTATCCGGACCGGCTATAAGGCGCTTCAACTCATCACTTACTTCACAGCCGGTGAAAAAGAAGTTCGCGCCTGGACCGTTCGCAAGGGTTCAAAAGCACCGCAGGCCGCGGGCGTGATCCATTCGGATTTTGAACGCGGGTTCATTCGCGCCGAAGTCATGTGTTATGAAGACCTTTTGAAATACGGCTCCCAGCCGGCAGTCAAGGAAAAAGGCCTGCTTCGCGTCGAAGGCAAGGAGTACGAAGTTCAGGACGGGGATGTGATGCTTTTCCGGTTTTCGGTATAGCCAAAAATCAAAAAACAAGTACGCCGCACTCCTTACGCTTTTCCAATGCCTTTAAGACAAAACATTAGATAAACAGTTTGAGATGCTCTAAAATACCCTCTGTTATGAAAAACCCGCTCTATTCCATCTACCGCGATTTCAAGGCCTGCTTTGAGCGCGATCCGGCTGCCCGTACGCCGTTTGGCGCACTTGAGGTCATTTTTCTCTATTCCGGACTCCATGCCGTACTTTTCTACCGGTTCGCACATCTCCTCTATAAGTGGCATATCCCGTTCATTCCGCGGCTTATTTCACAGATCGCGCGTTTCCTGACCGGTGTGGAGATTCACCCCGGCGCGAAGATCGCTCCGGGATTCTTTATCGATCACGGTATGGGCGTCGTGATCGGGGAGACTACGGAGATCGGCGAGAATGTGACGATCTATCAGGGCGTGACGCTCGGCGGAACGGGGAAAGAACGCGGCAAGCGGCACCCGACGCTCGGACATAATGTGGTGGTCGGCGTAGGCGCAAAAGTGCTGGGGAACATCAGGATCGGCGATCACGTGAAGATCGGCGGCGGTTCGGTTGTCATCCACTCCGTGCCGGACCACTGCACGGTGGTCGGTGTGCCCGCCGAGATCGTGCGGATTGACGGAAAAAAAGTCGAGGACGTCGACCTTGAACACGGCGATCTTCCGGATCCGGTGAAAGAGCTCAAAAATCGCGTTCGTGAACTTCAAAAAGAAGTCGAATTTCTGGAAGCCTATCACAAAGGACAGAATCTTAAAAAGGATCAGCGTACGGCGTAAGACGTACGGCGTACCGTAACAAGAGCTTTTCGCCGCGCGCCGTACTCCGTACACCTTACTGGTTTTATGAAAAAAGGTAAAATTTATTCCGACGGAGGGGCTCGCGGGAACCCGGGGCCCGCGGCGATCGGCGTGCTGGTCTGTGATGAGGAAGATCACAAGCTGACCGATCACGGCGAAACGATCGGTGAAACGACCAACAATGTTGCGGAATATACGGCGGTAATCCGCGGTCTGACCCTGGCGGCGGAACTTGGCATCTCCGAAGCGGATTATTTTCTGGACAGTGAGCTTGTTGCACGCCAGCTCTCGGGCATTTACCGGCTCAAGGCAGAGAACCTCAAGCCGTTCTATGCGCAGGTCAAAGATCTGGAAAAGAAATTCAAGCGCATCACCTATTTTCATGTACCGCGCGAACACACGAAAATCAAGCATGTCGACCGGCTTGTAAATCTGGCGCTCGACCGGGCAGGGCATTAAAGTAAGGGACTCGCACCTCGGGACTAGGGCCTCGGAAAAACAAGGAACCACAACAAGTCCCGAGGAACAAGTCTCGAATCTCAAAAGGGCAATATGGCAACGGCACTGATCGGGATCTTGGGAGGCTTTCTCGGCGGGCTCTTCGGGGTCGGCGGCGGGACCATTTTTGTTCCGCTGCTTATGTTTCTGAAGGGATTTAATATTCATCGTGCCGTCGGGACTTCATTCCTGATCATCATTTTTACGGCGCTTTCAAGCACCTTCTTTCACAGCCGGGCCGGGATGGTGGATTGGAAGGCGGCGTTTGTTTTGGGAATGTTCAGCGTTCTGGGCGCGTGGTTTGGCACCAAACTTTCATTGAGTCTTAATGAGGTAATGCTTCAACGTCTTTTTGCCGTATTTCTGGTCGTGATAGCTGTGAGATTGTTTTTCTTCAAATAGTTTGTCTGGTTTGTCCGGAGTTTTTTTATTTACCCTTGCAGGCTCAACGCTCAATGAATTCGTTGCTCGTTGCGCGAAAATAAGATTCCGCCACAAAGCGCGGCGGATTAAATCCGGGCGGATAACTTACGTCACTTTGTTCCGTAAGTTATGCCCTCATTTAAGGAGGTTTTCATGAAGGTTTCATCGGCGGGATTGACAAGATCGGGGGTCAAGGCGGACCTTTTTGTGGCGGGTTATTTTAAGGGTGAGAAAGACTTGAAAGTGCTCAGGAGGATCGATCCTGCGTTCGCAAAAGCTGCGAAAGCGGCCATTGCGAAAAAACGATTTGAAGGGAAAACAGGCGAGATTTTCAGTTCTTATCAGGCCGGTTACCGCCAGGCACCGGAGATGCTGCTTTTGGGGTTGGGAGAAAAAAAAGAACTCAAGCCCTTCTCTTTAAGAAAATCCGTCGGGACTCTGATCGGACTCGCGAACGGTCGCAAAGCCGTAAAAATCCGCGTGCTTCTGGATTCTTTTCTGACGGACGCTGTTCCTGCGGAAGAAGCGGCGAAAATTTTTACAGAGATTTCGTTTTTGGCTTCATACCGTTTTACACAGTACAAGATGAAGAAAAAGGACGATCCGCCGAAAGCACCTGAATCCGTGGAACTCGTTACAGAAAAAAAAGAGTTTGTTTCGGGGCTTCGTCCGGCGATGGCCCGTTCCGAGAAGATCGCGAAAGCAGTCCTTTTAGCCCGCGATTTGAACAACGAGCCGGGGAATGTGATGAACCCGCCGCGGCTTGCCGACGAGGCCAGGAAGCTCGCCGCAGAAAAAAAACTGACGTGCAAAATATTAGGACTTGCCGAACTCAAGAAAATGGGCATGAACGGGATCCTGGCCGTGAACCGGGGAAGCGTGATGCCCCCGGTCCTGATTATCATGGAATACGGAAAGGAGTACCAAGACCGGGGCACGGTCTGCCTCGTCGGCAAAGGCGTGACCTTCGACACGGGCGGCATTTCCATCAAGCCTTCGAAAGGCATGGAAGAAATGAAATATGACAAGTCCGGCGCGATTGCGGTGATCGCAACGATGGGACTTATGGCGGATCTGAAACTGCCGCTTCACATCGTAGGCCTTGCACCTTCGGTGGAGAATAATGTCGCCGCCGATCCTCAGCGTCCCGGAGATATCATCCGGATGTATAACGGGAAAACCGTGGAAGTGATAAATACCGATGCCGAAGGACGTCTTATTCTCGCGGATGCCTTATCGTACTGTGCGGAGTTCAAACCGGCGGCGATCATCGACGCGGCGACACTGACAGGGATGTGCCATCACACGTTTGGAGACAAGACCTGCGGGATTCTCGGGACGGATCAAAAACTGATTGACACCATTCAAAGAGCCGGAGAAAAGGTCGGAGAACGCTGCTGGCAGCTTCCTCTTTGGGAAGAATACGGGGAGTGCATCAAGTCACATCACTCGGATCTTAAAAACACAGGCGACGGCTATGCCGGGACGATTACGGCAACGATGTTCCTTAAGGAATTCGTACCGGAAAAAACACCGTGGGTGCATCTGGACATTGCCGGAATGGCTTCGTGTAGCTCAAACCGTTTCGATTGTCCCAAGGGTGCGAATGGATTCGGCGTGCGGCTTCTTGCTGAAGTCCTTTCGAATTGGAATTCCGCGAGCATTTCTAAAGAAGTAGCAAAACGGTAGAGGTTTAAATTTGTAGGGGTTCACCCCGTTAGAGATATTCAGGGGTACAACGGGCCATGATGCTCGATCCGAAAGAGAAAAGCAATTTTTCAACTTCTCGACGGAGGCGTTTTCGTGAAACACCTCTTATCTCAAACAAGGTAAAGATTTTCCCCGGGAAGTCGTTAGATTAAGGGTGGGGAAATCATTAATCTTGTAAGGAGGAGAGAATCCATGAAAAAACACCTTTCCTATTTGACGGCTTTCCTAATGATCTTCGTATCTTTGTCCCCGGCGGCCTTTGCAGCAGGCGGTAAGGAATTCGGGGCCTCCCTGCTTTTGCCGACCACAGGTCAGGCCATGAATGGCGAGATCGGAGCCACCAAGACCAAAATAATGGCCGGTATTGAAGTGGCCGCCGTGACCACCACGATTCTTCTTGCAACGCTGACGACCGGCGGTGTTTTCTGGGCGGGGCTCGGACCCCTTATCGCCAACCATGCGTGGAGTGCCGCGGACGCCTTCAAGACCGCGCGAAGCGGAAACAACAACGATCCGTATATCCAACAACAGCTTTCTTCGGCCCAGCGAACCCTGGACGTGTCCCGGCAGAACCGTTTCGACCGGGAATCCGACATTCGCCAGAGGATCCTGAAAGCCGGCGAGCAATAATCAAAAAAAAATCGCTCTTTGATTTTCTGATATTGCAAAAGGCCTGGTCTTTGCGATCAGGCCTTTTTTTTCCAACCCCGAGGAATCCATGAAAGACAGTCAAAGGCGCCTCGTTTTTTCACAGCTCCGGATGGCGACCGAGGTCTGGCAAGGAGTTGAAAAGGATCCGATGCCGGCGGACCGGTGGCTTGCGCGGTATTTTTTCCAGAACCGGAAAAAGGTTGGTTCCCGCGACCGCAAATTCCTTTCCGAAACGATCTACGCGGTCTTTCGCCATAAAAGTTTCCTGGAAGTCTGGGTTGAAAAGGCCAGGCCGCGACCGATCATGAACGATCTCGAGAAGGCCGAATGCCTTTGTCTTTATGCTGCCGCGAAGGAAAGGCTTGTTAGCAAGGAGGACTTTTGCGAGTTCTTCAAGCAAAGCGGAAAGGTCTATGCTGCCCTGCAGGAGCATCTCTTGCCCGAAGGTGGAGGCCCGAAATCCAAAGGAGAAATGGTCGCGCTCTTTTATTCTTTTCCTCTGTGGCTTGTTCAACGATGGGCTGCGACATTTGGCGTGCTTGAAACAGAGCGTTTGGTGGCATTCTTCCAGCAGAGGCCGCTTCTTGTACTTCGCGCCAATACGCTCAGGATCAGCCGTAAAAAACTCGTTGATATGTTCCGTCGTCTCGGCGTCGAAGCCAACCAGACAACGCGGTCTTATTTCGGGCTGATCCTTCAGGAGCGGCGCAATGTGTTCGATACTCCGGCTTTTCGCGATGGATGGTTTGAGGTTCAGGATGAAGGCAGTCAAATGGTCTGTCAAAAAATGGATCCCCAGCCCGGAGAAAGCATTTGGGATGTCTGTGCGGGTGGCGGCGGGAAGAGTCTGCTTTTGGCGGCGATGATGGAGAATAAAGGGCGCATCGTGGCGACAGACCTGCGTTCATACAAATTGGAAGAACTTAAGAAAAGAGCCAAACGGGCCGGGGTCTTTAATATTTTTCCCGCGGAGCTGGAACGCATGGCAGATCTCAAACTGGCGCGGAGAGGATTTGACAGAATCCTGGTGGACGCACCGTGTTCCGGGACCGGGACGTTGGGCAGGAACCCCGACGCGAAATGGAAGCTGACCCCTTCCTGGTTCGAGACGCTTCCGAAAGAACAGCTCGCGATCCTTGAAAAAGCTTTGCCATACCTTGCGGAAAACGGCAGACTGTATTACGCGACCTGCTCGGTGGAAGCTGCGGAGAACGAGGATGTTGCAAAGGCGTTCCTGTCGGCGCATCCGGAACTTGAGATTATTCCCTGCGGGGAATCGGGGGAGACATTCTTCAAGCTATGGCCGCCGGAGAGTGGGACGGATGGTTTTTTTCTTGCGGTTTTTAAAAAAATCAATAAAGATCAAAAAGCGGGGAATAAAACATGGAAAAAAAGATGACATGGGTTCTTATTGGGCTTTTATTTCTAGGGACAGTTCCTCTTTTCGCGGCGGAAGCCGTAAAAAAAGAAAGTACTTTGAGACAAATAGCTTCCATCGAGGAGCGGGGGTTTGGGAACCTCCTTACCTCGCCCGGCGAATTGGTGCATGCATTCGAAGTGGAAAAAAAGAGTCACCCCAAGGCCTGGCCTGTAACCTATTTCCCGCGCTTCTTTGTGAACACGGCGATACGGATCGGGTCAAGCGTGAATGACATTCTCGTGCTTCCCTGGTGTGCGGCAGCGGGTGACACCACGCCTTTGACACGGCATTTCGAGCTTTCGGATTATGTTTGGGAAAAGGAATGAAAAAGTAATTTTTTCAAACGAATCCCAGGGTCCTACAATGAAAAAGGAAAAGGTTGCGATCATTCTTGTTTCTCCTGAGAACCCGGACAATATCGGGGCAGTGGCCCGGGCTGTCAAAAACATGGGTTTCATGGACTTGCGTCTTGTGAAGCCCCCGAGAACCTGGCAAACAAAAGCCAAAAAGATGGCCATGTCGGCGGGAGATATCCTGAAAAAAGGGCAGGAATATTCTTCTCTTCGGGACGCAACCCAGGATTTGGGGCTTGTGATCGGGACAACACGGCGCCTGGGCGGGCATCGCGGGGCTTTTCTTCCTTTCGACGAGGCGGTCTCAAAGATCCGCGGGGGCTCACACCGCCAGAAGATCGGAATTGTTTTTGGACGCGAATCCAAAGGTCTTGCAAATGAGGACAGTGCTTTATGCGATCACTTGGCGGCGATCCCTACAGGGCCTTCTTACCCGTCGCTTAACCTTGCACAGGCCGTGATGGTCACGCTGTTTGCCCTTTCCTGGGAGCACCCAAATTCTTCATTTCTTTCCAAAAATAATAATTGGGACGGCCCCAATTTCCGCGGCGCTTCGATTGATCGGTATCGGAAGCATGGCGTGAAAGAAAAAGTCTCGCACGAGAGAGTTTTGAATAAAAAAGAGATCGAGACGACAATCGCACACTTTGAAAAAGCACTGAAAGTGCTGGGATATAAAAAAGGCGGGGCAGATCTTTTGCCGAGAATCCTTCGGACTTTGCGGGGGCTCATCAAGCGAAGCGGGCTTTTGGAGCCTGAAGCTCAGATGATCAAGGGTCTTTCACGGCGGATCCGGGAAAAGATGGGTTCGTCTCGTTAGAGGCTTGATCTTTTTATGGGAGTTTCTTCAAATCTTCCCAGAGAGTATAATCAAAGGGGCGCGGGAACTGCCGGGTCTCTAATGGACGAATTGTCCGTGTTGCGAAGACAGAATAACTCAAAAGGAGTCATAAAATCATGGATGAACAAACACTAAAGCAGGAATTGTTGAAACTGATCCGGGAGAAGGCCGTGGTGCACGGGGAGCGTAAGTTGGCCTCCGGGAAGATTTCACAGTACTATATCGACGGCAAACAGATTACGCTCGACGCACAGGGGCTCTTCCTCGCGGCAAAAGTGATCCTTCATATGGCCCAGGCGGCAGGCGCCGACGCGGTCGGAGGGCCGACGCTTGGTGCGGACCCTCTCGCAGCTGCAGTGTCAGTTCTGAGTTCCCAGAGCGGGAAACCTCTCAAAGCGTTCATTGTCCGCAAGGAAGCCAAAGATCACGGGATGCAAAAAATGATCGAAGGGCCGGCTTTGGCACCGGGCGACAAAGTGGTCATGCTTGAAGATGTAGTCACAACCGGGAGCTCGGTTCTGAAGGCCATCAAGGAGGTGGAAGCGCTCGGAGCAAAAGTCGTTAAAACGATCTGCCTTGTAGATCGCAATGAAGGAGCTTCGGAAACGCTCGCCAGCTACCACTATTCGCCGATCTTCGCGCTCTGCGATCTCGGCCTGTGATCTTCCAACGCACAAAAAAAGCGCCTCGCCGGACGACGAGGCGCTTTTTTATTTTTTATTCCGAAACTCTATCTTATTTCTTCACGTAATCGTAAGCGTTATGTTTTTTAGCCACGTGCTTGCGGGCTGGAGCAGGCTGCGTTTCCGTGACCGTCACCAGAGGCTGTTGAGGAGAAGCTTCCGCAACTACAGGCATCACAGACTGCGGTTCCTGGGCAGGCTGCACGCTTTCGGCAGATTCTTCTAAGCAGTTGTTATAAGAACGTGCCACCGGAAAACCGTTAAAACCGGGAACCCAGAAAAGGGCGACGTCCACAATACCGGAACTTGCGCGAAGCGCAGTACAACCAAGACCTCCTGCCATACCGGTAAGGGTCCCGATCAAGGGAGCTCCCGTTTTTGTTTTGTCGACGGTTTGGACAAAAATATCGACAGGGCTTGTTGCTGCGTTTACAAGACCACGACCCAGCATTCCGCCGGTCTTTTCCTTGTAGACATCAGATTTGGCCATTTCCCAAACATCTTTCGCGAAGCTTACCGGGACCAACAAAAAAGCGCAAAGCACAAAAGCCAGCAATACCTTTGCTTTTTTCATGAACGACCTCCCTTTTTATAAATTTTTGAAGATGGCTAACAGGCGCGGAAAACCTTTCCTGAAAAGCGGGCAGACATAAATACTACAATGAATAAAAATAACAAGCAATAATATTTTTATTTTGTTTATTTTGTGGAATTGTTTTTTGTAAGCGTAGCATGGGCAACAGGTTACAAAAATGGACGAAAAGCCCAAAAACTAGCAACGGTTGACAATTTATAACATATAGGATAGATTGTATTACAGATTCAGCCATAATAAGCCAAAAAATAGCAATAATAGACAAGGAGAACTGGAATGGAACAAACAAAAGAGCAGAATCAAGAATATCAATATCCCAAGAAAGAACGGACCCAAATCATGACGCCCAAGGAAGCGGCGAAATATCTCGGGTTTCATCTCGTAACGATTTACCGCCTGCTGAAGAAAGGGGAAGTCCCAGCGGCAAAGATCGGTGGGCAGTGGCGTTTCAAGAAAGATGTTCTGGATAACTGGTTGACGGATCGCATGAGCCAATAAAGGATTCCCGGAGCTACGACAGCTATCGTTATGATGACGATTTTCAGGTGAGTCGAACCCGTGGTTTCCTTTTCGTAACGCCTCTTTTGGGGAAAAGAGGATTCAGAGGTCTGAGTCGAGCGATAAGAGCTTGAGCTATTTTCCTGTGCGGGGATGGAAAAGCGGTCCGGGGTAGAGCTGTGATTGGGGACCACCTGCCGTGCAGCTGTCTTAAAGGGGCCTCTCCTTTACACAACGATTCAAAAACCTCAAGCATGACCCTGTATTTTGTGAAGGCGTGCGGGACGATCAAAAAAAGAACTGGTTGTGAGCAGAAAGATCGGATTTCTGCCAGCATTTCTTTTTTATCCATCCAAAACGGAAACATCCAGAGCCCGCCCCACCGTCCCTGTTCGGGTTGTTTTTCAAGCCAGACCTCATTTTTATCGTTTCTCAGCACCAAGGCCGTCATTCTTAGCTTTTCGTAGCGGTTTTTTTGAGACCGGACGGGATAAAAAAGTTCCTTGCCTTCTTGATGGGCCGCGCAGCTTTTTCTTGTCGGACACCGGATGCATTGCGGATTCAATGGAAAGCAAACGATGGCGCCTAACTCCATAAGTGCCTGATTCAAGTCACCGGGGTTTTTGTCCGGGAGGAGCGAGGCCGCGATAGACCAAAGTCTTTCCAGGGTCGCAGGTCGATCAACGCTTTGAGCCATGGCGAAGATCCTTGTGAGGACGCGGATCACATTCCCGTCCAGAGCCGGTGTTTTTTCGCCCCATGCGATACTGGCGATCGCTCCGGCCGTATAACGGCCGATACCGGGTAGCTTTCTCAACCCCTCCGCGGTCCGGGGGATCTTTCCCTGAAGCTCTCTTTGAATGTAGCGTGCCGCTTCATGAAACATCCGAACCCGCCTGTAGTAGCCCAGTCCGGCCCAAAGTTCCAAAGCCTTTGACAAAGGAGCGTGTGCCAGTGCTGAAACAGAAGGGAAAATTTTAAGCCAACGTTTGTAATAAGGAATGACCGTCGCGACCTGCGTTTGCTGGAGCATGATCTCGGAAACCCAAATTTTATAAGGATCGCAAGTATAACGCCACGGGAGGTCTCTTTTATGCCGGGAATACCACCGGAGTAGCGCATGGCGGAGCTTTGCGAACAATAAAAAGGATTTATGCATGGGCGTATCATATCGGGTCAGAGGCGGGGCGACAAGAGGTGGATAAAAAGTGATAAAAAAAGATAAAGGAAACGCGTAGGAGGACGATAACCGTCAGGAATATTAGAGGTTGTCGATGGCGTCAAGTTATGGCAAAATAAAGACAAGTAAATGGCGCCATGCCAAGGCTTTAAAAACCAAGGGAGGAAACGTAATGAAAAAGATCATGAGTCTTGTGGTGATACTCTCCATGCTTCTCGCGCCGGTGGCTTTTGCGGCGAGTCCGTGGACTGAGGAGAAAACATACGGTGACAGAGTTACCGGCAAGCTGGTATTCGGGTTACAGAATACGCTGCTCGGCTGGATCCAGCTCTTCGCTGTTCCCAACCAATATGCCAATGAAGGCAAGAACGTGTGGTCCGGCATTGGGCAAGGTTTGGTTGAAGCGACTGTATGCACATTCGGCGGCGCGCTCCAGCTTGTTACCTTCGCGATTCCCGCAGATCTTCCGCTCCCGAACAACGGCGTGGATCTCAGCGGTTCTGCGAATGTGAAGAAATAAACAAGTTTTTGCTTTTCGAAAGCGCCCCGCCACTCGGCGGGGCGCTTTTTGTTTTCAGCCCCTGCCGGCTCAATCAAAAAGCTCATCTACCCAATGCTTCTCGGCCTTTTTCGTAGTCTTTCGATGGTAGTTTTTTTGGGAGGGCTTGACACGCGTTTTGGGATTGATGGCCCAACCGTGACGGAGCTTTGGCATTTTCAAAGGTTTTTTCTTCGGCATCCAGGTTTTTCCTAAAAAAATGACTGGCCGAGATGTTTGAACGGTCCAAGAGCCGCAAGCATTTCTGTATGGATCAAACCGTTGGTAGCAAGGTTCTGCAATCCTGCAAGGGTCAAGGGAGCTCCTGAGAAATCCGTGAGCTTTCCGCCCGCCTCTTCGACGACCATCATTCCGCCCGCCTTGTCCCACGGTGAAAGCTTCATTTCATAGTAACCATCAAAACGGCCGCATGCCACGTAACAAAGATCAATCGCCGCAGACCCGCCGCGACGTATGCCCTGGATCCGTGGCAGAAAGACGCGGAGCATGTCGAGATAATCATCCGGGTTCTTGTTGCGGTCATAGGGGAAGCCGGTCGCGAGGAGAGAATCCGGGAGCGTTTTTACTTTTGAAACATGGATGAACTTGCCGTTAAGGGTCGCACCTTTTCCACGCTCTGCAAAGAAAAGTTCTTTGCGAAAGGGATCGAACACGCCGCCCATTTCAAGGCGGCCGTCTCTTTCGAATCCGATCGAGACCGAAACGATCGGGAAACCGTGCGTGAAATTCGTCGTTCCGTCAATGGGGTCAATGATCCAGCGGCATCCGGAACCTGTCACGGCCGGGGATTCCTCGGCCAAGATCGAATGATCCGGGAAGTTTTTAAGGATAAGTTTTACAATTTCTTTTTCTGAGGCTTTGTCGATCTCGGTCACGAGGTTGAACTCGCCTTTTTTCGTGACTGTCTGTTTCTTGCCGAAATTCGAACGGATGATCTTTCCGGCCTTGGCGAGTGCTTCCAAGAGCGTTCTTTTAATTTTAGTGTTCTTCATATAAAATATGAGTCCTTTTGATGAACTTGCTTTCGGCGACAAGGCATTCTAGCCGAAGGCTCTTTAGACCGCAATGTTCTCATGGGAAGCGAAAACCCTAGAAAACGAGGAATTTCATGAAATCCTACTGTGTAACACTTATTCCCGGCGACGGCGTCGGGCCCGAATTGGCAGAAACAACCAAAGCGTGCCTTGAAGCTACAGGAGTTGAATTTGATTGGGACATTCAAACTGCCGGGATGGATGTGATGGCAAGCGAAGGGACACCGCTTCCGAACCGTGTGCTGGAGTCCATCCGCAAGAACAAGGTCGCTATCAAAGCCCCGCTTACGACTCCCGTCGGGAAAGGATTCCGTTCCGTGAATGTGGCGATTCGCAAGGAGCTCGATCTTTACGCGTGCCTCCGGCCCTGCAAATCCTACGACGGCGTCCGTTCCCGTTACAAGAATATCGACCTTGTGATCGTGCGCGAAAACACGGAAGACCTCTATGCCGGCATTGAATTCCAAAAAGGGACTCCCGAGGCGGTGGATTTGATCGCTCACATCGAAAAACTTTCCAAAAGGAATATCCGTCCGGATTCTGGCGTGAGCATTAAGCCGATCTCTGTAACCGGAAGTGAACGCATTGTAAAATTCGCGTTCGATTACGCGCGACAATACAAACGCAAAAAAGTCACGGCTGTCCACAAGGCCAACATCATGAAATTCTCGGATGGACTTTTCCTCGAGGTCGCGCGCGAAGTGGCGAAAAAGTATCCCGATATCCAGTTCGAGGACCGCATCGTGGATAATATGTGCATGCAGCTCGTGCAAAAACCCGAGCTTTATGACGTGCTTGTTCTCCCGAATCTTTACGGCGATATTCTTTCGGATCTTTGCGCGGGGCTTGTCGGGGGGCTGGGTGTGGCCCCCGGTGCCAATATTGGAACAAACGGAGCTCTTTTCGAGGCGACCCATGGTTCCGCGCCGAAGTATAAAGGACTCAATAAAGTGAATCCTGTCGCGATGATCCTCTCGGGCGTTCTGATGCTCCGGCACCTGGGCGAAACCCAGGCCGCGGGCCGTTTGGAAAAAGCCGTGGCTGATGTGATCCGCGAAGGCAAAAATGTGACTTATGACCTGAAAGAAGATCGCAATGACCCTACTGCGGTTGGAACGCGTGAAATGGGACAGGCGATCATCGAAAAAATGAAACAGTCCTTGTAAAACAAGAATCGGTAACAAAAAAAGGAGTTCTGGAGTGAGTCTCTTGAATAGCTTCGGAAGCAAGGTGACGCTCAAAATCGCGGGTAAAGACTATACGATTTACCGTCTGCGTGCGCTTCAGGAGTGCGGTGTCGCCAAGGTCCTGAAACTGCCTTATTCCATCCGCGTACTTCTTGAGAACCTGCTTCGCAATGAAGACGGCAAGAACGTAACCCGAAAAGACATTGAAAGGCTTGCTACCTGGGACCCGACGCGTAAAGGCGAGCATGAGATTGCTTTCACGCCTGCCCGCGTTTTGTTGCAGGATTTTACGGGTGTTCCGGCGGTCGTGGATCTCGCGGCCATGCGCGAAGCGATGGTTAAAATGGGCGGGGACCCCAGGAAGATCAATCCTCTTCAACCTGTGGATCTTGTGATCGATCATTCCGTGCAGACGGATTTTTCAGGGACCTCCGAGGCATTCGCGAAAAATATCGCCAAAGAATTCGAGCGCAATCAAGAACGCTATCAATTCCTTAAATGGGGCCAGCAGGCCTTCCATAATTTTCGTGTCGTTCCTCCCGCCACCGGCATCATCCATCAGATAAATCTTGAATATCTCTCTCCCGTGATCTTTGCGAAAAAAGAAGGGGGAAAGACCTTTCTTTATCCGGATACACTGGTTGGAACGGACTCGCACACTACCATGATCAATGGCCTGGGTGTCTTGGGCTGGGGCGTAGGCGGGATCGAAGCCGAGGCCGCGATGCTCGGCCAGCCGATCTCCATGTTGATTCCCGAAGTGGTGGGGGTCAAGTTCTCCGGGAAATTGTCCGAAGGCGTGACGACCACGGATCTGGTTCTGACCGTAACGCAAATGCTCCGCAAGAAAGGCGTGGTCGGAAAGTTCGTGGAATTTTTTGGGCCCGGCGTCGGCGAATTGTCGCTCGCGGATCGTGCGGTAGTCGCAAACATGGCTCCCGAGTACGGCGCTACGGCCGGATTTTTCCCGGTGGACCAGGAAACGCTTAATTTTCTCAGACTGACCGGAAGGAGCGAAGAGCAGATCAAGCTTGCTGAAACCTATTTGAAAGCGCAGGGGCTTTTCCGCGAAGGAGCGGACGAGAAAATCGTTTATTCGGATATGGTCAAACTGGACCTGGCGAACGTGGTTCCGAGTCTCGCCGGACCCAAGCGTCCGCAAGACCGTGTGATGCTCAGGGAAGTAAAGCCTTCCTTCAAGAAGGTGCTCGCGGAGACGGTGAAAAATAAGGCCGATCTCACGAAAAAAGCAGTGTTAGAGATCAACGGAGAAAAATGCGAGTTCGAGCAGGGAGCGGTCGTGATCGCGTCCATCACGAGCTGCACCAACACCTCTAGTCCTTCCGTGATGCTGGCGGCCGGGATCCTCGCGAAAAAAGCACTTCAAGAAGGCCTGACCGTGAAGCCCTGGGTGAAGACAAGTCTCGCGCCGGGTTCCCAGGTCGTGACGGATTATCTCGCGGCGAGCGGACTTCTTTCCTGCCTTGAAGTGTTGAAATTCAATCTTGTGGGGTACGGTTGCATGACGTGCATCGGGAATTCGGGGCCACTCTTCGAGCCTGTGTCTGAAGCGATCAAGGAAAAGGACTTGGTTATGGCGTCTGTTCTTTCTGGTAACCGGAATTTCGAAGGACGCGTACATTCACAGGTTCGTGCGAATTATCTCGCGTCTCCGCCCCTCGTCGTCGCCTATGCGATCGCAGGAACTGTCATGATCGATCTTGAAAAAGACCCGCTCGGGTTCGGAAAAAACGGTAAACCTGTTTATTTGCGGGATATCTGGCCGAGCTCGGTAGAAATCCGGGAAGCTCTAAGGAGCGTAGATTCGGCGATGTTCAGAAATCGCTACCGAAATGTTTTTGAAGGAAACGAGGCTTGGCGCTCGCTCAGCGCTCCCTCGGGCGACACCTTCGCCTGGGACAAGAAATCTCTTTATGTAAAGTCCCCGCCCTATTTCAAAAAAATGCTGGCATTACCGTCTGACCTTAAGGATATCAAGAATGCACGCGTACTGGCCATGCTCGGGAGTTCGATCACGACCGACCATATTTCTCCCGCCGGTTTCATTGCGCCCGCAAGTCCTGCCGGAAAATATCTGATCGAACAGGGAATTGAACCCAGGGACTTTAATTCTTACGGTGCGCGGCGCGGCAACCATGAAGTGATGATGCGCGGAACATTCGCCAATATTCGCCTGAAAAACCTGCTTGTTCCTGGCGTGGAAGGCGGGATGACGAAATATTTTCCCGCCGAAGGCGGACAGGCTCGAACAGGAAAGAGCGTAGTGATGCCGATCTTTGACGCGGCCGTGAAATACAAGGAAGAAAACCGGCCGCTTGTGGTTCTCGCAGGTAAAGAATACGGCTCCGGGTCTTCGCGCGACTGGGCGGCCAAGGGCCCAGCGCTTCTAGGCGTTCGCGCCGTAATCGCCGAGAGCTACGAAAGGATCCACCGCAGCAATTTGATCGGGATGGGCATTCTGCCGCTCCAATTCTTCCAGGGCCAGAATGCCGCTTCGTTCAAATTAACCGGTGAAGAGGTTTACGCGATCGAAGGGATCGCTAAGGGGCTGAAGCCCGGCAAGATCCTTTCCTGTACGGCGTACGGGGTACCCCACGGGGCTGCTTCGCTGCGGGGCACGGAGAAAAGTAAAAAGACTTTCGAGGTGGTTTGCCGTATTGATACCCCAATTGAGCTCGAATACTACCGCCATGGCGGTATCCTCCAATACGTCCTGCGACAGTTATTGAAATAAAAGGTGTCGCGCAGCACCTTTCTGTTCTTAACAGTGCTCTTATTGTTTTTGGCAACCCGATGACACCAGAAGTGGATCCATGCGCACCGAAGAAGATCTTTATGTGGAAACAGGGTACAAGGTCCTTTATGAGGATGAGTTTTTTCTCGTAGTGGATAAGCCGGCGCCGCTTCCGGTTCATCCCGTGGGGCGCTTCAGGAAAAAGAACCTGCTCAGCCTTTTGATCCGGAACCTGGGTCCAAGTCCGGAGGGGCTCAGGATCGTGAACCGTCTTGATTCGGAGACGAGTGGGATTGTGCTTGTCGCGAAGTCGGGTCAAATGGCCGGAAAGCTCGGGATCCTTTTCGAAAACAGGCAGGTGGCAAAAGAATATCACGCGGTGGTATTCGGAGCACCCGAAGCCCAAGAAGGAACGATCTCGGTATCTCTGGGGCTCAATGTTGAAAGTGGTCATAATATCCGTACGTCAGATTCCCATGGCGAAAAGGCCCAAACGGATTATCAGGTTTTAAGCAGTGTGGACGGGTATTCTCTTCTCAAGGTGATTCCGCGAACAGGCCGCACGCATCAGATCCGCGCGCATCTTTCTTTTTTGGGGCATCCCATCGTAGGCGACAAGATTTATATTGATCCGCGAATTTTTGAACGTTACATTCACGTGGGATGGCTGGAGGAGATGCGTCCCGTCGTAAAGACTGAACGCCTTCTTTTGCATGCCTCCCGGCTGGAATTTCGTCATCCCGTGACCAGGGAACCTGTAAAATTCACTTCCGGGATTCCGCCCTGCTTCGATTCATTCCTGAATAAGGTGAAATGAATATGCTTGGGGCCGACTCAACCAGAACAGCGAGCACCGCTTGCTGGGATTGCGACTTTCGCAGGGATTTCGATAATACTTTTCTTGGCATTTGCACCTGGTTCGAGGCTCACGGAAAAGGGCCGAATAAGGATATTCCCCCGGCCTTGGTGGAAAAAGGCTGCAAACACTGGAAGAAGAAACAAAGATAATCGGATAGAATAGTCTCAAAGGAGTTCCGGGCAGTCCTAATACTTATCAATTTCCGTCAAGCGGAAATTGGGGCAGTCCTGGCTACCCTTGATAAAAAGAAAATAAAAGCCAGGACAGACTCCGGAAAGCGAGGCGCGGCTTATGTTCGAAAAATGGATCAGGTATTTGGTGGCGAGAGCAGGCAAAGAATACTCCACAGGTTACCGCGCGGTGGCAACGGTGCTTGGCGCGACGCTTTTTATTGCGGGCTGGCCGACGCTTGTTTGGGTTTTTAGTTTCGGGGGAAGAGAAGCTGTTTTTCCTTCCTTAGCCGCAGTCCTCTTGAGCGGTCTTTTTTTCGTGGCCGGTATTCCGTGGGTAAGTTGGGCCGTTCTGTGGCAGCTTTTGAAAGGGAGGGGCACGCCTGTTCCTGTGGTACCCACCAAGGAGTTTTTGTCTTCCGGTCCTTACCGGTATTGCCGCAATCCCATGATACTCGGTTTTTTCCTTTATCTGGCGGGTTGGGCCGCGCTTTTCAACCGGGCAGGTTCCTGGGCTGCGGCAATTGTCTTGATGGTTCTTTTGATCCTTGAGATCAAACTTATCGAGGAAAAAGAGCTCGAACAGCGCTTCGGGGATGTCTACCGCGAGTACAAAAAAAAGACGCCGTTTTTTATTTCAAAATTTCAGTCCCCAAAATTACCAGGATAAAACAGCAGTTCCTGTTTTCCCCTGAGTGAGTATAATGACGCCATTCGTTCATCGATCGACCAACTCGGGAATTTTAAAATGAAAAAAGAGCCCTCAAGCGCGTCAAAACTGGTTAAAGGTCTGGAAGGTGTCGTAGCGGCTCAGACATCCTTAAGCGACGTGGATGGTGAGAACGGACGACTTTTATATCGCGGTATTCCTATCGGAGAACTGGTCGAAAAATCCAATTTTGAAGAAGTGACCTACCACCTTTGGTACGCGAAACTTCCCACCGCCACGGAGCTTGGAACCTTCAGGGAGACGCTCAAGGCCCAAAGGCCTCTCTCCGAGCGGGCGCTTGCGGTTCTGAGGCTTATCCCAACGACCACGCATCCCATGAGCGCTCTCCGTACCATGTGTTCGCTCATGGGGAGTCTGGACCCACGGGCCCACATTGTGAATCCCGAGGAGTCCCAGCGTAAGGCCTATCATCTGACAGGAGTTTTTCCGACCATTATCGCGGCTTTTTACAGGCTTCGCGAAGGCAAGGAGCCTATTCAGCCTGACATGAGCCTCTCCCACGCGGCCAATTTCCTTTATATGATGAGCGGCAAGAAACCGACACCGGAAATGGAGAAGGCCCTTGATGCGTATCTGATCCTTTTGGCGGATCACGGACTCAACGCATCGACTTTTGCGGCACGCGTAACGACCGGGACTTTGTCGAATCTTTATTCGGCGGTCACTTCCGCGGTCGGGACCCTGGCTGGTGAACTCCATGGCGCGGCGAACCAATACGCGATGGAAATGATCCTTGAAATCGGAACGCCGGCGAACGCCGTTCCGTATGTGAACAAACTTTTAGATGAGAAAAAAAAGGTCATGGGCTTCGGGCACCGGATTTACAAGACCCGCGATCCACGCGCCGAGGCGTTCCGCAAAATCGCATATGACCTGTGCGTCAAAGCGGGGAAAACGGATTGGCTTGAGATTGCCGCGCATGTCGAGAAAGTAATGATGGACCGGAAAAAGATCCCCTGCAACGTAGACTTTTTTTCAGCCCCCGTACTTTACGTGCTCGGGTTCCCGCCGGATTTTTTTACGACTGTTTTTGCGGCAAGCCGCGTTGCCGGCTGGAGCGGCCACGTCATTGAGCAGCAACTGGACAATCGCCTTATACGACCGCTTGCGGAATACATCGGCCCGCAGGAGCAATATTACATTCCACACGAAGATCGGAAGTAATCCCGAGAATTTCCAGGTCCCTTCTTCTGGAGGAAGGAGGGGTGAGCATGGCTATAATTTTTTTATCTGATCTGGGCTACCCATGACCGCGAATCTTGATTACGCATACGATCAATATTTGAAGACCCGTGAGGCTCATGCTGTTTCCGCCATGGGCCGGTTCAAGGAAAAGCTCAACAACCCAACGTTCGCGTACGGCCGCTTCACGGTCCCGGCTTTCTACAAAGCTTATTTTGTCACGCCCAAGCAGCAGCACCTTCTCAAGCGCACTGCTTCCACCTTCTCCCAGATCCTCAACAAGACCGCGCGTCTTTATTTTGAAGAAGCGCAGATGAGGTCCCACTTTCGCCTTTCTCCCGAAGCCGAAGAACTTGTGAAGATCGATCCGGGTTATTCGCAGCATGTCGTCTTCAGCCGCTTCGACGCGCTTCTGGAAGGAGAGAGCCTGAAACTTTTGGAGTTCAATTGTGATGCCCCGGCAGGTGCTGCTTACACGGACCAGCTGGAGTCTGCGTTCCTTTCCGAAGAACTGATCTGGCCATTTGCCGGGGAACATCATTTGGTCGCCAGTGAGCGCGTCCAGGGCATTCTTTCTACTCTGCTCTCGATCTATGAAGAGTTTGGCGGCTATGAAACACCCCAGATCGCGATCGTGGATTGGCGACATGCGAGGACCACCTCGGAATTTGAGTACATGAAAAACCACTTCGAGTCCAAGGGCTACAAAACCACGATTGCCGATCCGCGCGAGCTTCAGTACAAAGGCGGCAAACTCTATCACAGAGGCTTCCGTGTGCATCTGGTTTACCGGCGCGTGATTTTTGATGAACTGCTGGAACGGCTCGACGAAGTTCAGGATCTGCTGCATGCCTACAGGGACAAGGCCGTTTGCATGGTCAACCCTTTGCGTTCGAGGCTCGCCTCAAGCAAATCGATCTTTTCACTTTTAACCGCTCCGGAGTTTGACCGTTTCTTCACGGAGAATGAAAACGCGATGAAGTGTCAACACCTCCCGTGGACGCGCTGTCTTTCTGACGCCGAAGATTTCTATGGCCACCGGAAAGTCTTTCTGATCGATTTCCTCAAGGATGAAAAGGACACCGTCGTTCTGAAACCTTCGGGTTCAAGCCGTGGTGCCCGCCGGGTTCACATTGGACGCGAGACGCCGGACGGCGATTGGAATGCGGCGGTGGATAAAGCGCTTAAGGAGGAGGATTGGGTGATCCAGGAGCATGTTTCGGTCCCGGTGATGACCGTCCCCGACGTTGTGAACCAGAAGCTGGACTTCATTTACAAGAAATACAATTTCAACATGCTGGTTTTTGGAGGAAAATACGCCGGAGGTTTTGTTCGTTTAAGCGATGAAAGTGTAATTAATGTGGCGACGGGCGGCGGTCTGATGCCCGCCCTTTGGTCCGATGTCGCGCCGGAACATTTTGGAGCTTGAAGAGGAAGACAGCGGGGTGTAGCTTAATAAGTGTCGTGACTTGGAGGGAACTGTGAAGCCGTTGAAAAAGAAGCGCATTTTTTCGAGGGAAGAAGCCGACGCTTTATTACCCGAGCTTGAAAAACGCCTGAAACTTCTCCGGGCCAAAAAAGAGGCCTACAGCCGCACGCACGATCTTCTTTTCATGCACGAACTTGTTTGTACGGCCGAACGAACACACGGGCTTTTAGAAAGGAAAGATGATCTGGAGGACGGCATTCATGCTTTTGAGGAAGCGATCGAAGACCTGGCCAAAGATGTCGAGGCGATCTTCGCGATGGGCTGCCTTCTCCGCAATATTGAAAAAGGCCACGTCGAATTCTTCGGCACACATGAGGGCCGGCAGGTTTATTTTTCCTGGCAGCTTGGCGAGCCCCGCGTCTGCTACTACCGTCCGTTCGGGGGGAAAACCTATGGGCGCGTTCCCCTTTTCGTAAAGTCTGCAACAGGAAGACCAAAATAAAAACTCCCAGGGAAATCTCCTGCAATCAAAATATCCGGAAAAGATTCTTAGGCGGGAAAAAAGACTGAAAACCGGGAACCCTGGCCGGGGGAGCTTTGGCATGTGACATGGCCGCCGTGGGTTTCCATAATGTGTTTGACGATCGCAAGACCCAGCCCCGTTCCCCCGAGTTCCCTCGAGTGCGCTTTATCCGCCCGGAAGAACCTTTCAAAAATACGACTTTTGGCTTCTTCGGGAATACCAATCCCCGTATCCTCGATCGTGATCGTCACACCCTCGGGTTTTTGATCTGCGGACAGAACAATCTTGCCTCCGGGTCTGTTGAACTTGATTGCGTTGTCGATGAGGTTCACGAAGACCTGATGGACCCTGTCCCCGTCGCCGGGTACAATAAGAGACTTCCCGGAAATGCGATTCTCAACCGAAAGCTTGTCCTTTTCGATCCGGTCTTTAAATTGTTCCAGGATGACCACCAGCTTGGGAATAAGATCGATCCGGTCTTTTTTCATAAGAGCTATTTTTTGTTCGATCGCGCCTAACGCTAAAATATCTTCTACCAAACGGCCCAGCCGGTCCGTCTCTTCGGCAATGATTCTCAGGAACCGCTCGCCTTCGGAAGGATCTTTTAAAGTGCCGCTTAAAAGAGTTTCAATGAATCCCTTGATTGCGGTTAGCGGCGTGCGGAGTTCGTGAGAGACATTTGACACGAATTCTTTGCGGATATTTTCGAGCCGCCGGAGTTCCGTTATGTCATGGAAGACAAGAATGCCGCCAATGTCACGTGCATGTTCCTTCAGGACCACTACGCTCAAGTGAAGAGTTTTTCTTATTTCTCCGGAGGTCTGGATCTCTTCAGACACGGTCTTCTGTTCTCTGAAAGCCTGGTCCACGATTCTTTCGATGTGGGGATGTCTTGTGACCTCGATCAGGCTTTTCCCCTGAATGGCGAGGGCGTGACATTCGAAGATCTTTTCCGCCGTCGGGTTCATGATGGCGATCTGCTTGTGGCGGTCAACGGCGATCACCCCTTCGTTCATATGACCTAAAATAACAGATATCTTGCCTTTTTCGGTTTCAAGGTCTTCGATCCTCGATCGCAAGGCTGTGGCCATTTGGTTCATAGTGTTCGCGAGCATCTTGAGTTCATCCCGGCCGTCGATCAATATCTTCTGGGACCAGTCCTCGCGGGCGTAGCTTTCGGCCACGGAAGTGATGCGGCGAATACGCTTGGTGAGATGGTTGCTGAAGAGAATGCCGGCGATCAAGACGATCAAGATGCCGAGGATTGCTGTGAGCGTGACGGGCCGTCGGACCGAGGCTAGGATTTCATCGACACGCATGATCGGCATTGCCGTCCGAACGACACCAAGAACCTTTCCATGGTTCAAAACAGGGACCGGCCAAACTTTGGATTTTTTTTCCGAAATGGTAGTTTGGACGGCCCCAATTTCAGATTCTCTGAAATTGATAAGTATTGGGACCGCGATATAGAGCATCCGTGCTTCCAGGGTCATGCTGTAGCGGATACTCATACCCGTTTCTTTTCTCAGGGCGGCCGCGACCTCGGGTCTTAGCGCGTGATTTTCCATTTTGGAGAGTTGTTCCAGGTTTTCGCTTGAATCGGCAAGCACCGCTCCCTTGGGATCGATGATCGTGACGCGAATGCCTGTCTCCGCGGCGATCTTTCTTATCTGCTCCTGAAGACGTTTGTTATCATCCAAAAGAGGGATTGCCAGTTCACGGATAAGGACAGATTGTCGTGTCAGGGAGCTCTGGAGCTCGAGGAAATCACGCTTCTGAAGGAAATGGGAAAGTGTCCAATCGGTCACGAGCAGGGCGAGAATGAAAATGATGCCGTACAGCACGAGAAGACGCCTGGCAAAACCGATCCTGGGGATCCCCATTTCACTCTCCGTCGAAACGGTAGCCGACACTTTTGACGGTAACGATCCGTTCGGCTTCCTTTCCGATCTTTTTTCGCAGTTGCCCGATGTGCATGTCTACAGTCCGCGTTTCGATATTCACAGAATTCTCATACCCCCAAACCTTCGATAAAAGGACTTCGCGGGTGAGAACCCTTCCCTTGGAATTCATGAGAAGACCCAGGAGTTCAAATTCCTTGGCCGTGATCTCCACGGGCTTTCCCTTCAAACGAAGTTCATGCTTCGTCATATCGAGTTCGATAGTTCCGGAGCGCAAGATTTCTTTCGTGGGTTTTTCCAAAGAGCGTCTAAGAACGGCCTTGATACGGGCCACGAGTTCCCGGGGGCTGAAGGGCTTGGTGATGTAGTCATCCGCGCCAAGTTCGAGACCGACCACCTTGTCGGACTCGGTGCCTTTGGCCGTAAGCATGATAATAGGAGTCAGGCGTGTTTTTTCGTTCCGCTTGAGAGTTTGACAAATCTCAAGGCCGCTCATTTCCGGGAGCATGAGATCGAGGAGCACAAGTGCTGGCTTTTCTTTCAGTGCCATCTCAAGACCCGCATGGCCTTTGGTTGCGGTGAGGACTCGAAAACCTTCCTTTTCGAGGTTGTATTTTACAAGCTCGACAATGTTCTTTTCGTCTTCAATGAAGAGAACCGTTTCTTTCGCCATAAGGTTTCTGACGCAGGCATTTTACCATGACGAGGCAGGATGATGACTACGTTGTCTCGAAATGGTGACGGACTTCTTTGCCCTGCTTCAGGTAGATCGTGTCCTCCGCGATGTTGTTCGCGAGGTCCGAGATGCGTTCAAGATTACGGCTGATCATCACATAGCATAAGGCGCGGCGAACGACCGAAGGGTCTTTTTCCATAAGCGCGGCCATATCCAGGTAAATTTTGTCATTGTAGTTGTCGATCTTGTCGTCACCTTGCAGGACCTTCCGCGCGAGCTCCACATTTTCGTTCATAAAACAATCCAGCGCGTCCCGGACCATCTTCTGTGTGGCTTGCGCCATGTCCATCATCGGAATATCCAGTTTAAGCGGCGGCTGACTGCAAAGATATTGGCTCTTTTCCGCGATATTGACTGCGTGATCTCCCATCCGCTCAAGGTCCGTGTTGATCTTGAGGATCATCGTAAGGAGCCGGAGGTCCCCGGCCATGGGTTGGACCAGCGCGAACATGGCGTGTCCCTTTTCGTCGATCTCGATCTCAAGCTGATTGATAGACTTCTCATCCTCGAAGACGGCCTTGACGCGGTCCTCAGAACGCTCCGAAAGTGCTTCAAACGCTTTCTCGATTGCGCCCTCGACCAGCAGTCCCATCTGGAACAATTTTTGTTTGAGCGTCTTTAATTCCTCGGCAAAATGTCTTTCCATGGTTGCTTCCTCCCTTTGAATGATATCGCTTTTTACTTGAGGGGGACAGGGATTAAGTGACCGCCGTTCCCCTTTAAAATCATCCGTATCTTCCGGTAATATATTCCTCCGTCTTCTTTTCTTCCGGATTTGTAAAAACCTGGCGAGTTTCGCCGTATTCCACAAGCCTCCCAAGCAGCATGAATCCCGTCCGGTCCGAGACACGCGCCGCCTGTTGCATGTTGTGGGTTACGATCAGGATCGTATATTGTTTTTTAAGCTCGGTCATAAGCTCTTCGACCTTGGAGGTTGCAACCGGATCCAGAGCCGAGCAGGGTTCGTCCATCAGCACGACCTCAGGTGTCACGGCCACAAGTCGTGCGATGCAGAGACGTTGCTGCTGTTCCAGAGAGAGGTTGAGCGCGGAATGGTCCAGTTTGTCTTTGAGGATATCCCACAGCTCAACATGCCGAAGGGATTTTTCCACGATATCTTCGAGCTCGGCCTTGTTCCTGCTTCCGTGCGTCCGGGGGCCGTAGGAGACATTGTCAAAAATGGAAAGCGGAAACGGATTCGGCCGCTGGAAGACCATCCCGACTTTTTTCCGGAGCATGACAAGGTCAGTCCAGTTTTCATAAATATTCTCGCCGTCGATCAGGACTTCTCCGGTGATCCGGACCCCGTCGATCAGGTCATTCATGCGGTTAAGCGTTCTGAGAAGGGTGGATTTCCCGCATCCCGAGGGACCGATCAAAGCCGTGATCATTTTCTCTTCGACCCGCACATTCACATTGATCAGCGCCTGAAAACTTCCGTAAAAAAGATTAAGTCCTCTTGTCTCGATCTTGCTCATCGCATCACCCGAACCTTCCGGTCAGATAATCATCGGTCCGCTTATCCTTGGGCGCTGTAAAAAGCCGGTCGGCCAGATCGATCTCGACGAGTTCGCCCATCAGGAAAAAAGCGACCCGGTCTCCCACGCGCGCGGCCTGTTTCACGTTATTGGTCACAAGAATCTGCGTATAACGGCTCTTGAGTTCACGCATGGCATCTTCAACCTTGGCAGTCGAAATGGGATCAAGCCCCGAGCACGGTTCGTCATACAAAATAACTTCCGGCTCCACCGCAAGTGTGCGGGCGATACAAAGACGCTGTTGCTGGCCTCCGGAAAGTTTCATGGCAGAAGAGGACAACCGGTCTTTGACCTCATCCCACAAGAATGCCGCTTTGAGGCTTTTTTCCACGGTCTCTGCGAGTTTCTTTTTGTTCCTGATGCCGTGGCGTCTTGGACCATAAGCGATATTGTCAAAGATCGACATGGGGAGGGGGATCGGAAGCGCAAAGACCATGGTCACTTTTTTTCTGACCTCTTCGGCATCCATCTCCCGGTTGATGTCTTTGCCGTTCAAAAGGATCGACCCGCTTATCCTGCAAGAAGGATCCAGATCATTTAGCCGGTTAAGAGCGCGCAAAAATGAGGTCTTTCCGCTGTTTGCGGGACCGATCACGCTCAGGATCTCGTTTTCTTTCACGGAAAAATTCAAGTCCCTCAGGGCCCAGACATCTTCATAACGAATATCGAGATCTTCAACCACTATTTTGACCCGGCTTAGTTCTACCATTGTTTTTTGCTCCGGATGTGTGCGCGAACAATGATCGCCACGATATTCAGCAAAAACACCATGCCTACCAGCACGAGGGCCGTTCCGTATTGCAGTGCAGGTTTCACATTCGGGACTTGCGTCGAAAGCACATACAGATGATAAGGGAGCGCCATGCACTGGTCTAAAACCGATTTCGGGAGCCTGGGCAAATAGAATGCCGCGACCGTAAAAAGGATCGGGGCTGTCTCACCCGCTGTCCGGCTGATGCCCAGTATCGACCCTGTCAGAATACCGGGAAGGGCATTCGGAAGCACCACGTAACGGATCGTTTGCCACCTGCTGACGCCCAGCGCAAGGCTCGCTTCCCGGAAAGAACGCGGAACGCTCATGAGCGCTTCTTTTGAGGATGTAATGATCACGGGCAGTTCCATAATCGCAAGCGTGAGCGATCCCGCAAGAATCGAAGACCCGAACTGAAAAAAGATCACGAAAAGTCCCAGACCGAAAAGTCCGTAGACCACGGAGGGAACGCCCGCCAGGTTCACGATGGCGATCTCGATCATTCGCGTCCACCAGTTCTTCTTGGCGTACTCCACAAGATAGATCGCCGTGAGAACTCCGAGGGGGAGCGCAACGCCGATCGCGCCAATAACAAGGCAGAGGGTCCCCATGATCGCGGGGAAAATGCCGCCGGCCCGCATCCCCATCCGCGGCATTTCAGTCAAAAATTGCCAGCTGATGGCGGGCAATCCTCTCTTGATAAGGATTGCCAGGATCAGGACTACCGGGATGATCACGAGGATCGCGGCCAGGCCAAGCAATGTAAAAGCGATCTTCTGTTTTATCTGAGGTTTAATTTTCATTTCTTTTTTCTGTGGCGCGCCATATCGGCAAGAAAATTTATGAAAAACGTGATCCCGAAAAGGACCAATCCGATGGCGAAAAGCGCGAAATAATGTTCGCTCCCGCGCACCGTTTCGCCCATTTCGGCGGCGACTGTGGCCGTCATTGTTCTGACCGGCGCCAGGATCGTCTTGGGAAGCACGGAAGCATTTCCCGTCAGCATCATCACGGCCATCGTCTCACCGATCACGCGTCCGATCCCGAGCATGATAGCCGCAACGATCCCCGAGGACGCGGCCGGGATGATCACACGGTAGATCGTTTGCCAGTGCGTTGCCCCGAGCGCCAGCGACCCTTCCTTATAGCTCCGCGGAACGGCACTGATCGAATCTTCCATAATGCTTACCATGGTCGGAATGGCCATGAACGCGAGTGCAAGGGATCCCGTGAGTGCCGTGAGACCTGTCGGGAGATGGAACAGGTTTTTAACAACGGGGCCAAGCATGGTCATACCGATAAAACCGATCACAATGCTCGGGATCGCGGCGAGAAGTTCGACTCCCGCCTTCAGGACCTCCCGCATCCAGCGGGGCGCGATCTCGCCGATGAAGACCGCGCAGGCCATTCCCAGAGGGACGGCAATGATCGCGGCACCGAGGGTCACGACGAGCGACCCTAAAAGAAGCGGCAGGATCCCGAATTGGGGCGGCTCCGCGAGCGGATTCCATAAAGTCCCGAAGAGAAAATCCTGGATCGTGACGAACCTGAAAAGCGCAAGCCCGTCCTTGGCCAGAAAGAAAAAGATCAGGATGACAAAGAGAATACACGCAAAACCATTCAGGAGAATGATTTTCTCAATGACAAATTCCCTGATTTTTCTCACGCCTTGTCTCCGAGGGGCACGAAGTCCATGGTCCTCACGATCTCCTGCCCTTTTTTGCTGAGTACAAAATCAATGAAGCTCTTGACCGTCCCCTGAGGCTCGCGACCCGTGTAGAAGAGGAGAGGCCTTGCGACAGGATAGGTCTTGTTCATGGCCGTATCAAGGGAGGGGAGGACGAACGGACCTTCGTTGGCTTTCGAAACGGCGACCGCTTTTACTGCGGGCGAAACGTAACCCAGCCCGATATAGCCGATAGCGCTCTGGCTTTGCGAAACTTCGTCGATAATGGCCTGGGACGAAGGAAGCATCAGCACTTCCGGCGCGAATTGTTCCGGTCCTTTGTCATTGCCTTTTCGTAGGATGTGCTCCAGAAAATAAACATGGGTCCCGGAATTCCGGTCCCGCGAAAGGGCGAGGATTTTCTGGTCATTTCCACCCACTTCGTTCCAGTTCGTGATCTTTCCTGTAAAAATACCGGAGAGCTGATCGAAAGTCAGCTGTTTGACCGGATTCGAAGGATGGACCACCACCGCAAGCGCATCGATCGCCACTTTGAACTCCTGCGCGTCATGGCCGTTCTTTCTCGCAAGTTCCAGTTCCCGGGGTTTCATTTCCCGGGAGGTTTCTGCGATGTCGCAAGTTCCGTTGATCAGGGCCGCGACTCCGGTTCCGGACCCGCCCCCTGTCACCGCGATGCTCGTTTGCGGGTTTTCGATCATAAACTCCTCGGCCCAGGCCTGCCCGAGGTTCACCATGGTATCTGATCCTTTGATCTGGATCGAATTTTCGTTTTCCTTGGCAAAAACAAGGAAATTAGTACAAAAAAGTACGGCTACAGCAAGTATTCCGGACAACAAGAGCTTCGTTTTCATGGGAGTGCCTCCTTTGATTTTAGGCGTACAGTTTACAGGAAGACTGTTTAAGGTTTATGTAAATTCTGTGTAAATTCAAACTAGGCAGTAATCTTCTGAGGGCTGGATTTTTCCGTAAACTGGAAAACTTGCCAATGATCGTCTCTACTGTGATCGCAAAAAGCTCTTAGGCTTTTTCGCTTTTAACCATCACATAGCTTTCCGGAGTTTTTTGCACAAGCGCCAGACTGATCTTATAGCGCTGTTTTGGAGATGGGCTGTTTTCTTTGATCCCAAATGAAAACAAGGGGTCAGTCACCGCCATAGAAAGAGCGTTCTTTTCTTTCGAATCCTCTTCAGGTCTTTGAAAGTCCATCATTAAAAGCTTCAGAATGTTCTTATCGTCCGCGGCGTCCTTGACCTGGCTCCAAAGCGAAGGATCCTTTATTGGGAGGATCTTGAAATTTCCGGTTATAACCCGTTCAATGTTAAAAACGACTATCTTCCACGTCTTTCCCATTTCTGCCGAAGGCTTTTCAAGCGCGTCAATGGTTCTTCCGGTTGTGGGAGATTTTACGGTGATCGGCACTGCCAACAAAACAACATCCGCTTTTAATTTCCTCTCCGGAACGGAAGAGATGCCAGCGGAGACGGCCCCTGCCATTGCCAGGTCATCTGTGGCGAGCAAACAAAAAAACACAAAAATCCAAAAGAAGAGTTTCACTCTAATTTCTTTTAAAGGGTTCTTAATTCGCTGCACAAAAAATTCCATAACTGCCAGTTACCCGAATCTTCCAGTAATGTAGTCCTCAGTCTCTTTTTTCGTGGGATTCGTAAAAAGGGTCTTTGTTTCGCCGTATTCCACAAGCGATCCCATGTAGAAATAGGCCGTGTGATCGCTCACACGGGCTGCTTGCTGCATGTTGTGGGTCACAATCACGATCGTATAGTTCTTCCTAAGTTGGTAGATCAACTCTTCGATCTTGGCCGTGGAAAGAGGATCAAGGGCCGACGCGGGCTCATCCATCAGGATAATATCCGGATTAACGGCAAGGACGCGCGCAATACAAAGCCTCTGTTGTTGACCGCCTGAAAGCTGCATGGCTGCCGTAGGAAGTCGGTCCTTGACTTCGTCCCAGAGCGCAGCTTTTTTCAGACTTTCTTCCACAATGTCCGCCAGGAGAGCGTCATCGTGGACCCCGCGAAGCCTCGGCCCATAAGCGACATTGTCGAAAATGCTTTTCGGGAAAGGATTAGACTTTTGAAACACCATTCCGACCATCCTGCGGAGGGCGGCCACGTTTACGTCCTGGCCATAAATATTCACATAATCGATCATGATTGTGCCCTCCACACGGGTTCCAGGGATCGTGTCATTCATCCGGTTCAAGGCCCTGAGAAAGGTCGACTTCCCGCATCCCGATGGCCCGATTAATGCGGTTACAGTCCTTTCTTTGATTTCAATGTTAATTCCGTGCAGAGCACGTACCGCGCCGTAAAACATATCGAGATCATGTACGAATATTTTAGTGGTTTTTGCCCTAAAATCCTCCGCCTCTTTCCCCAAAAAAACTCTCCCGGTAAATGTTTTGCTTTCCATCTGAAATTCTTCTCCAAGTTTTTCATACTCCTCTTCATCCAATGTAATCATCCGTTTTTCCTTTCTAATGGTTTATAAGTCCAAGCCCGCCGAATAACCAAGGAACGGCGCTTACATCCGGCGGACTCTGCCAGGAAGGATCACTGGACTCCGGCCGTTCCCATCTGTTTTCTAAAATGAATTCTGAAAAGCACCGCTGTTAAATTGAGCAAAAACGTCAACGCAATAAGAACAAGCGTCGTCCCATATTGAATGGGTAGTGTTTTCACCGCATCCAGGGATTGAGTTGCCATGATGAAAATATGATATGAAAGCTCCATGAACTGATCGAACGGATTGATCATCGGGACCACGCCCCACAGTTTTACCACAGGAAGTCTCGGCAAAAAGTAGGCGCATCCGGTAAAAAGTATGGGCGCTGTTTCCCCGGCCCCGCGGCTGATCGAGAGGATCGCGCCAGTCAGGATCCCCCCGCGCGCTTGAGGTAATACCACATTCCATATCGTTTGCCACTTCGTGGCTCCGAGCGCAAGCGAGGCCGACCGCTGACTTTGGGGGACGGTATTCAAAGCTTCTTCGGTCGAAACAATGATTACCGGAAGAACAAGGACCGCAAGCGTCGCGGCGGCCCACAGCATGCAAGGCTGGCCGAACAAAAGCCCTGTTTGAATCACTTTGTCCAGATTGCGGCCGATGAATAAGATAAAAAAGCCCACTCCAAAAAGCCCGAATACGATCGAGGGCACACCCGCGAGATTGTTAACAGCCGCACGCGTGACTCTGAAAAAAAGTCCCTGCCCGGCGAATTCCACAAGATAGATCGCAGCTGCGACTCCAAGCGGTAGTGCCATGAGGATCATAAGTAATGTGATCGCCAGTGTTCCAAAAATGCAGGGGAATATCCCCCCATGCGTCATGCCATCAAGCGGCGACTGAGTCAGGAATTGCCAGGTGATCGTGCCCGCACCTTTTTGAATGATCATAAACAGTACAAAAGAAAGCGCGCCGATCGGGATAAAAGCAAAAACGCGCACAAGGATATCCAAAAAGATGTCTTCAAGACATGCTTGCGGCTTAATCAACTGGGATATTCTTAAGGGAATCGCTTGGGCCATGAGCTACATCCTCAATTTTTGACGCATTCTGGTAAGAACAATTTCTGAAAAAAGATTCAGGACAAAGGTGAACGTGAAAAGGACCGCGCCCACAAGGAAAAGGGCGTAGTAGTGCTCGCTCCCTTGGGCCACGGAGCCAAGCTCTGCCGCGATATTCGCTGTCATTGTCCGGACGCTCGAAAAGACATTTCCGGTCACGAGCGCCGCGTTTCCGGTAGCCATCAGTACGATCATCGTTTCTCCAAGAGCGCGACCGAAACCCAGGATAACACCTGCCGAGATCCCGGAAACCGCTGTGGGCAACACTGTCCTCCAAATCGTCTGCCATTTTGTCGCGCCCAAGGCGCATGACGCATCGCGTAATTCTTTGGGGACGGCCCGCATGGCATCTTCGGCGATCGTGATCATGATCGGAAGCACGGCCAATGAAACGCCGACAGCGCCGACAAACGCGTTTAAGCGAAATTTTGTGTTAAAAAGATTCTGGAAGAATGTGGCGATCACCGCGAGCATCACGAATCCGGTGACTACAGAAGGGATCCCGGCCAGAAGTTCAAGCGTCGGCTTCAGCCCCTCCCGAACTTTTGGAGAAGCGATCTCTGCAAGGTAAATGGCGCAACCAATGCCAAGGACAGCCGAGATGACTGTCGCGGGGAAAGCCACGAGGAAACTCCCACAGAACAGCGGAATCAGCGAATATTTCGGGACTTCGGAAACCGACTGCCACATCATTTTGAAGACCGTTTTTCCTTCCCATGGATCGTAGACCCATTTTCCGATCAAATCCATGGGCGTTCCGGTCCTGAAGAACTGGATGGCTTCCTTGAACAGGAAGACGAAGATGAGGCTGATAATGAGGATGGATGAGACTCCCGCGAGAAATAGCAGTTTTTCGATCAGCCATTCCGAAAAATTCCCTGTTTTTTGAGTTAAAGAATGGTCCATGGTCTTTTCAGCACTTTCACGTTAAAACAAATCTTCCAGCAGACCCGACTCCTATGGCGCAATCTGTAAGAGGGTCACATGATGTGACATCGCGAGAGGCCCGATCACTCTGGGTCAGGCAGGTTGCGCTGTTTGAGCGAGCTTTTCCCGCGATGTCACTCAAAAATTACTTCTGTTTCAACGGAATATACCCGACCTCTTCGACGATCTTCTGACCCTCAGGACTTAGGATCCAGTCGAGAAAGAACTTGATATCACCGCTCGGTTTGAAACCGGTGTACATATACAAATACCGCCAGATCGGATACGTCCCGTTCCAGGCCGCTTCATAATCCAGAGCCCCGTCTGCCTTGACCGGATTCACGGCTGGGGATTTATCATCCTTCTTGACGGGAAGGATCTTGACCCCAGGTTGTTTCGTGTAGTAAGCGGCGCCGTACCCGATCCCGGCAGGATCCTTTGAAACTGCGTTCGCGACTGCCGAAGTCCCCGGCATCGTCTGACAATCCGCGGCATAGTCCTGATTCTTGAGGACATTTTCTTTCAAGAAAGTATAAGTGCCGCTTGAAGATTCACGGCAATAACGCAAAATCGACTGGTTTGGCCCTCCAACTTCGTTCCAGTTGTTGATGCGTCCCGTGTAAATTCCCATGATCTGCTTCAAGCTCAATTCCTTGATCGGATTTGCGGCATTCACCACGATAGCGAGGCTATCCATTGCGACCTTGAACTCTTCAGGATAGTAACCGGCCTTCTGGGCTTTATCGAGTTCGCTCGTTTTGACCTTGCGGCTTGCATTTGCAATATCCGTGGTTCCGTTAATCAGGGCCGCAATGCCTACACCCGAACCGCCTCCGGTCACTTGAATGGCGGCGCCTGGATTCTTCTGCATATACACCTCCGCCCACTTCTGACTGAGTACGATCATCGTATCCGACCCCTTGACCGTAACGTTTTTCGCGGCAAACGCCAACGGAATCATCGCCGCTAGCGCCATCACCAAAACACTCCTTACCACCCACCGTGTCGTTCTCATTTTGAGATCTCCTTTTGACTTCGTTATTTTATCGAGGGGACAGTCCCTACGAACTGCCCCCCTTAAAGCTATTTCTTAGAACTTGTACGTCATATCGATCTGGAACCGGTTAACGCCTTCATTCAACTGAAACCCGTTGGCCGTACTCCCTCGGGTGGAGATCGGGTCCACAAGAAAATACGCGGCGTTTGCCGTCAAATAGTCGGTAACGTTATACCCCAATTTGAAAACATGCCCTTGCTTGTTGGTACCGCCATAGTTGTAACCGCCGAAGTCGCTGTCGTTAAAAGCACCCGGCACCGAATTCGCGCCGATATACTTATACTGGTAGCTTGCCTGCCAATCCTTCTTCTTCACAAGTTTTCCAAGAGCAACGCCTAACGACCAAGCGTCGCTGCCACTGTCTGTCATCAAAGTGGATTTATTATCCATATTGTGTGCAAACTCCGCGAACGGACGCACAGGAATCCCATAGGGATAAAAAGCCACCTCCTGATAGAAGGCGAGAATATTGAAATGTCCCGCATTCAAGGTGCCGGCAGGTGTGGTATTGGTAATGTTGCCATTAGCCATCGATGTGCCCGTACTGGCCGTGGGGACATATGAATCATAGGGCTGCTTGGCATAATGCTGATAGCTATAGACCGAAATGGCTGAGAGGGCATCCACCGGTCGTTCAAAGCCTGGTACATAAAAAACGGGGTTCAACCCAGCCTGATAGGCAAAAAGAGTCGCGTCTTTCGTGCCGGTATTTCCCGATTCTGAAAGAACGAGTTGACCGGTTGTCAGGTAGGCCTTCAAATCGAAGCTCTCGGTATCCAGAAGTTTGACATCAACCTTTTCATAGATACCTTCCGGCTTCAAGTCCCGGTCCCAGATCATGTCGGTAGACCCTTTTTCGAAAGGATTGTTAAATTTACCGGCAGTCGTCTCAAACCCTGAAATGGGACCTACCTTGGCCCATTCCGGCGTATACGTCGCGTAGGCTTTTTCGATCCAGATATTCTTGAAATCGAAATTATTGCCGAGAGTTTGATTCGTGGAAATGGGATCCCCGTTATAGCCGGTACTTACAGCTTTATCGCCACTGGCCATTGAAAAACCAACCTTCATTTCAGGATTAAAGGTTTTTTCAAACCCATAGCGCAAACGAAAACGGAAACGGTTCCTGTTAGGTTCATAACCATTGTTCGCGGCGGTTTTGAGATGAAATGCTTCATACCTCAAACGGAGATCGCCGCTGAACTTGAGGTCCTTGAGCCATTTGTTGGCACCGCCGGTCGCATCACTCAAACGCTGGCCGAACTCGGCTTCGCTCATCGGGGGAGTGACCTCGGGGTTTGTCGCTCCGGCACCCATTTGAATATTGGCCGGCCGGTTCTTCAGCGCATCAATCTCGGCTTTCTGTGCCATGACGGTCGACTGCAGATCGTTCATTTGTTTCTGCATGTTCCTGACCATGTCCATGAGTTGCGCTTCATCCGCGAATGCCGCGGATGAAAAAGTCATAAGGCAAACGACAAAGATACTCGCCAGTTTTGTGAAAGGGTGGTGTCTCATAAGATTGTTTCTCCTCCGGTTGAGTGATGCGTGAACAGAATTTATTTCCGTCCAGATCTTTTTTTTCTTTACATTAAGGGTGACTTGGACGGCCCCAATTACCGTCTTGCGGTAATTGATCAGTATTGGGACCGTCCGTTTTGTTTTCATGGGAGAAGTATAGAAAACCTTTGTCAGGTCTATTCGATGGGAGTGTAAAGAGCGCGTAAACTCTCTAACGTGGTAAAGAAGAAGGATACCGGAGATTGCTCCGGTTTAAGGCTTAGCTTTGATTTTTGAGTGAAGGGAAAAAAGAGCGGGGTGGAGCGAAAGATGCTTTGAGGCGGAACGCGAAAGATTTCTCGCGTTCTCTGTTTTACTGCTTTCCCATTTCCACCGAAGGTTCTACGGAGGGATCGAGAGTGGTCTGATTATCCGTTGTGGGAGGCTGGTTAGTCGAAGTCTGAACGGCATCGGGAGTATTCGTGCCCGTTTGTGCAGGTGTGTTTGTATTTTTTGTATTTACAGAAACCGGCAATGTGGGCGCAGCTGCAGGTTTCGGGGTTTTGGGTGTTTCCTTCTCTTTCTGTGCAGGCGTCCGCGTCTTTTTTGCCACAGGGTTCTTCAAGGGCTTGGCCAAATAAACGGGCACCGTTTCAATGGGAGAAATCGGTGCAGGTACTTGGGTTGTTGTCGCGACTTTTGAAGGTTGGTAGCGCGGATTTTTTTCGTCCAGAAAAATTTCTTTGGTCCCGGGCGGAACTCTCAGGATAAATTCCAGCGGATCGATCGTGTCCAGGGCCGTGACCCGGGTGAAGAAAATCGCGCTGCCTTTTTTTGTCTCGGGAGACGTGATCGTGATCTTCTTTGGAAAAATGATTGAATCGTAGGAGCCGACATGACCCCGAAATTCTCGAAAATCATAGCGCTGGATTTCCGTGATTGGCCGCCCTTCAGAATTATAAAAGAGCTCACCGCGCACATCGCCTTCAGGCGTCAGGTACAATTTTCTTACCAGCGCCTCCTTGTTGTCATTCCGGCCATAAACATCCAGACTCGTGACCGCGGAATTGGTCCGTTCGATCTTTGTGCGACGGGGATCTACGGCTATAGGTTTGAGTGCCCTGTAAAGATCGCGGGCCTTGAGATGACTTTCAATGTCCGGGGAATCCTCCAAATCGAAGATGGACCCATGATAGACCGTGTTCTGAGCAGGGAGATAAAGATCAAAGCGGCGGTCGAGCGTGCGAAATACGAACATCAGTTCCTGCTGGGCGTCCACGCAGGTAAGAAACATGCGCTCATCAAGGCGTTGATACAGAAGTTCGCCGCCGCACATGGCGTTCGGATCCCCGGCCTTTGCGAAAAAGAGAAGCACGTCCGCGCGGATTGCGATCCAGCGATAATGACGCGATTCAATCTTCCGGAGAATACTCTCCAGCCCCGCGTTCGGATCCGTTTCCGCCCGGGAGACGGGATCAAAGCCCAAAAGGGAGACGAAAAGGACGGTCAAAAGCAAGGAACGCAGGGCGCGGTCCATTTAACTCCGCGGCGGGGTTTCGGCGAGGGCCTTTTTCGTGTAGAGGATGCGCTGAATGGCCGTCATATGTGTACCGACAAGCAGTACCAGAAGTGCAAGCTTCAGCAAGGGCGAGAGAATTGTTGCTGCCGCCAAAATGAGAATCCGCTCTGCTCTTCCGAAGACGCCGATGCCGCAATTCTCGATGAAATTCTCGGCCCGGGCTTTGGTGTAGCTGACCGCGAAGGCGCCGAGAATAATGCCGAGCGTGACGAGGAACCAGAAAATCTCGCCGGTACTGACAAAATGGAGGGACAAGCCGGCGAACACAAAAAAATCAGAATAGCGATCTACAGTTGAATCCAGGAAAGCCCCAAAAGAATTTACTTTACCGGTCGCACGGGCCAAAGGCCCGTCAATAAGATCTGCCGCCCCAGCCACGATTAGCATGACGCCGCCAAGGAAAAGATGTCCTTTTGCGTAAATCACTCCGGTGAAAAGAGTTAGCGCTGCACCTGCGAGTGTCAGCTGGTTGGGAGAAATACCCTGAGCGGTCAGGAAAGAAACGATCCGGGTGACAATCGGTTCCACTTTCGGATAAAGGGTCTCGCGCAAGGACATGGCCGCTTACCGGGGGCAGGTGCCCTGGATGAATTTTCGGACAAGCTCCTTGGCTTCGTAATCCACGATCTGTTTAGGCGGATGTTTCATTGTGTAAGCAGACATGGAAATGAGCGGTCCGCCGATCTTGCGGTCCCGGGCGATCTTGCAGGCCCGGATCGCATCGATCGAACAACCGGCGCTATTGGGCGAATCCTCGACGGAAAGACGCATTTCGGCTGTGACAGGAAAACCGCCGAAACCGCGGCCCTCAATGCGCAGGTAACAAACCTTATTATCGTTTTGCCACGGAACATAATCCGAAGGGCCTATATGAATATTGTCTTCATCCAACGGCACATCGAGTTGACTCTGGACCGCCGAGGTCTTGGAGATCTTTTTCGATTCCAGCCGCGAGCGGTTGAGCATATTGAGAAAGTCCGTGTTACCGCCGGTGTTCAGCTGGTACGTGCGGTCGATCTTGACGCCGCGATCCATAAAAAGCTTTGCAAGAGTACGGTGTGTGACCGTGGCGCCGATCTGGGCCTTGATATCGTCGCCAACACAGGGAATACGCTTAGCCTCAAAGCGTTTCGCCCAGGCCGGGTTGGAAACGATGAAGACCGGCATGCAGTTGATAAGGCTCACACCTGTTTTTAAGCACGCCTCGGCATAAAATTCGGTAGCTTTCTGGGAGCCGACCGGGAGGTAATTGATGAGAATTTCCGCGCCACTCTCCTTAAGGACCTTTTCCACATTACAGGCTTTCTTATCGGAGGGGAGGAAGGTACGGTCTTCCTTATAGCTGGCCATATGTTCGGAAACGCCGTCCAGGATATTGCCCATTTCGACCTTGATCTTGCTTTTTGGAACCGGGCCGATGGACCAGACGCAATTGGGCTTTGCGGCAAGAGCCACGTCCAGGCGTTCGCCCACTTTACGCTTGTCGATGTCAAAAGCTGCCACGACTTCAATGTCGTGGGGGAGATAACCGCCCATGTCATAGTTCATCAGACCGAGATGTTCGACAGGCTTGTTTTTGCCCGGTTTTTGGCCGGTCATAACGCGGTAGTGTTCAATGCCCTGTACGAGCGACGCCGCGCAGTTTCCGACGCCGGCAATAGCAATCTTGATCTTACCCATTGATTCCTCCCCTTTGATTTGCATGAAGACGATGGGATTTTTTGTAGATGGCAGAGTATGATAGCAGTAAGTCCTCGAAAATCAAGCAAAACAAGGTGCTTCTAAGCGTTATTAGCAGCGAAGGTTACGCCGCATACGTCCGATAACCCTAAGATTTGTTTGCCCTTTGCCTAATTTTATTTTGTGCTAAAATACCGTCCGTTCACACGTTACAAGCCTTTGCATCTTCGAAAAAAGGCTTATCTCGTTAAGGATCAGCATGGGGATATGTTTTAAGATGTTTCTGCAAAAAGAGGCATAAAAGAGTTTCAAACGTTACTTTAAAAAAAGACGGAGGCATTTAATACGCTTTCTGTTTTTACCGGGGGGATGGATGGCTTCTTATGAGGATTTCCAAAAATTAGATATCAAGGTGGCCGAGATCGAAAGTGTAATCCCGCATCCGAATGCGGATCGGCTTTATGTTCTCGGCATTAAAGTGGGTGAAGTGCGCAAGCAGATCGTGGCCGGAATTCGGATCCACTACACCGAAGAGCAGCTTAAGGGGAAAAAGATCGTTATAATTGATAATCTGGATCCTGTTGTGATCCGCGGCGTGGAATCCAAGGGAATGCTTCTTGCTGCTTCAGATGCCGCAACCCTTACCCTCGTTGTGCCCGAGCGTCCCATCCCCGCTGGTGCAAAGGTGAAATAAAACTCGTACGGCATACCAAACGACCCATAAAGATTTATAGGAAGTTTAGTACAGCACTCGCTTTCAATAGGCCTTTTGATGAAGAGCAAGCGCATCATGCAAAATTCTTTTTACCGCACCCCATACTCTGTACGTCTTATGTAGTCTTATGTAGTGATATTATTGTAAAACTCGGCATGCTGTGTTAATATCCCGTCCCTATGAAAGATCTCCGCGGCTCGCGTAACTCAACAAAACATCTCGACTTTCAACCGTTTAAGGCCTGGCGCTACAACACCGAGCGTGTCAAAATCTCCGCGGTCCTGGCGCCGCCCTATGATGTGATCACTCCGGAAAAACAACAAAAACTCTATGAAAATTCGCTTTTTAACTGCATCCGTCTTATCCTGAATAAAAGAGACCCTGCGGATACAGAGCAGAATAATACTTACACACGAGCTCGCGATACGTTCCAGGAGTGGCAGAAACAGAGCATTCTCATACAAGAGCAGGAACCTTGCCTTTATGTGTACCGTCAAACCTTCAAAGATCCTGTGACTGATTCAACCAAGAACCGGTTTGCGTTGCTTGGACGCGTCCGGCTGGAACCGTTCGAAAAAGGCATTATCGTTCCTCATGAAAAAACGCTCCGCGGTCCCAAAGAAGACCGTATGCGACTTCTTCGGATCGTTCGGACAAATTTTTCTCCCGTGTTCGGTCTTTATAAGGATAAAGGATTTGAGGTCCGAAGTATTATTCAGGATCCCATGAACTCCAGCCCTCTATTTGAGGCTGAAGACGACGACAAGATTGTGCATGCGCTTTGGGCGATCGAGGATCCGGACATTCTCGCCAGGCTTCACAAGATTTTTCGGTCCAAAAGAGTTTATATTGCGGACGGGCATCACCGTTATGAAACCGCGCTGGAATATGCCAGACAGCAAAGAGAAGAGCAGCGCTCGTCGGACCTTGTACTCTTCCCATTCGATTATATGTACATGGCGCTCGTGAGTTTTGATGACCCGGGGTTTATTGTTCTTCCCACGCACCGGATTGTGACCAAGCTTGACATGACCGGCGGCGAGGCCATTCGTCGGCTTGAAGAATATTTCAAAGTGGAAAAAGTTTCGCTTGCCAGATTGAAAGAAATGACGGCTTCTTATGATCAGGAGGGAAAGATCTTCGGGATGGTTCTGGAGGAAGGGTGTTTCCTTCTGACGATGACTAACAAGGAAAAAGCGAAAAAACGGATGGTCCAGGGCAAGCCCGCCATTTGGTACGATTTGAACGTGAACGTGCTTGCACATCTGATCTTTGCCGAACTGCTCGGACTTACGGAGGACCGCTGGGAAGCGGTTTTAAAATTCGAACACACGGTCGACGGGGCCGTAACGCCGCTCCAAAAGGGCGAGGCGCAGGCAGTTTTTCTTTTGCAGCCCCCCAGGGTCGAGATGCTTGAGAAAATGGGTGCCGTAAACGAACGCATGCCCCAGAAATCCACCTTCTTCTATCCCAAGCTCGCTACGGGGCTTGTTTTTTATTCGCATAAAGAATAATTTTAAAATCCGCGAAGTCCTCGATCGTTTTTTGGGTGTCCTATGTCTCTTGTGATCGAAACCTTCCGCTCTTCCCAGACCCCTTGGGAAGTTTTTCAAGAGGTTCACGCAAGCTCCCGGGTTTGTTTCTTTTTGGATTCCCCCCGGCATGCCCCTCCGGATCAAGTTTATTCCTACATCGGGACGGATCCCGATCTCGAGGTTCGATTGGGCGAGAAGGTCTTTTGTGTTGAAGGCGAATTGAACGGAAAATACCCTGCCGGTGAACTTTTTCCGGTTCTTAAAAGGATCCTCAAAAAATATCAAATCCGTGTCCGGAGTCCTTATCCATTTTTTGCCGGCGGATTCGTCGGCTATTTCGGATATGAAACCGCGGATCTTTGCGACAAAATAAAATTCCGGTCCAAAGCCATGCCCCTTCTGCCGCGGCTTTATCTTGGACTTTTTCGGGACGTGATCGTCTTTGATCACCGAAAGAAAGTTTACCATCTTGTAACGCACAGCAAGGGTAAGACGTACGGCGTGCGGCGTGCGGAGAAACTCAAAAGTTATTTTGTAGAATCTTCGGCAAAGCCCGCGCGATATTTCAAGCTGAAGAAGTTTACGGCGGAGATGACAAAAGAGCAGTTCAAGGGAATGGTTGAAAAGGCCAGAGAGTATATCGCGGCCGGGGATATTTATCAGGCGAATCTGTCGCAGCGTTTTTCTTTCGGATATCGGGGTTCCTCGCTCGAATTGTACGGCAGGCTTCGCGCGATCAACCCGTCGCCTTTTTCCTGCTTTTTGAAAACAGGAGATCTTGAAATTGTCAGTTCGTCGCCGGAGCGGCTGATCCGGAAGAAAGGCCGCATTTGTGAGACCCGGCCGATTGCGGGGACATGTCCGGCCCGCGGCTCCTCGAGACGGCTTGCCGATTGGCGAAAGAACCTTCTTCAAAACGAAAAGGAAAAGGCCGAGCATTTGATGCTCGTGGATCTTGAGCGCAACGATCTTGGCCGTGTTTGTGATTACCGTTCCGTAAAGGTTAGAGAGTTCATGACGCTTGAAAAATATTCCCACGTGGTCCACATCGTCTCCAGGATCACGGGGAAGCTCAAAAAAGGCAAAGGCGCATTGGACGTGATCAGAGCTATGTTCCCCGGCGGGACGATTACAGGGTGTCCCAAGATCCGTTGCATGCAGATTATCGATGAGCTCGAGCCCGTGCGACGCGGTGTTTATACCGGCTCCCTCGGCTATATCGATCTTTACGGGGACATGGACCTAAACATCGTGATCCGGACGATCCTTTTGAGAAATGGAAGGGGTTGTCTTCAGGTGGGTGCGGGGATTGTGTATGATTCGGATCCTGAGAAAGAGTACGAGGAAACATTGCATAAGGCTGAGGCGTTAACGCAAGCACTGGCGGAAGCCAGTGGGCGAAATGGGGACTAGGGATTCGTTCCTCGTGACTCGTTTGGTCCCTCGTTTTTATGAGTCCCGAGTCCCTTTTTTGGAGTGAGACGAAAATATGAACTACAAAATCTATCAAAACGGAAAAGAAGCAGACGGCAAGCTTTCTTTCAATCTCATGCGAACGGAGGCCGTCGGTATTTTCGAGAGCATGCGTGCTTACGGCGGTCGGGTCCTTCACGAAAAAGAACATCTTTCCCGGCTTTTGGAATCTGCAAAGACAGCGGGTTATAGACCTTTTCCTGAACCGGTAAAACTTCGGCTGGAACTGAAGGCGGCGCTCAAGGCCTTTGGTAAAAAAGAATGTTATATCCGTCTGACCTTATGGGAGGGCCGCTCCTTCGTGATCCTGGGTTCTCGGGAACACCCGAAAGAGCTTTATGAAAAAGGCGTAGTGCTCAAGACCGCTTCTTTCCCGCGCGGCGGACCCAATACTTTCCCTTGGCAAGCCAAGGCTTCAGCTTACCAGCAGGCGATATTGGCCAGCACTGAACCACATTCGGACAAGATCTATGAGTGGGCATTCCTGGACTCACAGAATTTTCTCACCGAGACCCGCGTCGGTAACTTTTTTATCATTAAGTATTGCTCCACACACCCGGGATGTAAAACTTCTCGCCCTGGGTGTGCGGAAAAGGGTGGCGTGATGCTGTTCACGCCGCCGGAACACTTAATCTTGAATGGAGTGACCCGCCGGTTTGTGATAAAATGTGCCCTCGAGCTCGGAATCAAGGTTCGGGAAATTCCGTTAACCCGGCATGAATTTTTCAATGCGGATGAGGCTTTTCTTTGTAATACTTCCTGGGAGATTCTGCCGGTCCGTGAACTGGATGGCCGCGTAATCGGCGCCGGGGAACCGGGTCCCGTCACTTTGAAACTGCACAGCTATTTTAAAAGGAGGGTTCCACAAGATGTCGCGACACGTCGTTCGCCGGGCACTTCTCAGCGTTTCTGATAAAACCGGTCTTATCCCTTTCGCCAAGACATTGTGCAAACACGGCGTGAAAATTCTCTCCACCGGCGGCACTTTAAAAACCCTCAAGCAGGCCAAAATTCCCGCGATGGCAGTGGAGGATTACACGGGATTTCCCGAGATGCTTGACGGCCGCGTGAAGACCCTTCACCCGAAGATCCATGGCGGTCTTCTTTTTCTCCGTCACAAGAAAAGCCACCAAAGACAGGTTAAAGCGCACGGCATTGAGCCCATCGACCTTGTGGTCGTAAATCTCTATCCTTTCGAAGAAGCTACGAGCAAAGGGAACCTGAGCATGGACGACGCCAAAGAATTCATCGATATCGGCGGACCGTCGATGCTCCGTTCCGCGGCAAAAAATTATCAATCGGTGATCGTGATTACGGACGTTCTGGATTATGACCGTGTCGCGAAGGAACTCGACGAATGCAAAGGAAGCGTCACGGACGAAACGCGTTTCGCTCTTTCCCAGAAGGTTTTCGAGAAAACTTCAGCCTATGATGCCGTGATCAGCCAGTACATGGCCAGGCACAAGAAAAAAACCGGGGAGGAGCCCGCGCTGCCGCCACAATTCGTTTTCCATTTTAAAAAGGCTCAGGACCTCCGGTATGGCGAGAACCCGCACCAAAAGGCCGCTTTTTATATCCCGACAACACACAAAGCCTCGGCTTCCTGGACCCAGCTCCACGGCAAGGAGCTTTCCTTCAACAATCTCATGGATGTCGACGCGACACTGGACGTGCTCGCTGAATTCAACGCGCCGGCGGCATGTGTGATCAAACACAACAACCCGTGCGGTATCGCGCAGGACACGCAAGCCCTTGTGGCGGTCGACAAAGCAATCGACGGCGATATCCTTTCGGCCTTCGGCGGGATTGTGGGGGTTAACCGGTGCTGTGATCGCAAAATTGCCGAAAAAGTCCTCGAGAAACTCGCATTTTTTGAAGTAATGGTTGCTCCGTCCTTCAAACCGGGAGCGCTGAAACTCCTCAAGGCCCGGAAAAATCTCCGGCTGATCGAGGTCCATCAGTTTCGCGACGAGAATCTCTATGACGTGAAATTCCTTCGTACGGGCATTCTGGTCCAGGAAAAGAACCGGCCCATCAAAGACCACATGGCGGAACTGAAAAAGAAACTCAACTTTGTTACGAAGGTCAAACTTTCCGAAGCGGAAACCGAAGAGCTCATCTTTGCGTTCCAGTGTTCCAAGATTGTGAAGTCGAACGCCATTGTGCTAACCCAGGGCAAGCATACAGTCGGGATCGGGGCGGGGCAAATGTCACGCGTGGACTCGGTACAGATTGCGATGCAGAAGGCGGGTTATCTGGCCGAAGGCGCAATGCTCGGCAGTGACGCTTTTTTCCCCATGCCGGACTCCATCGAAGTAGCGGCCAAGCACAAAATCAAGGCCATCATTCAGCCTGGTGGTTCGATCCGCGACGCGGACGTAATTGCAGCCTGCGATCAGGCCGGTATTGCCATGGCTTTCACCGGCGAGCGGCATTTTAGACACTAAATTGAGTACGGCGTACGGTGTACGGCGTCTTGCGTTTTTTGCTCCGTACGCCTTGTGCCTTACCCCGTATTTATGAACTACTCCCAAGCCCTTCGTTATTTAAATTCTTTTATCGATCTAGAAAAACTCACACAATTGCCCAAGAACCCATTCTTCAATCTTAAACGGATGGAGCATTTGCTTAAGGCGGCGGGCCGTCCGGAGGAGAATTTTTTCCCCATTCTGATTGCGGGCACCACAGGAAAGGGATCGACGGGCTTTTTTCTCGAATCCATCCTGAAGGCCAACGGCATCCGGGCGGGTTACTACCACTCACCGCATGTCGAAGACCCCCGTGAGAGGATACGGATTCAAGGCGCCATGGTTCCCAAGAAACTTTGGGTTGAAGGACTCTCCGCGATTCAAGAACTTCTCCATAAAAAACCTCTTCCGGAAGCATGGGGTGTTCTGACCTATTTCGAGGTCCTGACATTTCTCGCCGTTTGGGTTTTTGCAAAGACGGGCGTCAAGATCGGCATTTTTGAGATCGGGCTCGGCGGCCGGCTTGATGCGACCAATATTCTTGAAGCACCGGTTGTAATTCTGACCCCGATTCATCTTGACCACGAAGCATTCTTGGGCAACACCATTTCAAAGATAGCCGCCGAAAAAGCCGCGATCATCAAACCGCAGAATCATGTCGTGATCGGAAAGCAATGCCAGGAGGCGTTTCGGGTGATTCTCGGGACTGTGAAGAGAAACAAAGGAATTTTATGGAAAGCAAAGCCCGTTTCCGGTATCCAGCTCGGGCTTTCCGGGGATTTTCAAAAGAAAAATGCCGGCGTCGCTTTTAAAACCTCAATAATATTAAAAAAATATTTTGATTTCCCGATAACTCCCAAACGATCGAAGAAAGGATTGCGATCCCGGAACTGGAAAGGCCGGATGGAAGCTTTTCATCAAGACGGCCGGCGGTTTATCTTGGACGGCGCGCATAATCCCATCTCGATGAAAGAGCAGGTCCGTTCATTGAGGGCTCAAAAAGTTCGAAGCCCATGGCTTGTGTTCGGCGCGATGAGCGATAAGAACAGCCGGGAAATGCTCAGGGTGTTGAGCGGATTTTTTTCAAAAGTGATCCTGACCGGTATTACGGGAAGCCGCGCCAAGCCGGTCGCGATGCTCCTCGAGGAAGCGAAAGGACTCTTCAACTGTGTGCTTACAGCCAGGAATGTTGAAGAAGCGCTGGGGTTATTGAGAAAAGCATCGAACCCCAGAGCAAACGTTGTTGTGACAGGATCGTTTTATTTGGTAGGAGAGGCAAGAAAACTTTTGAAAACAAGATAACGAAGAGCGGATGGCGTAAAACCGGTCTATTGTCATCCGCCATCCACCGTCCGATATTCTATAAAAACTATGCCTAAACTCGATTTCGAAGACACCATAGCGGCCATTGCAACGCCCATCGGTGAAGGAGGCATTGCGGTGATCCGCGTAAGCGGTCCTGGAGCATTCGGAGCGGTCGAGCCGTTCTTTGTTCCTCATGAGCATAAAAAATTGAATGATACGCCCGCCAATACGATTCGTTGGGGGAAGTTTATGGATCCTGCTGCGGGGCGTCCCGTGGACCAGGTGCTTATAAGTTGTTTCCGCGCTCCGCACTCCTATACCGGGCAGGATGTAATAGAGATCAACTGCCACGGGGGTCTCGCAGTCACAAAAAAGATCCTTGGATTTTTGCTCGGGAAAGGCGTTCGCCATGCCGAGCCCGGGGAATTTACGCGCCGGGCTTTTCTGAGTGGAAAATTTGACCTTACACAAGCTGAAGCCGTGCTCGATCTGATTCATGCCAAGAGCGATCGCTCACTCGATATCGCTATCCGTCAACTTTCCGGGTCTCTTTCTCGTACGCTTAAAGAGTTAAAAGATGCGCTGATGCGACTTTTGGCTCATATGGAAGCCTATCTTGATTTTCCGGAAGAAGAACTGGAAGTTGATATCAAGACCGGCATGCAAGGCCAATTTACAATCGTCCAAAAAAAAATCCATTCACTTATCACAAGTTTTGAGCGCAACCAGTTGATCCGCGAAGGTATTCTTGTGACCCTCGTGGGAAAGCCCAATGTCGGGAAATCGTCGCTTTTTAACGCACTTCTTGAACGTGACCGGGCGCTTGTTTCCGACATGCCGCACACCACGCGCGATCATTTGGAAGAAGCCCTCGAAGTGCGGGGGTTCTATGTCCGGTTACGGGACACCGCGGGAGTGATCTCGGCACCGGAACATCCGCTTGATAAGATGGGCATGGATCGGACGCTCGGGGCGCTAAGGGAAAGTCAGGCGGTGTTGTATGTGGTGGATGCTTCCGCGCCTTTCGAGGAAGCCGACCGCCATGTTTTTCATCTTATTCCCGAAGATAAAAAAGTAATCGTGCTCATGAACAAATCCGACCTTCCTTCTCGACTCGGAGTGAAGGACCTCGAAATGTTTTTAGGTGATAAGCCCCGGATTCGGATCTCCGCGAAAACGCGCGAAGGATTCAAAGAGCTCGAAGAAAAGATCGCCGATTGTTTGATGCAAGAAACTTCCGAGACCGGGGAGCAGATCACGAAGCTCCGGCACAAAAAGGCACTGGAAGCCGCACTCGAGGCCTTGCGGCGCGCGGAACAATCTTTTCAAATGAAAATGTCGTTCGAATTTGTGACGCCGGACCTTCACGCAGCCCTGGAAGCCATGAAAGAATTGACAGGAGAGACCTATTCCGAGGATCTTTTGGACGTGATCTTCTCGGAATTCTGCATTGGCAAATAATCTCGGAAGAGAAGCAGAAAAAAATCCAATAATGTAAGTGCCCCGGAACATGGTATCCACCCGCCGGAGAAGTTGTTGTTTTTCTCACCGAAGGTATTCCGAAGAATTTTAAGGATAAGTCAGAGGGGGTTATTCTGGCTGAGGGGGAGAGAGAAGA
>JBAZER010000013.1:0-52776 GCA_041653795.1 Candidatus Omnitrophota bacterium
AAAGATGTCCCTCAAAGTTAAGTGTTTGCATAGGGTACGAGCCTCCTTTTTTAGTCGAAAGAACTCGTACCCTATTTTTTTATCTACCGCCACTCCAAAAGGACACAATTCCATATACACCACAACAGTGAAACGCCTTGGATTTTTTGGTCGCGCGGACGAGCGGCGGGCGGTATAATCCCCTCATGTCACACCGTTCATTCGCGCCTTCGAGTTACCGGGATCTTGTCGCAGAGATCCTCCGCATTTATGATCAACGCGAAACAAAAAAGGAGAAAAACATGAAATCACTCGCAAAGATAATTTTAGCAACTTTCACGTTGGGAATCGTGTCGTTGCCGTGCTATGCAGATACGGTGACAAAAGCCACTACCACGATCACCCTACGGACAAATGCACCTATTTACATGGGGCATGTGCAAGAGACGGAACTGCAAGAGTTGACGCTTCAGGATTTTCAACAGATTGCCGCCGATCCTACCTCGGCCGAACGGTTGTACAACGAATACCAAAAAGAGCTGAAACAGCTGAAACCCAATCCGAATTTGGTCCCTTATAAGATAAAAATCGAGAATCGCGATTTGACTTTGGCTGATTTTCAGGGGGGCATTGTGTCTCGGGAGCTCGCCCAGGCGCGGTATCAAGAATATCTCCGGAGCACCCCGATGGAGGCAGGTGAAGATGGCCAGAATGTGCGGTATGTGTATGTTTATCATACGCCCATAACCCGGGCCGTTTAATAAAAACGGCTGAAAAAAATAAAGAAGAAGGCTGATTTTGGCGCCTACCTCAAAAGTTCTTGTGTAAACCGGACGCCGTCCGAAGGGGAGGAGTAAGGCGTTCTAGCGCTTCCCGTTGGGATGCCGGCTGGTTTCTTTAATCAAGAATGAAAAACCGCAGATTTTTTGGTCGCGCGGGCGGGGGGCGGGCGACAATAATCTCGTTATGGAAACGAGATCCACGTACGCCCTACGCCACCCCTCTCAAGTAGAACGGTACCCGGTACCATTCGAATTTTATCAAGTAGAACGGTACCCGGTACCATTCGAATTTTATCAAGAAACCACTCGGAGCATCTCGAGTATGAATGAACGGCAAGAAGCCATAGCAAATATTCGACAGCGTCTTGGATGGGCTTATTCTGAGATGAAATGGCTGACGAAAGGTGGAGCGCGGCGAGCAAATCGGAAGAGAGAGAAATTATTGTGTTTCTTGAATGGCCGGATAAATTATTGCTTTGAAAGAAATAAAATTCACATGGGGGCATTATCTCCGGGATGTTCCGTGTGCGGGCAGGGATTCTGGTCGTGCATGTTTATTAATGGTAAGTGCAGCGCTCATTGTTTTTATTGTCCTCAAAAATGGAAAATGAAAAAAGAACGACCGCCGAACACTGCGGGCGTCACGTTCAATCATCCCGAAGAATATGCAGATTATTTGGAACGGCTGGGTTTCAAAGGCGTCGGTTTCAGTGGAGGGGAGCCTCTGCTGGTTTTTGGAAAATTATTGGATTATATAAGAGTTCTCAGGAGAAGGTTGGGTGACCGGCTTTATCTTTGGATCTATACGAACGGTGATCTGGCAGACAAGAAAAAATTGATCGGATTAAAAAAAGCAGGTCTCAATGAGATCCGATTTGATATTAGCACTAGGGGTTATGATCTTAGCAGGGTCGCGCTGGCGATTCCTATCATCGATACAGTGACCGTTGAGATTCCGGCTATCCCAGAGGACTACCGGATTGTTACAACCTGTTTAGCGAAGATGTGTAAACTCGGGGTCCAACATTTAAACTTACATCAACTTCAAACAACGCAGAATAACTATAGAAACTTTATTCACCGGAACTATACCTTTCTTCATTCTCCGCTCATCCCGATTTTTGAATCGGAGATCACGGCACTAAAGCTCATGAAATTTGCGCTTAATCACAGGATAAACTTGCCAATCAATTATTGCTCCGCAGCCTATAAAAACAGGCTCCAGGCCAAAGGGCTGAGGGAACGTTTGGCGTCGGTTGTTAAAAACGATCATGAAGAACTGACTCAAACCGGGCATATTCGAAGGTTATCCATACAGGCCTCCTCTGAAAATATAAGAAAAATCGTTGCAATGTTAAAACAAAATAAATGTCCGGAAGCGCTTTTTTCCTTGAACGATGCCGGAACAGAAATTTTCTTTCATACGTCACGTCTGAAAGGCCTGGACTTGGAAGGATTTGACTCTACACCAAGTTATTTTGAACCGCAGCTAAGCAGAACAGGTTATTCCAGTGAGACTGCTGAAAAGATGATGTTGGATTCCCGAAACGGGATTTTTATAAAAAAGCAACTGATAACTCAATATAAGGGCCTAAGCGCGTTAGGGATGAAAAGTTTTCAGAAATTATTTTTTGAAAATGCGGCTGAAGGAAAAGTGATAAAGCATTTTTTAAAGAGCTACGAATTAAAAACAAAAGAGGATTTTGATTTGATGATAAAAGAAGCGGATTTTCTAAAAGCGTGTAAGCAATTTGAACGGTTAGAAGCCGGATTTCCGGAACTTTACTAATTGCCCCAGCAAAAAGATTTTGAAAGCGGACAACTTCAAGCGGGTGAATCTGATCCAATAGGGTAGTTTTGGGGCCATTGTTTTAATGCTCTTTCTAATCCCGCGGGAGTTCCCCACCCGTAAGGGTAGAGTTCTTCATTTTAGACCGGACGCCGTCCGGTTCCACCCCTCTTAATCAAGAATGAAAAACCGCGGATTTTTTGGTCGCGCGGGCGAGGGGGCGGATGGCATGCAACGCAAGACCAAGCACCATCCTCCATCCGTAATCCTTCTCCTTACGTTTCCCGTTTCCCGTTTCCCTGTTCTTTGATACAATACCGCCGCTTAAATTCAACCCAGTCAAGGAGTTAGCCTTCTCCTGTTTGTCATCCCCGCGAAATCGGGAATCCAGACTGGATCCCCGACAACCCTAAAGGGCTGCTTCGCTGAAACATTCGGGGATGACAGAGGATCCAAAAAATGAAAAATTCCATTCCTTTTTACAAAATGGTCGCTTCGGGAAACGATTTCGTAGTGGTGGACAACCGCCGCGGGGCCGTGAAGGACGCGACTGCCTTCGCAAGGGAGATCTGCCGTTCGCATTTGGGCGCCGGAGCCGACGGTCTCCTGCTTTTTGAGAACTCCAAAAAGGCGAATTTCAAGATGCGTATTCTCAATTCAGACGGGTCCGAGGCGGCGGCCTGCGGGAACGGGTTTCGCTGCATCGCGCTCTACGCCCACGATATTTTGAAATATTCATCGCGCATGAATTTTGAATCAGGGTCCGGGCTGATTGAAGCCGAAGTCGGGCAGAAGAACCAGATCAAGGTTCAGCTTGTCAAGCCGCGCGTGTTCGAAAGGGACGGCATTGTGGAAGTGTGCAAGCACCGACTTCATTACGCATTCCTTGATACCGGCGTACCGCATGTGGTGATCTTCGTAGAAGGCCTTGAAAAGGTCGAAGTTTTTGAGATCGGCAGGGCCATCCGGAATCACACGCATTTCCAGCCGTTCGGTACGAACGTGAATTTTGTGGAAGTAAAAAGCAAAAAAGAGATCAAGGTCCGGACCTACGAAAGAGGCGTGGAGAACGAAACGCTCGCGTGCGGCACCGGTTCCACGGCGTCGGCAGTCGTGAGCGTGCTCAAGGGTTATACGGAACCGTCCGTTAACGTGCTGACCCAAAGCGGTGAGAAGCTCCGGATCGAGATGCAAAGAAAAGGCGACGAAATCACGAAAGTCTTTTTAGAGGGCAAAGCCCGGTTTGTCTACAAGGGGGAATATTTTCTATGAAAAAAAAGAGATCCATTTTCGAAGGTTCGATGGTCGCGCTGGTCACGCCGTTCCGTAACGGAAAGGTGGATGAGAAGGCGCTCGGGGGTCTTCTGGATTTTCACCTCAAGGAAGGCACGGATGTGATCGTCCCGTGCGGAACTACGGGCGAATCCGCCACAATGTCGCATGACGAGCACCGCGCCACCATGTCCTTTGTGGTCGAGTATATCCATCACCGCATTCCGGTGATCTGCGGCTGCGGCTCGAACAATACGACTGAGGCCCTCGGCCTGGTGCAGCACGCCAAAAAGATCAAGGCGGACGGAGTGCTCGTCGTGACGCCTTATTACAACAAGCCGACGCAGGAAGGTCTCTTCCGCCACTATCAATATCTTGCCAGCCGCGCGGACATCCCGATGGTGCTTTACAATGTGCCGGGCCGTACGGGTGTTTCCATCGCCCCCGAGACTGTGGCGCGTCTCTCCAGGATCGACACGATCGTCGCCATCAAAGAAGCGAGCGGGAGCATGGACCAGGCTGATCAGATCATGCAGCTTTGCGACATGCCGGTTCTCTCGGGAGAAGATTCCCTGAATTTTCCCCTGATCGCGATCGGTGCGCGCGGCGTGATCTCGGTTGTTGCGAACATTGTGCCGCGGTTTGTGAAAAACATGGTGGCCGCGGCTTTGAACGGGAACATGGAAGAGGCGCGTTCGATCCACAAGACACTTTACCCGGTCTCCAAAGCTGTTTTCATTGAAACGAACCCGATCCCCGTGAAAACAGCGCTCGGGATGATGGGCATGATCAAGCCTGAATTCCGGATGCCGCTTTGTGAAATGAGACCGGAAAACGAAAAAAAACTTGCGGAAGTCCTTAAAAAACTGGGAGTCGTGAAATGATCAAACTCGTAATGGCGGGCGCTTCGGGGCGGATGGGGAAAACCATTCTTCGGCTGGCGAGCCAGGACAAGGCGTTCAGGATCGTAGGCGGGCTTGAAGAGCGCGGCCATGCCGCTTTAGGCCAGGATCTCGGGCCGATCATCGGCCAGGACCTGATGGGCGTAAAGGTAACGCAGGATGTGACCGCCGCGATGAAGCATGCAGATGTCCTGATCGATTTCAGTCATTTTTCGGCACTCCCCGAGAATCTCAAGGCCACCGTTAAAACGCACACAGCCTATGTGATCGGGACCACGGGGATTCCGGAGTCCGTGCTTCTACAGATCAAAAACGCTTCCCGTAAGATCCCGATCATACAATCCCCAAACATGAGCGTGGGCGTGAACCTGCTTTTTAAGCTGGCCGCGCTTGCGGGGAAAGTGCTGGATGAGAGCTATGACCTCGAGATCATGGAGATCCATCACCGGATGAAAAAAGACGCGCCGAGCGGTACGGCTATGAAGCTCCTCGGAATCCTGCTCGAGGCCCGGGGCCGTGACATCAAAAAGGACGTAATCTATGGGCGCGAAGGCGAGACCGGCGCCCGTGAAAAGGGCAAGATCGGGGTATTCGCGCTCCGGGGCGGCGATGTCGTTGGGGAACATACCGTTTCCTTTTTCGGGGACGGGGAGAGGATCGAATTGGTCCACAAGGCCTCCTCGCGGGAGGCTTTCGCCCGAGGGGCTCTTTTGGCGGCAAAATTCCTTGCGAAAAAGAAGCAAGGTCTTTATCATATGCAACATGTGTTAGGCATGGTTTAGCAGGTCCTTTCCCTAAGTTTTTCAATGCGTTATAACCAAAAGAAAAAACTTATCGGCGATGAGAATCAAAAATCTTTCGATATTTTTCATCGCCCTTTTTCTGTCCGCAGCTTTTTCCTCTTTTGCCGGGGAAGACACTCCGGCCGTTGAAGTAAAACCTGCGGCCGGTTCTTCGGCCGAGACCAAACCTGCCGCCGGTCCGGTCGCGAAAGCAACGCCCGCAGTGGATGCTGTCGCTGAGGCGAAGCCCGCGGCCAGTCCAGCCATTGAGATAAAGTCTGCCCCTCAATCTGCGGCTGGAGTCAAACCCGTCACCAACCTTTTTGCCGAACGTTTTTTTGCCCCGGCCCCGCAAAAGCTCGATCACAAGATAAGCGAAGTCCGCGGATTTCCGGTTCTCAAGAGCCATTCCCGCGAGCAAAATGCCGAATTTTCCATTGTGACGGATTTTGGCGGCGGAGTCGTGAAATCCCGCCATCTTTCAGGTCTTAAGGACATGAAAGCCGTCGACGACCACATCACGAAAAACCTCAAGACCGTTTATTTTGAAGGCATCGAAATACGCCAGCTTCCTGTCCCCAACGCGAAGGGCCAGGCCACGGAACTTTATTGGGTCGGGGAAAGGGCGTTCGCGTCGTCCGAGGAGGCCATGACCGCGATCATTGCGACAAAGTCGATGGTGGAGTCCCAGGGCGGTGATTTTGCCGAAGCCGTACGCGCCGCGCCGGTCTATGTGCCCGAGGCGGAAAAACCTATCGAGGTCAAAACACCCGCGCAGTTCAAAAAAGAAGAAGAGCTTATTCTCAAATTCACCGACCAGCTGGGTGTCGGTGAAAAAATGTATGGGGTTCTCCAGGGAGCGCCTTGCGGGACGCCGATCACCTGGCAGTCCTTTGGCGAGACCAGCTGGCGCCTGACTAACCTCGCGGCGAATCATTTCGACACGCAGGTCGGTTACTGGACCAACCGTTTGGTCTTCAGCGGCATCCGTTTTCCTTTGCATAACATCGATCCCTTCATAGAAAGTACGGTTGCCCTGCAGTCCGATTCCTCGGATTATGCCAGCAATCTCCAGCTTTTTGCGGGCTTGGAATGGCGGCCTCTGGCGCGCAATCCCTGGCTTTTGAATTTCCAGCCCTTCGGGGGCATTCCGATCCTGGAGTGGATGCGCAATTACCGTTTTTATATCAAGTACGGCAACCGCTACAACATCAAGGGTGAGATCACGGGTAGTAAAGATTACGATCTCATCTGGGGCGTCCAGTGTTACTACGAGTGGGGTACGGAATTGCCGTCCCTGAATGAAGGGAAACCGGAGAAATTTACGGATTATCTCCGCCAGTATGTCTGGGGCGAATATTTCGGCAATTACTATGTTTCGAAAACCGACTTCGGTCCCGAAAAAAGTTTTAATGCCTTTATCGCGAATTCCACGATCACCGTAGGCATCAAACTGCCCGGCATCCCGATCCCGCATAACTACATCAATGATCAGATCATCCTCATGCCGTACATGCGTTTTGAACACGTCAATAATGCCTCTTTTTCGTACTGGTACGAAAATCAATACTTTTTGGGGGCAGGGTTGCGCTGGATGCCTTTCATGGCTTATAAGTGGAAAGAAAATGAGTGGCTTGCCAAGACTGCGGTCTTTGTGGAGTACGACGGTATCGGCGGCACCCAGCGCGTGAAGCAACCCGGAGAACCGGGAGTTGTTCCCAATTACGACTTTCGCGTCGGCGTCAAGTTCTCGAGCCGGCGTTTCTAACCCAATAGAGATCCTATGAACGTTCGATTTTCCACAAAACAAAAAAGCGACAAAAGAGTGAGGACTTTCTTTCCACTCGTTTGTTTTCTCTTCTGCCTGGTAACTTTTGGCGTGCCGTCGGCACTTGCGAATATCCTTGGGAACCCTAATTTTGAACAACCGCTCGGAGACGGAACGCAGGGCAACTGGGCTAATAATACCAACACGAATACATTCGCCCAGCTGGGGCGTTGGGACAATGCCCAGTTGGCGGCCAAGGGATTTTCTGCGGCCAAGTCGGGCTCCTATGCGCTCTTTTTGCAAGCCTATTGGGTTCCGGGGACTTACGAGAGTACCTTTACGTTTCAGACTTACAATAACGTGAAGCCGGGAGATTATGTGACTTTCTCCGCTTATGCCCAATCGGATATCAAGGCCGCGGATACCGGAGGAAGGCTCAAAATCGAGTTTGAAAATGCTTCCGGTGCAAAGATCGGAACAGCGACCTTGTCTGGGAAGATCACCAAAGGCACTGCACCGCAAGGTACCTGGACCCAATTTTCCATCACGCAAATAGCTCCCGAAGGAACGGTAAAAGCCGTGTTCGTTATGGATTGTAACGGAATTGCCGATGTGCCGCCGACTAAATCCTATGGAAATATTGTTTTCGATGAAGCGAATGCGGAAGTAAATCCGGCAAAATTGATCGTATCGGCTTCAAAACGGAATGTGTCATCAGGGGATGCCGTGGGAATCAATGCCCGTTACAACAATGCGTCCGGGAATACTTTAACGGGAGTCGAAATGCGGATCAAGATTCCGCACGGGCTTGACTACGTCGCAAAATCGATCCGGGTGAATGGCCGCCAAACCAGTTACCAGGAGGGGTCCTTGATCATTCCTGTCGGGACCATGGCCCCGGGCTCGGAGTTTGCCACAAGTTTTGTGATGCTTGTCACAAGCGGGGTCCAGCTTGGAAAAGAATACTCCATGGAATTCACCATTGTGGGAAGCAGTGATCTTTCGGAGACGGCAACCCTGAAGTTCCTGGTTCAGGGCGATCCGGTTTTCGAACAGGGGACGATCATCGGAAAAGTCTTTAACGATCTTAACCAGAATGGTGTCCAGGATAAGGGAGAAGACGGCGTCCCGTGGGTCCGGCTTTACACCGAAGAAGGTATCGGCATCGTGACCGACGAACACGGTCTTTACCATATCCCCGGGATCATGCCAGGCCGGCACGTGGTGAAGATCGACGGACACAGCCTGCCCGACGGAACAAAGTTTATTACCGAAGAGGCCTATCTCGTGAAGACCACGGCAGGTATTATGAATAAGGCCAACTTCGCGGTTCTGTTGCCTCCGTCCGGGATTCCGGAGAGCTTTCAGAAGGATCTACAGGTAATGGTCACGCAGGGCGTGGATGTTTCACGGCCGACCCTGGATATCCAGATATCCCCGGATGTCGTGAAAATCGGCGTCGGGGTTCTCGAAAAAGAACCTGCGTTTACGTTCAACAATAATTACGGAAAATTCATCAAAAAATGGATCGTGGAAATCCGCGATGCGATGGGCCAGCCGGTGTGGATCGGCTACGGCATCGGGGAGCCGCCTTCGGAGGTCACCTGGTCCGGGATCACGGAATCAGGTCTTTTGGTCAAACCGGGCATTTATTCCTACCAGTTGAAGGTTCGTGATGCAAAGGACCGCGAAGACTGGACCGCGCTCAAATTTTTCGAAGTGATGACCAAGATGGACCCAAAAGCGAAATCGAACTATCATCCCGAAATCCCGCCGGTCGGCGATTTCAATCTCTTTAAGGACGGTAAACGAAGTATCCCGCTTGTGGCGAAACCCGTGGTTCGTGTCCAGGGAAAAACGCAGCCCAAAAACAAAATCAAAATCAACGATACCCCTGTGGCCGTGGACGAGGAGAACGGTATGTTCCAGAAGGAGTTTTTTGTGGAGCCGGGGGAATACGAGGTGAACATCTCGGCAACGACTCCGGGGGGTGAGAGTACGAGCTTCAACAAGAAAGTCAAGGTGAAGGACAGCACGTTCTTCATGGTGGCGTTGGGGGAGGAACAGCTTGGCACAAATTGGGCAAGCGGCGCGATGGAATCCGTAGAGTCGGACGTTTATCGCGACGGCTTTCGTGAAGACGGCCGCGCATCGTTCTTTTTGAAAGGCAAGCTCAAGGGAAAGTTTCTCGTGAAGGCCAAATACGACACTTCGGACAAACGTTCCGCGCTTTTCACGAACCTCAACCAAAACGATTATTATCCGATCTACGGCGATAGTTCGACGCGTGACTATCAGGCGCAGGACACGGCCCAGCGGCTTTTCGTGCTTATCGAAATGGATCGCTCTTATGCTCAGTGGGGAAGTTTTAAGACCGAGTTCACGGATACGGAACTTGCCACCTACAATCGCACACTTTCCGGGCTCAAGGTCAATTTTGACACGGTCGCAAGCACGATCTACGGTGATCCCAAACGCGGCTTCAAGGTTTTTAGCGCGAATTCCGACCACCGTGCGGACCACAACGAGCTTTATGCCACAGGAGGTTCGCTTTTCTACACCCGCAACCGTAACATCATCGAGGGCAGCGAAAAGATCCGTGTCGAGATTCGCGACAAGATCCAGAACATGACCGTCGCCAGCTATGACCTTCAGGAAGGTGCCGATTATGAGATCAACTACGGGGAAGGACGTATCCTTCTTTCCCGGCCCCTTTCTTCGGTGGCCGCGACCGATACCCTGACTTCGACCGATATCCTGGACGGCAGTCCGGTTTATTTGATCGTCGATTACGAATACGATCCTACTTCTACGGGGTCCTCGATCCCGAACCAGGGCATACGGGGTTATACCTGGATGGGAGATCACGTGAGGATCGGCGCCACGGCGGTCGAAGAAAAACGAGAGGGCTCGGATTACGACCTGCGGGGCGTCGATGCCATGTTTAAATTTGGACGCAATACAAAGGTCACCGCGGAATATGCGACCTCGATCAATCAACAAACAGAAAATTCAATTTCGTATGACGGCGGGATCAGTTACGCAGACCTGAAACCCTTACACGGAAGACATACGCGGCCCCAGGAAAGTGCCTATCTCATTCGAGCCTCTTCCGAGCCCGTCAAAGGTCTTGAAACGACCGGCTATGTTCAGGGCGTGAACCCGACTTTTTCGAATGGCTATATGCGGGATCAGGAGGGTTTTGAAAAATACGGCGTGTCCGCACGGTACAAGCTTACGGACAATCTGGCCGTCCGGTACCGGTTCGATCACAACGCGGTCCTCAGTCAGTTGATGCCGCTTGAAGTTACGGATACTCAAGAGCCGTTCCGAAAGCTCGAAACCCAAACCGCACAGATCGTTTACGATAACGGGCGGTACCTTGCGGAACTGGAATATCAGCGCCGCAATCTGGATTCAGTCGAGGAAGTCGCGAACCTCACGCCGGACCTTATGAATCAAATCCCTTTCAAGAACGGGGTCTCGGGAAAACTGGGCTATCACATCAATGATTGGCTGGTTCCCTATGTGAAGGTCCAGACCGCGATCGAAGGATGGCACGACAATCAGTTTGGCGGCGGAGTTCGTTGCAAGCTCATGAATAACCTTTCCGCCTATCTGGAGGAGATGATCGGCCCTCTCGGCGATTCGACCTATTTCGGATTTGAACGCCAGCATGAGAACGGCGCCCGCAGTTATGCGAACATCCGCTCCATCGACCGCGGGATCGGGGACAGGACGCTTGCGACCGCCATCGGAAATTCATTTTCCCTCACCGACAAATCGCGCATGTATTCCGAACACGAATATTCTTCGTATCAAGGGAGCGATGGGTTTGCGGACATTCTGGGTTATGAAGGAAAAGCGGGGGACCATTGGGATTACGGAGCCAAGTACGAACGCCGTCATTTGCAGAATGCCAGCACGCGTTTAATCGATCAGGCCGCCCAGCAGTCGCTTGCCGTCGCCAATGATTTCAACGCAGTCAGCGGCAGCCTGGCCTACGCGGACGGCAAGAAATTCCGGGCACGAACCTCTTGGGAATTGCGTTACGGCCAGGATGCGCCGAAGATGGGACAGATCGTTACCCGCAATTCCTTGAGTTACCAGATCACCGAAGACCTGGGGTTCCTTTCCTACTTCAATTACGGGGATACCCGTCAGTACGATCCGAACAACACTCCCGCGAGCTTTATAGAGTGCAGCACGGGGTTTGCCTACCGCCCCATCAAAAACGATAAGCTGAATTTACTGGCGCGTTACACTTACCTCAGGGATGTGGGTGCCAGCCAGCAGTACGATAACAGCTACTACGACGGTTTTCAGTTCGATCAGTCGGCCCACATTCTCGCGACCGATGTGGCCTATGACGTGAACCGCTATTTCGGTCTGGTCGAGAAATTGGCTTTCAAGCATTCTTCGGTCCATTCATCCGCAGGTGATACAGTCGCCGTCAACACCTTCCTTACCGCCAACCGCATCAATTTTCACGTGACGCGCAAATGGGACATAGCTCTGGAATACCGGATCCTGATGCAGGCAGAAGCGCTGGACACCCTGAAACAGGGCGCGCTGGTCGAAGTGGACCGCGAATTTTATGAATACGTACGGCTCGGCGTGGGATACAATTTTACCGACTTCAGCGACGATTTACGCGACACGAACAGTTCCAAGAGCCACGGGCCGTTCGTGCGCATGACCGGAAAATTCTAATTTTTTGCCGGGACTCACACCCTTGACGGAGCTTGGAGCCGTGAGATCAAATCCTGATCCTCCCTTGGATGCGATTCATCTCCGTGGGGTTAAAACCCACAACTTAAAAAACTTTGATCTTGAACTTCCGCACCGGAGACTCTATGTCATCACCGGTGTCTCCGGTTCCGGGAAATCCTCCCTGGCTTTTGACACACTTTACGCCGAAGGCCAGCGCCGCTATATCGAATCCGTCTCCGCTTATGCGCGGCAGTTTCTTGAGCGGATGGCCAAACCCGATCTGGAGTCTGCCTCCGGCATCCCCCCGGCTCTGGCTATTCAGGCAAAGAACTCGATCACGAATGCCCGTTCCACAGTTGGAACCCAAGCCGAGATCAATGACCACTTACGGGTCCTGTTTGCGCGTGTGGGGCGTTTACGGTGTCCGGAATGCCAAACCGCTGTCAAAAAATACGATCCTTCCCAGACGGCGGCGCATCTCATTTCGGAGTTTACGGGCAGAGAGGCACGCATTGCTTTTCAAATGGTTCTTGGAAAAAAGAGCCCGAAATATCTGTGCGAGAATCTGGAAGAACTGGAGCGGCAGGGTTTCAGCGGATTCTTCCATGACAGCGCATGGCTTGATGCGGAGGCCCTTGTCAAGAAAAAGGCCGTTCTGGGCGAGCTTCTGGTAAGCGTGGATCTTTTGAAAATTGACATTGCGAATAGAGAACGCCTTACGGATTCTCTGGAACAGGCATTCCGTTTGGGACACGATGAGATCCAGGTTTGGGTCGACGGCAAGGCCCTGAAGTTTTCGGAAAAATCCCGCTGTTTTTCGTGCGGGCGGTCATTTCCGGAACCGTCGCCGAACCTTTTTTCTTTCAACAGCCCGCTCGGGGCATGTCCGTCCTGCCAGGGATTCGGCCGTGTCATCACGATCGACTGGGACCTCGTCGTGCCGGACGGCGCCAGGTCGATCCGCGACGGGGCCATCGAGCCCTGGGCCAAGGCCAGCACCCGCTGGGAGCAGGGTCAGCTCCTGGATTTTTGCCAGCGCAAACGCATTCCGATCCGAGTGCCATGGATAAAACTCAAGTCCCGGTATCGTAAATGGATCCTCGAAGGTTATCCCGGCGACGATTTTGTAAGCGTTCGGAAATTTTTTGAGTACATGAACAAAAAAACTTACAAGATGCATGTGCGGATTTTTCTCAACCGTTACCGGGGTTACGCGCCCTGCGAAACCTGCCACATGACACGCCTCAAAACCGAGGCACTGGATTTTTTGATCCGGGGAAAGAACATCGCAGAGGTCCAGGCCCTGAGCATCGAGGAGCTTTTGAAATTCCTCGAGACGCTGGAACTTACCCCGGAGGAAAAAGAGAAAGCGGAGCCTGTTCAGGCGGAACTTCTCAGCCGCGTACGGTTCCTAAAAGACGTCGGACTCGGATATCTGACGCTCGACCGCATGTCCCGTACGCTTTCAGGCGGGGAGGTGGAGCGCATCCATCTGGCAAGTTCGCTGGGATCGGCCCTGGTGGATACGCTCTATGTGTTGGATGAACCCAGCATCGGACTTCATGAACGCGACAATCAGATGCTGATCGCTCTCTTGCGCAAGCTTCGCGATCTTGGGAATACGGTTGTGGTCGTAGAACATGATCGAACCATGATCAACGCCGCAGATTGCGTGATCGACCTTGGGCCTGCAGGAGGTGCAAAAGGCGGAGAACTTGTTTTTCAGGGCAGTGTGGAAGAACTCAAGCGGCACCCGGGTTCGGTCACGGGGGAGTACCTGGCCGGAAAGCGCGGAATCGAACGAAAGGCACGTCTGATAGTCCCGGCAAAACACAAGATCGTGGTCCGGGGCGCGAAGGCGCATAATCTTAAGAGTATCGATGCTGAAATCCCGATCGGGAAGTTCACGGTTCTGACGGGCGTCTCCGGTTCCGGAAAAAGCACGTTTCTTTATGAAATCCTCTACAACCATTTCCTGAAATATAAAGGTTGTCCGGTATCCCGGGAGGAATTTGGGAATGTGGAAAAAATCCGCGGGTTCGAACATCTGACGGACATGGTGCTGATCGACCAGTCGCCTTTGGGGCGTTCGCCGCGTTCCAATCCCGCTACTTACATGAAAGTGTTTGAGGATATTCGCAAGATATTCGCAACGACGCCCGAGGCCAGGCGCCGGGGGTTCGACGCGGGTCATTTTTCTTTCAACGTCGAAAAAGGGCGCTGTCCCGCCTGCGAAGGTGACGGCGCGGTGAAAGTCGAAATGCATTTTCTCGCGGATATTTTCGTGCCGTGCGAAGAATGCCGCGGAAAGCGTTTCAAGTCCGAAGTCCTCGAGATCCGGTACCAGGGCAAGAATATCGACGAAGTGCTCAACATGACCGTGGACGAGATTCTGGATTTTATGGGGCATAGCAAAAACCTTTTTGGGAAGCTGTCCGTTTTGAAGAAGATCGGCTTGGGGTATTTACGGCTCGGGCAACCGACACTTACGCTGTCGGGCGGGGAAGCTCAGCGGTTGAAACTCGCTTTTGAGCTTTCCTCCGGAGGCTCCGGTCCTTCGTTTTATCTTCTGGATGAGCCGACAACCGGGCTTCACGAGGATGATGTGCGTCATCTTATTCGGGCCTTTGAAGAGCTCCTGGATCGCGGCCACTCGCTCCTTGTGATCGAACATCACCTAGGGGTCATCCGGCTCGCGGACCACGTAATCGACCTTGGGCCCGAAGGCGGCGACAAAGGCGGGAAAGTGGTGTATCAAGGATCGGTGGCAGGGCTGATGGAGTGTGAGTGTTCCTATACGGGGCGGTATTTGAAGCAATATCTAACGGGACTCGTAGCTCGGGACTATCCTGACTCTCGTTTTCTTTTATAAAATGGTAGTCAGGATTGCCCCAATTTTCGCTATGCTTCAATTGATTTGAATTAGGACTAGGGACTCGTTTTGGTTCCTCGTTTTTTCGAGAGCCGTCCGCCACAAAGCGCTGGACGGATCCGTCCTTTAGCGGAAAGAACTAGTCCCGAGTCCCGTTGCGGTTTACATCTTTTTCAGCTATCCTTTATGCCAGATGAATAAAAAAGTCGTGTTCCTTATCTTTTTAGGCGTGCTCGCAGGTCTGAACCTGGGATCGGTCCGGAAGGCTGAGGATCCCATCCGGGACACGCAGACCAATCCGATTCTCTACGAACAGAAAAAAGAAGAAGAAAAGGACGGGAAAAAAGGGCCGCTTTTGTACCATGTTAAAAACTTCCTTCGGGAAACCTTTTTTATCGATCTCCCGTTTTGGAAAGAAAAAAAGGTTTCCTTTGAGAAGGCCGTGACCGAGGAGGCCCCTTCATCCGCAGATACCGCAGGCTGGTGGGAGGAGCAATCCACAGATTCTCAAGAGGTTCCTTCCACTGAAGCGATCTCAGGCCCTTTGCCGGGGTCCTTGCCCGAAGCGGAAGAGGTCCGGGATGCTGAAACGGCGGAACAACCAGCCACTGTGCCGGAGGCTGAGAGCGTCCCGTCCGGCAAAGAGGATGATTATTGGTGGTAAGGCCTGTTAGGGGCTCAAATCATCCTGGAAAGTTAATCATTCAAAATCCAGGTTTCTTCCAAATAAAAAAGTTTGTTCAAAAGGAATTAGACCGCTAACGGGCCAAATACCAAGGGGGCCTTAAGACTCTTCTCATAATGTCGAAATTCTAATACCGTTCTCCATTTATTTCATTTTGATAGGTTAACGGAAATTGATGAGTATTGGGACAGCCCAAGTCTTTTGTTTCTTTTCCAAAAGGTTGACTTGGGCAGCCCCAATTTCCGTTAACGGAAATTGATGAGTATTGGGACTGTACGGGTGATCATTAAAAGATTTAGAGAACCAGTACTAACAAGTGTTTTTTGGTGACAAAACGGGTATAATCCGTGCTGTTTTCCCGGGGTAACTCCCGTTAACCTTTCCTCAAAAAAGGCGGTTTTTTATGAATAAGTGGCGTCGTTGGAAATTGTTCCTGATGGATCATTGGGTGAAAGCCGCCATTATTTTTGCCGCGGCGCTCCTTATTATCCTCTCGATTTGGGGCATGGCTTCCCTTGAAAGCTATTACCGGAATATCACTTTGGCTCAATTGCCGCTTCAGATCCTCATGGTTATCATCAATTCCGTGATCTTCGTTTATATGTACATGATGGTCTTTCGAAGCGGATTTTCGAAACTTGATAAAAAAAATATTAAGGCCAACGAAGTCAATATCAAGTTCTCGGACGTAATCGGGATCGATGAAGCCAAAGACGAATGCTGGGAAGTGGTCCAGCTCATCAAGGATCATGCCCGTTTGAAAAAAATCGGGGGAAAGATTCTGCGCGGCATTCTTATGATGGGACCTCCGGGATGCGGAAAAACGTATCTTGCCAAGGCCATCGCGACGGAAGCCGGGCTCCCTTTTTTATCCATGGCGGCGAGTGAATTCAACGAAATCTTTGTGGGTGTGGGGGCCAGCCGTGTGCGTCAGCTTTTCAAGAAGGCGACAAGACTGGCGTACGGATTCGGTGGATGCATTGTTTTTATCGATGAACTGGATGCCATGGGGCAGCGGAGGACTTTCAACCAGTTTGGAAGCGGGGAAGGCAACACCACGCAAAACCAGCTGCTTGTGGCCATGGATGGATTGAGCGAGAAGGCCGAAAATATCATCGTGATCGGTGCGACGAACGCCTTGGAAGAAATCCTGGATCCCGCACTTCTTCGTCCGGGTCGTTTTGATCGTAAGGTGTACATCAAAAAACCGAGTCTCGAAGGCCGCGAAGCACTTTTTCGTTTTTATTTAAGCAAGATTAAATATGAAGCGGGGATTGATTGCAAACGCCTGGCGCGCAAGGCGATCGATAAATCGCCGGCAGATATCGAAAATATCGTCAAAGAGGCGGCACTTATCGCAACGCGTAATAAAAAAGATGTCGTAGGGCTGCGAGACATCTCTGAGGCAATCGAGAGAATCGAGCTTGGAATGAAGCAAAAGCTTACGGTGAACGCCCGGGAGCGGGAGATGACGGCGTATCATGAGACCGGACACTTGATCACCACCTATCTGTCGCATCCCCGCGATGATGTGTTCAAGGCCTCGATCATTCCGAGAAAATCTTCATTGGGAGTCGTTCATCCTACTTCGATCGAAGAATGGCACGGCCGGGATCGCGAAACCCTGGTTGCCGACATCAAGATTTGCCTGGCGGGTTATGTGGCCGAAAAGATCAAATTCAACACAACGACCACCGGAGTGACCTCGGATTTCAAACAGGCGATGAACCTCGCCCATTTCATGGTGTGGGTGCTTGGCATGGGGCCTTCCGGAATGATCGGGGATTATACGGTCTACAAGGACAATAACGCCCTTCTTCTTTCCGAAGATGTGAAACTGCGCCTTAACCAGGACGTGGACAAGATCCTCAGGGATTGTATGGCCGAGGTCGAAACGCTTCTTCGGACGGAAAAAGACCTTTTTGAGCGCTTTGCGCATGAGCTTTTGATCAAACAGGAACTTGATTACGACGAGATTGAGGCTGTTTTTTCAGAATTCGGCAAGGTCAATCCCCGGCGAGCTTTTTTGACGCAGGGTACGGAACCGCCAAAGGCATAAAATTTTGGATCTAAATATTTTTTCAAGGAAACGGGGCAGCCTCTCCGGACTTCCGGCGGGTTTGTTCCGTTTTTTTGTGGTTTTGCTCCTCATCTTTTTGCCGGCCGTTTTTTCGGGTTGCGGGTCTGCGACCTATCCGGAGGCCCGTTGCAAAGAGGCCCTCCAGGAGATTGCCCTCAAGGAATATAAGATCCCTCACATCGAAGTCGAATTTGTGGGAACAACTCTCGGGGTGTTCCTGCCTCTCGATAAGCTTTTTGCGGCGGACCTGAAAGAAGCCCTGATGAGTGGAAAAGTGACGGATATGGAAAGTCTTTTCCAGCCGACGGAAGAGGCCATCGATCAGGTTGAGGACATCCTTTTTTCCATGTCGCGGGTCATGCTCAGTACGGACAAAAAGATTAATTTTTACTACCTGCAGGCTACGGATGTTGAAAAAAGCGGTATGGATCTGACCTTCATCGGGCAGATCGACGATCTCAAAAGAGTGCGGTTCTGGGACATTCCGCGCAGTGAATATCGCAAACGCATTATCCATGATCTTCACATAAATCGGGCCACACTCTGGCACCGGCCCGTGCGGCATTTTTTCAAAGACCTGAATGAGGCCGCGGTGAGCGATATCCAGGGCCGTTATTTCCGTAATACTGCTCAGGCCAAATGGGCCAGGGAATTCTTTTTTACGGGCGCCGGCGGCTCGGTTATGCCGCGAGGTCGCGCAAAATGGACGATTCTGGACTTGAGAAGTATCCCGATCCAGGATAATAACATCGTGGTCTATGCCAAAGTCGAGGCCGCTCCCAGGGACTCCACGGGTACCGATTTCAAGCCCAGGGTAATGGAGTATTTGTTCCAGGTCTCGATTGTGGGCGATATGGAAAAGATACGCCGGATCATTCCGATGGCCTATTTAAATGACAAGATCACAACACCGGGTTTTACATTCACTCGTGACATGATTGCCAAGAGCCTTCCGAATTGGGAAACAGAGTTCAGAGCGCCAGACATCACAATGGGAGATTTTCTCTCTCGCCAGCTCACGCGGCGTTTTCAGATGATCGCCGCCGAAGATGAGCGGATTTCCAATACTTTCACCAGCGTCAAACTTGTAGTCCGTTTCGAACCGAAGCCCCCGCGGTGCTTTTTGTTTAATGCTGTTGCTTCTTTGCGCGGGAAGGGAGTCGCTTATTCCCGGAAGCAGGGTATCCACGAAGATGTGCTTTTTTTTTGGGAACGCGTGGCCCGGGAATTTGTGGAGGTGCTGCGAAGTTATAGTTTTCGAGATTATGAGTCCTTGAAGTTCCAATTGTCCCAAGGCGGAAAGTCGCTGACTTGGGCCGCGACGCGGGAAGATCTCGAGCTTTTTCGGCGCCACAAAAAATCATTCAAGGACATTCTTGTTCTGATTTCTGACAACGGCTGAGGTTTTTCCGTCTCTCCGGCGCCCTTTTTCATTTGTTCTTGTGGGTTAATGGTGCGGTATTGCAAATCCGTTGAATCGATAGTGACACAATGCCAGCTTTTGCTTTACCGTCCTGCACGCAGTGATATAATGACACCTGGCGGCATCCCTCTCGGGTAGATTCCGGCAGCGTGCCTTTTAGAGTCGGAGGCATCTATGGCAGAATTCAAAGGAAGTAAAACAGCGGAAAATCTCATGAAGGCGTTTGCCGGCGAGTCTCAGGCGCGCATGCGCTACACGTACTATTCGTCTGTGGCGTTCAAGGAAGGCTATCGCCAGATCTCGAATATTTTCCTGGAAACGGCGGAAAATGAGAAAGAGCACGCCAAACTTTTCTACAAACATCTTTTGACCCATAACATGAATGAACACATTCAGGAAATCCACGCGTCTTATCCCATTGCAATGGCAGACACGCTCAGGAACCTTGGCTATGCCGCCAAGGGTGAAAAAGAAGAATGGTCGGACCTTTACCCGGCTTTTGCTGAAGTCGCGGACAAAGAAGGTTTCCCGGAAGTTGCGAAGACCTTCAAGCTCGTCGCAATGGTGGAAAAACGGCACGAAGAGCGTTATCGGAAACTTCACGATTCCATGGAAAAACACAGGATTTTCGTGAAGGACGGAAAGGTGTTTTGGAAATGTCTCAATTGCGGATATATCGTTGAGGCCTCAAAAGCGCCCGAAAAATGTCCCGTCTGTGATCATCCTCAGGGGCATTTCGAGATTTGGGCCGAGAACTATTAACAGGTTGCAGACCGGAAGAAACTACAGGCTGAACCCAAAGTTTCAAGCCTGGGGTCCTCTGGTTTGCGGTTCCTGATCTAGTCAAATCAAAGGAGAATTTAAATGATTTCGTACAAACAGCTTGGTTTTGTCAACACGCGCGAAATGTTCCGGAAGGCTTTTGAGGGTGGTTATGCGGTCCCAGCCTACAATTTTAACAACATGGAACAAATCCAGGCGATCGTTATGGCTTGCGTGGAAACGCAATCGCCCGTGATCCTTCAGGTCTCAAGCGGCGCGCGTAAATATGCCAATCAGATCCTGTTGCAGTATATGGGACAAGGCGCGGTTGAGATGATGAAGGCCTATGCCAAAGAGAAAGGGATGAAACAGGTTCCGATGGCGCTTCACCTTGACCACGGCGACACCTTTGAACTTGCGAAATCCTGCATCGAATCCGGATTTTCTTCCGTAATGATTGATGGCTCTCATCTTTCCTTTGAAAAAAATATCGAACTGACTCGTCAGGTCGTTGAGTTTGCGCATAAAAATGATGTGACCGTGGAAGGAGAACTTGGCGTGCTCGCGGGGATCGAGGACGATGTGAGTGCGGAACATTCGACCTACACCGATCCGAAGGATGTTGTGAAATTCGTGAAAGAGACCCTTGTGGATTCGCTCGCGATCTCGATCGGCACCTCGCACGGAGCCAATAAATTCAAACCGGCCCAGTGCACGCGGAATGCCGACGGAATTTTAATCCCGCCGCCCTTGCGCTTCGACATCCTGGAAGAGATTGAAAAAAAGATCCCCGGTTTTCCGATCGTGCTTCATGGCGCTTCGTCGGTTCCCGTGGAAGCGGTCAGGATCATCAACGAGAACGGCGGCGCTCTCAAGGATTCCGTCGGGATTCCGGAAGAACAGCTTCGCAAAGCGGCAAAATCCGCCGTTTGCAAGGTCAACATCGATTCCGACGGCCGTTTGTGGATGACCGCCGCAATCCGGAAGACTTTTAAAGAAAAACCCGCGGAATTCGATCCACGCAAATATCTCGGCCCCGCGCGTGACGCACTGGTCGCGATGTACAAACACAAGAACGAATACGTGCTCGGTTCTGCAGGGAAAGCTTAGAACGCGAGCATCATTCAACAGGAGGGAATGAATATGAGAAAAATCATTTTGGCGGTGGTTATATTGTCGCTTTTGGTTTCGGTTCCGGCATTTGCTCAAGAAACTGAAAGAGAGGAATTGCCCTTCCAAGGCGCTCTAGGCGGGGCGTCTCCAGCAGCGGGAGGCGGGATGATGTCGTCCGAGGCGGGATTCCCCACCATGATAACCGTACCTAATGGCGTGATCATACTTGCGGAAACTAAACTCCTAAAGTACGATTATGACCTGAACCTTGTCAAAGAAGTCAAGATTCCGATGCGCTCGGGCGACAAGCAAAACCCTTTGGCCAAAAAATCCCCAGAGAAAGATGCCTTACCCGTCGCTACTCAATCTCAAGAAGTGACAACAGCCGCTGAACTACAAGAAACAACAATTTAAGAAACGCAGCGGAAAGATTGAATCGGTTCCTGCCGTTTTACTTGGGTATGCAAGGTGGCGCAGTCATTTCGCGCTCCCTGTGGGGTGTCATAGGCTGCAGGGAGCCGCCGCGAAAGAAATAGAGGAAAGAAAGGTCACGATGAGGAAGTTTGTTTGTTTCATGACGGCGCTTGTGATTTTATCGCCAATGGTTTTATTGGCGGACGAGACAAGTAAAAACGAAGATATGTCCGTTACGCCTCAAGAAAAAATACTGACAGTACCCCGGCATGAAATGGGAGTAAGAGTAGACATGCATAAGGGAATAAGCTGTCCGTGTTGCGGAATGATGGGGAAGGCGTCCATGGAAATGGCTCAGGACGGAAGCGTTGTTGTCCTTATGGGAGATAAACTCCTTAAATATGACAAGGACCTGGCTCTTGTCAAACAAGTCGAGGTTCCCGTGCCGGAAATGATAGTAAAACGTCACTCGATGGGGGGAGAGGCGGCGGAAAAGGATTCCGCATCGGTTGCTGCCGGGCCCCGAGAGAAGACGGCCTGAGGAATTCAACGAAAAGTCTTATGGCAAAAAAAAAGGTCGGTTTTCTGCTCGCTCTATGCCTGTCCCTTTCCCAGACGCTTTCCTTCGGAGCGGTCACCATGACAGATCTCCGGCTTCCGAAGGATTTCTATCCGGCGCAATCTCCCTATGCCCAGATCACATCTGTTCAGGAAAACCGGTTATCCCCGGGATTTCTGACGTTCTCGGTCACTTCACCTCACGGTAATTACCTGGTCCAGGGGCTGACGAATCTCCGCAAGTGTCTTCATGAGATCGATGTGATCGAACAGCTCAACGCGAGTGAAGATACCGGCAGCGGGATTGCGGCGGGTGCGGTCGACTCGGTTAAGGATACGGGACGCGGATTGACAAACCTCGCGGTTCATCCCGTGGATTCTGTGACAGGGATCGGGAAAGGGATCGGGGAGTTGGGCGGGAAGATCGGCGGTATGTTCAGGGAAAAAGAAGAGGGAGAAAAGGGCGACAATTTTTTGAGTGCCACCAAACGGCAGCTCGCAAAGAAGTTGGGCGTGGACGTTTACAGCCGGAACCCCGATCTTCAGGCGCGGCTCGATTCCATGGCCCAGGCTCGCATGGGCGGCCGGGGGATCGTTACGGTTGCAACTTTTTTTGTCCCCGTGGGCCTGATCGCTTCTGCGGTCATGACGGTAAGCAACATCAATTCCGCCGCCGATCAGCTGGTCGATGACAATGATCGTGCGGACCTTTTCAAACTGAATAAAAACGCGCTCCTGAGCTTGGGTTTTTCTCAAGAGAAAGTAACCCGGTTCCTGAACCATCCCTATTACACACCGCGCGAACTGACCTACCTTCGGTTCTATCTTGAGAAGCTTAAACGAGTTCAGGGTTTTGAGGCCCTTCTGGACCGGGCCATTCAGGCGGTTTCGGAAATTCCGGCGGACAAAATTCTCCATGAAACACAAATTGCCGCGGACTCCATCGGGGATGCCCCGCGGGCGATGAAGCTTGTCATGATTCCGGAAGGACTTATTTTGGCGGGTGAGGAAAAAGTCGCGCTGGTCACGGCCTATGATTTTTTGGACAATACCGTCCTTGGAAGCCAGCTCACTGAAAAAATTCTTCGTTTTCGCCGGAGCCTGGGCAAAAGATCCGGGGAGATCTGGAACGGAGGGGCTGTAACCTCGAGATTCGGGGGGGCGGTCTTTTTGAAAGGGATCAAGATCCAGCGCATGTGCCTCTTTGAATCGACCCATACTCCGGCGGAAATTTGATCGGATCATCGAAAGGTTCTCTCTTCATGAAAAAAAAGCCGCTTTGTCTTGTCACCGGAGGCGCTGGTTTTATCGGATCGAATCTCGTAGACGGGCTTCTTTCCAAAGACTTCCGGGTCCGGGTTCTGGATAATCTTTCGACCGGCAAGCGGGAGAACTTGGCGCATGCGTGTCCCAAGATCGAGTTTATCCGGGGCGATATTCGCAGTGACAAAAGCATACGAAAAGCGCTCAGGGGAGTTTCCTGTGTTTTTCACATGGCGGCCATCGCTTCTGTGCCTCAATCCGTGGCCCAGCCCGTTGAAACCCATGAAGTGAATGTTACCGGGACCTTAAAGCTTCTTGAGGCGAGCCGGAAAGCCGGCGTGAAGCGTTTCGTTTTTACTTCATCTTCTTCTGTTTACGGGGAAACGGACAAGTTCCCATCCAGTGAAAGGGATCTGCCGCAGCCCGCATCTCCTTACGCTGCTTCCAAGATCATGGGGGAATATTACTGCCGGAATTTTTCAGAATTATACGGGCTTGAAACAGTTGCTCTCCGTTATTTCAACGTCTATGGTCCGCGGCAGAACCCAAGATCCCGTTATGCGAACGTGATCCCCATTTTTCTCAAACGTCTTTTGGAGGGGGTCTCACCCGAGGTTCACTGGGACGGAAAACAGTCCCGTGATTTCGTCTACGTGGACGATGTGGTTGCCGCCAATCTTCTTGCCATGAAAACACCGGGTGTTTCCGGCGAGGTCTTCAATATCGGGTCCCGTTCGGAAGTAAGGGTCATCGATTGTCTCACCGAGATACAAAAGATTCTCGGCTTGAAAAAGGTAAGGACCATCTACACGCCCAAACGGGAGGGCGATGTCCGGCGTACTTTCGCGGATATTACCAAGGCCCGGCGGCTTTTGGGCTATCGGCCCGGTGTTCCTTTCAAAAAGGGACTTCGCCGCACGGTGCACTGGTTTTTGAAGAACGCCCATCGCTTGTAAGCCCAAGCGGCTTTTCCCCGGAGATTTTTTAAGGAATTTCCGAAATTGTGCTATATTAAAATCCATTTATTAAGAGGACAACATAATGAAACATCTGATCGTTTATGCTCATCCGAATACCGCGAGCTTTAATCACGCCATCAAGGAAACTCTGGTCCGCGTTCTGAAGGAAAAAGGCCAAGACATCCGCGTGCGCGATCTCTACGCCTTGCATTTTGATCCGGTGCTCAAAGCCGACGATTTTCAGACCTTTCTCGTGGGAAAAGCCCCCGGCGACATTGCAATCGAGCAGGATCATGTCCGTTGGGCCGATCAGATTACGTTCATTTATCCTGTTTGGTGGAATCGTATGCCGTCCATTGCCGGCGGTTATGTCGATCGTGTATTTTTCAAAGGATTCGCGTACGATTATCTGGCGACGGGGGCTGTGGGACTTTTATCGGGCAAAAGGATCTATTTCATCACCACGCTAGGGGCGCCGCTCGCAATTGCCGAATCGTCCGGTGCGATCAAAAGTATGGAACTTGCGATTGATAATGAAACCTTCCGATTTTGCGCCATGGAAATGGTTGGCCACAAATACTTTGGTTCCGTGACGACCGTAACCGATGAGGATCGTAAAAAAATGCTTGAAGAAATCGCCGGGATCGCGGCATCCTGGCCGGTCAAGTAGCCGTTTTTTATGACGCCCTTGTCATGGTTTTTATTTCTCTGATGGTTGACAAGGGCTGCCATGATTACCCGTTCATTTTTTAATTAAGGAGAATCATGACGTCCGCTTCTTTTGTCGGTTCTTTCAAGATCTCCGGGAAAAAGGTTTTCATCCGGTTAAAAAACCAGATCTGCGATTCTTCCGAAGAACTGCTCCATAGCGATCTTTGCTACGAGGTCATCAAACATGCCGTCGCGGCGCTTGAGCGGCGCAGGTCATTTCTTTTAAAAGTCTTTGGTGCCAAAGAAGTGAACGATGCCAATATCCGGCTTCTGATCCAGACGCTCGAGTTCCTGGAGAAGATGTCGGTCGACCTCGTCGGCCGTGTCGTTCCGGGTTCCGAGGATTTCCTCCGCGACAAGAACGCCCTCAATGATTTCGTCGAATATCTTTATAACTATTGGCGAAGTTTTGATCGGTTCATCCTTTGCGATTCCGAGGACGAACAATTCGACAAACGCCCTTTTCGTACATTCAATGATACCATCGAGGATCTGACGGACCTTGTTCGTCGCACTTATCGCGAGATCCAGGAGAACATTACCGGCAGGCATCCGCGCATTTACCGTCAGGTGGCCGCGGGTGCCGAGATGGCCGCGATTGTCTGCTCCGTCCGGATGCCGTATGCCTCGGATCTTTATGAAAAATTGAATGCGATCCCCGTCATCCGTCAGGTGCTTTTTTATCCTCCGCTTGTGTTGAACCAGCTCAATAACACGCGCGAGGGCAAATTCGAAAAGGTTCAGGAAAATCCTCTCGGCCGGTTCGATTTGAAACGCGACGAATGGCTTTGCTATCCGGTCAAGGCGGGCGATCTGCTCATCCCGGTCTATTTCAAAGAAAAGTTCTTTGAAATGGGGCTTTCGCTTTGCAATCTTTTTGAGCTTGCCACCGATGAAGACCTCAAACGCAAACCCGACGCAGTTTTTGTTTACGGAGCTCCGGAGAACTCTCTCGAGTGGCCGGGTGTTTTTCCGACCGTGTTTTTCGACGATGAAAAAAACGGCCTGTTGGTCGGCGCGATTCCGGAATCCGACCGGTTCGGGTATTTCGGATATCTTAAGAAAATGATCCTGACGCTGCACAATATCAAACGCATCAAGACCGGCCGCATGCCGTTTCACGGAGCTTTCATGAAGATCTATCTGAAAGGCAAAAAGCCGGCCACGCTCCTTTTGATCGGGGATACCGGCGCCGGGAAATCGGAAACACTGGAAGCGATGCGCGGTTTCGGGGCCGAAGAAATCCAGGACGTGATGGTGATCGCGGATGATATGGGGTCTCTCGAGCTCAAGACGGATGGAAGCGTCGTCGGGTACGGGACGGAGACGGGTGCGTTCCTCCGGCTCGACGACCTGAAGCCCGGCTACGCACTTGGGCAGATCGACCGGGCCATTATTATGAGTCCGGCGAAGGTGAATTCCAGGATCGCGTTGCCGATTACGACCTACGCGAATATCACCCAACCGCATTCGGTGGATTTCGTGCTTTACGCAAATAACTACGAGGATATCGACGAGGACCATCCCATTATCGAGCAGTTCAAGACACCGGAGGAGGCCCTCAAGGTTTTCCGCGAAGGGACGGTGATGAGCAAAGGAACCACGAAGACCACGGGACTTGTGCACACTTACTTTTCGAATGTCTTTGGCCCCATTCAGTACAAAGCCGAGCACGACATTCTTGCCAAAAATTTCTTCGAAGCTTTTTTCAAAAAAACCCTTTTTGTCGGCCAAATGCGTACACGTCTCGGCGTTTCAGGCTGGGAACGCAAGGGTCCGGAGGCCTCTGCTCTTGAGCTCCTGAATCTGATCCGGAAGGACACGCGGTATTGATAGCCCGGTGAAGGTAACTGGAATATATTCCCCGGGGAATTGTTCGTTCAATCCCGTTCTTCACCTGTGATATAATTCCCCCATTAAGGTTCTGAAGCCTCTTAAAAGAGGAAATTTTTCTTATGACTAAAGAAGTTTGCATCTGTCTCCACGGGCATTTTTATCAGCCGCCGCGCGAAAATCCATGGATCGAAGAGATCGAACAGCAGGATAGCGCCACTCCCTTTCACGACTGGAACGAGCGCATCCATTACGAATGCTATCACCCCAATTCCCGCGCCCGCGCCCTCGACGCCAAGGGCAAGATCGTTGAGATCGTTAATAATTTTGAAAGAACAAACTTTAATTTCGGACCCACGCTCCTTTCCTGGCTGGAAGCCAAACATCCCGACACTTACCGGAGCATTCTTCACGCGGACCGCGCGAGTTGTGAGTCCCGGCACGGGCACGGGAATGCCATCGCCCAAGTTTACAACCATATGATCATGCCGCTCGCAAATCTTCGGGATAAGAAGACCCAAGTGCGCTGGGGGATCGAGGATTTCTGTTCCCGGTTCGGGCGCTACCCCGAGAGTGTCTGGCTGCCGGAGACCGCCTGTAACGAGGAAACGCTCGAAGTTTTGGTCGCGGAACGGGTCAAATTCATCATCTTGTCGCCGCATCAGGCCAAGGCTGTCCGGCCGCTCGAAGGCGGGGCGTGGCAGGATGTGACGGGCGGGCGCATCGATCCCAGGGAGCCGTACCGCTATTTTCTCAAAAACAATCCTTCTCTTTCCATCGATGTCTTTTTTTATGACGGACCGATTTCCAAGGCCGTCGGGTTCGATAATCTTCTTTTTGACGCGAAACTTTTCATGAACCGTCTCAAGAGTGCGATCGTGGAACATGAAGGTTCCCAGCTTATCCACATCGCGACGGATGGGGAAACTTATGGCCATCACAAGGCTTATGGAGACCGCGTGCTCGCGTATCTTACCTACATGGAAATTCCGCGGCATGGGTATCGGGTGGTCAACTACGGGGAATATCTCGAAGAGAATCCGCCGCGTCAGGAAGTGCGGTTGATCGAGGGGGAGAATAACGAAGGTACTTCCTGGAGTTGTGCGCATGGGGTCGCGCGATGGAAAGATCACTGCGGCTGCCGTGGTGATGGACCCGCCAGTTGGACCCAGCACTGGCGGAAACCCCTCCGCTGGGCGCTCGATTGGTTGCGCGATGAGCTGTCACAGATCTACGAAAAGGAAGGTGCCAAATATCTAAAGGATGTCTGGGCCGCCCGCGACGATTATATTCACGTGATATTAAAACGAACCCCTGAAACCCTTCGCGAATTCTTTGTCCGGCAGGCTTCGCGGGAGCTCTCCCAGGAGGAGATCACGGCGGGTCTCAAGCTCCTGGAAATGCAGCGGAATCTCATGCTGATGTACACAAGCTGCGGCTGGTTTTTTTCGGAAATTTCCGGACTCGAAACTATCCAGATCCTGCAATATGCGTCCCGGGCTGTCCATCTTGCTCGGGAGGTGAGCGGCATAAATTTTGAACGGGATTTTCTCGAACATCTCGCTCTCGCGAAAAGCAACATAGAATCGGTCAAGGATGGACAGGGCGTCTATGAAAAGTTTGTAAGACCCGCGCTGGCCACGCTTCACCATGTAGTGAGCTACTATGCCATCGGTTCTATTTTTGAAAATTTCTACGCACCGGACCCTAAAACAGATATCGTCAAGATTTTCAATTTTGATCTGCATATTCTGCACCAGCGTAAGGAGTTTTTTGGTACGGTGACCATGAATTTCGGCCGCGTGCGTATCGTTTCACAGACCACGCTCGAGGAGCAGGATCTCGTCTTTGTGGTGATCCAGATCGGTTTTTATGATTTTCGCTGTTCCGTAAAACCCTACGTAAAGGAAGAAGAGTTCGACAAGCTCGAAAGGGAGCTTTTTGAAGCCCTTTACCAGCTTCCGATCCTCGATCTCTCTAAAAAAATCGACGCGCATTTCGGAGAAACCTATTATGCCTTAAAGGACCTGCGGCTCGGGGACCGCGCAAAGATCATCAGCATTTTGACGCATGAGACGATCTCGAAGGTCAGCAATTTCTACGAACATATCTATGAAGAGAACCTGCGCATGAACGAAATCTATCGCTCCATCAACGTGCCGATCCCGGTCGAATTCCGCTACGCGGCCGAGCACACATTGAGTAAACGCATGATAGAAGCTGTAAAGGACTGGGGAGAGCGTGGTTTTCCGGCCAAGCGGACACTTTCCATTTACCGGATCATGGATTCCGCGAAAGCGCTGGATGTCCACATTCACAAGGAACCGATCGCGCAATATCTCAGCGAAGAACTGTGCAAAGGTCTTCGGGAGTTCATCTCGGGGCTTGACCCCGAGGTTTTGCAGAAGCTCCTTTCCATCGTCCGGCTTGCCAAAAAGATCGAGGTTTTTCTTGATAGACGTGAGGCCCAGGACGACCTTTTTGCCCTTTTCCGCTCCTGGAAGGGAAGCCCCCAGGCTATTCCCAGTGTCATCCGGGAGCAGGAAGCCCACCTCCATCAGCTTATGGACGAGCTCGACCTTTCTACCGAGAAACTTAAAAAGATCCTCATCGCGGGGACCTAATTTTCCCTTGCCTCACAGGCCTTCTCTGAATAAGATAACGCGTCTTCATTTTTAAGAAATCGGTCCTATAATCCCTTCTCTGAGGTTTGATCTCATAGCGCAACACTAATACTGCGTTACTTCGATTTTATGGGTTGGCAGTACAGTCCCAATACTTATCAATTTCCGAACAACGGAAATTGGGGCTGCCCAAGTCAATCGTTTTGGAAATGAAACAAGAGACTTGGGCTGTACCGTTAACCCGTAAAATTAAACATAAACGGTATCAATCGAAAGGAATCAATGTCCATGAGTACTGCGAATGCCGAAAAAAGAGCTTTGATGAGCACGCTTCCGGGGGACGATGTTCGCCAGATCATGTGGCGGTTCACGGATCGTTATGATCTTCAGATGGTGGTTCAGTCCACCCGTTCCGTGGCGCGCGGGGTCGTCGCGCGTATGGTGGCGGATAAACAGCGTCACACCCATGATTGGACGCCTGAGAAGGCCGCCATGCTCAAGTCGTTTGATGAGGCGGGTATTACAGCGGCTTTCATGGAACCGGAACAGGGAGGCTATATTTCCGGGCCAAAGAACCTTGTGCTTGCGATGATCGCGTTCGAGCTTTGCTGGGTCGATGCCGGCGCCGCGACGGCGAGTCTTGCGAATAATCTCGCGCTTGAGCCGATCCATGAGAAAGGCACTCCCGAGCAGATCCAGAAATACATGAGTGATTGTGTTCCTCCGAAGCCGGGGGAGGCCCGGAAAATAATCCGGGGTTCTTTCGCGCTCACCGAACCGCTTCCTTACGTTGGCGTGGACGCCGGGATGCTTTCTGGCCGTATTCGTGTCGCAGAATGGAAAGAAGGCCAGGAGCCGGTCCTTCAGGTCGAAAAACGCGGCCGCTTTATCACCAATATGGGTTACGCGAATTTCGTGACCGCCTCCGTGGACAGCGATGACCCGCGCATCAAATCGAGCTGCATGGTAATCCTCGAGGAAAATGATCCCGGCCTTTATGACCGCGGTGCCCCGACCCTGAAACTTGTACACCAGCTTTCCAGTACCCACGACCCGATCTTCAATTTGAAGGTCCCGGCCAGCCGCATCATCGGCGGGTACACGATCAAGGATGGCGTGATCACCCCGAATTTCAATAACAGCGAGGTAATCGAATCAGTATTCCGTCGCACGCGTGTGACCGTAGGGATCATGACTACCGCGAAGCTCCTTTCCGCGATCGAACCGGTGATCCGCTATCAGCGCACGCGCTTCCGCGGCGGGGAGTCAGCCACACAAGGTACGCCGCGTTATGATCTTGGCATTCAGCAGAAAGAGGATCCCTGCCACCGTCTGGTCGATGTTTGGGCGACCGGTGAAGCGGGCGCGTCCCTCGGATTCGAAGGGGCCCGGCTTTTTGATGCCTTCGATGTGATGGAGCACGAAAAGAATAAGATCTTCACCGAGCAGGGGATCAAAGGCGCTCGGGCACAAATGAAGGCTTTCATGGAGCCGCGCAAAAAAGCGCTCGAATATATCGAACTCATGGCCCAACCCGAGGCTCAGCGCGACGTAAAACGAATCGCAGAACTGGATGGCGATCTCCTGGTCCAGTATCTTATCAAGGAATCGCTTGCTGACGTCTATTGTCCCGCCGGCAAACTCTGGAACACGGGCTACGGCGCGACGATGATGCGCGAAGCCGTGAGTTTGATGGGCGGCTACGGGATCACGGAAGATTGCCCGGGATTTCTCACGCAGAAATGGTCGGATGCCCAGCTCGAAGCGACGTATGAGGGACCTGAATGCGTTCAGCGCCGCCAGTTGAGTTTGACCATGGTCAATGAGATCTTTCTCGCCCAGTTCAGGAACTGGATCAAGGATCTTCGCGAGCTTGCGAAGCGGAAACCGGAAATGGGCGCCTGTGCCCTCGCCGGGGCGATGGAGCTTTGGCTCTGGTCCCTCGAGTATCTTCAGTCCCACAAAGATGCGAACGGAAAAACGCTTTATGGCGGACAGCGCCAGGGCGTCATGTTCCCGATGACCGATGCGCTCGCGTGGCTCCTGGGTGCGCGTCAGCTCATCCTCGATACACTCGAACTTGAGAAAAAAGGTCCCGAAAACCCCACTCTTGCGGAAGGTTTGGCCGGTGTGGTGAATTTCTATTCGGATCTCAGTGGTGTCCAATCTGCCCGCGCGGCGGGTGAAGTCGGAAAGATCTGTGCCGATCTTGTCTACGGATATCAGGCTTCGAACGGTTGTTGCTCCGAGGTGAATGCTGACCTTAAAACGTTTGCGGAGTTACGAGCGAAGACTGACGCATGTTTTTCAGGGCTGCGTTTTTCCAAAGACCGCGCTGCGGAAGCCGTTGCGCACGTCATGATACCGGAAGCGCTGGATTATCCCCTTTAATTCGTACGGAATAAGACGTACGGCGTATCATGTAGCGCGTATTTGAAAATTTTTCGCCGAACTCCGTACGCCGTACAAAAGTTATTCAGCCCGCTTAATGATTGAATGCTCGATAAAACGGGGACCTTGCAAAAATGACCACTGACCGCCAAAAAATGGATGTCGATTTTGTTTGCGTGGGGTTTGGGCCCGCGACCGCAGGATTTTTAACCACACTGACTCGTGCCATGCAGCAGGATCCCACGGCCGAGCATTTCCAAAGCAAAACGATGCCGGGCATGCCGCTTCAGGTGATCTGTTATGAACGGGCGGATGATATTGGGTTTGGGGTTTCGGGAATCGTGACCGAAGCAAATGGGATCAAGCAAGCCTTCACGGCCGAGGAACTTTCAAAAATTCCGATGGCCCATCCCGTGAAGCATGAAGAGGTCTATTATCTTCTTGATCCCGTGGGCGCAAGCCGCCGTTGCTGGGTCCTTAAGCTTGTCGATCGGCTGTTCCGCACTTTTGGTTTTATCCTTCCCTGGTATAAAGACCAGGCGTTCCAGCTTCCTTTCATCCCGCCTTTTATGGCCAAGCACGGGGGCTGGGTGTTTTCGATGGGCCAGTTCACGCAATGGCTGGGGTCGAATCTCATGGGTTCGGGCCTTGTTCAGGTGTGGCCCGGCATGCCGGTAAAGGAGCCGCTCTTTGACAGCAATCGTGTAGCCGGTGTCAGGCTTGTGGACCAAGGCGTTGAGAAATCCGGGAAACCGACGGCGTCTTTTATGCCCGGCATGGATATTCACGCGGGGTTTACAGTCATTGGTGACGGCCCTTATGGGTCGGTCGGGCAGAATCTGGATACCAAGCTCGGGCTTCCGGAAGGGAATCATCAGCGTGAATGGGCGCTTGGCATGAAAGCCGTGGTGGAGTTACCCGAGAATACTAAACTCGAACCAGGCACGGTTATTCACACGTTCGGTTTTCCGGAACCGGAGATCTTCGGTTTTCTTTATGTGTATCCCAACCACATGGCGTCGCTCGGTATTTTTGTTCCGTCCTGGCTTGATAACCCGATGCGTTCGGCTTATCGTTATCTTCAGCACTGGATACAGCATCCCAAGCTCTGGAAACATCTCGAGGGCGCGACCCTGAAGTCCTGGGGCGCGAAAAGTCTTCAGGAAGCCGGCATGCGCGGAGAACCTTTTATCGTCGGCGACGGATTTGCCCGTATCGGCGAAGGTTCAGGCAGTACGAACATGCTTAAAGGCTCCGGAGTGGACGAGGCGTGGACGACGGGGGTCCAGCTCGCGGAAGGCATGATCCAGCTTCTGAAAGAAAAGAAGGCTTTTACCAAGGAAAATCTCGAAGCGACCTATTTGAAAAGTCGCCGCGCGAGCTGGGTCGAGAAGGATAACCGGGTCGCAAAAAAAGCCCGCGACGGATTCAGTCATAATTTTGTGCTTGGCATGATGGGAATGGGTCTGGCGGGTTTTACGAACGGAATTTTGAATATCCCCGCAAAACTCAAGCCCGTCTATGATCGAATTCCTTCGCTGGAAAATTATTATAAAGGCAAAGTAACTTCCGAAACGATCGAGAAGGCGCGCAAAGAAGCGAACGCGACGAACACCTCCATGCATGATGCCCTGATGGACGCTTCGGGATGGCCGAAGATCCAGTATGACGGCAAGCTTCTTATTTCCCACCAGGACGCGCTGCTTCTGGGCGGCAAAGTCCAGGCCGCAGACGGCTATGCGGACCATGTCATTTTCATGGATGCCGGGAAATGCCAGAAATGCCGCACCAAGGTCTGTATCGAGATGTGCTCGGGCCAGGCCATCACCGCAGGTTCGGACGGAGGCGTCCCTCTTTTCGACCGGGAAAAATGTATCCACTGCGCCGCCTGTCTCTGGAATTGCGTCTATGCGCGCGAAGAGGGAAGCGATCTTACCAATGTCGATTTTAGATCCGGTTCCGGCGGATTACATTCCAATATCAACTAAGCTCCTTCTCCCTCGGGGAGAAGGATGGGATGAGGGGGCAACCCTCACCCTGACCCTCTCCCGTAGGGAGAGGGAAATGCTCGCGAATGGCTCTAACACATGAAAAAAAACCTCTCGCTTCTTGTCTTTTTTTTCTTCCTCGGCTGCGCCCACGCCCCGTGTAAAAAGGATATTGTCTTTCAGAACGCACCCATCAACGCCCTTTTGGCCGGCTGCTACAGCGGAACGATGAGCGTCCACGATCTTGAAAAACACGGCGATTTTGGACTTGGGACCCTTGACGCGCTCGACGGAGAAATGGTTGTTCTGGACCACTCCTTCTATCAGGTAAAACCGGATGGGAGAGCGTATCTTTTAAGCGGCAAGGACACGAGCCCGTTTGCGACCGTAACATTTTTTGAGGCCGGACAGGAATTATTCCCGGAAGGAGCGATGGGATACAAGGAACTGACAGGATTCCTTGATGAAAAGCTTCCGTCGAAGAACCTGATCTATGCAATCAAAGTCGATGGGAGATTTTCTTTGCTCAGGGTTCGCAGCGCAGTCCGCCAAAAGAAACCTTTTCCGGTCCTGACCGAAGCGATCAAGGCGCAAAAGGTTTTTGAATGGAAAAATCAGGAGGGAACGCTTGTGGGGTTCAGGTACCCGCCCTACATGGAAGGAGTCAATGTCCCGGGCTATCATTTCCATTTCTTAAGCAAAAATAAAACCCTGGGCGGGCATGTGCTCGACCTGCAGGTGGAAAATCCCCGCATTCAAATAGATAAGAGCCATGGATTCTTGATGGAGCTCCCGGAGAATGAAGAATTCTTGAAATTCCGTTTTGAGGCCGATGCCAAGGACGCCATCCAAAGAATCGAAAAATAGCCCCGTAAAAAACGGTGCTATCCTGATTTTTGTCTTCTTTTGAATAATGGTAATCAGGATTGCCCCATCCCGCCGTCACAAAGGCGGGATGATAAGAATTGGGACTAGCCGAAACAGCACCCTCTCATTATAATGTCCGCCTTTGAGCGAACTCTTTTGACCGAATAGGAGGGATGATCTATGACAACAGCCTTTAATATCATAGTTTGCGGGAGTTTGGTGCCGGACCCGCTCCAGACGCTGGAGCCGATGCAGGGGCCGACCGGACCCGCTTTAAAAAATGAAATGATGCTGCCTTCCGTGCTTGATCCGTGGGCGGGGCACTCGCTTTTTGAAGCCGCCAATCTCGCAAAGCAGAACCCTGGAAGCAAGGTGACGCTCATAAGTCTCGGGCCCAAAGCCAAGCTCCAGCAGTTGATGATGATCATCGCTCAGAAAGTTCCGTTCGAACTTGTGTGTCTTGACGGTTCCGCGAGCGGTTTCATGGATTCCCGGGAAGTCGCGGCGGCGCTTGCCGGGGCGATCGAGAAGATCCCCGGGCTCGATAAAACGAAGCTTCTCGTATTCGGCGGCTGTTCCTCCGCTTCGCGTGACGCGGGGACCACGATGCAAATGATTGCCGAACAGCTCGGGATCAGCGACGTATTCCTTGCGGCCGACGAACTCAAGGTCCAGCCGGATGGTTCGTTCAGGATCCTCGAACGTATCGAAGGCGGGCAGTATCAGGTCTCCACATGTGCCGGGGCTCCGGCCGTGATCGGATGGGCGACAGGAAATCTTCCGGAACCTCCGAATAACCCGCAGGTGGGAATGACGAACATGCGCACTATCATGCCGGCGCTTCAGAAAGCCACTCCCGCAGCGCTCAAAACAGATGCCATCAAATTCGCGAGCGTGGAACTCCCCAAACAGCAGCGTCAGACCCGGATCGTCAAAGATACGCCGGTTGAAGAGATCGCCAAAGAAATCGTAATCTGGATAAAGGGTTAGCTTGCCCCGTTAGAGATTTATGAAGATGGTTTACATCTCTGTCATTAGTCACGGGTCATTGCGAGGGACCTGCGAGGCAGGGACCGCGGCAATCACGTTTTTTGAAAGCGGGATCGCTTCGTCCCTGCCGCTTTCTTGCGAAAGCAAGAAGCAGGTTCTCGCAATGACAAAACATTTTTAGAAGGGAAAAATCATGGAAAAAATTCTTTTTTTAGCTCATACAGACGCAAACGGCCTTCTTCCGAAGGTCGCACTTGAAACCTTAAGCGCGGCGCTTGAGATCCAAAAAGGCCTCGCGGGCTCCACGCTCACAGTCGGCCTTGTCGGGGAGCACGTCCAGGCGGCCGCGGATTCTATAAACGCATGCGGTGCCGTGAAAATTTTCGGCGTAAGCGGCGCTGATTTTGAAATGTCCCGTTATGCCACGGACGTTAAGGCCTTGGAAGCGATCGGGGCGGCCGCGGGTGCGACGATCATTATTGCTCCGGCGACTTCCCGTTTTTCCAGGGCATTGCCCGGCGCGGCATTCCGTTTAAAGGCTACGATCGATACGCACGTGAGCGGCATTCAGTTTACCGATGGCGTTTTGCAGGTCCAGCGGTGGTATTATCGCCAGCGCATGATGGCGACTTTGACCCGCGCGGCGCGGCCATGGATCCTCGCCATAGATTCCGGAGTGTTCCCGGTATGGCAGGGAGCCAAAGGTGCGGCAAAAGTGGAAGCGATCGCGGTGGCGGTGACCGATAAGGAAAAACGCACGAAAGTGACTGGCGTTGAGGCGCCTTCCGCGGACGCCCAAACCATTCGTCCGGAAGCCGCGATGCTGCTTGTCGCGGGGGCCGGGTGGACCAAAAAACAGACGGATGGTCAGATCCATGCGAAAGAGGCCGAGAAGCACATTCTCGATTTTTTGAAGCTTGCCAAGGCGTCGCTCGGGAGCAGCAAATCGCTCGTGGACCAGGGGTCGGAGGGGGAAGCGGTGCTTTCCTGCATGAGCCATCTGAACCAGGTCGGACAGACCGGCGCTACGCCGCGTCATCCGAAGGGACTTTCTACCTGTTGTCACGGAGAAGAACCGCACGTGGTCGGCTGGCGTTTCATCAACGAACGCCGCGCGATCAATACCGACGCCAATTGCGGTTGGGCCCAGGGCAAGGCCGATGTCCTTTACGTGGCTGATGCTTTTGCGGTCATGACCAAGGTGAACGAACTTCTCGCCAAAGGTTGATTCGGTAGTTTTTCAAAAAGGGACAGGCATTAAATGATTGCCTGCCCTTTTTTTGTGTTTAAGAGTCCTATTCTTCCGCCATTTTTCGATAGACAAAACAAGTGCTTTGGATAGACTGTGACTGGCCTTTACAGACCTTGATAAATCGTATCGTTATCAACCATCCAAAGATCACCAAACGGAATTATTGAAACTGAAGGAGGGGTGTGCCATGGTGTTCGGATTCCTGCTTCCCAAAGAAACCAGCTTCTTTGATCTTTTTGACAAACAGGCAGATTATGCCATTCAAGCAGCCACCCATTTCGTGAAAATGGTCGCCGACTGCAAAGTCGATGAGACCGAGGTCGGGATCATGAAAGAAATTGAACATCTCGGAGATGAGGTGTCGCATCAAATCATGGACCAGCTCAATAAAACTTTCATCACGCCCTTTGATCGCGAGGATATTCATGATCTGGCCAAGGAGCTCGATGATATCATCGACATGCTTTACACCATTACCAAGCGTCTTCGCGTCTATAAGATCCTGAGTATGGAAAGAAATCTCACGGAATTCGCCCGGGTGATCGAAATGTCCGTCAAGGGTGTTTCGCAGGCTGTCAAAGGCCTCCGGGACATGAAACGGAGCAAAGAGATCCTGAAGGCCTGCATCGAAGTGAATAATCTCGAGAATCTCGGCGATAAGATGCGCGATGATATGCTCGGCGAGCTTTTTGAAAAATATGCCAAGGATCCCGTTGCGGTGATCAAGTGGAAAGACATCTATCAGGACGCGGAAACGGTCCTGGATGTATGCGAAGACGTCGTCCACGCGGTCGAATCCATTCTCGTCAAACACGCCTGAGCTTGGAGCGGCCATGACGTCCTCGTTCTCAATAGGCATCTTTAAATTGAAAACGAGGGCAGTCATAATTGCCGAGTTATTTTTAAATTAGGAGAATTATGACGACCTGGATCCTTTTCCTCATCCTGCTGGCACTCATCTTCGATTTCCTGAATGGGTTTCACGATTCCGCAAACTCCATCGCGACCGTCGTTTCCACCCGCGTTCTTTCCCCGCAACATGCGGTAATTTGGGCTGCTTTTTTCAACTTCATCGCGTTCCTTTTTTTCGGGCTCCACGTAGCAAATACGATCGGGAAAGGGATCATCGATATTTCCATCGTTGACAGCCAGATCATTTTCGGGGCCCTGATGGGAGCTTGTGTCTGGAACATTATTACCTGGTATTTCGGACTCCCGACCAGCTCCTCTCACGCCCTGATCGGCGGGTTAGTCGGGTCGGCGCTTGTGAAGGCCGGCACGGGATCTTTGATCTGGGGCGGGATCACCAAAACAGTCGCCTTCATTTTAATTTCACCCATTGTCGGGCTTTTTCTGGGTGTCGTTTATGGTGTTATCGTGAATTGGCTTGCCCGTAAAAGTTCTCCTTCCCAGGTTGACCATCTTTTCAGGAAAGGCCAGCTGGTTTCCGCAGCGCTTTACAGTTTGGGACATGGCGGTAATGATGCCCAAAAGACCATGGGCATTATCGCGAGTCTTCTTTTCAGTGCGGGGCTCCTCGGGAAAGAATTCCATATTCCTTTTTGGGTTGTTATCTCGTGTCAGGCGGCTATCGCCTTCGGAACGATGTTCGGCGGCTGGAGGATCGTGAAGACGATGGGGCAGAAAGTCGCGAAGCTTCGCCCGGTGGATGGTTTTTGCGCCGAATCAGGGGCTGCCACAAGTTTATTCATAGCTTCAGTGCTCGGGATTCCTGTCAGCACCACACACACGATCACAGGGGCAATCATGGGCGTAGGTTCCCTGAAGCGTATGAGCGCGGTCCGGTGGGGCGTTGCGGGAAACATCGTTTGGGCATGGATCATTACGATCCCGTGTTCTGCGGCGATTTCAGCTGTTTCTTATGCTGTTGCGAGATGGCTTGTTCCGTAAAGACTATAGGGTGGGTCAACTAACTGCCGTTTGAGATTTTCCTTTCCGTAATAAGCTGATAGTAAAAGACAAAAGGCTTCCATGATCCCTCATTCCGGAAATCTTCGAAAAGAATTCTCAACAACTTGTTTTTTTACAATGGTCCTGCTTCTGCTCCAGGGGGTCCATGTTCCTTTGACGGCCGCTTCGCCGGCCAAAGACGAAGATTTCGGGATTTGGAATACTTATGATGTCGAAAAGAAACTGAATGCCCAATGGAAGATCAAGGCCGGCGAAGAGCTCCGTTTCCGGGAACATAACGGGATCTATTACACTGAAACCCATGTGGGAACGGACTACCAGCCGTCCAAATATCTGGCCTTGGGTCTCTTGTACCTTGAGAACCGTGCATCCCGGACCAAAGGGAAAGACGAGATCTGGTATTGGGAGTCCGAACCGCGTATTTTTATGACGCCGCAACTTCCGTTCAGAGGGTTCCTTCTTGAAAACCGCAATATGCTGACATTCCGCTGGCGGCAGGAATCGAAATTCGCGATGTTGTACCGGAACCTGACTACCCTTACGGCTCCCTGGAAATGGACGCGGTTCGAATTACAGCCTTACACTGCCAATGAGATCTTCCTGGAAACGAACAGGAACGGGATGTTTGAAGACCGGTTCTACGCGGGCCTCAAGGCGCATTGGTGGGGGCCATTTTATGGAACGATCTTCTATTTGCGCCAATTCAAGAAGGACGCTGTTGGGAAATGGACATCTCTCAACATCCTCGGGACCAGCCTTAAGATTTCTTTTTAACCGTTTTTCATTCTTTATAAGAATGAGTATTTTTCTCTCTTCCGTTGAAAAGTTTGTGTTAAAATACCGCTTCAATTTTGGAGCTCCCTCACAAGAGACCTTATATTCCTATGTTGAAATCCGAAGTTGTTGAAACGGACATTTTGATCGTGGGCGGCGGTGTCGCGGGCCTTGCGACCGCCATCCATCTTGCAGATCTCACGATCAATTCCGACAAGAAACCCGATATTCTTGTCCTTGAAAAGGGAAGTTCGGTCGGGAGCCACACGCTTTCCGGCGCTGTGATCGATCCCTCCACTCTGAAAGAACTTCTCCCCGGCGTCGATCCGGCGGACTTTCCCTTTGAATCTCCCGTTAAAAAAGAGGGTGTTTATTTTTTAACCCCGAAATTGGCCTTGCAGGCTCCTTTCACGCCTCCTTTCATGGGGAATCACGGGAACTTCGTGGTTTCACTGGGAAAGATGACACGCTGGCTGGCCGAGATTGCGGAGAAAAAGGGCGTGCAAGTCTATCCGGGATTCAGCGTCTCAGAAATGGTCTATGAGAACGGCCGCGTCATCGGTGCGAAAACGATTGATACCGGCGTCGATAAGCACGGGCATCCGATGGATAATTTCCAGGCCGGGAACGAAATCCACGCAAAGATCACGATCCTGGCCGAAGGGTCCCGTGGCAGTCTGACCAAGGCTCTTTGCCGCAAATTTAAATTAGACGAGCAGAGCAACCCGCAGGTCTATTCCACAGGCGTGAAAGAGCTCTGGGACCTTCCGGAAGGGACCTTCGAGGCCGGACGGATTATGCACACGCTGGGCTATCCTTTTGAGTTCAATCACTTCGGCGGAGGTTTCGTTTACGGCTTGAACGGCCGCCAGATCGTAGTAGGGATCGCGGCGGGGCTGGATTATACGGATCCCACGTTCGACTCACACGCGGGGCTTCAACTCTATAAAAAACATCCTTTTATCGCGAGAATTCTCGAAAAAGGCAAACTTCTGCGGTATGGCGCCAAAACGATCCCTGAGGGCGGGCTTTATTCGCTCCCCAAGCTTTATCACGATGGGGTCATGATCGTCGGGGATTCCGCCGGATTTCTCAGCATGCCAAGTCTCAAGGGCGTGCATCTTGCCATCGAGTCCGGTATGCTGGCCGCGAAGTCCGCGTTTGAAGCGCTGAAAAAGAACAATTTTTCAAAAGAACAACTTCGGCTCTATGAAGAACTTTTCAAAAAAAGCGCAATACGTAAAACGCTTTTCCGTACCTGCAATTTCCGCGCCGGGTTCGGTTACGGCATGATCCTGGGAGCATTCCATTTTGCGACTCAGATCCTGACCGGTGGACGCGGCATCACGCCGTCGGGGAGGATAAAGACACATGAGGATGCGTCCTGTTATAAGAAACTCTCGGATGTAAAAGATCCGTTTTCCAAAAAAAACAAGAAGGCACTCAACTTTGATAAAAAACTTACATTTGATAAAGTGACAGATGTTTTTTACTCAGGATCCAAACACGACGAGGAACAGCCTTGCCATTGTCATGTGCTCGACATCAATCTTTGCCGGGATATCTGTATCCCCAAATACGGCGGTCCGTGCCAGCATTTTTGTCCGGCCGAAGTTTATGAAATCGTAACGGATCCGAAAACCGGGAAAAAAGACCTGCATCTTCATCCGGCCAATTGTGTGCATTGCAAGACCTGTGATATCAAAGATCCGTTTGGGAACATTGAGTGGGCTGTGCCGTACGGCGGCGATGGCCCGGAATATGAAAACCTATAAAAGTGTCAACGGGTCAGTGTGTCAGAGTATCAATAAGGTTTGACACTTTGACACTCTGATACTTTGCCACTTGTGTTGTAAAAAAAAGGAATCTAAAAGAAACAATGGGACTTAAGATCGTTACCCTCATGAAGCAAGTGCCGCTCCCGACCGAGATGCGTATGGGCGCCGACGGGCTTATGGACCGCACCAAGGCGAAATCCTCGATCAATGCGGATTGCACGTTCGGTCTTGAGCAGGGGCTTCAAATCAAAAAGTATGTTCCGGATGCGGAATTAATTGTTGTTTCAATGGGGCCGACGAGTTTTGAACAGTCGCTTAAAAAGGCCCTGGCTATGGGATACGACCGCGCAATCCTTCTCTCGGACAGGAAACTCGGGGGGTCAGATACCTTTGCCACCGGTTACGCGATCGCCTCGCTTCTCAAAAAACTCGGGTTTTCCAAGGAAGATAAAAACCCATTCATCATTTTTTCCGGACGCCAGACAACAGACGGGGATACAGCGCATGTGCCTTCCCAGACAGCAGAGAATCTCGGTATTCCGCAAGCGACTTTCGTGGAAAAGGTGGAATTCAAAGGAGACCATTTGAAGGTTCGTCGTATTATCGAGGGAGGGTTCCAAGTCCTCAAAGTTCCTATCCCGTGTCTTATTTCTATCGCCCCGACCGCGACTCCGGCGCGTCGGCCGTCCCTTAAAGGAGCCATCCGTGCTAAGAACACTAAGACAGAGATCTGGACACTTGATCAAACCGGGGCTGACGCCAGCGTGGTAGGAATCAACGGATCGCCGACACTTGTGTCGAAAGTCGTGGATATCCTAAAAGACAGGCCTCCTGTCAACATGATCTCCGGCCATGAGTCCAAAGATCTTGCGGAAGCTCTTGTATCCGAGATTGAAAAGATCAGGAACAAGAGCAGTGGAGATCATGAACAACATGCGGAAACCGGGGATGAGAAAGATACGGCTGGGGAAAAGTCCAAAGCGGGTGTGGATTTCCCGCGGGTAGATTTCCGCAACGGTGCACGGGGTGTTCTGACCTGGATTGAAATGCACGGGCAAACTCCGGCGCGTTCTTCCCTTGAGATCCTGAATCCTGCCCGGAAGCTGGCGGATCAGCTCCAAACTCAGGTGACTGCGGTCGTAACCGGGCATGACATCAAGAATGTGGCTTCCGAGATCATTGCGTATGGCGCCGATGAGGTCGTAGTAGTTGATGATCCGCGCCTCAAGGAATACAGGATCCTGCCGGTGGCGGCTGTTATCGCACAATGGATCGAGCATAAACGTCCCGAGATCGCACTTTTTGGAGCAACGACTTCGGGTCGTGAACTTGCGCCAAGGCTTGCGAGCCGTGTGAAAGCCGGTGTGACAGCGGATTGTACAAGTCTGAAGGTGGGGGAATATGTGCACCGTATCAAAAAAGCGATCATGTACCCATGTCTTGAGTCCATCCGTCCGACTTACGGTGAAAGTAAACTTGCGACGATCATCGGGTTCTGGTGCCCGCAGATGGCGACCGCCCGTGCCGGGACTTTTAAAATATTGCCAAAAGATCCAAGCCGGAAGGGGACCGTCCGCGAATTTATGCCCACTTTCAGGGACAGTGATTTCGCGGTGGAGGTGCTTGAAGTCAAGCGCGAGGCGGGAGGGGGCGATAACCTTTTTGTAGCGGATATTATCATTTCCGGAGGCCGGCCGGCCGGTGAACACGATGATTTCAAACTCATCAAGGATCTCGCAAAGGCCTTGCAAGACCAGGGTATTAATGCAGATTGGGGCGCAAGCCGTCATGCGGTAGATAACGGTTACGCGCCTTATGCGCGTCAGGTCGGACAGACAGGGAAGACCGTTCGTCCGAAGATCTATATCGCTGTCGCGATCTCCGGTGCTATCCAGCATCTTGCAGGGATGAAGGAATCCGGTAAGATCATCGCCATTAATCAGGATCCGCAGGCCGCGATCTTTCGTCATGCGGATTTCGGTATTGTTCGTGATTACCAGGAAGTCCTTCCCGAGCTTATTGCCAAAGTGAAAACTGGTTTTACGTTTGGGCTTACAGCGGGAAAGTAAGTCCGTGGAGCTTTACGGTTTTTAGGAGCTTAAGACTGTCTATTGACTCAAAGAGTAATTGTAATTAAAATTTTCAAAGAACGGTCGATAATCAAGGACGTCATAAAAAATAACAAAAGGGGGGGATTATGTTCAGGAAAATTATCAGTATGACAGTGGTTGTGGCCATGTTCATGGCTGTAAGTGGCGTAGCCTATGCCGAAGAAAAAAGTGCGGATAAAAGTTTAACCCGCGGTGCGGCGTCGTTGGTGCTGCCGGGCTGGGGGCAGTATCTGAACAACGAAATGGACAACAAAACCGGCAAGTTCAAGACCGGGGCCATGATCGTTCTCGAGATCGGCGGTATTGTGACCACGATCCTTCTCGGAACGCTTGTGGGCTATCCCGTGATCTGGGTGGGTATCGGGATCCTGATGTTCAACCATATCTGGAGCGCCTCGGATGCTTATCTGAAGGCTCCGGTGGGCCCTGAAGTGGCAATGAAGGGTGAGAAGCTCGAGCGTTAATTCTTTGGAATCCGTTCTTTCTTTTAAAAAAAGCAGGCCGTGGAAACTCTGCGGCCTGCTTTTTTTATGCCTCATTTTTTCAGGATTTTCCCTGTCTTCCTCCAAGTCCGAAGGCCGTTCGTTCCCGCTTCCCGGAAATTTTGAAGAAGTCTGGAACGCCACGCTCGCAGTGCTGGAAGTTGAAAAGATCCCGCTTGTCACGACCGACAAGAGCCGGGGTTATATCCGATCCGCGACATTTCCTTTATATAAAAAAGAATATAAACGATGGGCCAAAGCCCCAAGTTTGTCTTCGAGCGGGTTTTGTGCTCTTGAGATCGGTGTTGTGGAAAAAGATCCGACCATGACAGTCGTGGGAATCAAGGCTTACTTCAAGAGAAAAAAGGGTCTCTCATCCAGGGGTTTCCGGTCGCGTGACGGGTCCCGGGGGGTGTTTGAAGGATTTTTGGGCAAGAATATCCATGAGCGGCTTGTGGAGACAAAATTCCCGGCCATCAAAAGTGTGATCCTGGGTTGTGATCTTCATTATGATGACAAGACAACACATTATTATATTGCAGGTGCTGATGCCTCAACACTCGCTTATGAGCAGGGGCTTCGCAATGGGGATGTGCTTTTGAAGATCTCAGGCCAGGACGTGACGCCCGGGAATCTTTTCGGGTTCTTTTTGAATATTCCGGGAGAATCTCTCAAGAAATTCACGATCCTTCGTGAGGAAGGAGAGCTGGAACTGCCGATCAGTATTTTCTTTCTGGACTCCGGCGCGCCGCGTTTAGGATTTCGTGTGGAGCGGGATCCAAAAAATCTGCAATTTACAATCACAGATGTGCGTGCCGGTTACCCAGCCGAGAGGAAAGGGTTTTTGCCTGGGGATATCCTGCTCAAACAGAATGACATTTTGCTCGACGGCTGGGAGAATTATTACCGGGCGATCTTGGCCCAAAAAGATGGAAAAGAACAGAAATTCCAGATCAAGAGAAGCGGTAAGCTCCTTGAAAAAAAAATAACCCTTGCCGGAAATCAAACCCCTTCATGAAGAATCCCCGTCTTGCTTTATTTTATTCAATGATTGTGCCTGGTCTCGGACAGTTCTATCTCGGAGAAAGTGCTAAAGGATGGACGCTTTTGTGCATGGGTATCGGGGTGGCGGTCAGCCTGATCGTCAGCCATACGGCGGTCGCCTGCTTTTTAATGGGGGGAATCTATTTGGCCGTGGTGATCCCAGCGGCCTTGGATGCTTTTCAGACCGCTTCGGGCCGACCCAGGACCTTTACGGCAGATACCATTCCTTATGTAATCATCATGTTGCTCATGGTCGGTCCGTTCGCGGTTCCTCTTTTGTGGCAGAGTCAGAGGTTCTCAACCTTCTCGAAAATCGCCTGGACCGTCGTTGTCATTTTAATCGCACTTTTGGCGATCACGGCCCTGACGTTTGTGGCTTCCTTCCTGGAGCAACTTATAGGGCCGGCTGCGACGGTATAGGGGGGGGCTCCGGGTCCGGAGAATCCAGAAAAGAAACGTATTTTCCGGAGAGCGCCATGTTAGAATAGAATAAATGTTTCAGGAGGTCTTGTGAATTCTTGGGGAACAAGGTTACTTTTTTTGTTATTTTTTTTGTTTGCAGGGCCAGGGTGTTATGCCGAGGACCCTCAGGCGTTTGATTTACCATCGTCCATTTCGACGTTCGACGAGGTACCAGCCACGGGCCAGTGGTCCGACAATTGGTATCAGGGCGCTTCCGGGTATGATCAGGCGATCGAGGAATACAGGCGGACCAATAAACCCATGGTTGTTTACATGAGTGTCGGGTGGTGTCCTTATTGCCGTAAGTTTGAAAAAGAGGTGCTGGCGTCACCCCTTGTTCAGAATATGATGAGGGACATGATCAAGGTCAATATCAATCCGGAATCAGAGAGCCGCGCGAATGTCATCGCATTCCAATACGGAATCCGGGGATTCCCGTCGTTCTTTCTTCACCCGCCGCAGCCTGCCGGCGCCGTACAGTTCTATACCGGCGTGACCCCCGAGAAGTTCGTCGAGTTTTTCAAACAAGTCCTCCAGTGATCCCGACAGCCCTTTCCATCGCCGGTTCTGATCCGTCGGGCGGGGCCGGTATCCAGGCCGATCTCAAGACATTTCATCAGCACAAGGTTTATGGAATGGCGGTGATTACGCTCCTCACGGTCCAAAACACATGTGGCGTTCAGACCGTCTATGTAATGAAACCCGTTCAAGTGATCCGTCAACTCGAAGCTGTGCTCGCGGATATCCCGCCCCGGGCAGCCAAGACAGGTGCGCTTGGGGATGAGAAGATTCTCCGGGCGGTTGCGAGATGCGCCCGGAAATTCCGTTTTCCCCTCGTGGTGGACCCAGTCATGGTCAGCAAGCACGGCGCGCTGCTTCTCAAACGAAGCGCCATTCATGTTTTTATAAAAGAACTGATGCCTTATGCCACCCTGGTTACACCGAACCTTTGTGAAGCCGAGGTTTTAAGCGGGATCAGGGTTCGTGATCCGGAGTCCATGGAAAAGGCCGCGCGGATCATCGCCGGGTTCGGCCCTCAAGCGGTACTTGTCAAGGGCGGCCATCTTCGAGAGGAAGCCATGGATCTCTTATGCCGGCGGGGCCGGATCCAAATATTCAAAGCTCCGCGGATCAGAACACAACATACGCATGGGACCGGCTGTACCTATTCCGCCGCTATCACCGCCGAACTTGCCAAAGGAAAGGATCTTTTTTCTGCGATCACGAGCGCTAAAAAGTTTATTACCCGTGCTATTCGAACAAATCCGGGCCTCGGGCATGGCATGGGTTCCGTGAACCATTTTGCGTAGTGTTTTTTGCGGTAAAAGAACACTGCAAAAGACTGTTTTTCAAAGATTCCATATTCAGATATAATTCCCTCTCCAAAATGGTCAAAGGAGCTTGCCCAGTTAGAGATTTGTTGCGGCGGCATTTTATCGAACAATTTATGGCGGGAGGGATGGAGGCCATGAACACTATTTTGAAAATATACGGAAACGCTTCCGGCGCCTTCTGTCTCGAGGGGGGCGAACATGATCTGCTGTCTTGATCTGGAAGGTGTGTTGATCCCGGAGATATGGATCAATGTGGCGAGGAAGACCGGGATAAAAGCACTTGAGGTTACCACGCGCGACGAGCCTGACTACGACAAGCTGATGCGCTACAGGCTGGCGATCCTGAAAAAAGAAGAGATCAAGCTTCGCGACATTCAGGCTGTGATCAGACGCATGAATCCGCTTCCGGGCGCCAAGGAATTCTTGAGAAAACTCAGGGGGAAATATCAGGTCATCATTCTTTCCGACACTTATTACGAATTTGCCGGACCGATGATGAAAAAGCTCGGATACCCCACCCTTTTTTGCAATTGGCTCATGACGGACAAAAAAGGTTTTATCGCGAGTTATCATTTGCGTCAAAAGAACGGCAAAAAAGAAGCTGTACGGGGGATCCAAAGCCTTGGGTTCAAAGTGGTTGCCGCGGGGGATTCCTATAATGATATTGCCATGCTCCGGACCGCCGACCGCGGAATCCTGTTCCGTCCTCCTGAAAAAATTGTTCGTGAATTCCCAAAATTTCCGGTCACGAATACCTACAAAGAACTCTTTTCAGCCCTTCTGAAAAGCATTTAAACCTATTTCAAATTCATGCAGATCTCCGCGGCGATCGTAGCAAGCTCCCCCTGTTCCATGCTCTTGGCTCGCGCGAAGTTGAGCTCCGTGAGACTCTCAATGATCGGGATCAGGTGAATATGGGCGTGAGGGACTTCCAGCCCCGCGACCATAACGCCGATCTTCTTGCATGGGATGGCCCTCCGGATGGCTTTGGCGACTTTCTTGGCGAAAACGATCAGTCCCTTCAAAAGTTCATCTTCCATGTCAAAGATGTAATCGACCTCCTGCTTTGGGATGACGAGCGTATGGCCGGGATTCACGGGACGAATATCGAGGAATGCGAGATATTTGTCGTTTTCGAGGATCTTGTGGGCGGGAATCTCTCCCGTGAGGATTTTGGTGAAAATGGTTGTCATGATGTATACCTCCTTAGAAACAGGGGGCGCTTTAAAATCACCCCCGCGAGTTTCTAAAGTTAAGTTCCGGGGAATAAGCCTTTGGAAAACCTGCAAAAGATTATAGAGCCAATCCCTGACGGGGTAAACCTCCTTTTTGAGAGTGGTATGGTTTTTGAGGGAAATACGGTACAATATTCCATAGTGCATTTCTAAAAGACAGGGGGTCCAAGATGGCAGATGAAAATAAAAATACGGTTTTGGGCGTAACGGAAAATCTGGAGGGGCTTTTTTGCTATGCGCTCGGTTGGGTGACAGGGCTCATTTTTCTGCTTCTCGAACAGAAGAACACATTCGTGCGTTTCCACGCGCTCCAGTCGCTGGTAACATTCCTTGCGCTTTTTGTCATCTCCGCAGTGATCGGGTTTATTCCGGTCCTGGGGATCCTGGTAGGGTTGGTTCTCTGGCCCGTGGGAGTGGTTCTTTGGATTGTTCTGATGGTGAAGGCTTATAAAGGGGAACGTTACAAACTGCCCGTGATCGGTGATTTTGTCGAACAGCAACTCGGGAAATAATCCCGCAAAACAGGATGGCGGAAGGCGTTAAATTTTCCGAGCCATCATTCGTTTTTCTTATGGCCCACTCCCAGTGTCACCGCTGCGATGCCTGCTGCAAACAGCCGGGTTTTGTCTATCTCAAAAAGGGGGATGCCGAGCGCCTTGCCGCGCATCTGGAGATGGACATTTACCAATTCACCGGAACGCACTGCCTTCTCATGGGACGGCAGCATCTTGCACTTAGAAAACACCCGGATGAAACGTGCCTTTTTCTCGGGCCGGACGGTTGTGCGGTCTATGAGGCGAGGCCCGCGCAGTGCCGCGATTTTCCCTTGAACTGGAAAACAGAAAGAAGTTTGAATTATTGTGAGTGGCTAAAGAGTGCCTAAACAGCCGGGGTGGGGCCCGTTAGCAAAGCGTTTTCCTCAGGTTTTGGCACCGGAGGGGCAGGAGGGAGAGTGAGGATGAACCTGGAACCTTTGCCGGGCTCGCTCTCGACCCAGATCTTTCCACCGTGCATCTCCACGAACTGCTTGCTGATGGCGAGTCCCAGTCCCGTTCCTTTGATGCTCTTCTCAGTCGTGCGCCCCGTCTGCTCATAAGGCCGGAAGATCGCTTCCTGATCTTTCAAAGCAATCCCAGGGCCTGAATCTTCAACCGTAATCCTCGCTCCGCCATCGGTCTCTTTTGCCAGGGCAATATGGATAAAGCCTTGCTGGGTGAATTTGAGAGAGTTCGAGAGGAGATTGTAGAGCACTTGCCGGAGTTTGAGTTCGTCCGCCATGATTCGGAGGTTGGCCGGTTTTTCCGTGAATTCCAGGAGCAGATGTTTGGCAAGGGCTTCTTCGTAAAAAAGATCAAGAGCCGTGTGAATAACCTTTACAAGCTCGGTCTCATGGAGCGCCAGATGCATCTTTTTGGATTCGATCTTTGAAAGATCGAGTACGTCGTTGATGATTTCGCGAAGATGCTTGCCAGCGCGCTCGATGCGGGAAAGAAAATTCTTTTGTCTTTCCGTGGGCGGTTCGGCCGGGTTTTCGAGTAAAAGCTGGGAAAAACTAAGAATCGAGTTCAGCGGTGCGCGGATTTCGTGACTCATACGGGCAAAATAATCAGTTTGCATGTGGTAAGCATACTTGACCGTCTCGCTCGTTTCCCGAAGTTCCCAGAGCAATTGTTTAAGACGTTCCTCCTTCTTGGCCAGGGCCGAGGCCAGGGACCTAACGGAGACCGCGATCAGGTAGAAGAAAGCGATATGGCGCACGACGATTTTAGTTTCTTGGGCCATGCTCAAGCCGGGCCCGAATGAAATCGTTTGGGGGATAATATTTAGATGACCTAGGATAATCAATCCCGCATAAAGGACCGAGGCAAGCGTGGTCATCTGCAAGGTTAGGAAGGTCGGCAGGTTGAGTGCGCAGTAGACGATTGAAATGAAGAGACAGGTGGCGTAGATAAAAAAGTCCACGTTCCCCAAAAGATGCAATACGGCGGTCTCTGCCAGAAAATCGATCACGATCGAATTGAGCAGAGCTCTGGCCCCCGAACGGGTATCGCGAAAAAAAGCCCTGAAGGGGCGATTCACGAAAAGCTCGATCACAGTCACAAGACAAAGCGACCAAAGGTTTTCGACCGTGAAATTTCCCCACTTACAGGTCAGAACGGAGAGAGGAATGAGAAAGAGGATGGTGAAGACACGGAGTTTATAAAGCTGTTGGGCTTTTTGGTAGATCTCTTCAACCGGTGTTTTTTCCGTGATCCTCATGATGAGCATCCTCAGAAGTTTACGTGCCCCTTCGAGCGAGAACGTCTTTATCATAACCAAACACATCGTGAAAAGGAAATCTATTTTTTCTAAAAAGAACGAGAGGTTTGTTGCAGCCCTCTTGCCGGGCTGTTAAAATAAACCATCGTTTAAATGGCCGTACTGCATGAAAGGAGCCCCATGGACACGAATGCCTATTTGACAGCCTGTTTTGAAAAGGTCATTGAACGAAAGGGTCAGGACGTTTTTTTAAAGGCCGGCGCGCCTCCCCGCGTGCGTTTTGGAGGACAGGTGGTATTGCTGCCTTTGAGGGCGCTTTCCGGAGAGGAGATCCGTGAGCTTGCCGGCGAGCTTCTGGATTCCCGGCAGAAAGAAATACTTCAAAAAAACAGGAGCGTGGATTTTGGATTCTCTTTCCACGAGAAGGATTGTCGTTTTCGGGCCAACGCTTTCTTTCAGCAAGGGAATATTTCCCTGGTATTTCGGTTGCTCTGGAAAGGCATTCCGAGTTTTGAGGAACTCCGGTTGCCTTTGGCCCTGAAAAGGGTCTCGCTTGAAAAATCCGGCATCATCCTTATCGGCGGGACGGTCTCTTCCGGGAAGACCACCACGGTGGCGGCCATGCTCCGGACAATGAACGAGAGTGTCCAAAAGCATATTCTCACCATCGAGGATCCGGTGGAATATCTGCATGAGGACGGGCAATGTCTCATCCAGCAGCGCGAGATTGGGCAGGACGCAGAAAGTTTTAGCTCGGCCCTGAAAGACATGGCGCGTCAGTCTCCCGACGTGATCGTAATCGGCGAAATGCGCGATGCGGAATCTTTCAATCTCGCGCTTTCCGCGGCAGAGGTGGGGAGACTTGTGATTTCCACCGTTCACGCTCGGTCCGCAGGTCAGGTTTTTGACCGTGTGTTGGGTTTTTTCCCGCCGTCGGAGCGGGAAGCGGTCCTGCATTATTTTGTGGCAAATATGTCCTGCATCATGATCCAAAAACTTTTAGCGACCAAGGACGGGAAGACGCTCGTGCCTGCCGCCGAGGTGCTTTTGGGCAATTATACGATTAGGCAGTTGATCCTCGACAAAAAGATCGACAAGATCCCGCAAGCTATCCGCAATGCCCATGAAGAAGGAATGCAAACGATGGACCAGTCGATTCTGGGACTTTGGAAGGCCGGTTTGATCAGTCAAGAGACTGCGATCACCGCGAGCTCGTCCCCGGAGGACCTTCAGACCCTGATGAAAGGTATCCGGATCGGCCAGGACACAAAGATTCTCGGAGATTAGAAAAAGGCTTGGTTTTTCGGGTTGCTTTGTCCGCCAGGCAGGCAGGGCTCTCCGGAGAAGGTCTTTCCGAAATATCAGACGTATTTTTCGCGATAGATCTTGATCAACGCAAAAAAAAGCGAGAGCACTACGGGTGCCAGGAAGATCCCCATCAGGCCGTAAAGCTTCATCCCGCCCATAATTCCGAAGAACAAAAGAAAATAGGGGAGCTTGGTCCTCTCTCCGATGATTGCCGGCTTCATAATGTTATCAAGCAAACTGATCCCAAAGAAACCCACCACAAAAAGAATGATGGCCTTGCCGTATAACTGCATGATTAAAAGATAGACCGCAATCGGGAACCACACGCTTGCCGCGCCGAGGATCGGGATGAGCGAGGTCAGGAAGATCAGAAATGTGAAAAAAAGCGGGATCGGGACCCCCAAGATCGTAAACATAACTCCTGCCACGGCTGCCTGCGTGATACTGGTCAGAAGTTGTCCGCGGATGACCGCTACAAGGGTCTCATGGATCTGTTTGAAAAGGGCTTTTTTGGTCTCTTTCTCGAACGGCGCAATCTCATAGATAAAATTGTAGATCCTTTCCCCGTGTTTAAAGAAGATAAAGGTAAGGAAAGACATGAAAAAAACATTCAGGAGGACGAAAAAAATGTTTTTGGTGAAAGCCCCCGCCTGGGTCGCGGCAAGGTTTCCGAGTGTCTTTGTGGCTCCGAGAAACCAGGAGGACAGACTGCCTTTCACGGTTTGGGACGCGAAGACGTGAGCCTGAACGTTCTGAAACCATGGAAGTCCCCGGACTTGTTCGATCAGTTGTTCCAGCTTCCCGTCGCGGACATAAATATAGGCCCATTGGGAAAATTCAATGAACTGTTTGGTCATGTTGATAAGGACCAGAATAAGCGGCGGGACGGCGACGAGAAATACTATGACCGTCATCAGAAATGCGATCAAATTATTCCATTTTGGGAACGCTTTTCGCAGTCTTGTATAAAGCGGGTAAAATGCGAACGTGAGAATAGATGCCCAGAAAATGGCCGTGAAGAATGGCGCGAAGATATTAAAGACCTCGTAAACAATGAAAGCCAAAACAGCGATGAAGAAAAAAGAGATAAACTGTTCGCGTTTCATGGCTTCAGTCTAGCGGATTTCTTTGTTTTGGCAAGCAAGACCCTTATTTTTTATGACCGCCGCGGGCACATGGTATCCACCCGGCGGCACGGAGGATAACACACGCTCCAATCGGATGGGAGGGAAATTAAAAACCTGCTCATTCATCCCCGGCATTTTCTTCCGGAGGATCTCAACGG
>JBAZER010000014.1:0-51420 GCA_041653795.1 Candidatus Omnitrophota bacterium
TCGAAAACGCCTCAAGGGGTTTCGCCAAAAAATCAGTCATTTCAGAGACTCCGGTTCGTTCCAGAAAATGCTCCGAGCATCAACGCACAGCACCTAAACCTATGAAAAACGCAGAACTCAAGTTAAAAGCAAGGACAGATCTGCCCCGCTTTCAGATCTTCCGAAATTGTCCTGCGAGAATTTATTTATTGACGTATTTCCTCGTCGCGGCCGGAATCTCATTCGCAACGGGTTCCGATACCGGCGCAGCTGCCGGCTGATCTGCCACAACCGAACTGCTTGCCGCAGGAGGATTCTGGCTCGCACGAGCGCAGCTTTTTTTAGTGGTGCTTGCACAACCCGAAAGTACCAGTGTTGAAAGAAGCAATGCTAAAAACATGCGCGACATTTTCATGGCAGATCTCCTCTTGTTAAAGAAAACGGTTCATGTTTCTTTTTTGAAGTTCAATAACGATCTTGCGGATGGATTCGGTTTTATTTACCGGACAGACCAGGACTGCATCACCGGTATCGACCACCACATGGTCCTTGAGACCCACCGTTGCAATCAGACGTCCTGACCCCTTCACGACATTACCGGAACTTTCCAGCAGAAGATTGTTGCCGATGGAAAGATTTCCTTTTTTGTCGACAGGAAGAACTTCCTTGAGCGTCGACCAACTTCCGACATCGTTCCAGCCTATTGCGGCCGGGATCGTCAAAATCCCGCCGGAAAGTTTTTCCATCAGCCCATAGTCGATCGAAATGCTCGGGGCCTTGGAAAAAAGTTTTTTAACGACGGCCGCGGAAATCCCTCCGTTCGCAATCTTCACGACCGTTTTAAAAACGGCAGGAAGCTCACGGCGCGTGGTCTCAAGCAGACAATCCGCACGCCAGATAAAGATCCCGGCATTCCAGAGGAATTTCCTCGAACGCAAATACGTTCGGGCCAGCGCGAGGCCGGGTTTTTCATGAAAACATTTGAGAAAAAATACCGGCGTGTTGCGAACTGTAGTCTTCTTTCCGGCTATTTCGAGATAGCCGTATCCCGTATGAGGCTGGCCGGGTTTGATCCCAAGCGTCACAGGCATTCCTTCTTCATTCGCTTGTTCATACGCAACTCGAAGCACTTTCGCGAAAGCAGTTTCATTTTTAATAAAATGATCCGCAGGGAAAATACCCAAGACCGCCGAAGGGTCTTTTTTCAGGATCAAGGATGCGGCCCATGCCGCGCACGGCGCGGTATTGCGCCCGACCGGCTCGCCGATCACTTGCGAGCGCGGGATGTGGAGCAGTTTTGCCGTCGAGGCGGCTTTGTCCAGGGCGGTAAAAACCAGGATGCGGGAAGAAGGTATTACTTTTTTGATGCGATCGAAAGTTTGTTCGAGAAGTGTCTTGCGGCCGAAAAGATTCAGGAATTGCTTGGCGCGGTGCTTGCGGCTTTCCGGCCAGAAGCGCGTACCGCTCCCGCCGGCCATGATGACCGCCCAAGCATTTGATTTCTTTTTCTGAATGGCTGCTTGGACGGCCCCAATCTCCGCCCCAACTTTTATTTTCTTTTGACTCATGGTAGTTGGGACGGCCCCAATTTCCTCTTTGAGAAATTGAAAAGTATTGGGACCGCTTCGCTTCGATTGATTGGTATTGGTACCGCCCAGTTCATCAGCTCATCTCACGCATGAGGGTGGTGATCTCATTTTCCACGATCGCACGGATCTCATCGAGACGCTTCTGCGTCCCGGCCTCAAAACGCATCACGAGCACCGGCTGGGTATTTGAAGCGCGCACAAGCCCCCAGCCGTCCGGGAACTGGACTCTTGCGCCGTCAATATCGATGACCTCATATTTTTTTTTCAAATCCTTGACCGCTTGTGCCACGACCTTGAATTTAATTTCCTCGGAACAATTGAGGCGGATCTCCGGCGTGGAAATGAGTTGCGGCACGTCCGCCAAAAGCGAGGAGAACGGCGCGTTTGCTTTATCCAGGATCTCGAGAATACGGCATGCCGCGTAGACCGCGTCGTCAAAACCGAGCCATCGGTCGTTGAAGAACATGTGCCCGCTCATCTCCCCGGCCATTTCGGCGCGGGTTTCTTTCATCTTGGCTTTAATAAGGGAATGCCCGGTCTTCCACATGAGGGGTTTGCCGCCGCGTTTGGCGATATCATCATAGATCTGATTGGAGCTTTTCACATCCCCGATGATGATCGCTCCGGGCTTGCGGGTGAGGATCTCGCGGGCGTAAAGCAGAAGAAGTTTGTCGCCAAAAATAATCTGCCCTTTCTCATCCACCACGCCGATCCGGTCGGCATCCCCGTCAAAGGCAATGCCGATATCTGCTTTTGACTCAACGACTTTTTTCTGAAGAGCTTTCAGGTTGGAGGGAACCGACGGGTCTGCCTGGTGGTCCGGCATTTTAGGATCAAGGTTCTCGTAAAGCACGGTGACATCGTGTCCGAAGCGGCGAATAAGCGCGGGGGCGGTCACGGCGGCCATCCCGTGCCCCGTGTCCATAACAACCTTGAGCTTTTTTGTAAATTTAAAATCGCTGAAAATATAATCCTGGTAAGTTTTCACGAGGGCTTCATGATCCGGATGTTCGACCCTGCCCGGGCCGGTCACGAAATCATTTTTTTCGATCAATTCACGAAGACCCTGGATATCTTTTCCGTAAAAGGAGCGGCTGGCGTGATGAAATTTAAATCCGTTTTCGTCCGGAGGATTGTGGGAGCCTGTGATAGAAATGCCGGCATCGAGTTTGTTGTGCGTAACATAGAAATAAACAAGCGGTGTGGTGACGAGGCCGATTTCAACCACCGTAAGTCCGCAACTCTGGAGTCCTTTCGACAGACCTCTGTAGAGAAATTCCGCGCTCCAGCGATGGTCGTGACCGATCACGATGGCATGTCTTCCCTCACGGACAAGCAGAGTCCCGAAGGATTTCCCGATCGCCAGGGCGACCTCTTCGGTGAGTTCTTTTCCCGCAATGCCGCGAATATCGTATTCTCTAAAAATATGGGATGGAATCATAAAGCTCCGGTGTACCGCGTCTTGGTTTTTATCATTTTCAAAAATGAAAATCAAAATGTCTTTTTTTATTGAGAAAAACTGCGCGGGACAGGACTTGGCGCCTCCGTTTCACTTCGGTCGGCCACCCGCCCTACAAATATGACATCAAGTCATATTTGCCTGCAGGGCTCCCTTCAAGTCCAGTCCCAGTCGTTTAGATTTTCCAAAGGGCATATCTGCCCTTTGGAAAATTTGCGCGGGACAGGACTTGGCGCCTCCGTTTCACTTCGGTCGGCCACCCGCCCCACAAATATGACATCAAGTCATATTTGCCTGCAGGGCTCCCTTCAAGTCCAGTCCCAGTCGTTTAGATTTTCCAAAGGGCATATCTGCCCTTTGGAAAATTTGCGCGGGACAGGACTTGAACCTGCACTCCTTGCGGAACCAGCCCCTCAAGCTGGCGTGTCTGCCAGTTTCACCACCCGCGCATGGGATGCAAAAAAATTATCTTGTGGATCTTTATGAGGACTTACCGGTGTGCTTTCGAACGGCTTTCAGCTTGGCTTCCTTGACAGCCTTGACCTTGCGTTCTTTTTCAAGCACTGCTTCGACCTGGCCGAGTTCAGTATCGAGTCTCTTGATCTCCCCAAGCACTTTCTGGATCTCCGGAGCCCCAAACTCGAGTTTCTCGCCCTGTCTCACCGTCATTTGATAGACCTGACTGCCTAGTTGGGAGAACGCCTTGGCCATCTGATGCTCCAGGGTTGCCTTCTGGATCAGAAGCCGCGTGACATGTGCCGCCTCTCCCGTTTTTTCCGCAACGACCTTGGCGTATTTCTTGACTGTCTCAAATGTCTCATTGATGATCTTTTCCGACTTTGCGTAGAACTCTTTTTTATCCATGGTCCACCTCATTGGATTGCGCTGGCAGGTTCTCAAAACAGGCCTTTGCTGATTTGACGGCACTATGTTCTATCATATTTTTTGAAGATATCAAGCTTAGAATACTGGAAAAATCGTATTGAAACGTTCCGTTAAATGGTGATTTTTTGTTTTTCTAAAAAATGCCTCGAGTCACCCCATTCGCCATAGCCAATCTCGGCGCCAGCCGCCTGGATACGGCGATCGAGACAGCTTTTGCATTGGCGGGTATTTTCATCGAGGCAAGGTTTATCATTATAGAGTTGATACAACTTCCGGTAATTCGTAGGCGTAATATTCGGCATGACGATATTGGCGCCGGCCAAAACCCCCTTTTCTCTGCCCGAGAGATCCAGCGTCTGAAGTGCAGTCGCAGCCGCAATATTCACGTTTTTAAGAACCAGTCGCGTAAGAGCGATCATCACCAACCCGAGCCGCAAGTTTTCCGCAGGATCATAATCCACGGGAACAAGCGGCGTATCTCCATGCGGAACATAAGGCCCCATGCCAATCATGTCGATATCTTCTTTTCTAAAAAACAGAATATCCCCGGCCAGATTTTCACAGGTCTGGAACGGAAGACCGATCATGACACCCGTTCCAACCTGGTAACCGATCCGTCGGAGCATTCTGAGGGATTCCCGGCGCACCCTAAAGGAATGATCCTCGGGGTGCAACCGCTTATAAAGCGCGGGATCGCTGGTCTCGATCCTCAGAAGATACCGATGTGCGCCCGCTTTGAACCACCGTTCATAGGTATTCGCGATCTGCTCCCCCAACGAAAGTGTAATCCCAAGCTTCCCAGAGGTTGCGGCTTTGATCTTTCGGAGAATGTCCTCGATAAAGCGGACATAACCCTCATCCTGTCGCTCACCGGACTGCAGAACGATCGATCCATAGTCCATTTCCTGAGCCGCCATCGCACATTTCAGGATCTCACCTTCATCCATGGTGAAACGGATAACGTTGGGGTTGCTCTTCCGGATACCGCAATAGTAACAATCTTTCACGCAGAGATTGCTGAACTCTATGATGCCGCGAAAATAAACCTTGGGCCCCACATGCCGGACGGCACACGCACGCGCCTCACGAAAAAGCGCTTCGAGTTTCACCGGGTCTTTTTCGTTTAACCAACGTAGTATTTCAGACTCGTTTATTGTCTTCACGGCTCGTTATATTCTGGGACTCGGGACTCGCTCCTCGAGACTCGTTTAGGTTCTTCGTTTTACGAATCCCGAGATACGAGTTACAAGTCCCGTTTTTCTTTTAAAGAAATAGATCTCTCTCCCCTTTGCGAACACGTTCGAGAAATTGATAAAAGACCGGGAACCCCTGGGGATTTCCGGCGCGGATCTCGTCGAGTTCTTTTTCGAGTACCCGGAGACCGGCTTCGCGCGTCGCCGGCGTCGCAAAATCATCCAGCCATTCCTGAAACGTCAACACGGCGTTCAGTTTGCAGAACTTCCCTTCCTGGCCGCTGCGCAAGAGGTCCATGATACATTTACCGGTCCTCCCGCAGCGGTATCCCGCGGTGCAAAACGAGGTAATGTGCCCCATTTCCGCGAAATCCCGGACCAGCTCGTCGAGACTCCGCGTATCGCCAAGCATGAACTGCTGGCGCTCGGATTCCTGGCCATTCCCTTCTTCGCTGTAACTCCCGATCCCGATCCTGGTGGAGGCGTCGGTCTGTGTGATCCCAAGCCCGATCGCGTCCCTTCGCACCTGGGCGGTTTCCCGCGCCGTGATGATCATCCCCGTGTAAGGAATGGCAAGGCGGATAAGAAGGATGATCTTCTTGAAATCCTCGTCGGAAACTTTGTAGGGGGAATGTTCGGCGTATTCGGAGTTGAGCGCCGGCTCCATGCGCGGGAATGATACTGTATGCGGGCCGATCCCCATTCTGGTTTCAAGGTGGATCGCGTGATACAAAAGGGACATCACCTCAAAACGCCAGTCATAAAGTCCGAACAGGACCCCGATCCCCACGTCATCGACCCCCGCTTCCATCGCACGATGCATGGCATAAAGCCGCCAACGGTAGTCGGATTTGAGTGTCCCTCTCGGATGAAGTTTCGCGTAGGTCTCATGATGATAGGTTTCCTGAAATACCTGATAGGTCCCGAGCCCGCCGTCCCGGAGACGTCTAAGCTCCTCGATTGACATCGGCGCGGCGTTCACATTGATGCGGCGGATATTACCGTAGCCGTGCTTCGTCGGAACTCTGACGTCATAGATCGTCTTCATGCTCTCGAGGATATAATCAATCCCGGTCAGCGGATGTTCTCCATAAACCGCGATAATGCGCTTGTGACCGATCCTCCCCGCCAGGCTTTCGATTTCTTTGCGGATCTCATCCATCGAAAGCACACGGCGCTTCGCTTTAACATTCTCTTTTTTAAACCCGCAATACGCGCAGTTATTAACGCAATAATTCCCCATATAAAGCGGCGCAAAAGTGACGACGCGGTTATCATAAACTTTTTTCTTGATCTGGAAGGCCGCAATCTCCATCTCCCGGAGTATTTCGGGATCCTTCACCCGGATCAGAGTCGCGAGATCTTCCGGCGTAAGTGTCTGAACGGAAAGTGAACGTGCGAGAATAGCGCGCACGGCAGGAGCCTCGGGTTCCCGGACCGTTTCGATCTTTTTCCGGATCGCATCGTCATCAATGAAATCCCGGCCTTGATCGAGATAGCGGTCGATCTGATCCGGTTTGATCCGGTTTTTGATCCAGGTTTGGGTGTCTTCGGTCCGAGGCATCATCGAACGATCTTACTCTTAATAGTTTGTCGCTCTTTTCGGAAAGCATTCAAGGCTGCTGGAAAAGGGGCGAGCGTTCTTTCAAGAACTCCCTGCACGAACGAAATCGCAATACCGTAATTAGTCACGGAAACACCTTTTTGTTTCGCCTGTTGGATCCGCGAAAGCGTTTCCCGACGCGTAAGCATGCAGGAGCCGCAATGGATCACGAGTTTATACTCCTCTAAATGTTCCGAATAATCACGACCTGCACAGGTCCGGATATCAAGATCCACCCCCACATATTGCCGGAGCCAGCGCGGGATCTTCACACGGCCGATATCATCCTCCACTGCGTGATGGCTGCAGGCCTCGGCGATCAAGACCTTGTCCCCGGATTGTAAAGTGTCGATCGCAGCCACGCTTTTGGCCATTTCGACAAGATCCCCTTTGAGTCTCGAAAAAAGGATCGAGAAAGTCGTACATCGGATCGAAGCCGGCGTGTCCGCCACCATCTTGAGGACCACCTGGGAATCGCAGACCACAATATCCGGTGGTGTTTTAAGCTGGTTCAGGAGATGGGCATATTCCCGCTCTTTGACCACCATAACGGCCGCGTCATTGTCCAAAATATCCCGGATCGTCTGCACCTGCGGCAGGATTAACCGCCCCTTCGGGGCTTCAAGATCAATCGGAACGATCAAGACCGCCAGCCCGCCCGCGTGTAAAAGGTCTCCAATCAATGGCGGTGGCTTGAGAAAATCCTCCGGGCATACTTCCAGGAGTTCTTTTTTAAAAGCCGTCACATAGTCATCTCTTTTTAGAGAATCAATGCTTGAACAAAGCAGGATCCTTTCCGTTTTCTTCCTGAGATTTTCAACAAACTCGGGATTTGGAGTCGAAAGATCTGTCTTATTCACTACGATGATCAGCGGCGTCTTTCTCGAAACAGCTTCATCACAAATAGCATCTTCAAACGCGGTCCACTTGTTGGGCTCCACGATCAGGCAAAGGACATCGGCCCGTTCAAAGATCTTTTTAGTTTTCTGAATTCTTTTTTCCGCAAGCTCTGAACTGTCATCCATGCCCCCGGTGTCCAGGAACACCACCGGACCGATCGGCAGAAGTTCCATGGTCTTTTCCACCACGTCGGTCGTAGTCCCGGGAACTGGCGACGTAATAGCGACATCTTGTCCGGCCACCATGTTCAAAAAACTCGATTTTCCGACATTGGTCCGGCCGAAAAGACCGATTTGCAGCCGGAGGGACTTAGGCGTTTTTTCCATTTTTCCGGTATCCGAGTGATAAAAGATTTTGAGGCGACAGCGTTTTGGCGACAATCTCCTTGCCCAATTGTTCTTCCAGAAACCTCCTTAATTCTTTTCCCTGCGAAGCGTGGAATTCCTTCAGAAGATCCCCCGCTTTTTCATAACCAATAGATGGCACGAATGCCGTCACGATCTCTTCCGACCGGTCAAAATATTCACGGCATTTCACAGGATCTGCCTGAATGCACGAAACATATCCGGCAAAAACCTTGTTCGTGTTCTGAAGGATCTCCAAAGATTCCAAAAAAGCATGGGCCAAAAGCGGCATAAATTCGTTGATCTGAAATGTGCTTCGCGTCACGGCCTCTGTTACCAAAAGATCGTTGGCAATCACCTTTAGCCCGGCCTGGATCACGGCTTCCAGGACCACGGGATTGATTTTTCCCGGCATGATCGAAGAACCCGCCTGAAGCCGCGGCACCTTGATCTCGCCTAAAAGATTCATGAGCCGAAGGTCGTTCGCGATCTTGATCAAATTTGCGGCATGGGCCTTCAGAATTCCAGAAACTTCCACAAAAGGGTCCGTATTCGCCGTCGCATCAACGAGATTCTCGCTCCGGTTTAAGCCGAGGCCGGTAATCTCCCGCAGTTTTTCGATGACCAGAAAAATATAGTCCTGCGGCGCACCCAAACCTGTTCCGACCGCCGTCCCGCCTATATTCACGGTCCTCAACCTCTCTTCGCATTTAAATGTCCGCCAGCGATCTCTCGCAAAGGCTTCCGCAAAAGCAGAGAATTCCGTCCCAAGCGTCAGAGGGACCGCTTCTTGAAGTTCTGTTCTTCCGATCTTCACGATTTCCGCGAACTCTTTTTCCTTTTGCTGGAATATACCTTGGAGTTCCGCGATCTTTTGACTGAGCTCCTTGAGAGCCAGGATCGCAGCCATCTTCAGAGCCGTTGGATAAACATCATTCGTGGATTGGTGCATGTTCACATCCTCAATGGGATGAACGGATCCATATTGGCCTTTTTTGCCGCCCAGGATCTCGATCGCGCGGTTCGCGATTACTTCATTGACATTCATATTTGTGGAAGTACCGGCACCCCCCTGGAGCGCATCCAACGGCCACGCGTCCTGGAATCTTCCTTCGAGAATTTCATCACAGGCCGTCTGAATCGCACAGGCTTTTGCTTCAGGAAGACAGCCAAGCTCCCAGTTTGTCAGGCTTGCCGCTTTTTTAACCATGACTAGCGTCCGGATCAAATTCGGAGAAACACAAAACCCGCTTAGCCTGAAATTTTCAAGCGCTCGCTGAGTGTGGATCCCCCAATAGACATCAGCCGGAACCTGTTTTTCTCCTAAGATGTCTTTTTCGGTTCTGTATTCCATAGTTCCTTTCAAATTAGTCCGGAGTTATGAGCTCGGAAAAAAAAACTTTTACTTCGCGACTCCGAACTCCCGACTCCAAGCTCATTCCTGTTTTGTCAGCGCTGATTTCACGGAAACACCGGCGAACGCGCCCAACTTCCCGGTGAGCGACCCCAGCTGGTCCGTCGTCGCGTCCACGATCAGTGTGATGACGCAACATTTCCGCTCCTTGTACGGTATCCCGACGCGCGCGACGATCATGTCGCCGTATTCAGAAAGCAGTTCATTGACCTCGTGCGCCGCCTTCTTCCGGTCCTCCACAATGATCCCGACAAACCCCAGTCTCTTATTCACGGTCTTCCTTCGTTAGAATTTCCACTTGTAAAAACAAAACCCCGGAATCGCCTCTCTTGAGACAATTCCGGGGTTGAAAAGAATTTTCATTCTTTTTCCCTTAGTCTCCGGACGATTTTCACTCGCCCTTTGCCGCAGGAAATCCGACTCTAAAAAAGCTTAACGCCTGTAGATCGGAAGCGGTTGATACTTTGTGTGAAGCAAATGCTGGGCCTTTTCGCTCAAAGGCTTGCCGAGAAATTCCTTATAAAGCTGCTGTACGTACGGATTTTCATGCGAACAGCGAACTGTTTGGGCCTCGTCATCCGAATAAAGGCCTTTCGCGCGAGCCGTGCGAAGCTCATCGGTGACGCCATAGGGCTGTCCGCCGCCACCCACGCAACCACCTGGGCAGGCCATGACCTCGACAAAATGATACGGGAGCGGTTTTCCCTCTTTCTTGGCATTGCGTATCTGGTTCAGGACATATTCCACGTTCGCCAGACCGTGCGCGACCGCGATCTTTACTTCCGTACCGTCGATTTTGATCGAGGTCTCCTTGACACCTTTCAAGCCCCGGACGTTCTCAAATTCCACTTTGGGAAGTTTTTTACCTGTTGCAAAAGTAACGGCTGTCCGGAGCGCTGCTTCCATCACGCCGCCCGTCGCCCCAAAGATCGTCCCGGCACCGCTATAATCGCCCAAAATAGGATCGCACTCTTCATCCGGAAGGTTTGAGAAATCGATCCCGGCCTGTTTGATCATGCGGGCAAGTTCCCGGGTCGTGAGTACCACGTCCACATCCTGGAATCCGGAAGCTGACATTTCGTGACTCCGTGAGATCTCGAATTTCTTGGACGTACATGGCATTATGGAGATCACCTTAAGTTTCGCGGGATCGATCTTGTTCTTTTCCGCGTAATAGGTCTTCACCAGCACCCCCATCATTTCGTGCGGGGACTTCGCGGATGAGAAATGCGGGATCATGTCATGGTGGAATTTTTCCATGAAATCCACCCATGAAGGACAACAGGTCGTAATGAGCGGAAGAGGTCCTTTTTTATGTATGAATCGTTCGATAAATTCGCTCGCCTCTTCCATGATGGTCACATCCGCGGCAAAATTCGTGTCGAAAATCGCTTTAAAACCCATACGCCGTAAGGCCGCATACATTTTTTTTGTAACGTTAGCCCCGAGCGGGAATCCGAAAGCTTCCCCGAGCGCCACGCGAACCGCCGGAGCGATCTGGACCACGCAATATTGTTCCGGATCGCGAAGCGCTTTCCACGCGAGCATGGAATCGTCCTTTTCAAAGATCGCGCCGGTCGGGCAGTGAGCCGCGCACTGGCCGCAACGCACGCAAGGGGAATCCGCGAGGCTGATGTCCCCCGCGGGAGCCATTCTTGTATTGAACCCGCGATGTAGGAACGTGAGCGCCCAGACATCCTGAACGTTCTGGCATACATCCACGCAGCGGCCGCAATTGATACACTTGCGGGGATCCAGAACGATATTCCCCGTCGAGTCGTCCTTGGGAATATCCTTGACGATCTTTTCGTAGAATTCTTCCCGAATCCCGAAATCCGCCGCAAGCGACTGCAGTTCGCAGTTATTATTACGCCCGCAGGTCAGGCACTCGTTGGGATGGTTGGAAAGGATGAGCTCGACCACCGTCCGGCGGATCGACACGATCTCGGGATCATGGGTAATGATATCCATGCCTTCTTCAAGCGGAGTGCAGCAGGCCCTGAGCATTTTCCTGGAGCCTTTTACCCTCACAAGACAAATACCGCAAGCCGCGGAAGCGTGCAGGTAGGAATCGGGATGTTTGCAGAGGGTCGGGATCTTGATCTGGGCTTTCTTGGCCGCATCCAGGATCGTAGTCCCCTCGGAAACTTCCACTTTGAGTCCGTTAATAATCGCCTTGACCATACTCATTCCACCTTTTTATGATAGAAAACCCGAACAAATCAGCTGCGGCTGATCGCGCGGGGCTTGCAAACCTCAAAACACTGACCGCAGCGGATGCATTTCGTCTGATCGATCAGATAACCGCTTTCACGATTGCCGGAAATAGCATTGACCGGACAGGACTTAAAGCACGTGCCGCATTTCAGGCACTTGTCCTGAAGGATCAAGAAACGGATCAGCTTGGCGCATTTACAGGCCGGGCATTTTTTCTGATCCACATGCGCGTCATATTCGGCCCGGTAGTAATGAAAGGTCGAAAGCACCGGGTTCGGCGCTGTTTGTCCCAGCCCGCAAAGCGACGCTTTCTGCATGGCGAACGAGATCTGCTCCAGCTGTCCGAGGTCTTTTTGAGTTCCTTCCCCATTCGTGATTTTTTTGAGGATCCTCAGCATTTGCGTCCCGCCGATACGGCATGGGGCACACTTCCCGCAAGATTCGTCCACGCAAAAACCCAAATAGAATTTCGCGATATCCACCATGCAATCGTCCTCGTCCATGACGATCATGCCGCCGGACCCCATGATGGAACCCATTTTCTGCAAACTTTCATAATCGACTTTGGTCTGGAAAAATTCTTTCGGGATCACGCCTCCGGAAGGACCGCCGGTCTGGATCGCCTTGACACTTTTCCCGCTCATGGCCCCGCCGCAAATCCCGTAGACGATGTCTTCGATCACGGTACCCATGGGAACCTCCACAAGCCCTGAATTCTTCACCTTCCCGGTGACCGCAAACACTTTGGTCCCCTTGGAACTCTCATTCCCTATCCCAGAGAACCAGGCCCCGCCCTTCATCAAAATGACCGGGATATTCGCCAGCGTCTCAACATTATTGATGCAGGTCGGTTTCCCCCAAAGTCCTTTGATGGACGGGAAAGGAGGCCGCGGACTTGGATAGCCGCGTTTGCCTTCGATCGAAGCGATCAACGCCGTTTCTTCACCGCATACAAAGGCGCCGGCGCCGAGCCGGATCTCAAGGTCCAGATTAAAAGAAGAACCGAGGATCCCTTCACCTAGGATCCCGCGTTCGCGGCACTGAAGGATGGCCTTTTCGATCCTCTCGATCGCAAGCGGGTATTCCGCGCGAATATAGAAATATCCTTTCGAGGCGCCGATCGCATAAGCTCCGATGATCATCCCCTCGATCACGGAATGCGGATCGCTCTCCAGCACGCTGCGATCCATATACGCGCCAGGGTCCCCTTCATCACCGTTGCAGATCATATATTTCTGATCGCCCTGGGCCTTGCGCGTGATCTCCCATTTCGTTCCTGTGGGGAAACCGGCACCGCCGCGCCCACGAAGCCCGGAAGCTTTCATTTCCTGGATAACCTTCTCCGGCGTATAGCCGCCCAAGACCTTGGCAAGAGCCTGGTACCCATCCCGCGCGATATAATCCTCAATGCTCTCCGGATCGATCACGCCGCAATTGCGGAGCACGATACGGAGCTGTCGGGAGGGTTGCGTGCTTGATTTGCCCGGAACGGGCTTGCCTCCGACCACGCTTTCCAGAACGATCGCCGGGATATCACTTTCCTGGACGTTCGTGTAGAGAAAATTTTCCGGCAGTACCCGGACGACCATGCCTTGGCCGTAGACGCCGACATCCGCGACACGCACAAGCTGAACCTCGTTCTCCAGGCCCTTTTCCCTCAGGATCCCGAGGAACACTCCGTAAAAATCCCGCGTCTTGTCCTTTCCCGCGATCGCTGTATCCTTAATGAAAACTGTCTTTCCCATGTCCTCTCCAAATCCTCAATTAAGCTTCAGATCGTAAATCCGGTCGTTCACAAGCATCTTGCCGCACACGTGCTTTTCCATGATCTTGGTCGCGACCTCTTTATCGACTTTGCCGTAGAACACCGTCGGCATGTTCTTGATATGGACCTCCACGAGCGGTTCCGCCGAGCATATGCCCACGCACCCGCATTTTTTGATCTCCACATCGGCGTTATGCTTACGTTTTTCCTCGATAAGCGTTTCGTAGACCTCCTTGGCTCCGGCCGCGATCCCGCAGGTACTGAAACCCACCTTGATCCAGTTGCGGTCCGTTCCGTTGTGTTTCTCTTTTATGGATTCCAGGTCCTTCTTCGTCATTTTGGTCATAGGGGTTTTTTCTCTCTATTACGCGATCGCGTGAGCTTCGCCTTCTTCGGAATAATGTGCGATGATATCGCCGATATCTTTTTTCTTTATGCCGCCATAGATCTTCTCCCCGATCTTCAGCACCGGCGCCAGGCCGCAACACCCCAGACAGCGCACCATTTCCAGATGAAACTGGCCGTCCTTGGTCGTCTCCCCGGGTTTTATACAAAGAAGGTGCTCCAATTCCTCCAGAACTTCGGCATTCCCCTTAAGATAGCAGGCCGTTCCCATACAAACAGAGATCGTGTGTTTTCCAGGGGGGGTCAGACGGAAAAAATGATAGAACGTGATGACTTCATAGATCCGGGCAAGAGGCACGTCCAGGATCTCGGAAAGCACGAGCGAAACCTCGCGCGGCACGTAACCGTAACGGTTCTGGATGTCGTGCAGCACCATGATGAGATTCCCTTCTTTCCCCTTCCAGGAATCCGCGATCTCTTTGACCTCTCGCTCCATAAGCTCTTTATCCATGCAAGAACTCCTTGTCCTAGCCTCTTATTTTCTTTTCATCAAAGGTTGCTAGGGCTAGTCCAATTCGACCTTCAGAAAAGAATATAAAAAATTGGACTTGTTCGGCCGTATCTTTTTTCTACTTTTTCACCTGTTCGATAGCTTTATCCACCAACGTCACATAAGTCATGGCGCTGGAGCCGCCCACGAGCACCGCGACCATACAAGCCTCCAACATCTCCTCTTTGGTCCATCCAGCATTGACGCAATGCTGGACTGCACGTGGGATACAGACCGGACATTTCTGAGTTACGCTCGCCACAAGGAGAAGCAGCCACTTGGTCTTTTCCGGGATCTTACCGGGCTTGAGAATCGTCTCTTTCTCTTTCATGAACGCTTCGTATTCTTTGGGGATAATCTTACGAATGTCCGCCATGGTCTCATTGAACTGCTTCAAAAGTTTTTGGGCATCGTATTCCATGAGCACCTCCCCGGCGCTTTTAAGAACGCCTATTTCTGAGTGTCACAAAAAAGCGACAAAAACTCAATGGTAAAATCAATGTTGCGGATCTGCACTTTGGCCGGAACGCTGATCGAACAAGGTGCAAAATTAACGATCCTGCAGAGGCCTGATAATACCATATAATCCGCGACTTCCTGAGCATGTTCTTTAGGGACCGCAATGATCCCGATATCCGCCCGGCACCGCTTGATGATTTCGGCCGAGCGGTCTACGGGATAGATCCGCACTCCCTCGATCTTCTTGCCGATCTTGTTCCGTGCGACATCAAAGGCCGCGACCAGCTTGACCTTGTCCTGATGGAATCCGGGATACTTGAGAATCGCGGACCCCAGATTCCCGGCTCCAAAAAGAACGATCCGAACCGTGTTGTCCTGGAGGAGGTAATCCTCCAGCGTCTTCTTCAAATCTTCGGTTTTATACCCGATACGGGGTTTCCCGATCTTCTTGAAATTTGAAATGTCCTTTCGGATCTTGACGTCCGAAAGTCCTGTGATCTCCGAAAGCTGCTTCGAGGAGACCAGATAGCGTTTTTCCTTGATCAAACTTTCGAGGGTCCGTATGTAAAGCAGAACCCTTGTGATGGTCTTCCGGGGAAGTTTTTTCATAATAGATTCGTGAAAAACCGAACGATTAAAATATTATCAAATTTCATGGGATCCTGCAACGGGAAAAATGGCCTCTAAACCCTGGGACGCTCGTGGTAATGCGTGTGAAGCAGGTGGTGGGACTTTTCACCAAGAGGTTCCTTCAGAAACTCGTCGTAGAGTTTTTTGACCTGGGGATTGGTGTGGGATTTCCGGAGTTTCTTTCCCGCGTCTTCTTTGTAGATGGCGTTGATCCGCGCCAAGCGGACCGCGTCATCCGTGTAGCGCGGCTGGCCTCCCCCGCCAATGCAGCCGCCGGGGCAAGCCATGATCTCGACAAAATGATAATTCACTTTCCCCTCTTTGATCCGATCCAGAAGATGCGCGGCATTCGCAAGCCCATGCGCCACCGCCACCTTCACTTCCACATTCTCCAAAAAGGACCATTCCGGAACAGTTCTGGTGATCACCAGCGACGCTTCCTTGATCCCCTGAAGTCCTTCCACAGGGGCCAGGCGCAGATCGGCCGCAGGAAATTCACGGCCTGTTACGATCTCATAGACCGTTCTCAGCGCCGCTTCCATCACTCCACCCGTATTGGCAAAAATATCCGCGGCACCGGTCGAGATCCCGAGCGGAGAATCCATCACACCGTCCTCCAGCGACCTGAAATCGATCCCAGCCGACTCGACCATGAACCCGAACTCCCGGGTGGTCAGGACATAATCCACGTCCTGGACTCCGCTTGAATTCATTTCCGGACGCTGGGCCTCGAATTTTTTGGCCGTGCACGGCATGATCGAAACAACGACCATGTCCTCGGGTTTGACGCTTTTTTGGGTCGCATAATAAGTCTTTGCTAGGGCCCCGAACATCTGCTGCGGCGATTTGCAGGAAGAAAGGTTCGGCAGGAATTCAGGATAATAATATTCGGCGAATTTGATCCAACCCGGCGAACAGCTCGTGAGCATCGGAAGCGACACGGGCTGTTTTTCAACCAAAGCCTTTTTGAGCCGCATCAGAAGTTCCGTTCCCTCTTCGATAATCGTGAGATCGGCCGTAAAATTGGTGTCAAAAACCGCATGGAAACCGACCCTCCGCAAGGCCGTCACCATTTTGCCGGTCACCAGGGTCCCCGGAGGATAACCAAAACATTCTCCCAAAGCCGCTCGGATCGCCGGCGCGGTCTGGACCACGACATGCTTGGCCTTGTCCTCCAGCGCTGCCCAAACCTTATCGATATCATTTTTTTCCTGGATCGCGCCGACCGGACAAATGGCCGCGCATTGGCCGCACTGAACGCAAGCAACGCTGTCCAGATTCATCGCGAAGGCCGGTCCGATGATCGTTTTGTAACCGCGCTTCTGCGGGAACAAAGCTCCCACGCCCTGTATCTCCCGGCAAACCGTCACGCAACGGCGGCATTTAATGCATTTCCCGGAATCACGCACGAGCGCCGGCGTACTCTTATCAATCTGAACTTCCGGCTTTTCGCCCTTATAGTGGATGTCTTCGATCCCCAAATGCGACGCGATCTTTTTCAATTCGCAATCTTCACTGCGCGTGCAATATTGGCAGCTTCCTTCGTGTTCGCTCAGGATCAGTTCCACGACCGTCCGCCGCGCCTCGCGCACTCTTTTATTATTAGTGTGTATCTTCATTCCGTCCACCGCAGGCGTGGAACAGGAAGCCACGAGCGTCTTGGCTCCTTCCACTTCCACAAGACAGACCCGGCAGGCCCCGATCGGCAGCTTGCCCTCAAGGTAACAAAGGGTCGGGATCTTGACGCCCAAGGTCCTGGCCACGTCCAAAATGGTAGCTCCCGGCTTGACTTCCACTTCCTGGTTGTCCACAAAGACCTTGGACATTATTTGCTCCCTCTCCGGATAACCGTTTTACCGTAATCGCAGCGAAGACAGCGTTTGGCCTGGCGCTGCGCCACATTCTCGTTCCATGAGAGTTCCACTTCGTCAAAATTATGCTTTCGCTTCTCAACCGGGATCGAACGCACGGCTTCGCGCGGATAAGGCGCGGGATCCACATCGGGATCAAAATCCGTATCCGGAACCTTTTCCTCCCGCCAGAAAGCATGATCTTCGCCTGTAAGGTATTGATCGATCCCCACCGCAGCTCTTTCCCCGGCGCCGATCGCCGCGACCACGGACCAAGGACCTAAAGCCGCGTCACCGCCCGCGAAAATCCCTGGGACCGAAGTCTGCCCCGTCACGGAATTCGCATAGATGAACTTGTTCTGCGTCATCTTGACCTCGGCATCCTTGAGCTCAAAAAGTTCCCCGGCCTGAAGAGTCTGGCCGATCGCGCCGATCACCTGGTCCGCTTCCAGCATAAACTGATCCGCTTCGTTCGCGGTCGGAGACCGGCGTCCGCTGCGGTCATAATCTCCAAGCTTCATGGACATGCATTTCACCGCGCTGACTTTGCCCTTCGCGTTCTTTAATATCTCCACGGGATGCGTGAGAGGCATCAGCTTGATCCCTTCATAGATCGCTTCGCGTACTTCCTCGGCATAAGCCGGCATTTCTTCCTGACTACGGCGATAAAGAACCGTGACCGATTCGGCACCTAACCGGAGCGCGGTCCTGGCGGCATCGATGGCCGCGTTCCCGCCTCCCACCACCACCACTTTTTCCCCGACGGGCACGGAACCCCGGATGTTGTATTCTTTAAGGAAAGGTACTGCCATTATCACCCCATCCGCATCCTCTCCCGCAACTCCAAGACCGAAACATCCTACCGCACCAATCCCAATAAAAATCGCATCATGTTTTTTATCACGGAGTTCCTGCAAGGTAAAATCCCGGCCAAGCTGTTTATTGGTTTCGATCGTAACACCAAGCTGTTCGATCATCCGGATCTCACGCGCCAGAGTTTCGCGCGGCAGGCGGTAAGCCGGAATGGTCTGAACCAACATTCCTCCCGGACGCGGCTCAGCCTCAAAAACCGTCGGACGATATCCAAGTCTTGCGAGAAAATACGCGCACGATAATCCGGCAGGGCCGGCTCCAATGATCGCGATCTTCTTGCCGGCATTCTGTTCGTTGTGACGGACTTCCGGAACCTGAATGACAACTTCCTGATCCACCATAAAGCGTTTGATCCCTCGGATTGAAACAGAATCATCTAGGGAGGCCCTGCGGCATTTTTCTTCGCAGGTATGAAAACAAACACGGGCGCAGACCGCCGCGAAAGGGTTCCTCTCACGATGAAGTTTAAGCGCCTCGGCATATCGTTTTTCCCCGACAAGCGAAACAAATCCGGGGACATCCACACCCGCGGGGCACGCGCTTTGGCACGGGGCCCGGACCAAAGACGGACAAACACCAGCCTCACAATGTTTTTCACGAATATGCTGGTCGTACTCACGACGAAAATGACGGATGGTAGAAAGAACAGGGTTGGGGGCGGTCTGCCCAAGCCCGCAAAGTGAGGTTTCCTTGATCTGAAGACCCAGCCGGATCAATTTCTCAACATCGCCTTCCTCGCCCTGGCCGGAACAAATCTTTTCAAGGATCTCGAGCATACGTTTGGTCCCGACACGGCATGGCACACATTTCCCGCAGGATTCTTCCTGAACAAATTCAAGAAAGAACCTCGCGACGTCAACCATGCAGGAATCTTCATCCATCACAATAAGACCGCCGGAACCCATGATCGCGCCGAGATCTTCAAGAGTTTTGTAGTCGAGCGCGACGTTCAGATATTCCTTGGGGATGCAACCGCCGGAAGGTCCGCCGATTTGCGCGGCCTTGTATTTCTTGCCGCCTTTGATCCCGCCACCGATATCATAAATAAGTTCTCCAAGCGGCGTCCCGATCGGGACTTCCACAAGGCCCGTGTTTCGAATAGCTCCTGCCAGCGCAAAAACCTTGGTCCCCTTGCTCGGCGCCGTCCCAAAAGTCGTGTACCATTCCGCTCCTTTCGTGAGGATGACCGGAATATTCGCATAGGTCTCGACGTTATTGAGAAGGCTGGGTTTTCCCCAAAGGCCGTTTTTTGACGGGAAAGGCGGGCGCGGACGCGGTTCTCCCCGTTTTCCTTCAATGGAATTCATGAGGGCCGTCTCTTCCCCGCACACAAAAGCACCGGAACCCATCCGTATCTCAAGATCAAAGTTAAATCCGGTCCCCAAAATATTCTCGCCCAGAAGTCCGGCTTCCTTAGCGTGTTCGATGGCTTTGGTAAGTCTCGAAACCGCAAGAGGATATTCCGCACGCACGTACACGAAACCGCGCGATGAACCGACCGCGAAGGCCGCGACCGCCATGCCCTCGATCACACTGTGAGGATCGCCTTCCAGAACGCTCCGATCCATGAAAGCGCCGGGATCTCCCTCATCGGCGTTGCAGATCACATATTTTACATTCCCCTGAGCTTGGCGCGTAAATTCCCATTTCATGCCGGTCGGAAATCCCGCGCCACCACGGCCCCGAAGGCCGGACTTCTTCACCTGCTCGATCACTTCCTCCGGCTTCATGGAGGTCAGGATCTTGGCAAGAGCCTGATAGCCGTCCCGGGCGATATAATCCCCGATCTTGAGAGGGTCGATATTCCCGCAATTGCGCAGAACGACCTTGGTCTGTTTCTGAAAAAAATCCATTTGATTCTGTTTTGGAACAGGCTTATTGCTCTTGGCATCCCGAGGCATCAACCGCTCAACGGGTTTCCCCTTCCGAAGATGTCCGTTCACAATGTCCGCGGCGTCCTCGGGCTTCAGGTTTTCATAGAAGGTCTGATCGGGATCCACCACGATCACGGGGCCCTGCGCACAGGGCCCGAGGCATCCGGTCTCCACAACTTCCACATCAAGTTTTTCCTCCCGGATCTTTTCCACGAGGGCCTTTTTGAGGCGAAGAGAACCTGAAGCGATACACCCGGCGCCGGCGCAAAGAAGGATCCGTTTTTTTGAGGCGTTTTTCTTTTTTTCATCCAAGACGGATTTCTTGAACTTGTCGAGTTCTTTGACAGACCCGATCTTGCGGGGAGACTCGGTCATGACTTGGCCTCCTTCACATCTTCGCCTTCATGCTGGTACTGACTGATGATGTCGCGGATCTTGGCGGCCTTCACGCGCTGGTGGACATCGTCATTGACCATGGCGACAGGCGCCAGTCCGCACGCGCCAAAACAACGTCCCACCTCCAGAGAGAACATCCGGTCCGGCGTGGTCTCTCCGACATTGATCTTGAGATTCTTTTTGAAAGCTTCGAGAACTTCCTTGCCTCCCCGGACATAGCAGGCCGTTCCGAGGCAAACGCGCACGACGTGCTTGCCGCGGGGAACAGTTGAAAAAAAGGAATAAAAAGTGACGACGCCGGTCACTTCGCTGTAGGGGATCTTGAGCCGGAGACTGATGTGCTTGAGCACGTTTGTGGGAAGGTAACCGAAAAGATTCTGGGCGGTTTGAAGGATGGGGATCAAAGCGCCGTCGGTCTTGGCGAAACCGTCAATAACAACATCCAGACTGCGCAGTATTTCTTCTTCGGAGGGTTGGCAGCTACAAGAAGTTCCTTGTGCGTTTTCTGGATTCTGGATTTTCTGCGTTGGGGTGTTCATCCTGCCTCAAGAAATTGTGAAAATTAGAACAATTGAGCGAATATCCTATTCATTTTCGTTTAAATGTCAATTATCTCTTAAGAATCCGGACGGATATCGCGGGAAAACGCTAGGATGTCTTTTTCTGCAAAGCTTCGTGAATTGCGCGGGCGGCTTTTTTCCCGGCCCCCATGGCGAGGATCACGGTGGCGGCGCCAGTCACGATATCGCCGCCGGCGTAAACACCCTCTTTAGAGGTCTTCATGGTCGCTTCGTCCACAATGATACCCCCCCATTTTTGAGTTTCAAGACCCGGCGTGGTCTGACGGATCAAAGGATTCGGCGTTCCCCCGATCGCCACCACAACCGTCTCGACCGGAAAACTGAAATTACTTCCTTTTTTCACGACGGGACGCCGGCGGCCCGATTCATCAGGTTCGCCCAACTCCATCTCCACGCATTCCATCCCGGTGACCCAGCCATCCTTGCCGAGGATCTTCACAGGATTTCGGAGAAGCCGGAAAATGATCCCTTCTTCTTTTGCGTGATGGACTTCCTCAGCGCGGGCCGGAAGTTCCGCTTCGCTCCGGCGGTAGACAATATAGACTTCTTCGGCGCCAAGACGCTTGGCGGTCCGGGCCGCATCCATGGCCACATTCCCTCCCCCGATCACCGCCACGCGCTTGCCGACCTTGATGGGAGTAGGCGAATTCGGAAAATCATAGGCTTTCATCAGATTGGCGCGGGTCAGGAACTCATTGGCAGAGTAAACACCGTTCAGATTTTCGCCCTCGATCTTCATGAAGGATGGGAGACCGGCACCGCACCCGATAAAAACAGCCCGGAAATCTTCCGCGAAAAGTTCATCGACCTTGATCGATTTCCCGATGATCACATTTTTCTCAATCTTGACGCCTAAATTAAGGGCGTTGGCGATCTCGCGCGCGACAAGCCTTTTCGGCAAGCGGAATTCCGGGATCCCGTACATCAAGACGCCGCCCAGGGCATGGAGCGCCTCAAAGATCGTCACATCGTATCCCATACGCGCCAGCTCTCCGGCACAAGTCAACCCTGCCGGACCGCCTCCCGCGATCGCAACCTTGATACCGTTCTTTTTGATCTTGGGGATCTCCTGCGACATATGCTCCATCGCGTAATCCGCCACAAAACGTTCCAGCCGGCCGATCGCCACCGGCTCCCCTTTTTTACCGCGCACGCACAAAATCTCGCATTGGGTTTCCTGGGGACAGACGCGGCCGCAAACCGCGGGAAGGCAATTCTCGCTCACGAGAATACGGGCCGCTTCATCAAAGTCCCCTTCCGCGACTTTGTTGATGAATTCGGGGATCTTCACGTTGACCGGACAACCCGCCACACAGGGACGCGTCTTGCATTGAAGACAGCGGGTGGCTTCTTCCATGGCCTGTTCAGGCGTGTATCCGAGCGCGACCTCTCTGAAATTCTTGATCCTTTCTTCGGGCTTTTGTTCCGGGATCGGAACTTTTTTCGGACTCATGTTGGGGGCCACTTATGAGGGCCTCAAACCGATCTTGCAGGAATGGGCTTCTTCGGTTTTATACATACTTTGCCGGCGCATTAATTCGTCATAGTCCACCTGATGTCCGTCAAAGTCCGGCCCATCCACGCAGGCGAATTTCGTTTGGCCGCCGACCGTCACGCGGCATCCGCCGCACATGCCGGTCCCGTCCACCATGATGGGGTTGAGCGAAACATTGGTCTTGAGGTTCCACGGCTTGGTAAGAAGGCTGACGAACTTCATCATGATCACAGGACCGATGGCAATGACTTCATCATACTTTTCACCCGCTTCGACGAGCGCCTTGAGCTTTTCTGTTACAAGACCCTTGGCCCCGTAACTTCCGTCATCGGTCGTAACATAAACATTTTTGCAGAACCTGGAGAATTTTTCTTCAAGGATGATGAGGTCTTTGTTCCGCGCGCCGAGGATAACGTCAACCGAGGTCCCCATCTCGCTCAGTTTTTTGAGCTGGGGATAAAGAGGTGCCGCACCGACCCCGCCGCCGATCCCGATCACACGTTTGACGGGATGCAGCACCGTGGGTTGGCCCAGGGGCCCCACAAAATCCACGATCCCTTCGCCGACTTTTTTTTCGCTAAGCTTCCGGGTGGTGTAGCCGGCCACCTGATAGATGATCGTGACCGTTCCCTGTTTGCGGTCATATTCGGCGATCGTAAGCGGAATCCGTTCGCCCTCGTCGTCCACGCGAAGAATGATGAACTGGCCCGGCTCACAATGCCGTGCAACGTACGGCGCCCGGATTACCATCTCTTCCACGTTATTATTCAGATTTTTCTTTTCAAGAATGGGATACATGAAACGTCCTTTTTGGGGGATGTTTTGCTACATTGAGGATGAAGTATATCCGAACCGGCGGGTATTGAAAAACTTTTTTTGAAAAAACTTCTATTTTAAGACTTTCTCATCCTCCGCGCACCAGGCAGGGTCGACAATGCAGAGAAAAACAAGATCCGTCTTACCCGTATTTTCAATATATTGAACAGCAGACGGTGGAATATCGATCACGGCGCCGGGACCCACTTCCTCGGTTTTGTGATCTACATGCATTCGCCCCCGCCCATCCAGAATATAATAGACTTCGGAGGTCCTGAGAGCATGAGGTTTGGTTTTAGTGTTGGGTTTCACGATAGCGTGGGCAAGACTGTAACGATAGGCGCGTTTATCAGTCCTGGCATTCAAAAGCTCGCGAAGATGGCAGGTATCTCCTGCTATAAATTCCGGACAATCTTTTAGCTGACGGATAAGCATATGAAGTTATTCTCCGATGTCTTCGTTCCAAAGTTTGGGCTTGGCGGTAATGAAATCCTTCATCATCTTTTTACATTCCTGCAAATTGAGGTTCACAAGTTTGACACCGCTTTTTTTTGAGTAGGCCTCGGGACCTTTGAAGGTCTTGTTCTCCCCAATCACTACGACCGGTATCTTATAGAGGAGAATGGCGCCCGTGCACATATCACACGGCGAAAGCGTTGAGTAGATCACGCATTTCTCGTAATCTTTGGCCCTGAGACGCCCCGCGTTCTCGAGACAATCCATTTCCGCGTGAAGAATGGCGGAACCTTTTTGGACCCTGCGATTATGCCCGCGGCCAATGATCTTGCCATCCCTCACTAGTACGGACCCGATCGGGATCCCGCCCTCGCGCAATCCTTTTCGCGCCTCCCGAATCGCTTCTTTCATGAATGGAATATGTCGCTGGCAAAGCATAAATGTTCCTCGAATAATTTAGCTGGGAGAAGAATTCTTGTCGGCACGATGAAGACCCGCTATAATTCCCATACTTTTTCTCGCCTTTGGTCTTATATTTCATTGGGGAATGTCCGCCGGAGGACGGATCAGTCCTTCGGCTGAGTATAACGTCCGCCAGAGGACGGATTCGTCCTTCGGCGAAGTAGCACTGGTGACTCTGGATCACCCAGTCTAGGTTCTGCGCCAGAGGCGCACCCGTCCTCCGGCGGGAAATCCGGACTGAGCAACTATGAGCTATTTTGTTTACGTTTTGGTCAGTGAAACGCATAATACACGGTACGTTGGCAGCTGTAAAGACGTCCAAAAACGCTTGGAAGAACATAATGCCGGTCGATGTCGTTATACAAGCGGCCGCATACCGTGGCGGTTAATCCTTCAGGAAATATTTTTGACACTTTCTGAAGCGCGAAGACGTGAAAACTTTTTAAAGTCCGGCCAAGGCAGAAAAGAATTAGATAAGATTTTGTCATAATGCGTTGGGGAATGGTGTAACGGTAGCACTGGTGACTCTGGATCACCCAGTCTAGGTTCAAATCCTAGTTCCCCAGCCATTCTGTAGTGATTTTTAAGATGATGAAAAACCCAGAGAAACGGGCCTAGGTTCTGCGCCAGAGGCGCACCCGTCCTCCGGCGGGAAATCCTAGTTCCCCAGTACTTCGACGCACTTCGTTTGCTCAGTACAAAAACTTTTCCATCTTGAAAAGTCTCTTGGCACTTGTAACCCTGAGCCTGTCGAAGGGTAGTCCCCCAACTTCGTAGACAGCAGTCCCAAAGCTGTCACGAAGCTGCACTTGCGCAATTGGCGCAAGTGCAGTGATTACCCCTTCTTCTCGATCTTCTCCCACGTATCGCGCAAGGTGACTGTGCGATTGAAGACCGGTTGGCCGGGCGTGGAATCGATGGGATCCACGAAGAAATAGCCGAGCCGTTCGAACTGGAACCGCTCGCCGGGTTCCGCGTCCTTCAAACCGGGTTCAAGAAGCGCCCCGGAAATTGTCTCCAGTGATTTGGGATTCAGGTTCACCAGGATATCCTGGCCCTCCGGAACATTGCCCGGGTCTTTCGCGGCAAATAAATGATCATAGAGCCGGACCTCGGCCTTGAACGCATGCTTGGCAGAAACCCAGTGGATCGTGCCTTTCACTTTGCGTCCGTCCGGAGGATTGTTGCCTCCGCGAGTCCCGGGATCATAGGTGCAGTGAAGCTCTGTGATCTTTCCCGAAGCGTCTTTCACGACCTTTTCACATTTGACGAAATACCCGTAGCGCAAGCGCACTTCCCCGCCGGGGACAAGCCGGAAGAATTTCTTGGGTGCGTCCTCGCGGAAATCATCACGTTCGATATAAAGCTCGCGGGAGAACGGAAGTCTGCGTGTCCCGGCCGCCGGATCCTCGGGATTATTCACGGCTTCCATTTCCTCGACTTTGCCTTCCGGATAATTTGTGATCACGATCTTCAAGGGATCGAGCACCGCCATGACACGCGGCGCGGTTTTGTTAAGTTCTTCGCGGATCGAATTTTCGAGCAGGACCATGTCGATCGTGCTGTTGAATTTCGCGACGCCGATCTTGTCGCAAAACGCACGGATCGACGCAGGCGTGTAGCCGCAGCGGCGAAACCCCGAGATCGTCGGCATGCGCGGATCGTTCCACCCGGAAACGATCTTCTGCTGGACGAGCTTCAGAAGGATCCGCTTGCTTAAAAGCGTATAAGTGATGTTGAGACGGGCGAATTCGATCTGCTGGGGGTGATGAATGCCAAGCTGGTCGAGCACCCAGTCATAAAGAGGGCGGTTGTTCTCGAATTCGAGCGTGCAGATCGAGTGTGTGATCCCTTCGATGGAATCCGAGATGCAATGCGTAAAATCATACATGGGGTAAATACACCATTTGTCGCCGGTGCGGTGATGCGATGCTTTCTTGATACGATAGATCGTGGGGTCGCGCATCGTGATATTGGGCGATGCCATATCGATCTTCGCCCTTAAAACACGGGAGCCGTCCGCGAATTCTCCGGCTTTCATCCGCTCAAAAAGATCCAGGTTCTCTTCCACGGAACGGTTCCGGTTCGGACTTTCCTTGCCGGGAGCTGTAAACGTGCCGCGGTGCTCGCGTTGTTCGTCCGGGCTCAGATCACAGACATAGGCTTTTTCTTTTTTGATGAGCGTTTTCGCGTGTTCATAGAGCTGGCCGAAATAATCCGAAGCATAATACTCGCGCTCCCCCCAATCAAACCCGAGCCAGCGGACGTCCTCGCGGATAGAGTCCACATACTCGACCTCTTCCTTCTCGGGATTGGTATCATCAAACCGGAGGTTGCAAAGCCCCTGGTAATCACGGGCAATTCCGAAACTGATGCAAATGGCCTTGGCGTGGCCGATGTGGAGATAGCCGTTCGGTTCAGGCGGAAAGCGCGTATGCACTCGCCCGCCGTTCTTGCCGCTGGCAATGTCAGCATTAATGATATCGCGTATGAAATTAGAAGGCGCTTTGGGTGTTTCCATAGACGAAGATTATATGCATTGTTCCGGTTTCCTGAGAGATATTCGCTCTATCCTCTCTTCCGTAGGGCACATTTAAATGTGCCCTACAGGAGGGAATAACTGGAGCAACGCATATTATATCAAAAACAGGAAACTTTAGGAGAGAAAGCGCTGAAGACGCTCTAGACAGGTCTCTTTACCGAGAAGACTCATCAGCTCAAAAATGCCGGGACTGGCGGTGCCTCCCGTAAGAACAAAACGTAGTGGATGAATGATGTCTTTGGGTTTCAGTCCCGCGGTTTCGGCTACTTGTTTCGTTTTTTGATCCAAAACCTGCACTTCTTCAAAATCGTCTACCTCTGCGAGGACTTCAGACAATTGTTTGAGAAGCTTTACCACGGACGCGTTGTTTTTAATTTCCGCCATCAGTGAAGCATCTTTGTATTCCGGTTCGGCGAAATAATAAGCCGCCTGGTCCTTCAGCTCTCCATAGGTCTGGATACGGGGCCGGTAAAGGGTGATGAGTTTCCGCCATTTCTCTTCCGGGACCGAATCCGTCTTATCTTTCCAGAACCCCGTGTTGTTCTTCCAATATTCCGTGATCTGTTTTTCATAGTCCTCGCCCGGGATCGCACGAATATGCTGGCCGTTCACCCAAAGAAGTTTTTCGGGATTGAATTGTGCGTTCGATTTGATCACACGCTTGAGGGAGAATTGTTTCACAAGTTCAGGAAGTGAAAAAATCTCCTGCGGCGTCCCGGGATTCCAGCCAAGAAGCGCCAGATAATTGACGAGCCCTTGCGGGAGAAAACCTTTGTTGCGGTATTCTGTCACCGCCACCGCCCCGTGACGCTTGGAAAGCGGCGTGCCGTCGGAACCAAAAATGAGCGGCAGGTGCGCGTATTTCGGCGATTTCCATCCGAGCGCCTGCTGGAGCAGAATATGCCGGGGCGTGTTCGGAAGATGGTCCTCCCCGCGCACCACGTGCGTGATCCCCATGTCATGATCGTCCACGATCACGGCAAGATGGAAAACCGGATACCCGTCGGATTTCATAATAACCAGATCGTCGAACTCCTTCGAGTCGTAGGTCACTTCCCCGCGAACAATGTCGTAGACCTTGACCACCGTCTGAGGGATCCTGAACTTGACGGCACCCTCAAACTCATAGGCCAGACCTTTAGCGACCAGCTCTTGAGCGACTTCACGGTACCGGTCAAGCCGCTTGCTTTGATGGACCAGTTCATCATCCCAATCAAGCCCGAGCCATTTCAGCGAATCAAGGATCTCACGCTCAAATTCGGGTGTGGAACGTTGCTGGTCGGTATCTTCGATGCGAAGGAGGAATTTCCCGCCCTGCTGACGGGCATAGAGATAATTAAAAAGCGCGGTACGGACACCGCCAATATGGAGGTACCCTGTCGGGGACGGGGCAAATCGAACTCGGATGTCGGACATAAGTGATTATAAGTTTATCGGTTATTAACTGCGTGCGGAGCGGGACACAGTATGAATAAGGGATTTGACTCGGTCAAGATCCAAGGGCTTACGCAAACAAACCATGGCCCCAAGATGTAGGATTTCTTTTTCTTTAGACTCGGGTAAAAAACCCGTGATCAGGGCCACCGGCACCCGGCTGAAATGACGGATCCGCTCCAGGACTTTTTTCCCATCCATGAACGGCATCGCGGAATCAAGGAAGACAAGATTGTAACTTTGGGTCCGGATCTTCCGGAGTCCTTCCTTACCGTTCAAGGCACAATCCACTTCATAGCCTTCCTGCTCGAGGGTCTCACAAAACTCCTCACAGATCATTTTTTCATCATCGACGATCAGTAGCTTAACGATGGCTAATTCCTCCCGAAAGGGGCCGTCCCCCGAATTTCAGGAAGACTTTCCCTTTATTCGAAATCAGGGAATTTGAAATTCTCCCTGAGCGTCTGAAGATAACTCCGCTTCGTGCTCTTCACTAAAGACAGAGGCATGTGGAAGCGGGTCACTTCAACACTATAGCTATCGTCGATTTCGATCTTTTCTTGACCGTCGGCCGTGAGGAGGGCCTTTTCGTTGGGGTTTTCCGTGCGGATCCGGATCGTGATCTTTTCATCCGCCCCGATCGCCAAAGCGCGCAGGTTCAGGGCATGCGGGCATATAGGCGTAATGAGGATTGCTTCAATTTTGGGATGCATTACCGCGCCGCCAGCCGAGAGCGAATAGGCGGTAGAACCAGTCGGAGAAGCAATCACGACCCCGTCACCCCGGAAACTCGTAAACTTCTCCCCCGAGATCGTAACGTCAAGCTGAAGAATACGCGCCAGTCCTTCACGACTGATCACGATATCATTCAGAGCAATAAACCGCCGGTCTTGGTCGGCCTTCTTGCTTTTCGCGGTGCAGGAAAGCATGAGCCGGTTCTCGACCACCGGCTTCTGAAGAAGATAAGCATTGAGTTCCTCAAAAACTTCTTCGGCCTTGGCCTCGGTCAGAAATCCGAGCTTCCCAAAATTCACTCCCAGGATCGGCACGACACGGGTCTTCATGTGGCTTACAACCGAAAGGATGGTCCCGTCCCCGCCGAGACAGACCAAAAGCGTCGAGGTTTCAATCAAATCATCGAGTGAAACGGACAAAGAATCCTGGACAGGAATATCCCGTTTCGCAAGCCAGTCTTTAAGTTTTACGCAAAGCTCCGGCGCGCCTTTTTTCTTCTGATTGACGACAATTCCAACTTTTTCCATTTTACGGGCACTCCTTTGAGGAATAAAAACGGCCTTATTCTAAACTCCTTCAAACATACCTTCAAGAAAGCTTTTCGTCCACTATTTCTCCTGTTCCAACCCATCGAAAGTGGTGCATAATACCAGACACGGAGACACTTTATGGATCCAATCGTCCCGACAAAATACTGGCAGGTGCTTCAGAACGGCAAGATCGAATGTACTCTCTGCCCCCGTCGTTGCAAACTTATCGATGGCCTTCGCGGGTTCTGTTTCGTGCGTGCCTGTCAGAAAGGCCAGATCGTTCTCACAACTTACGGTCGTTCAAGCGGGTTCTGTGTGGACCCGATCGAAAAAAAACCTCTTTTCCACTTCCTGCCGGGCACCCCGGTCCTTTCGTTCGGAACAGCCGGCTGCAATCTTGGTTGCGTTTTCTGCCAGAACTGGGACATTTCATGTTCGCGCGAATTGGACAAGCTTACGGATGAAGCTGCGCCGGAACTTATCGCAAAAATGGCAAAAGCCCTTGGCTGCAAGAGTGTCGCTTTTACTTACAATGAACCGCACATTTTTCACGAATACGCGATCGACACCGCCAGGGAATGCCGCAAACTCGGGATCAAAACTGTTGCGGTAACATCCGGCTATGTTTTGCCGGATCCCCGCAGGGAATTTTATGAGTGGATGGACGCAGCAAATGTGGATCTGAAAGGTTTTACGGAAGATTTTTACGTCAAATACGCGAGCGGCTCGCTTCAACCAGTGCTTGAAACGATCGAGTACATCAAAAAAGAAACCAAGGTCTGGCTCGAACTCACGACTCTCCTTATCCCGACCCTGAATGATTCTGAAAAAGAATTGGACGCAATGACAGGCTGGATCGTAAAAAATCTTGGGCCCGATGTTCCCCTTCATCTTACGGCCTTTCATCCGGCACATAGACTGCTCGACCTGCCGCCGACACCGGCATCGACCCTTGAAAAGGGCCGCGGGATTGCCACTAAAAACGGTATCCGTTATTGTTACACCGGAAATGTTCACAACCCGGAACATGAAGCCACTCATTGTCATAATTGCGGGAAAAAACTGATCGGCAGGGACTGGTATGAGCTCACGGAATGGAACTTAAAGAACGGGAGGTGTCGATTTTGCGACGCCGTCTGCCCCGGACTTTTTGAACCAAAACCCGGGGATTGGGGTTCCAAACGACTGCCGGTACGGCCTACTGATTTTTCTTAAGAACCTGGTCGCTATAAGAATCCGCGACCAGGTCTTTCGCCCGTATCCCCAAAAGCTTCTGATAAAACTCGCATTGTTTCCTGAGCCTTGCCGCGCCGACATTCCTTTTCCGGTCAAAGACTTCAATCTCCACGAAACTTCCGAGTTTTCTCACATGATCAATATGGAACTTGGCGTTTTTGATGAAATAGATCTCACGTTTTTTATCGACCACCGCCAGAACACCGAGAGTTTCGGTCAGGATTTTTTTAAGCGGTGTCTTTTTTGTGCAGGGGAAGAGCGTGGAATTACACTCCTTGGAATTTTTTTGATCGCCGCGCTTGTAATAGATGAGGGCATTCTCGATATTCCCTTCGCGAAGCTTTAGCCGGCCGCAGGGAACACGGAAATACGTGTCGACCTGGCGATCCAGACCCCTGAAGCACGCCCCGCGGGCGAGAAGGATTTTCCGGATGCGGCCCGAATCGGAACACCGCGCCTTGATCTCGAGACTTAAGGAATCCATCAATGCCTCAGGATTTCCTCAGAGGAAGCGTGAAGGTGAATGTGGAACCTTTGCCCGGCTGACTTTCAACTTCGATTTTTCCGCCGTGAACTTCCACCATGCGCTTGGCGATCGCAAGTCCCAACCCGGTGCTTTTTTCGCCGGCAGTCGGTAGGACGTTGGTCTTGCCAAAGTATTGGAACATTTTTGAGATCTCTTCGCGGGGAATACCCTGCCCCTGGTCCGTGACTGAAATTGCGACCGCGCCTTCCAAAAGAACGGCCCGGAGAACAATGCGGCTTCTCTGCTTCGAGAATTTGATCGCGTTCGTAATGAGGTTATTGATTACCTGATCGATGCGGTTGGGATCCATTGAAACCTTGGGAAGGGCCTCCGGCATTTCCAAAGCAAGCTCGATCGATTTGGACCTGGCCAAAAGCGTGTTATTCCGGTGGGCCTCTGCTAAATAAGCCCTTAGATCGACCTCCTGCATCTCCACCGTCAAATGGCCTGATTCAATTACGCTGACATCCAGTAAATCATCGATCAAAGCAAGCATTTTGTCACAGTTCCTGGCAATGGCCCGCATCGGTTTTTTCTGGGTGTCATCAAGGTCGCCCATCAAACCGTCTTTAAGAAGATCCGCATAACCCTTAATGACCGTGATAGGACTGCGCAAGTCATGGGCGGCCATCCCGAGGAACTTGTTCTTCAAGTCGTTAAACCGGACCACTTGTTCGTAGAGCCGGCTTTTTTCCAGGGTCAAAGCGAGCTGGCCCGCGATCTCCTGGAAAAGTTCCACATGTGCATTTTGATATTCATGCGTCTTCATGCTGGAGAAAAAAAGGAAGCCGACCGGTTTTCCGGAAGCAACCAGCGGGCACGTCAGGCTGGATCGCATTCCCTCCTCCACGACCCTCCGGGTGGAATCCGAATCGGGATGCATTTTGAGATAGGCCTCAAGATCGTTCAGAATGCGCGGCTCCCGGGTTTGAAGAACTTTTTCGAGGCTACTGCCTTGCATTTCCGCGGAATAATCTTTTTCGAGTCTAAGCTTGGGCGACTCGGAACGTGTCCAATAGGCCCGGAGAACAGTGTCATTTTCTTCTAAAAGCGAGAACCCGATCCGGTGATAGGGAATGACTGAATGAAGGGACTCATAAGCGTAGTCCAAGACCTCATCGAGAACTTTCCCGGCATTGATCCTCTCCGTGATATGGAGAAGCGCCTTCAGTTCTTCCTCCCGTGTGGCCATAAGATATTTCCTTTATTCGCAGGAGTGGATCAGGATTCGATTTTTTAGAATGGGAGTTTCAATTTGTTCTTAAGACTGCTCGCGGCATTCTTGACATTGCTGGTCACTTTCTTTGCCGTATTTTCGACAGCCCCGGTGGTGTTTTTGAACACATCTCCAGCCTGGCCCGCAATTGCGTTCGGATCCCCCGCTGCGGTCTTCAAGGTATCCAGGCTTTTTGCCGCAACCTGGGCCGCCAATTTCGTGGAAGTGTTAAAAGCTCCCGTGAGGCTCCCTTCAAGGCTTCCGATATCGAAATTCACGAGGTTCGAGATCCCGGAACTCATCATGGCCTTCAGAACGATCAACCGCACGACGCTGTTGAGATCGGTAATATTCTGGTAGTTTTGATCGAGATTGATCGGGAATTCCCTGGTTGAAGGACTGCCCCCCGAATAGTCTACATAAACGACCTTGCCGATCTTAAGACGCATCATATCGATCTGGATCGGCATAGGTTTTGCGGGAGCTTTCGGTTCTGTCTTCGGGGCTTGAACGGATGGCTTTTGGGTCCCCTGGAGAGCCTTAAGGCGGTCCAGATTGAGTTCACCTTTTTCGTTCTTCACGACCATGAACTGCTTCATGTCGAATTCAAGGTTCTCCAAATGAACCTTCCCCTTCAAAATATCAGAGAGGTTATAGTCCACGAGAATCTTTGGGATATCAACTAACGTTGTATCATGAAAACCGGCTGGATTTTTGACAACAAGGGCTTCGATGTCCACAAGCGTGTTCGATAGATTAAGATCGAGTTTTCCCATGGAAAGCGGCATGCCGGTCACGACTTTCACGCCATTCTCCACTGCCGCCTTCACCACAACATTACGCACGAGCACCAACACAACAAACACCACGATCAATGACACTATGAGTTTCCCCAAGATTTTCATCAGAGCCTCCCTGATATTCAAGATCGTTTAAAGAACAGGACCATAAAAACCGTGCGTCGCGAACGCATCAATTTATCACAGATATTTTTCCCGGGATAGACGTTTTGACCGTACGCCGAAAGATCGCTTCTTCGACCGCGATCTCCTTACGCGCGCGGATGCGGCCGAGATGATATTCAATTCTTTTTTCGGGAATACCCAACTGCCCGAGAACCAGGCGATTCAGTTCATGGCTTGCTTCCCATTCTTCCGTTACCACGATATCCGCCCCAAGTTCATAAAGCCGCGGCATCTGGCCCTGGTAACGCGTCCGGACTGCGAGAGTCACATCCGGATTGAGGCCCTGCACCACGCGGATGATCTGTGTGATGCCGAGCGGGTCGGGAAAACTCACGATCACCGCCCGTGCGCGGCTGATGCCTACTCTTTTCAGCACCTCCTGGTTGGCCGCATCCCCGTAAATAGCTTTCATATGCATTTTCTTGGCTTCGCGCATCCTGACCGGGTTCATTTCAATAATCACGAACGGGACCTTTTCTTCCTGGAAGGCTATTGCCAGATCCTGGCCCGTGGGCCCAAACCCGCAGAGGATCACATGTCCCGTGAGGGAGGAAAGCGTACGATCCTGCTTGATCCAGTTTTTGGGCGGCACGCCGAAGATCGTGAACCGGCTCAGAATTTTCAGGACAAACGGGATCGCCGCGAATAGAAGCGGCGTCATTAACATGGTCATAAATGCCGTCGAAAGCAGGACCTGATAAAGTTCGGATGTAATATGTCCCGACCCGCGTGCCATTTCGATCAGGAGGAACGAGAACTCTCCGATCTGTGAAAGAATGATTCCTGTGATTACGGCCACACGCGGCGGGAACCCGAAGGCCATGATCAGAAGCGTCATGATGAAGAAATTAATGAAGAGTACGAGGCTCACCACCGAGAGTACGAGGAAGATGTGGTTCATGAAGAAGTGAATGTCGAATAAAAGTCCGATCGAGACAAAGAAAATACTCACGAAAAGATGGCGAAACGGGATAATGTCCCCGATCAGTTGGTGCGAAAATCCGGTGTTCGCGAACATGAAACCGGCCAGGAGCGCACCGATGGCCATGGAAAGCCCGAGGGCACCGCTCCCCCATGCCATGCCCAGACACACCACGACCGAGAAAAGAAAAAAGATCTCGCGGTTCCGGATCGCAGCCACACGATAAAGAAGCTGGGGAAGAAGAAAACGAGAAAAAATGAAAGCACCGGCCAAAAGCAGAACTGTTTTGAGAAGCGCAAGTCCGAGAGCCGGACCTACCGAGCTCATGGACTGTCCGAAGGCCGAAAGAAAGACCATGAGCGGCACAACCGCGAGATCCTGAAAGATCAGGATCGAGATCGCGATGCGGCCGTGCGGCGAGTCGATCTCACCGCGATCCATCAGATATTTCAGCACTATTGCCGTCGAACTGAGTGCGATGACCGAGCCCAGGAAAAAACCCTCATAAAAGGTCCAGCCGCGCCACCAGCCAAAGGCCATCGAAACGCCGATCGAGATCAGGATCTGCAGTGTCCCGCCGATCACCGCGATATTTTGCATTCCACGCAAACGCTCGACCGAGAATTCCAGCCCGATCGTGAGCATGAGAAGCACCACTCCGAGTTCCGCGAGCATCCGGATATGTTCATTATCGGAAAGGACGCCGAAGCCTTGGGGACCGATGATGACGCCTGTCAAAAGAAATCCGAGGATTGTCGGAAGACGGAATTTTTCGAAGATCACGGCGACCACCGTGGCCGTCAAAAGAACCAGAAGGATCTCGGTCAAAAATAACGTATTCGCCATGAATTCTCTTTTTATTCGGAAGAAATGATCAACGCCCGCGACAGTTAAAGATATTTATGAAATTAATTCCGGCTTTTCTCTTCCCACGCGCAGACCTTGGGGATTTGAAGGAATCCGCTGTACTGAAGGAAGGAAACACCCAGAAATTGTTTTCCGGTCGCAGTCTCGCGAAAACGAAAAACTCCGGCCGTCACCTCCGCAGATTTCGTGTATCCCTCGCTTTCCGCGATCTTTCCCGCCGGGATCGATGGATCTCCCCCGTGATCACGGCACACTTTATCCGAGAGCATTCCCTGCTGGGCAGCCTGATAGAATTTGTTGGCGGGATGATCTTTTGGGAGCGAAGGAATGGTGTTATTCACCGGAGCGAAACATCCGGCCAAAAACGGCAATATAAGAATCAACCTTGCGAAGCTTTTTACCATTTTCCTGTCTTCTGAATGGAAGGTTTTGGATGATGCCGGATCACGGAGACTGCTTCCTGCAAAAGAGAATCCGGCAGGGAATATTCCTTCAGCTCCCCGTTCAGGAACTTGTCGTAACCGGTAAGATCCATAAGTCCGTGGCCGCTGTAACAGAAGAGAATCGTTTTCTCCTTCCCCTCCTCGCGCGCCTTAATGGCCTCGTCAATCGTACAAGCAATTGCATGGCTTGTCTCCGGAGCACAGATCGCACCCTCGGTCCGGGCCCAAAGCATTGCGGCCTCGTAACATTTCATCTGATCCACCGCGCGCGGCTCAAGAAGTCCTTCGACCACGCCCTGGCTCACAAGCGGTGACATGCCGTGATAACGCAACCCTCCGGCGTGGATCGGCTCGGGAATGAAGGTGTGCCCAAGCGTGTACATGGGAAGCAGCGGCGTCATCTTTGCCACATCGCCGTGATCATAACTGAAAGGTCCTCGTGTCAAGGTTGGGCACGCCGTTGGTTCGACAGGAATGATCTTGATCTTCGCGCCGTGGATTTTGTCGCAAACAAACGGGAATGAAATGCCGGCGAAATTGCTTCCCCCGCCGGCGCAGCCGATCACAATGTCGACCCTTTTCTCCCCTGCGATCTTTAACTGTTTTTTAGCTTCAAGACCGATCACAGTCTGGTGAAGCATGACATGATTGAGAACACTGCCGAGACAATAGCGTGTCTTGCCGCTCGGATCTCCCAGCGCCTCTTCAATGGCTTCGCTGATTGCAATACCGAGGCTTCCGGGAGTTTTGGGATCTTTTTTCAGGATCTCGCGGCCGGCATGTGTTTCATGGCTCGGACTCGCGACGCAATTCGCTCCCCACACGCGCATCAAACTCTTGCGGAATGGCTTCTGGTCGAAGCTGATGCGGACCATGAACACCTTACACTCGAGTCCCAGGAGCTGGGAGGCAAAAGCGATCGCGCTCCCCCATTGGCCGGCACCAGTCTCGGTCGTAAGCTTTTTGATGCCGAACTGTTTGTTGTACCAGGCCTGTGCCACAGCGGTGTTGGGTTTATGACTGCCGGCGGGACTTACGCTTTCATCTTTGTAATAAATACGTGCGGGTGTTTTTAGATATTTTTCAAGATAGACCGCCCGTCTGAGCGGCGCAGGACGCCAGCGACAGAGCATCTCCAGCACTTCCTCCGGGATATCGATCCAGCGGTCGGTGCTCATCTCCTGCTCGATCAGGTTCATCGGAAACACCTTCGCAAGCATATCCGGCGAGATGGGGTTGCCATCCGGCCCAAGCGGCGGCTGCATCGGTGTTGGCAGGTCCGCGGCCATGTTATACCACTGTTTCGGCATATCCTTTTCACCTAGCGTAATCTTGATATTTTTCACTTCTGATTCCTTTCATTCCAATATTTTTCGTCCGCCTGTCACAATGCGCCGGTCGCCCTGCCGCAGGAAAGCCAGGGGAAAACCGGAACGGATGCTTTGGCGTTTCTTTTCTGACAAACGGAGTAACAAAACCGCACATAGTCCCAATACTTATCAATTTCATCCTTGATGAAATTGGGGCAATCCTTGTCACCCTTAAAGAAATGAAACTCAAGACAAGGATAGTTTATCCATTTCCAGAAAATAATCATGGATTTTTTACAAAAGAAGGCCTAGGGCTTGAGCCTCATCACCACTCGGGAATCCCCGGCGTGGATTCCCTCGTTCGCCCCCCAGTCCTCGCTCCTCCGCTTCGCAGAATCCCTGCCCGCTCGTCCTTCCAGCGTGCCTCGTCTCAACCCTTCGCCTTCTTTTGAGTTTGTGGAGGCGGGAAGTGTGTTGAGCCACGCTAAGGAGGCCGAGAGCCAAGGTTTCTCATCGAGGCCGACGCTCGCGAGTGAAGCCATGCCTCGGTGGGGCATGGCAAACGTTGGCGAAACACACTTACCGCCGGAACATTTGAGCGCGGAAGAAATAACCATTTGCAATGGAATGTGCGCTACACCACAAAAAGGTTTGTCGACAACGTCAATTCTTTCTATAATCCCCCCATGCGAAAAGCGCTTTCCTACATCATCCCCGCGTTGATCCTTCTCGGCGTGCTCACACTCCAGTACAGTTTCCCATCTCAGATTGAATCTTTCCAAGCTAAAGTTTTCGACATTTTTCAAAAACTTAAGCCGCGCGTCTATCAGAATACACCGGTGCACATCATTGATATCGATGACGAAAGTCTTGAAAAACTGGGTCAGTGGCCTTGGCCGCGCATACTTTTGGCAAAACTCGTTTCGCGGCTTTCCGAGGGGGGCGCACGGGCCATTGCGTTTGACATCGTTTTCGCGGAACCTGACCGCACCTCCCCGAAAAACGTACTCCCGTTCTGGAGTGAGAATCCCGCAATCGCTTCGATCCATTCCAAGATCCAGGAACTTCCGGACCATGATACGCTTTTTGCCGAGGCCATTTCCAAGGCCCCCGTGGTCCTCGCATTCGGCCTGACGCCGGAAAAGCATGCGTCGATCCCGCTCCTTAAAAGTGGTTTTCTCGAGCATGGTATCAAAGATGACAAAGCCCTCGATCATATCGAACCGGTTTTCTCCGGAGCGGTCACCGCACTCCCCGAACTTGAAAAAGCTGCGCGCGGAAATGGCTGTTTCAACACGGGCGCGGAACAGGACAGCACAGTGCGCCGCGCCCCAACTTTTTTTCGTTTGAACGATTCCCTTTATCCTTCCCTTTCGATCGAAACCCTGCGCGTGTTCCAGGGTGCTTCAACCTACAAGATCACGCTTGCGGGAGCGACCGGAGAAACTTCGTTTGGCGAGAAGACCGGTATGGTTGGAATTAAGGTTGGACTTCTGGATATTCCCACGGATAGTCACGGGGTGATCTGGCTTTATGACACCGGTTACCGGCCCGAACGGTTTATCCCCGCCTGGAAGGTCCTTTCCGGCGATTTTGATCTTACGCAACTGAAAAACAGTCTTCTTTTCGTCGGCTCCAGCGCAACCGGCATCAAAGACCTTCGTGCCACGCCGACCGAGCCGCGCGTGCCGGGGGTCGAAATTCACGCGCAGCTTGCGGAGCAGATGTTCCTCGGCGAATTCCTGGAACGGCCGGATTGGGCCGCGGGCCTGGAATTCACCTATATGATGCTGTTGGGAATCCTGCTGATTTTGATTCTCCCCAAGGCGGGCGCCATACGCAGCGCTCTGATCGCTCTTGCGGCCATCGCCTCCGCGATCGGGTTCTCCTGGTACGCGTTCGCCCACCGGCATTTTCTGGTCGATCCGGTTTTCCCGTCGCTCGCTGTGTTCTGGATCTATTTGGCGTCTTCGTTCCTGAACTTCCTCAACACGGAAAAAGAACGCAGCCAGATCCGCGGGGCCTTCGGCCGTTATCTTTCTCCCGCACTCGTCGAAAAACTTGCCAAAAATCCAGGACAGCTCAAGCTCGGCGGCGAAATACGTTCCATGACGTTCCTTTTCATGGATATCCGTAATTTCACCGGGATCGCGGAAGAGCTCACGCCGGAAGAACTCACGCAGTTCATGAACAGTTTCCTCACGCCAATGACCGACATCATCCTGCAACGCGGCGGGACAATCGACAAATATATGGGTGATTGCATCATGGCCTTCTGGAACGCGCCGTTCGAAGATAAGAGCCACGCGGCACACGCGTGCGAATCGGCCCTGGCCATGCAGAAATTCCTCCGGTCCGCCCCTGGGTTCGAGAAAATCCGCGTCGGGATCGGAATCAATACCGGAAACGCCTGTGTCGGCAACATGGGCTCCGAACAGCGTTTTGACTATACGGCACTCGGCGATGAAGTAAACCTGGCTTCCAGGATCGAGGGGCTTTCCAAAAATTACGGCGTGACGGCCATTGTGGGCCAAAACACCCTCCCTGCCATACGGGAATTCGCAACGCTTGAGGTCGATCTCATTCGCGTCAAAGGAAAGACGAAACCCGTCAAAATCTTCGCGCTTCTGGGAGGACCGGACCTTGGAAGGGATGCGGCTTTTACAACACTCATGGTGCATCACGAACAGATGCTCGCGGCTTATCGGGAGCAACGCTGGGATAACGCCGAGAAAGCCTTGAAAGAATGCTTGGGAATTAAAATCCCCGAAATCGAACTCGCCACGCTTTATGAGGTTTACGCTTCACGTATCCGGGCCTACCGGAAAACCCCGCCAGACGCGTCCTGGGACGGCGTTACCACTGCGGATTCAAAATAAAAAAAGTTCGTTATTTTTATTTTCCTCAAAAGGTGACGAACCCTTTTATCTGTCTGAAAGTTTTTTGCCGATCGATGCTACCGCTGTTTGTTATCCCCGTCATCCTCGCCACGGCCACCTCCCCTCATTGTTGGGATAACCGGCTGAGGCGGGGTCAACATACCGCCTTGGGCTACTTTCTGAGTGTATTCATCTATTTTCGACATCGCGGACAACGTTTGAGCCCCGGCCTGAGGATCAAAACCTTCGGAAGAAGCAACCCCGGTCTGCCCCGAAACGCCGCTTCCTCCAGCGGCATGTCCGTTCAAGGCATCGATGATTGAAGAAAGTTCACCCTCGGATATCTTGAAAGCCGGAACTGGGGCAACGTTCGGACCTTCAATCACCGTTCCATATCCTTTTTGATCGATATCCACGCCGACCAGCTTGCCATTCACAATATTTCCGACAAAAATATGCCCGGAAGCGATCCCTTCACCGCCGGCGGGGCCTAGGAATACCACGAGGGACCGCAGGCCTTCCGACCGCCCCGCAACAATGGTCCCTCTAAACCCAATAGAACCGGTCGGGAGATTGACCTGCATATTTTCGGGTTTTTTATGGGCTACTTTTCCGGATACGATGCGAAAGATCCCCTTCACCACGCTTGCCGTCACCTTGCCGTCATCGTCGGCCGGGTTATATACGAATTTATCGACCGTGACCGCGCTTAAAGGTCCGAGTGTGAAGACCGTCTGATCCAGAAGCAGGACCTGCAATTGGCCGTCCACCCCCGTCTCGATTCTGTCACCTAAGAACACTATGTCTCCGCTTTTGAGCATGTGCGGCGTCTTGTCCGTTGGTGCCGCAGCCTTGACATCGCCCTTCACCGCCGCTGCGACACCCGCCTGAGAAGCCTTGGCATAAACACCAAAAGCGGTTTCTCCCCACGCGGTCATGCCTATCAACCCTACAAAAAACAGAAGCGATAGAGTTTTATTTTTCATGATCAGCTCCTCTCAAGCGGCATCGTCACTGTAAATTCCAATAATTTTTTTCTTAAATTATGGTTTCACAACGGTCTTGAGCTGGTTGCCGCTGTCACTATTCGAATGATGAGTGCTCGAGTTATCAGTAGTCGAGCGGTTTTTCGCGGATTCCTGAGCCAGGTCCTGAGCGGCGGTCGTACTTGTTTGGTTCAGATTGTCCACAGTATTTAAAAGATCGAGCAGTTGCTGGGCGTCCGCACTTTTTCCGGTGTCCTGACCGACTGTTCCGGCGATGATCCCCGTCGTGCTTGTCCCCTGATCGGAGGCTCCGTTTCCTGACATTTGCTGTCCCAGCGCTTCGGCGATCCTCGAAAGATCCGACTCCGAGGCCCGAAATACGGGAACAGGGGCGCGGTTCGGTCCGTCCACGATCGTAGCTTTCCCGGCGTGATCAATCTCCACACCCACAACTTTGCCATTCACAATATTGCTGACGTAGATACGCCCCGCACCCACAGGACCAAGCAGAACAATCATTGATTTCTTCCCGTCGATGATCCCCGCTACATTGGTACCGCGGAATCCGATGGCTCCGGCTGGAAGGTCTACCGACATGTTTTCCGGTTTTTTATGCGCCACTTCTCCGGACACGACGCGGAAGATCCCCTTCATCACGCTTGCCTTCACCTTGCCATCGTTATTGGACGGGTTATACACAAATTCATCGACTGTGATCGCACCTAAAGGCCCGAGCGTAAAGACCGTCTGATCCAAAAGCAGAACCTGCAGCCTTCCATCCATCCCCGTCTCAATCTTGTCACCCACGAACACTTTGTCCCCGCTTTTGAGTGTATGCGGGGCCTTGTCCGGTGGTGTCACAGCCTTGACATCGCCTTTCACCGCCGCCGCGACGCCTGCCGATCCCGCGCCTTCATTCCCAGCAAACAAACCGCCGGACATTCCCATCACGGAAACAAAAAATGCCGCCAAGCCTATCCGAAAATATTTTTTCATAAAAATATTCCTTTGAATTTAAAATTGATCTTTATTATTTAAACCTTCCGGTACAGGTCCCGGAGCCCGCGAACCCGCAGCAATTCCGCTTCCCGAGGGAATGCCTGAAGAGCCACCGGAAGTGTAGACCACTTTCACGTTGGCCCCTTGGGCAACGGCTCCGTCCACATTTTTCAGAGCTACTTCAATATTGTTGAAAGTCCCGCCCTGCGTTCCGGAAACATTTCTCCAGCTAAAAACTGCATCCCCTGTCATGTTGGAAAAAGATCGAGGCTGGTCGTTATAGCCGGAAGTTCTGTCGCTGTAATCACCGCTGGTGATTTTAATATAGGAATTTCCGCCGCCAATGGTTTTTGAGCCAAAATTAATTTCACAACTGCCTTGCACAGTACCCGCACCATGGTTGTATGTTCCGAAAACGTCGTAATGGAAAATACCTGTTTGGATTACAGTCAGTTCCTCCATCCGGGTGATTCTGTCCCGGTCAATAATATTATTGTCCGAAGAATTCCGGCTGTCTTGAGCCTCTTCGGTGGAGTCGTCGTTCATTCTGTCAAGAAAACGACCCATAAGATTCACAAATGTTCCATTCTGGGCTGTTTTCACTCTATTCTCACCCGAAGACTCCCCTACATTTTCTCCGCCCCGAAACATGGGCCGGGGCCCTGATGAATCTTTATTCCCCTCGCCCTGGCTTCCTGCATCACTTCCCCGGCCTCCATGCGTACCACCCCCTGAAGGCATAAGTCCCCGTGTCAATCCATTGACTTGGTCCGAAGAAAGCCGGAAAACATTCGAGACCCCGCCGTTGGCATCCACTTCCACGCCAAATCCTGTGCGATTCACTTCCTTTTGTCCCCCGTCCTTCCCCTCGATCGTAAAGCTTCCGATCTTTTCTCCTGCATCATTATTACTCCCCGGGCCAAGAAGCCCCACAAGACCCTGGCCGCCCGGGCCAACGGACCCTGCCACGATTGTCCCGCGAAATCCGATAGTGGCTGCGGGGAGTTTGACCAAAACATTGTTTGGCCGTTTGGCTGCAATCTTCCCGGACACATAACGAAAAACACCCTTTGTAATACTCGCTTTGATCTCGCCTTCATGGCTTTGGGGATCATAAACAAATTTATCGATGACAATCGCGCTATTGGGCCCGATCGTAAAAACAGTCTCATCCAGAAGAAGGATCTGGAGATGGCCTCCGGCGTCGGTCTTCACTTCATCCCCCATAAAGACAGGCTGTCCGCTTTTTGCGATACGTCCGACCTGCCCGGGGGCTTTGAGCTCGATCTTGCCCTGGACCGCCGCCACGACCCCGATCTTTTCAAACGCCGGAGCAACCGTCGGCATTACAGATACTCCTAAAGGCATTTGCGCGAAAACAGACGAAGCGGAAAAAACCAAAAAAACCGCAAAAAAAGAAGCTAGTGTCTTTTTCATGTTAGAACTCCAGTCGTTTTGTTAAGAGACCTTCGATCTTGTTATTGGTATAGGTGTAATTCGTGATGCTGGAAAGGGCGTGGTAGTATTCGTAGGAAATCGTGAAAACAATGTCTTTGAGCGGCTTGGGAAGGATCTTCCCGATCAGGAGCGTTTCGAGCGGCGCGCCATAAGTCGCGCGATATCTTATCGAATTGTCGTGACGGTGCATGCTGGAGACTGAAAATTCCGGCGTCTGATAACGGTCAAAGTACACGTTCAACGTATTGATCACGAACTGCCCTTTCGGCCATATCCAGGTATGGGTATTATTCAAACTGATACGGTCATAGGCGTAGTAATTCTGTTTGGCGAACTTTTGGGAATAGCCGATGTTCGAACTCCACCGCATGGTCGGGAGAAGGCTATAATTGACCCCCCATACGTGATCGAACTGCGGGCCCTTGCGGTTATAGGAATCCGTATTTTCAGAAATATTCATAAAATCCTGACGCTCGATCCTGAAATCATAGAACGCATTGAGTTTCTTGGTGAGGTCCTTCTCGAAAAGGAAATTCCCGCCTTGAGACCGCAAAAAACTTTCGCTGGAAAGAAAAAGATAATTGTAAAAAAAAGACGGGGTGAAATTCAGATATTTGCTTTTGTAAGTCCCGCCGAGCTCATATTGAAAAGAGCCGAGGTCCAGGGAATTCACGTTTGTCTGTTCCTGGAGGAAATACGTGAAATTTCCGAAAACCGTATGCCCGGCCTGAAAACCCAGGTCATGGGTCACATCCACCGTCGTCACATTCAGAAAGTGCGTGTCCGCGCGCCTCACATTCGTTCCCTCAACGGGCAAAGCAACGTCCCATGCGAGTTGCTGCTTGGAATGGGGTGAAGCATTGCGGTTCGTATCATAGCCCCAGCCGTTACTTTGCCGCAATCCGAAATGGGTCCGGCGCTTCCGACGCTTGATCTTTTTCTCATAATCGTTCAGTTGATCCCGGATCACGGACGGAAGTGTTACGGTCTTAAGGGCATTCAGTTCCTTCTGAGCTTCGTTCAGACTGTCCAACCGGTACAAAACCACGGCATAAAGAAGCCGGACATCCACAAGGTTTGGATTCACAAGGAGAATGCGTTCCAGGGTCGCAGCGGCACTTAAAAGCTCCCCTCGGGCGATCTGATCCTGCGCATAGCGGGCATTCAATTCGATATTGTCCGGATCTTTAAGGATATCCTCATACGTGACACCGGTCCTGTATTTATCGGCCGCGGCTTTTTCCTCTGATTTTTCCGCAACGCGGGCGGACTGCTTTTCGCTCCGGGTCTCGCGGCGCATGATTTGCATTTCGTTGGTGATATCTTCGGCAAAACAGGAAAGGATCATGGGAAAGAGAAAAGCCACAAGGGCAAGACAAAAAAGGATCTTGGATTTCATGAAAGACCGGATTTCACCTTTCTTTCCGAAACGACGGGGTATTGAAGATCGGCATCGGTAAAATTGGTTACGATTTTTTGTAGTCTATCCTCACCGATGCAGAAAAGCAAATTACAAAATGCGTTGCTCCAGTTATTCCCTCCTGTAGGGCACATTTAAATGTGCCCTACGGAAGAGAGGATAGAGCGAATATCTCTCAGGAAACCGGAACAATGCATTACAAAATACCGGGACTCAGGACTAGGGACTCGTTTTAGCCTTTCGCACTTTTCCACCAAAAGACGGATTCGTCCCAAGCCTTGTGGCCGACGAGTCCCGAGGTGCGAGGAACGAGTCCCCTTTCGCATTTGAGGCTTCCCAGGTTATACTACCGCAATGTCCAATTCTCCATCAGAAAATTCAACGGTTAATGGGACTAGTCCCAATGCTGATCAATTTCCAACGCATGGAAATTGGGGCAACCCTGACTACCATAAAGGAAAAGAAAATAAAAGTCAGGATAGTCCTGGCAACCTTCCATCAAAAGAAAAGGGAGGCCAGGGCATGTCATTTCAATTGGATCCGTTCCAGCTACAAGCTATCGAGTGGATCGAAAAGGAGCATTCTCTTCTCGTTTCCGCACCCACAGGTTCCGGAAAGACACTTATCGCCGAAAAGGCCGTTGAAAAAGCCCTCTCGCGCGGCGAGCAGGTCATTTACACCGCTCCGATCAAGGCCTTGAGCAATCAGAAGTTCCGCGACTTTCAGGAACGTTTCGGGAAAGAGACGGTCGGCATCCTTACCGGGGACGTTTCCATCAACCGCGAAGCTCCTCTGCTCATCATGACCACCGAGATCTACAGGAACTGTCTTTTCGAGGATTCAGAGCGCATCCAAAAGATCGGTTGGGTCATTTTTGACGAGGTCCATTATCTGGATGACGTCCAGCGCGGCACGGTCTGGGAAGAAGCGCTTCTTTTCACGCCTCCGGAGATCCGGATCCTCGCTCTAAGCGCCACGATCCCGAACGTCCAGGAACTCGCGGCCTGGATCCGGCAGATCCACCAGCGTCCCATTGCCGTGATCGAAGAGACGCATCGCCCCGTTCCGCTCCATTTTCTTTTTCAATGTCAGGGCAAGATCCTTACGAACACGAAGTCGCTCCGGAAAGAAGGCTATCTCCAGCGCGATAATTGGCAGCTTTCCATGCGGGAAAGACGACGCGGATTCCAGCCGCCCCGCGCGCGGCCCAACCGTCTCCATGACATCCTGAAGCATCTCATCAACGAGGACCAGCTTCCCGCTATTTATTTTGCATTTGGAAGGAAGCGCACGGCCATGCTCGCCTGGGAGGTCACGCATTTTGACCTCATGAGAGACGCCGAGCGTCGTGAGATCCGGGCGCTCTATGACGAACTCCTGGCACGCTACGACCTGGCCGGCGATAGGACCGCCGAAGAGATACGTCCGCTTATCGAGCAAGGTATTGCCTACCATCACGCCGGCATGCTTCCGACCCTGAAAGAAGTCATTGAACGGCTTTTCACGAGCCGTCTGCTCAAACTCATCTTCACCACCGAGACCTTCGCGCTGGGGATCAACATGCCGGCGCGCACGGTAATCTTCGATGAGCTCGAAAAATTCTACGGTACGGGATTCAAGCCGCTCACCACGCGTGATTTTTTCCAGATGGCCGGACGCGCGGGACGGCGCGGCATGGATCCTGAAGGATTCGTTTACTGCCGCATTCATCCCAACGATATCGCATTCCCGGAAGTGGAACGCATTCTTTACGGAAAACCGGAGCCCGTGCGCAGTCAGCTGAATGCCGCGTACGCCACGCTCCTGAACCTTTACAGAACGCTCGGGCACAAGCTCCTTGAGATCTATCCGCGGTCTTTCCATTTTTTCCAGTCCTCCAAACGGAAACGCGACGAAGGGCTCGATCTTTTAAAGAACAAGCTCGCGCTCCTGCAGGAAATGGGCTACATCACGGACCAGGGAACGGCCGAAACACAAGGCCTGCCCAATTCTCCATTAAAAGATTCAAAGGCCAATTGGACTGGCCCTGGCAATCTTTTATCAAAAGAAATGGAAGGCCAGGGCCTGCTTACCGTCAAAGGAGAATTCGCGGCTTCGGTCTTTGGTTATGAGTTGCTTCTTACGGAAATGTACACCGACGGCGCGCTGGAGCAGCTGGACGAGGCAAAACTGAACGTCTTTCTGGCGGGATTGATCTTTGAACCGAGGAAGAACGATGAAGCCCCCCGGCTCGGCAAGGAACACGGCGAGTTATTGAAACTAACGCAGCATTATCACCGGATGATCCATAAGTGGGAATCCAATTTTCGCATCACACCCCACACCAAGCCCCCCTATTTTCATCTTGCCCGTCCCATCGAAGCGTGGACGCAGGGCAAGGACTTCGAGAAGATCTGCCAGATGACCTCGGAGGACGAAGGAAGCCTGGTGCGTTACATCCGCATGGTGATCCAGCTCTTACGAGAGATTGCGAACGCGCCGCACGCGTCCGAAGGGCTAAAGGCAAAAGCGAGACGGGCACGAGAACTGATCGACCGGGACGTGGTGGACGCGGAAAAACAGCTGCGGATCTAGAAGCACGCAACCTATTTTTCAGGCTCCTGTTTCTCCGTTAGCCCGGCCTTTTCATCCTCTTGATGGATTTTCTCCAAAATAATCGGCAACTTCCATTTCTCAATACGGCACACGGTATCGTAAGGGCAAAAACTTTCACAATCCCGGGGCCGCACAGGGATCTCGGACGACGCGATCTCTTTCATGAACTTCCGGACAAACACCAGCGCCCGGTCCAAGGTCTTTTGGAACACTTCATCCGGAAACCGGGACCGGGAGGAAAATTCTTTGCCGAATAATCGAGCAATCCCCTCGCAATAAAAACCACTCCGTTTATGATCGCGTATGGAATAAATCTCGGCGCCGAGAGGCACAAGGCCCAAGTGCTTTTGCGCGGCCAGAAGATAAAGCGGCAGCTGAAGTGCGATCCCGAGCTCCAGATTCGCGGCCTTGAATTTCGAGGAACGCTTGTAATCGATCACGACCGCGAATTTTTTTTCCTCGTCTGTATCGATCCGGTCCACGCGTCCCCGCACTTTGATCTTCTTCCCCTCGTTTTCAATCTCAAGCGCCGGCCTATTGTTGTCCGGGGAATCGCCCAAACTTTTCGTTTCTTTTCCAAATGGTAGTTTGGACGGCCCCAATCTCCGCTCCGCTGCGATTGAATTGGTACTGGGACCGCCGAAAGAATACTCCACGTAGCATGGCTTTAAAGACGCGCTTTTCAGACGCTCTATTTCATAACTTATAAAATCCAAAAGCATTTCAAATAGCTCACGGCGATCGAGAGCTTCCTGGTAGGGCTCTGTCCATATTATCGGATGCTGTTTGAGACCTTCTTCCACCTCACGTTCGATGAATCCCTCGAGCGTCTCCTTCGGATCTTTTTTCCCGCGAGAGTCAAAATACTTCTGGAGAACATGATGCAGAACGCTTCCTTTTTGCATCGCACGGATATCTTCACCCGTATCTTTCAACTTGAGGACTTTGTCGGCAAAATAACGGAAGGGACATTTGGCGTAAGTCTCAAGCCGCGTGGGGCTCGTCTCCGGGATCTCAAAATAGCCTCCTTTCAGGATTTTCTCATCCAGGATCTTCGCCTCGACAGGCTTCAAAGCAGAAAGAAAGCGCTCGCGGCTTTGAGGGTCACCTGAAAGCTGGACCAGAACCTCACGAAGATCGGCCTCCGGGGCCTCCGCATTCCGAAGGACGCCGACCGCCGCAATTTCCAGTTCGCGGCGCGTGATCGCTTCGTCAATCGCCGGGAAAGGACGCGAAAGGTCCTGGCGTATCACAGGCACACGGCCCTGGAAAAGCTCTTTGACTTCTTCCAGATAGAATGAAGGCAGAGATTCTTTCCCTTCAAAGTCAAGATGCGGGCAGCTTAAAAAAAGCCGCTCGCTCGCGCGCGTGACCGCAACATAAAAAAAGAACCTTTCGATATTCTGCCGGGGCAGGCATTCCGCGAGAGGATGCTCCATGCCGCCGTTCATCAATTTCCGTTCCCAGTCCGAGAGCAGAGGGTCTTCCCGGACCTGCATGGGAAAGACTTTTTCCAGAAGGCCGGCCACGAACACGACTTTGTATTCTTTTTGACGGGCAAGCGAGACGTCGTAGACCTGCACGCGGTTCTTGTCGCGTTCGTGGAGCGAATAAACGTCCAGTTCCACAAGCCCGAGAAAATGATCGGAAAAACTTTCGAAAGAAACTGTGGGAACTTTGGTTTTTACGTGCTCCGAAAAGCTGTCATTCCCGCAAGTTTCAAGCGGGAATCCATGGATCCCCGATTTAAGCATTCGGGGATGACAAAGGTTCGTTTTCTTTGACATCCCTACAAAATAATGCTCGATCTCCCCGAGCAAGGCCTCGAATCTTCTGACGCAGGCCGCGTCCCGCCGCGTGAAAGACGTGTAGCGGTCACTTATTTCCAGGATCCCGAAAGTGTCATACACTGCCCGTTTGAAAATCCGGATATGATCTCCCGAGGTCTTTGCTTCCCGGAACCGGTCCTCAAGTTCTGCGAGGGCCTTAAGCGTCTCTGTCTTTTTTTGATTAAATTCAACAAGACCAACGGCCTCTCCCCGTTTCCAATTCGCGAGCCACGCCTCGCGCGTGCCCGCCACGCCTTCCAGGAACGAGCGTTGTTCAAACTCCGCGAGCCAATCCTCGTCTTTAGCCCTGTTCTTGCCAAGACGACGCGTGTAGCCGGACTTCAGAAAAGCGAAAACGTCCTTTCTCTGCCAGGCGTTACGGAAAATGGAGAGAAGCGACGCGACCGCGGCGATCCAGGAAGAGAATTTCAAACGATCGCGTTCATGAATCTCTGAAGGAATCCCGTAACGCGAAAAGACCGAAGCAATAAGCGGCGCGTAATGCCGGATCTGGCGGAACAAAACTGCAAAATCACTGTAACGATAGTCCCCGGTGGCGTAAAGCTTATGGATCTGGCGGGCGATAAGCTCGATTTCACCTTCGGTCCCGATCGCATCCAGCATCACGATGTCCTGAGGGGGACAGACAGATTTTTTGTTTTTGTCATCCCCGAGTGTTTTTATCGGGGATCCATATTCCGGATTCCCGCTTAATACATGCGGGAATGACATGCCAGAAGCGGCCGTTCCCTTAAACAGATTTTTTTGGAGAAAGATCAGTGCGGGACTTCGAGTGCGATACGACAAGGGCTTCACTTTTCGAGTTTCGAATCCCAGTTCCTCGAGACGTCGTTGGGTTTCATGTACTGGTTCGAACGCGTCCTGGACATCCGCGCTGTCTTCTTTCGTCAGCGTAATCGTGATATTCTCCGTAATAGTGGAAAGCTCCTGGAGATATTCCAGCTGTAAATTTGAAAAATCGAAAAACCCGTCGATCCAGATCGCCTTGAATCGCGGGACTGGAGCTTTCGCCTTCTTTTTTCTCTCCCGGAAGATGCGGAGAGCGTCCTGGCTGTCCCGAAGTCCCTGCATTTTCAACCTGGCTTCATACTGCTCATAGAAACCGGCAAGTGCTTCGTACTTCGTGGCATAGGCCGGTTCAAAGCCCTTGAGTGCGTTCATGCGTTCACGAAAGATTTCCGGAGAGATGCAGGACTCCTTGAGCTCGGTAATGAACTGCGCCATCAGTCCCAGGAATCCCGGTTGCTCGTTCACTTCGCTGAAATAATCCCACGCGTTCTCGCGGATAAGGTCCCGAACGATCATCGTACGGGTCAGGCTGGAAGCCACGGGAATATCGGTAACGCGGAAAATATCGTCCGCAAGTCGGGAGAGCGTGGTCACACGTTTGTGGAAAAATCCTTTGAGACCCCGCTGGATCAAGAGCGAGACCACGCGTTCGGTATGTTCTGCGGAAGGAACGACGAAGAAAAGATCTTCTGCGAGGGGATCGGTCGCGCCCGAAAGGGCCTCTCCGAAAGAATCAAGGAGCTCGTGCGTCTTCCCGCAACCTGCCGGGCCGATCAATAATGTCTTCGACATTATTTCAAGCCCCAAGCCATGAGCCTTGAGGCAAAAGCGAGAATCTTGTTTCTTTACTCATGGCTCATCACTCATGCCTCATGGCTTATTTTTCGTAGACCGCGCAACTGTCCTGATTCTCCCAAAGCGTGACCTTGGAGACCGGAAGTTTCATGCGGCGGGCCTCGCAAAAGATCCACCGGGCGAGCATCTCCGCGGTCGGGTTCTCTTTCACGAGCACCACGGGCTCGCCGGCTTTTTTAAGAAGTTTCGCGAGAGGGTCTTTACTCCAAAGGATCATCTTGTGGTCGAGATTCTCTTCGATCCACTCCCCGATCGTCCGCTTGATGTCAAAAAAATCCACGACCATTCCCTTGGGGTTGAGTTTCGGGCTCGCCATTTCGATCTCCACGCGCGCGCTGTGGCCGTGGAGATGTGAACACTTGTGCTGGCATCTATCTTCTTCTAACTGAAGGTTGCCAGCACTAGTCCCATTAACCTTTAAATTTTTCGATGGAGAATGGGGCTTGTCGTGACCGCCTAAAAGCCGGTGCCCGTAATTAAAATAGATCATCTTCGCAACTTTAAACATAACCTGGATTCCTCGAAAGCGGTTCTGGGGGCGTTAACGTGGCATCATTATGGCCGATTTCCGGAGACAAGTCCAATTCTCCATCAGAAAATGATGACCGCCGCGGGCACATGGTATCCACCCGGCGGCACGGAGGATAACACACGCTCCAATCGGATGGGAGGGAAATTAAAAACCTGCTCATTCATCCCCGGCATTTTCTTCCGGAGGATCTCAACGG
>JBAZER010000015.1:0-48208 GCA_041653795.1 Candidatus Omnitrophota bacterium
GAGGAGGAAAGGAATAAGAACACTGAGATTGCCGCCAAGGCGAGCGAAGATCTTCAGAGGGAAGCCCAGAGACGCGAGGCATTGATCCGGGAAGGGGAAGAGTGGCGTTCCAAGGTCATGGCTTTGGATGAGAAGGTTCACGAACTTGAGACGAACCTGACGCAGAAGAGCTCCGCGTTCGAACGTTTAACCCAGCAGAAAGAGGAACTCGTCCGGAAGTCGGAAAAGGCTGTGTTAGAAGCTCAGCATGAACTTTCGAGCCTCCGGGGACGCGAGCAGGAATTGTTCCGGAAGATCGAGGGATTGGAACGGACCATTCAGGAAATGGCGGAGTCTCTGCAATCCCGGGACAGAGCCCTCGCTCAATTTGAGAAACAGATAACGGAGCTTGACGAAAAAGCGCGGGAACATGAATTATTGCGTCAGGAATATGCACAGGAACGTGTTACGATCCGCCAGGAGTGCGATGCGAAACTCGCCGAGCAGGAAGCACGTTTGACGAAATCCGAGGAGGACCATCGCCGCTACCGGAGTCGCACGGACCGCAAGAATGCCGCGGCGACACGCGAGCTCGGTGAATGGATCCGTGGTGTGGACACCATCCGCCAGGGGCTTCAGAAATTGGTCCTTTTTCTCGGAAGTGAATCCACGATCCTCGACAACGAAAGAAAATCCAATTCGCGATCTCCTTTGACCCGCGGGCCGGACGCGCCGAGTACGGAAAAAAACTGATTTTTCTTAACGCTCAACGGATTCTGAATACCCGCCGTTTTTAAATTTATGAGAATTAGTGCCGAAGAAGCTCGCCGGATAGACCAGTCCGCGATCCGGGATTATTGCATTCCGGGTCTTCTCCTTATGGAAAATGCCGGGCGGAGTGTCAGCGACGTTATTTCCAGGGAATACAAACCTTGTAAGGTCTTAGTCGTTACCGGCAAGGGGAATAACGGCGGGGACGGGCTGGTGGTCGCAAGGCATCTTGCAAATCGCGGCTATCCGGTTCAGGTGGCTCTCCTTGAGGATCCGGCCCGGCTTAAGGCCGATCCACTTCTGAATTTTTCGATTGTCGTCAAAATGAAGATCCCGTGGGTCTTGATGGCTACTGCGTCTGAAGGAAAAATCTTTGAGTTTTGCCGAGAATCAGAACTTGTGGTGGATGCAATCTTCGGAATCGGGGTTCATAGCCCCGTGCGCGGGATTTTTGAAAGAGCCATTCGTGCGATCAACAGATGCCAAAGGCCGGTGGTGAGTATCGATATTCCTTCCGGATTGGACGCGGACACCGGACAAGTTCACGGGGTTGCGGTCAAAGCGGCAAAGACTGTGACGCTGGCTTTGCCTAAGAGAGGACTTTTCGATGGCGAGGGGCGTGCGTATGCCGGAGAGATCGAAGTGGCGGACATCGGTATTCCGCGCGAATTGCTCTTGCCGTTTCTGGACTATCCTTGTCCATGATTTAATTCTTAAGAGGTTGACAATACTGATTTAAGTTTGCAATTAACGGTAATCAGTATAGCCCCAACCACCTTTTGATTTTTTTATAAGGTTGGGGCAAGGATTGCCCCAATTTCAGCATTGCATCAATTGATAGGGATTGGGACTAAGACTCGTCTTGGTAATGACTTACGGTCCCTGACAACGAAGTGCAGGGGCATGTTTGAAGCTTGACACTCCTCGTGCTTTCTGATAGAAACACACGTTTTTCTTGATGGCGTTTTGGTGTTGTTTCGCGAACGATATTCCAAGGAAGGTCCCACGTGCGATCCCTTAGGCGTTTTCCGGATTGGTTGCGGCGTTCATTGCCCGAAAATTCTTCGCAGAGAACCCGTGCTATTTTAAACAAATATGAGCTGAATACCGTCTGTCGCGCCGCCATGTGTCCGAACAGCCATGAATGTTATGCCAAAGATACGGCGACTTTCATGATCTTGGGAGGGGTTTGCACTCGTCATTGCGGTTTTTGTGCCGTGCCGACCGGCGCGGGTGAAATGCTTCGCGGCGATGAACCCGAACGGGTGGCGTTCGCTGCTAAGGAACTGGGGCTTCGTTATGTGGTGGTCACGTCGGTCACCCGTGACGATCTTGCGGACGAAGGGGCGGGGCATTATGCCAGCACTGTGCGGGCCGTAAAACGGGAGATCCCTGGATCGCAGGTGGAGGTTCTGACTCCGGATTTTCATTCGCGGGAAGAACTGGTTCATTGCGTGGTCGAGGCTGGGCCCGAGGTTTTTAATCATAATCTTGAAACGGTAGAACGGTTGCAGCGGGTGGTAAGACCTCAAGCGGATTATCAGTGTTCGCTCAAGACACTTGAGATCGCCAAGAGATTGGCCCCGCACCGGATCACGAAAAGTGGTTTAATGCTGGGACTCGGAGAAACGGTCCCGGAGATTCTGGCGGCGGGGCGGCATCTTTTGTCGGCGGGAGTCAGTATGATGACGCTCGGTCAATATCTTCAGCCGATGCCGCAGAGTTTGGAAGTGCAGGAATACGTGACGCCGGAGAAATTCCAGGACCTGACTCGTAAACTTATGGCGATGGGATTTGAAAAGGTTTTGGCGGGTGCCTATGTCCGGAGTTCTTATCATGCCCGGGAGACTTTCTCGGGTCTGGGTGCGGCGCGGACCTGCGGAAATTCGGAAACTTGTACCGGCATTTAAACAAGAGAGAGTGTGGGCGATGTTCGAAGTGCTGGCCAGGGGTCTTGGAAAGAACGTATACGAAGCGACGGTGAAGACCTGGTTTTTTGAGGAAGGGGATGCGGTTATTGAAGGAGATGATCTTGTGGAACTTGCGACCGAAGATTCGGTCGTGACGATCCCCGTCCCTGCGACGGGTGTTTTGGCGGAAGTTTGTATTGATGAAGATGATACAGTTCAGCGCGACGAAGTGCTTTGCATCATTGATGATGAGGAAGGCGGTCTGAATGAAGATGATGACGGGGAGTAAGACGCGCGAGATTTTATTCACAGTCAATGAATTCATGAGATCGGTTTTTCAGAAGGAGCGTGAATAGTCATGCCTATGGAAGAAGCGCACCGAATGATGCGGCTTCCGCCGTATCTTTTTACGACGGTAGACAATTGGAAGAAGGAAGTGAAAGCCCAGGGGATGGATGTCATCGATTTCAGTATGGGCAATCCGGATTTTGATCCGCCGGCCCATGTCACGCGTGCTCTTAAAAAAGCGATGAGCATACCGGGCATCCACCGCTATTCCAAACGGGATGATACGATCGAGCGTGACTTTCGCAAGGCCATCTCTAATTGGTACAAGGACCGTTTCAATGTTGATCTCGATCCCGATACGGAAGTGTTGCCTCTCATTGGTTCCAAAGAAGGCATCGCGCACCTGTCGCTTGCCTATATGAATATCAATGACCTGGCGCTTGTGCCTTCGCCGGCCTATCCGGTGCATTTCAACGGCGTGATCATGGCGGGCGGGATCCTGTACAATCTTCCGCTCAAGGAAGAAAATAAATACCTTCCCGAACTTCACACGATCCCGCGCGAGACAACACGTCATTCGAAGCTGATGTTCCTGAGCTATCCCCACAATCCCACAGCGGCAACCTGTGACCTGGAGTTCTATGAAAAGGTCGTGCATTGGGGGCATGACAAGAACATCATTGTCGCAAGTGATCTGGCATACTCGGATTTTGTTTTCGGCAAAAAAACGGCGCCGAGCATGCTGGAGGCCAAGGGCGCGCGTAAATTTTGTGTGGAATTTCACACGCTTTCCAAGTCCTACAGCATGGCCGGATGGCGCATCGGTTTCGCGGTGGGGAACAGAGAGATTCTCGCCTGCCTCAACAAGACCAAGAGCTATGTGGATTTCGGCATTTTCCGCGCGGTCCAGGTTGCAGCCACAGCGGCCCTTTCGGGACCTCAGGCCTATGTCACGAAGATCCGCAACATCTATAAGAAGCGCGTGGATCTTTTGGTGGACGGACTCAATAAGCTCGGATGGGACACGCCGAAGCCGAAGGCTACTTTTTATGTCTGGACCAAGCTTCCGGAAGCCTATCGTGCCCTGAGTTCCATGGAATTTACCGAACTTTTTATGCGTCAGACCGGCATCGCAGTTGCGCCGGGCACAGGTTTTGGCGAATACGGCGAAGGTTATGTTCGTTTCGCGCTTGTGGTTGATGATGCGAAGATCGCCCGGGCTCTGGAGCGGATCAAGAAGTTCCTTGAGATCAAGGTTTGAGCATGAGGCGGCCCCGAGCGAGTGGCGCCGCGCGCCGTCGTCCTATCGGTGTCTTTGATTCAGGTCTCGGGGGATTGACGGTTGTTCGCGAACTGCGGCGTCGCCTGCCTTCGGAAGAGATCCTCTATCTTGGCGATCTGGCCCATCTTCCCTACGGGACCAAGTCGACCGATGAAATCCGGCGTCTTTCGACGGAATGTGCCCGCTTTCTCATGAGTAAGAAGATCAAGGCTCTTGTCATCGCATGCAATTCCGCTTCAAGTGTTGCTTTCAAACTTCTTTCCAAAATGTTGCCGATCCCGGTCCTGGATGTGATCAGCCCCGCAGTAAAGGAGGCTTTGGCTTCCACGCGTAATCTCCGTGTCGGGGTGATCGCGACCCACGCTACGATCGAGAGCGGAAGCTATGCCAGAAGTCTCGAATCCGAGTCCCCGGAAGCCGAATATTTCTTGAAGCCGTGCCCGCTTTTTGTGCCGCTTGCGGAAGAAGGATGGCTGGACGATGCCGTTGCCCTTGAGGCCGCGCGAAAATATCTCATGCCTATCAAGAAAAAAGAAGTCGACACCTTGATCCTTGGATGCACGCATTATCCCCTGCTGGAAAAAGTGATTGCCAAAGTGATGGGGCCGGGGGTCCGGCTTGTGGATTCCGCCGTGCCCACAGCGCTTCGCCTGAAAGCACTTCTTCAAAAAAAGGGTCTTCTTTATCCGTGGGTGCGCCGCGCGCCGCTCAAGATCTTTGTAACGGACCATGTGCGGAATTTCGCGCGCATCGGCGAATCATTTCTCGGCGAAAGACTGAAGTCCGTTGAGCTTGTCAAGGTTCCATGAAAAAAGCCGTTTGTCTTCTTTCCGGAGGGATGGATTCCGCGGTTTGCCTCTATTTCGCCCGTCGTGAGGGTTATGAGCCTGTTACGCTTTCCTTCGATTACGGCCAGCAGCACAAAAAAGAGATCGAAGCTGCGCACCGTCTGGCGCACGGTATCAACGCCTCCCAACATGTGATCCGCTTTAAACTTCCCTGGAAGGGAAGCTCACTGCTTGAACACAACGGTAAAATCCCTCATGGACGAACTCCTGAACGGATGTCCGCGACGATTCCTTCTACCTATGTCCCTGCACGGAATAGCATTTTTCTTTCAATGGCGTTTTCCTGCGCGGAAGCCGAAGGGGCACAGGCCATTTTTTTTGGCGCGAATGCACTGGACTTCAGCGGCTATCCGGATTGCCGGCCTGATTTTATTGCGGCATTTACGGAGGCGATGCGTCAGGGGACAAAGGCTGGTGCCGGCAATGATCCGATCCTGATCATGGCGCCGCTTCTGCTCATGACAAAGAAAGAAATTGTCCTCCTCGGGAAAGAGCTTGATGTTCCGTTCGAACTCACCTGGACCTGTTATGAGGGTGGAAATCATCCGTGCGGGACGTGCGATGCGTGCATGCTTCGCGCCAAAGGTTTTCGAGAAGCCCGGATCCCGGATCCGCTGCTCATCGCATGAAATACCACCCGTCCTTTGAACGCGCGCGGATCACCGAGATATTCTCATCGCTTCAGGGAGAAGGCCCTCGAATGGGCGAGAGGCATATCTTTATCCGGTTTGAGGCGTGCCATATGTCCTGTGCTTATTGTGATGAGACTGGAAAAAAAGCCGGGGAAATGTCACTTGCGGCCATTCTGAACGAAGTGGCAAAACTTGAAAGAAAATCGGGACCGCATACCTGCGTGAGCCTTACGGGCGGCGAGCCGCTTCTTTATGCAGATTTCCTGAAACTTCTTTGCCCGGCTCTCAAAAAAAGAAGATTTCGCATCCTCCTTGAAACGAGCGGTGTTTTATGGCGGCAGTTCGCGAAGGTCGTTGGTGCTTGCGATGTCATTGCCATGGATTTGAAACTGTCAAGCGTGACGCGGCAAAAAGAATTTCTCGAAGAGCACCGGAAATTTCTCACGCTCGCGAAGGGGAAAGAAATTTATATCAAGGTCGTGGTTTCCAAAAACGTTGATGTGCGCGAATATGACAAACATCTTTGTATGGTCGCGCAGGCGGCGCCTCACACGCCTGTTTTTTTGCAGCCGATGAGCCGTGGCAAAAAAGTTTATCCGGATCCCGCGCTCATGCGGTTTTTGGACAAGTTGCAGCGAACCGGGGCGAAGAGGCTTCACGATGTCCGTGTCGGGATCCAGCTCCAAAAATTGATGAATATCCGCTAGTGCTTCGACTGAAGCGAAATGATCGGTGTCCGATCATTTCGCCTCGTTCAGCACAGTGGTGAGCAAGCCTTGAAATCGGGTATGGCTGATTCCAAGGTAAGCCGAACCATAGGGGGAACAACGTGAGGATCGACAAAAGAAAAAATAATGAGCTTCGAAGAGTGAACATTCGAACAAAATATCTCAAAAACGCCCACGGTTCTTGTCTGATCGAGATGGGGGACACCAAGGTTGTGTGCTCGGCGACGGTCGAAGAAAAAGTGCCGTTCTTTTGTAAAAATGAAGGGAAGGGTTGGGTTACGGCGGAGTACGGCATGCTGCCGGCTTCGTGCAGTGAGCGCATCACGCGCGAGGCTTCGAAAGGAAAGCTGTCGGGGCGTACGCAGGAGATCCAGCGTTTGATCGGACGCAGCATCCGCTCGGTCGTGGATCTCAAAAAACTCGGCGAGCGCACGATCTGGCTCGATGCGGACGTGATCCAGGGCGACGGCGGGACCCGTACGGCATCGATCACGGGTTGTTACATCGCGCTTGAATACGCCATCCGGAAGCTCATCAATGATGGGAAGCTTGCAGCAAGCCCTGTGCTGGATTCTGTGGCGGCGGTCAGTGTGGGTGTGGTGAACGGAAAGCCCGCGCTGGACCTTTGTTATGCCGAGGATTGCAAGGCTGAGGTCGATATGAACGTGGTGATGACTGGTTCCGGAAAACTTGTCGAGGTTCAAGGGACGGCCGAAGGTAAGCCATTCACGGAAGGAATGCTCCTTCAGATGCTTAAACTGGCCAAGAAAGGTATCTGCGAACTTTCGGGGATCCAGAAGAAACATGTCTAGGGCGAGGACGCGGCTCTTGGTCGCGACGACCAATGCCAAAAAGCTCAAAGAGCTTCAGGAGCTTCTCTCGGATCTTCCGGTTCGGTGTCTGGGCCTTCGCGATTTCCCGGGTATAGAAGATGTGGAAGAAACCGGCCGGACGTTTGAAGAGAATGCCAGGATCAAGGCGCTGGGCTATGCCGGGCAGACGGGAGTGCTCACGCTAGGCGAAGATTCCGGGATCTGTTGTGATGCCTTGAAAGGCGAACCCGGAGTTTTTTCCGCACGTTTTGGCGGGGAATCCAAAAACGACGATGCAAACAATAGGAAATTGCTCGAATTGATGCGTCATGTCCCCGAGGAAAAACGCACAGCGTATTATGAGTCCGCTATTGCGTTGGCCGAGCCGTCAAAATTGATTGGTGCTGTCAGAGGACAGGTGCAGGGTCTGATCACGCGTGAGTTTCGGGGGAGCGGTGGTTTTGGATATGATCCTCTTTTTTTCTATCCGCCCTATCAGAAGACTTTCGGCGAAGTTTCTATTGCGATGAAACATCGCGTTTCCCACCGAGGTCAGGCCCTTGAAAAATTCCGGGAACTTCTTCAGAATTATCTGAAACAGGTTTGATCTTTGTGGTGTGCCGGGCCTGGGAAAACAGCCGGATTTTTTAGGTTGCGTGATCAAGAATCGGCTTTTTTTCGTTGAATTCGCCAAGGGCGCGGTTTATCATGTGCCTCCCTTCCGGTAATTATTTCTCAGTATGGGCAGTTACTTTCCGCTTCGCAGGCACGAGGACGGATCCGGTCTTTCCGATAAAACGGAAAGGCGGGCAGTTGGTTTCCTTTTATTTGGCTTAGATGTACAGAGTGGAAAGCAATAATTAAGTTTTTGGGCAGTTAGTTCAGTTGGTTAGAACGCTTCCTTGACATGGAAGAGGTCAGAGGTTCGAGTCCTCTACTGCCCAGTGTTTTTATATAGGAAAAGAAATGGGGCCACTGGACTGCCCTTCAGGTTCAGGACCTATTCTAAGGACTCGAAGGGAGCCCTGATCACAAACATGACATGTGTCATGTTTGTAGGGCGGGTGGCCGACCCGTAACGAAGTGGAGGGCGCCGAGTCCTCTACTGCCCAGTGTTTTCATATAGGAAAAGAAATGGGGCCACTGGACTGCCCTTCGGGTTCATGGACCTATTCTAAGGACTCGGGTGATCTGGACTGTCCTGATCACCCATTAGTTTTTTTCCAGACCCGATCCTCGTTCCAACACCTTCTAGCCGGGCAGTTCGTAATGAGGTATAATCATGGCGGTCACGATCTTGAACTTCATTGTGGTGATACAACAAAAGGGGGAGGCGCGTGGAAAAAACACTGTTGCTTCAGTTTCTGACGTTAAGCATTTATGCGGTTTTCCTCGAATTTTGTTTTTGTGACGGATTCAATCTTTCGATATTCAGAAAACTCGTTTGCTTTGTCCCATTCCTGGTTATAAGTATTTACGTTTTTAAACAGGAAGGTCAACTGGATCTAGAACTGATCTTGCCGTTACCGACCCTTTTAGCTTTTCTGCTGTGCCTTAACGAACGTGCGAGATTAAAGCAACTGCCCCCAAAATCGAATTGATTACTCTTCGTCTATAACTTCCAGGGGTTCCAAAAAAGAAGGGAGCCGCCCATCATGAGCGACTCCCAGTGAATTGATTTATGCTTCACAAAATTAGAAACATTACCGCTTGATTTTTCCTCATTATTCAGTGGATGTTTTATTAGGACAGAACCATCCGTTTCTTGTCCAGCCCCCCTACCTGTCGGTAGGTGGTGAGCAACTTCTCGTTGTGTCCACTTTTTTGGGGAAAGATCATCCTAAGTAATCGAGCAAAAGTCTTTTAAGTCCTCGCCATTCTGAGACTTGAAAAGGTTGGAGAATCTTGCTTTAGAAGCTTCGCTGCGTTCAGCATGGCAAAAACGTTGAAAGTCACAAGAACCTTGCTGTGCTCACTTAGTTTCAACGTCACCTCGCTGCGCTCCGTTTCGCGGGAATACAGCTCGGCTTCCTGCGATGTAAACAGCGACGGATGCCTTACAAAACCCTTAGCTGACTACGATGGAGCGTTTGGTGTCGCAAGTCAAACCGGATTGACCTTTTACTTGAATAACTTGTGCCTTGTAAGTCCCCGCGGTGACTCCAGACAGGTCTGCATAAACTTCCCATCCGGAACTCGCCAGTCCCGGTTTTTTGAAGTGCGCAGCAACATCCGGTCGGTTGAGGCCGGGAGAAGCCTTGAAATAAACTTTACTTGGTCCATCAAGCTCGACAAAGACTTCTTGAGGACTTGTACCCGCCTCAACGTTTCCTGCCCATCCAGCAAGCTTCACCTTCGCTTTTTCTTTAATGGGTGTAGCCTCTTGCGCGGTCTTGTCATCAACCCAGTCAATTGAGCAAGCCGCCGTCGGATCCAACGCTGCCAAAATCGTAAAGGGACACTCGGTGGTTGCTTTGATAAAGCTGGGGGGTGTCAATGAAAGTGGGGGTGCAACCTCAACCTCCCCCGGTTTCTTTTCGCAGCACCCAGCAAGGGATAAGCCAATTGCGACAAAGAGCAAAAGATATTTCATTTCGATCTCCTTTCAGTTGGTTGAGGGGAAAACAGAATGCCCCCTCCGAGTGCGATTGATATGCCATTAATTGACCTTTCAAGTCCAAACCGTATAACCATTCGCTCTTGGCTGGCCGTTTAGCGTAAGCGTATAGCCTGGACTTGCTGCCCCGATGCCGACGTTGCCCGATATCGTGGCAAAATTAAAACCTTCTTTAGAATTTACATTCTTATAGTCACCATGTGGCACGGGATAATAGGTTGTGAGTTTTGCTTTCCCAGCGTAGGTGTTAGGAATGATAAAAAAAGCTAAAATTACCAAAACGCTTAACATGTATTTTCCCTTTTTCAAAGCTCCTTCAAAGGTAGTAGCCCCGCTCATTTAACGCAACACCTGTGAGAAATTATAACCCCAAAGAGGCGTTATGGAAAGGAAGAAACGGGGCGTATCCGGCTTGTAAGATGCCACAGATCGTCAGCCCAGATTCATTGGCTAAAAACGGCTTCAATTTTGCGGCGGATTTTTTCCAGGTATTTCCCTACTGCGGGAGAAAGACCGGAGGGTTTTTCGTTCTTGGTGACCGAGGCCGAAAGTTCAAGGTTTTGAGTTTGTTTCAGCTCTTCTTTAACAGAGGCTGAGAAAAATAGTCACGATCACAGACAAGAAGTTCGGAGTCGCTTCCGGTAAGTTCCTGGACCATTTCTATCGAGTTGATCTTGACGTGCGGTCTGAATCCGTGGAAGGTTTGAAGGCCCAATTCCTTGCCAAAGGCCGACAGTCGTTTAAAACTTTTGGCTCGCACAAAACGGCATGCGTAGCGGGGTATACTGTCCATGACAGAGGTTGTGTCCTGAAAGAGGCGGGAGAGATGGCCAAAAAGCATTCCTTCAACTTTTCAAAAATTCGTCGCTTGTCGCATGAGGGTAACGTGGGTAGCCGGATTGGGAAAAAAATGAGCGTAAAAACTCTTAAAGAACCAAAACAACTTCTTATCCGTTTCACGTCCGAGGTTTTTACCAACGATTTCCACGGTAAGGACTTCGCTGTCTCTTAGCTCGGGAAGAGGATCACTTCTGCGGAGGCTGTGTCCCGGAAAATTTTCTTTTATAAAATTATCGAGTTCCCAGAAGATTTGCGCGATATAATTTTCGAGATCTATAGGGCCCTCCTTGGCTTATTGAATTGAAAGGTTTGGTTACCATCCTTTCCTTCGGCCAGAGGGCCCTTTTTATAAGCAGCTAAAACTTGTACATTGGGTTAAATAGTATTAGCCCGCTTAGATTTTTTGTTTTTTATGACGGCGATCCAGACTGTACTTAAACTACCTAAATTTTTATAAGTCGTTCAGCACTGGTTTTCAATTAGTTTTTGATGATAATCAAGCACTGAACTTATACTCACCACAAAACTATCCCAAACCACCCAATATGACTCAAGTGAGGGATAGGGGTGGATTCGTACATCTGCAATACAAATAAAGTGTTATGTGGATTTTCCGCGGGGATGTAGAATGCACGGAATTTGCAATAACTGCCTTGGCTTGGTAGGTATCACAGGTTCGAGTTATCGCTGTGTTGTGGTGGAGACTCGAAGAGAGCTTTGCTTACAAACGTGACGTATGCCATGCTTGTAGGGCGAGTGGCCGCCTAACTCGCCATCAGATATAAATGAAATGTTGGAACGGCACTAACGACCCATGAAAATTTAGTAGCAGGTCAGTGCCAACCCGAGCAAAGCGAAGGCGCCGAATTTTGTCAGGCCCAAGCTTTTAAAAAGCGTTGAAGAGAAACGGGTCTCGCGGGTCTATATGAAAAAAACGATCCTGAATCTTTCGGTTTTATGTCTCGTCTCGTTTCCGTTGCTTTTGCCGTTACCTTTCGCGGAGGCGGGCTCAATCACATTGCTGGCACCCTCTGCGGTACTCTTGGACGGGCGTACCCAGCAAATCCTTTATGCACGGGCGCCTTATGCCAAGCGCGCGCCAGCCAGTACGACCAAACTTCTGACCGTGATGGTGGCCCTCGATCATCTTTCGCTGGACAAAATTGTCCAGATTCCGGGGGGCTTGGAACATATTCAGCCTTCCAAGATAGGCTTGCATGCGGGAGAGCGCTTTTATGTGCGTGATCTTGTTAAAGCAGCGCTTATCAAGTCCGCGAATGATGCGGCGGAAGCCCTTGCGGTCCTGACGGCGGGCTCGCGTTCTGCGTTTGCCCAGCTCATGAACCGGAAAGTCAAAAGCATTGGTGCGAATAATTCCAGTTTTGTGAATCCGTCGGGCCTTCCGGCTTCGGGGCAGTACTCGACTGCGTATGATCTGGCGAGGATCATCATGGCGGCTTCAAAATATCCGTTCATCGTGAATACCCTGAAGATCCGGAGCGCGGTCATTTATAGCCGCAGCGGACGGAGGGTCCTTCTGAATAATTGCAACAAGATGCTTTGGCGGACGGCCGGAGTGATCGGCAAGACCGGTTGGACGAGGACGGCGCGTCACTGTTTCGCCGGACGGGTCCAATCGAATGGCCAGGTGATCTTTGTGGGGCTTATGGGAAGCCAGAGACGGCAGTATCTGTGGTCGGATCTGCGGAGAATCGAATCCGTTCCTACCGGGAAAATGCCAAAACCTATCGTTTCAGCTCCGGCAATGCCGGCCCGGAAAGAGACTTTGAAGATCCAGAAGGCGCTCCAGCGTGCCGGATATTTCAAAGGGAATCCCACCGGGTTTTACGGCAAAAGGACCAAAGCGGCGGTACGGGATTTTCAAAAATCCAAAGGGCTTTCCGCTTCTGGAATGGTCGAACCGGAGACATGGAAAAAACTCAAGGCCTATCTATGAAAAACGTTCTATCGCATCTGTTGTTGTGTTTGATGGTTTTCCAGGCAGGCTGTTCTCAGGGGGGAGTGCCGAAGACGCCGGAACCGGTAGATACGGCTCCGGCGAAGGCAGCAGTTTCTGAGCAAACACCACCGAAATCCGATACGCCTCAGGTCGTCATAGTCGCGGATTTTGAAACGGAGGGCGGGAAGATCATAAACAATCTCGGCGGCGAAAGTGGCGACTGGAACATGAACCTCGCGGACATCAATAATTCCTACACGGATCCGCAGGTAGTGTCGATGGCGGGAAAGGACGGGAAGACGACTAAAGTCCTGAGTCTTGCCTACAGTGTGGATTCTGATCTTCCGGCCCAGAACGGATTTTGGACCAAGCTGAGAGGTTTCGACGCAAGTTCCTATGATCATCTTGAGTTTGAGATCAAAGGGGATGTCAAGGCGGGCTTTACAGAGCGGTTTCGTCTTGAGGTGAAAAAATGCATGGATCCGCAGTGTGTAGAAAAAGTGAGCGGAGTTGCAAAAATTCCGGTGACGGGGACGTGGCAAACCGTGAGTATTCCGCTGAATGCCATGACGGGTCTCATTGATTTTTCCGATCCCAAGGTGTGGAAAACACCCCGTGTGAGTTACAAGCCTTTGGATGAGTTTGTGATTATCTTTAATGACGGTTATGTCACGAAAAAATCCGGCAAGATCTATCTCGACAATATTCGTTTCGTGAGGACCGGAGCGCCGGGCCCAAGCGCCGTGGATTCCCCGCCGAGGAAGATCGAAAAAACTCCCGTGCACCTGGAACATCTCGAATTTGAGAAATTCCTCGTGAACCGTTTGTGCGGATTCCCCAAAACCTTAAGTGTCAAAAAAAACTTTTCGAAGGATGACAAAGCGTTCTTAAGAGAAGTCGCCAAGGACACGTGGGAGTTCTTTGACAAAATTCTGGATTCGGAGCATGGCCTGCCGCTTGACACCGTCCTTCTCGGCGAAAAAGAGCCGCTCGACGCAGCCACCTGGGTGGGGGATTATACAAGCGTTACGAACGTCGGGGTCTATTTGATGGCGGTTGTGAGTGCGTATGACATGGGCTTCGTTACGCGCGAAGATGCTGTCAAACGTATCCGGAAGACGTTGACCACAATCGAAAAGCTCGAGTATCACGCGAGCGGATTTCCCTACAATTATTACGACACGACCACGCTGGAGAAGACGAGCTATTTTGTTTCGTTTGTGGATAGCGGTTGGCTGGTGCTCGGGCTCTATGTTGCAAAAAACGCTTTTCCTGACGAGCTTGCCGGACAGGCGACCCGGCTCTTGAAGCGCGGGAACTTCAATTTCTTTTACGATCCGCTTGAAAAACAGATGTTCCACGGTTTCTACGGTAACCTGAATGTCTATTCGGATTATCACTATGGTGTTTTTTATACCGAACCCCGGGCGGTTAGCTATATTGCTGTTGCGCGCGGGGACGTGCCGGAAGCTCATTGGTTCGAAGGGTTGGTGCGGACATTCCCGGCATCCTATGCTTGGCAATCACAGCCCCCCCAAGACCGTGTAGAAACGATCCTGGATGGGTACAAGCATGTCGGCGGGCATTACGAGTGGAAAGGCCTCCGGTATGTTCCGAGTTGGGGCGGTTCTGCTTTTGAAGCTTTGATGCCCCCGATCGTTTTGAAAGAAAAGGAGCTTGCACCGGAAGGGCTCGGAGTGAACAACGCCGCGCACGTTCAAGGCCAGATCCGCTACGCCTTGGAGGAATTAAAGATGCCGGTTTGGGGGATGAGTCCTTGTTCCGTTCCTGAGGGAGGCTATTCGGAATACGGCGCGAAGCCGATGGGCGTGAAGGGTTATAAATCCGGTGTCGTGACACCGCATGCGAGTGCTTTGGCATTGGAATATGCCCCGGAGGAGGTGGCCATTAACCTTCGGAAGTTGATCAAACTTTATGATATTTACGGGGAGTATGGGTTTTATGATGCTGTGACAGTCGCGACGGGGAAAATCGCGCGAAAATATTTAGCGCTTGATCAAGGTATGATCTTGCTGGCGATTAATAACTACCTGAATCATGGCGCTCTCCGGGGACGGTTCCATGCGGATCCTGAAATGAAAAAAGGCGAAAACCTTTTGACTGTTGAAAAATTTTTTGCGGCAGCACCCCGGGGCACTTCCTCGAGTTCGAAGCCATGATCGTTAAAGAAGGTCCTACCGGCGTTTACCGTTTAGAATCTTTTGGAAGGGGGGTTGTTGCCGGTTTTCATTCCCGCATTTTTGATCATTCAAGGCGCGGAGAATTTTTGCATAAACTGGGTCTGTTTCCTGACAATCTGGTCATGGTAAAACAGGTCCATGGCAGTACGATCGTGGTGGCCGAGCGCCCGGATCCAGAGTTACTGGAAATTCCCGCTGACGGACTGATCACCAAAATTCCGGGGCTGGTGCTTGGAATACGGACCGCAGATTGTGTGCCGGTTTTTTTCTGGGACCCTGTCCGGAAGGTCGCTGGGATCGTGCATGCCGGATGGAAAGGTGTGAAAGATGGGATCATCGCACAAATGCTCAAGATCTTTGAGAAGAAATGCGGAACGAAAATGGGGGATCTTCGTGTGGCCATCGGTCCTCGATCCGCAAATGCTGCTATGAGGTGGGCAAGGAATTCCTTGGTTATTTCCCAGGTTTTTATCACGGCAAGGACGCCGCCGTGGGTAATCTGGATCTTGTGGGAGTGATTAAAAGCCGGCTTTTGAAACGGGGGATTCCGGAAAGTCATGTTGATGATACGGGTCTTTGCACGGTCTGCGAAAACAAAAAGTTCTTTTCCTATCGCATGGAAAGCCAAACCCAGGAGCGTATTCTTTCGGTCATCAGTATCATCTAAGCGCTTAAAGATATTTGTCCAGAAGTTCGCTTCATGTATAATGTCGCTCCCTTAGTACAGAAATGCTGACCCGACCCTAACGAGAGGAAATAAGATGCAAGCCAGAGATGCAAAAAAAGGCGCTATTGTCATTCACCAAAATGAGATGCATATGGTGACCGAGGCCACCCATCGCACGCCCGGGAACTTGCGGGCTTTTTTCCAGATCACCCTGAAGAATCTCAAAAACGGCCGTATTGTCCAAACCCGGTTTGCCCCGGACGAACCGCTCGAGAGGATCACCCTGGATCCAAAAACATGTCAGTTCCTGTATAAGGACGACCAGGGGTATCATTTCATGGATATGGAAAATTATCATTCATTTATGCTGTCCGAAGAAATTCTGGGTGATAAAAAATATTATTTGAAAGAGGGCATGGAGATCAAGATCGATTTTCACGAAGAAAAGCCCATTTTTCCGGAGTTGCCTGGGATTGTAATACTTAAGGTCACTGAAGCTCCTCCCGGAGTCCGGGGGGACTCCGTTTCAAATACCGTAAAGGTTGCTGTTTGTGAGACAGGTCTTAAAGTGAATGTTCCGCTTTTTATCGACGAAGGGACCGAGATCAAGGTCAATACGGAAACAGGCGAATACGTCGGGCGAGCGTGAATTTTGATATAAATACATCCCTGGGCAATTAGCTCGGCCTCGGACAGAAACGGCAAGTTTCTGCCGAAGCCGTGCCGGCTCGTTGAGAGCCGGCGCAGTGGTTAGAGTTTGTAATTCCGTGGGCAATTAGCTCAGCTGGTTAGAGCACACGCTTCACATGCGTGGGGTCAGAGGTTCAAGTCCTCTATTGCCCACGGAATTACAAACTTGCTGGTTGGTTAGCACTTGCTCTTCGTGAGCAAGTACGGCAATCGCGATGACTGAGGAGGTCATCGTTTCTGCCGAGCACACGCTTCACATGCGTGGGGTCAGTCCCAATACCATTCAATTGGAGCGTAGCGAAAATTGGGGTAGCCCTTGCCAACCGTATAAGAAATGAAAGACAAGGGCAGAGGTTCAAGTCCTCTATTGCCCAATGATGTATTTTGAATGGGAAGATAGACAAGCTTGTAAAGGTGGTATAAACTACATCCATGAGTGTTCGTGATGAAAAGCTCAAAACCGTGAGTTATCGGAAGCCCCTCATCGTCGTCCTCGTGATCGCAGCGGGTCTCCTGCTGTGGTCCCATTTTGTGCCCCAGTCCTGTAGTAAGCCTCTTGCTTTTGAAATTCTCGGATTTGAAGGGGATGCTCAGATCTATGACCTTCAGAGTCGTTCCTGGCACGCGCCCAAGCGCGGGGAGAAGTTTGTGACATCCCAGAAGCTCAAGACTGGCGCAGACGGTGTGGTTAATTTTCGGGTCGGGAATGAGATCAATTTACGTCTCAAGAAGAATTCTGAAATTCAGAACGAAAAATCTTGTGTGACGGGGAAACGGGAAGTTTATGAACTGCGTTTGGCCCAAGGCGTTCTCCTGGGTGCGACAACGCGCCAATTTGAACGTAAACAGAATGAGAATAAGGCGATTTTGAAAATCCTGACCCACGATTATGTCGCAAATATTCACGGCGCTATTTTCCGTGTGCAGGCCGCTTTGCAAGGTCAGGAGAGCAAGGTGGGCGTTCTTCGCGGTTTTGTGGAGGTCTCAAAACCATCATTTCTTTTTCCTTCCAAGAGAGTCCGTATCCGGGGACTTGAAGAGGCAAGTGTAGTGGGCGGCGCTATCCTGCCAGTCAAGAAGGTCACCACGAAGGCGTGGGACCTTATGAATGAATCCTACGAGCTTCTCGGGAAAACGGCGGTCATGGAGGCTGAGCAGGCCGATCTCTCCAAGCAGGCCGGAAATTTTTTTAATGTTGTTTTTGATCACGGGACTTTTTTCACGCCAAAGATCGGGTATGCGGGGCGGGAATTTTTCAAAGATCCGGATTCGGGACAGATTTTTCTTGAGATCGAATACGATGTTTTTCCGGTGGGTTCATTCTGCGGCGTCTATTTCAAGACGCGTGATTTTGATATTTCAAAATACACCGGTCTTTCTTTCGAGATCCGTCGTAAGGCTGACGAAGGCGCTCCGGAGAGTTTTTTCATCGAATTGAAGTCCAAAAGCAATGTGGTTCGCCGCTACGCCCCGAGGACTTTTGAGAAGACCTGGAAGCTTGTGGAATTTGATTTTCATGCTCCGAAGCCTCTTATCGTGAATGAAGTGGTTTTTGTATTTACGAACGCGCGTGTTGGGGAGGCAAAAAAAGCCGTGATCGAATTTCGCAATATCAAGTTGGTGCCTCTCCCGGAAGCTGCCGTTGCAGTCCCGCAGGGCGCAGCTAAAACGGCGGTGGTGCTGCCTCCGCCTCAGCCTGCGCGGTGAGTTCCGGGTCGATCCCAGCGTTCGTCTCGCACTCCACGCTCGCTTTTGACGCAAACAGTTCCGTGTTCGTTCCCCAAAGGTTTTTGACGGAATCAGGCCCTCTGTTTTTCCGTCTTTGTAGTTGACGGCACCAGCCTAAGACGGCTATATTTCGCATTCGCCGTAGGCGGCGATCATTATGCCGTCATGGTGCAATGCTTCCGCGCGGTGCTTTTTGCAGTCCGTGGGACTTGGCGTGAGCGAAAAGTCAAATTTATCCATGCTGGGGTGGCGAAACTGGCAGACGCGCTAGCTTCAGGAGCTAGTGGCCGCAAGGCCTTAGGGGTTCAAGTCCCCTCCTCAGCACCAAATCTCATGATTTGGTACGGCACCGTGGCAGTATAAGGTCAACTGCCTACGGTGACCGCATTTTTTTGGAGAGGGAGCCAACCGCTTACAGGATCGTCAAGATCCTGAAGCGTAGTCCTGGCGCATTGGGCGCTAGGGCAAGTCCCCTCCTCAGCATTTGTTCTTTATGAACAAGTACCGCGTCATCACGATTCAAGGAAATTGTGTGCGGCGTCGGCACTTTTCAGAGGGGAATTAAAGGTTGTCCCGTTTATGTCACCCACCACGTTGTTGAATCTATGAAAAAGAAAAAAGACCCGGCTCCCACGCCCAAGCCTGTAAAATCTTCTTTCGAGGTGATTTCCGAGAATCGGAAGGCTCATTACGACTACTTCATCCACGACAGGTATGAAGCGGGCGTAAGCCTCACGGGTCACGAGGTTAAATCCATTCGTGAGCGGCGCGTGAACCTGAAAGACAGTTACGTGCGTATCATGCGGGAGGAAGCATTTCTCCTGAATTGTCATATTTCTCCCTATTCGAAGATCCAGGGGTATCAGGAATTGGACCCGATCCGGACGCGCAAACTGTTGCTCAAGCGGAGCGAGATCAACCGTCTGATGGGGCAGGCCGGACGCAAAGGGGTCGCGATCGTGCCGCTTCGCATGTATTTTAAAAAGGGATTTGTAAAGGTCGAGATCGCGCTCGGCGAAGGCAAGAAGCAGTACGACAAGCGGGCGGCCATCAAGCAGAGGATCCATGCCCGCGAGACCCAGTCCGCTATCAAGAAGGCCACAAGGCGCTAAGCTGGCGTACGGAGTATCCCACAGGGACTGCCTTGCTTGAGGTGTCCGGCATAGCGAGGTTTTTTTTGCCAGACGCTCTTCATTGAGCCGCATCTTTTAACATGCTATACTTTTACCGTGGTTTTGGTCTTTAACATCGTCGTTCCTTGGGGGTGAATAGGTTCGACAGGGGATACAGCATTTAAGGGAGCATGCAGAGGTTCGTCAGGTGCCTCTCAAAAAAACGTGGCAAAACACAAATGCTGAAAAAACCAGCTGGAACGAAAGAGCTGTTGGACCGGTAACGGTTCCGATGCCTTTCGCTCTTCCTTTCGCTGCTTAACTGCCAGCGAACGTCACAGGGCTGATACCTGCTAAGCTCTGCTGACGAAAAAGCAGGTTGCTCTTTGGACCTCGCTGCCGTGTCCAAGGAAAAGATTTAGGCGGATCGTTCTTCAGGATATCGTTCGCAGAGGCCTGGGGGATTAAATTCATTGCGAACTGAGCATGGAGACCTCTTAATGACGGATCCTTTGGACGAGGGTGCAATTCCCTCCACCTCCATTTTTTTATTCTAGAAGGGGATCAGACTGCGTTTGGATTGAGAGTTTTCTCTGCAGTGATGCCCGGTTCCTATAACTACATAACAGAATATCAAAATAGCCATCGTCGATTACGGCGATGGCTATTTTGTTTTTAGCGTTTTTAAAGCTCATCACGTTAAAACCATGCCAAAATCGTATTGGATTTTCCGGAACGGTACCATTCAGCAAGATAGCCGTTGTGGCGGCCTACGATCTTTCTTACTCGTTCCGAGCACTGTTTTGATGCAGATGGTAAAGGGGGAAAGCCAGTCGGCAAAGAAGAGTCCGTATATTTGCTATAAGGAGTCATAAATTGCTAGTTTATATTCACAATATTTATAAAAATATTTGCAGTTAACTTGCTAAGTGAGTTTTCATGTGTTATTTTTCCTCTGACAACTCATTACAGGAAAGGAACTTACGACATTTGACCATGCCGCAAAATAAGAGAAAAATCTATCATTTTCATTTTCTCCGGGCGATCAGTGTTTTTGTTCTCATTTGTTTCGCGACCACGACGATCGCATGGGGGACGCCCACGCTTACTACGGAGCACGGAATACAGAATACCGAGATATCGATCTCTTCTCTTCTTGCAAATATCTCCATTCCTCAGAAAATAGGGCTTATTCAGGACACCTATGCCGCACCAGTGGAGAATAATCCAGCACACCGCACACCGCACGCCGCACCTGTCATTGTTCACATCGAAGAAGCCCACGGCCAGACAGAAGGACAGGAGAACATTGAAAAGATTCTTATCCATCTTAAAACCCGGTATGGACTCAAAACGGTTTTTCTCGAAGGGACTTGGGGGAAGCTTGATCCCGAATCCCTCCGTTTTTTTAGAGACCCGAAAATCAATCGCGAACTTCTGAACGATCTCAGTAAAAAGGGCCTGATCGGCGGAGTTGAAATGTTCCTTTCAGAAAATTGGGACTCGTCGCTTCCATCAGAGGACGGATCCGTCCAACGCGTTGTGGCGGACGGGACTAGGGACTCGCAAAAACGATTATCGCAAACGAGTTTCAAGGTACAAGCCCCGAGTCTCAAGCCGCAAGGCTACGGCGTTGAAAACGTGGCCCTTTACCGCGAAAATCTGGAGCAGTTCAGTAAAGTTTATGCCGCGAAACCGCAGACGGATGCTTTTTTGAAAAACCTCCGTCAAAAGATCGCGGATGAATCTTCCCACGCGTTCAATCCGGAACTCAAAAAATTCTTCAAGGATTGGGTTTTCAGGACGGAAATCGCGGACCAGCCGTTCGCGGGCCTCGATAAGCTTCGCGAGGATGCCGGCAAGTATCTCAGTCTCGATCTTTCCGATGCTCGCGAGCAGTACGATTGGCCGCAACTCGTCAGATTTTTCAAGCTGAAAAATCTGGAGGTACTCGAACCTCGGGACTCGGGATCCGCTAAAAGCGAAATGCAAAAACTTAAGAATTGGTTAACAGCAAAAAAGTTAACTTCGTTAAGTGGTGACATTGAGAAGTTTTTTGACGAGTCTCTAGCCGCAGGGTCCCAGTCCCGCCGTGTGGATATTCGAGCGAAATTTGAACGTTTTTACGAAACGACTTCACCGCACGGTTTCAAATTCGAAGACTACCCCAATTTTACCCGCCAGATCGGCATCGCGATCTTCTCCAGCGAACTGCAGGCCCAGGACCTTTTCCGAGAAGTCGAAAAACTGGATGACCTGGTCCTTAATGAACTTTCCAAAACGAACGTGGAGAAGCGGCTGATTGAACAGTACAAAGAATATTGCCTGTTGAAAAAGTTGTTTTCTCTGGAATTATCACGGGAAGAATATCAAAAAATGAGCAAGCGCGGAGTACGGGGTACGGAGTACGGCGAAGAAACGAACACCGTACGCCGTACGCCTTCCGCCGTACAAAATACGTATACAGTTGCCCTCGAATTCTATGCCACTGCCCAAAAGCGCGAACAAGTCATCTTCGAGAACATGCTCAACCGTATGAAAGAGATCAAGGACCCGAATGCCGTGCTCGTGACCGGTGGTTTTCACTCTGAAGGGCTTACAGAATTTTTCAAAAAGAACGGTATCTCTTACGTTCGCGTCAGCCCGCGCATCACAAAGCCGCAACAACCGACTTCGTACCTTGATTTGATGACACTTGGCAAAAAGGCTCCTCACCCTATCTCTCTCCCTCGGAGAGAGGGACGGGGCGGAGGGAGTGGCGCTGCTACGCGCCAGCCAAGCTTGATCCAGGGTTTTACTAATTTGCAAAAACTGGGAGATCGTTTCACTAATCGCTACAACGAGGGGCTTCAAGAGTCCATCGAAAAGATCAGTAGCCGAATGCAATTGCCTGTTAATGAGTTGATCGCCCCCAGATTTTCCGCCGAAGCGGCCGCCCGTCTTGCGCAAGATTTTTCCGTAGCAAAAACACCCGGCGTTGCAAGCATTCCAACACAGGGTGTTGTGACAGCCCTGGGGGAAGGTCGCTCTGAGGCGCGGGATGTAAATCTCGAAAATGCAAAATCCCAGATCCAAACGATATTGTTTTTGGAGAAAAACTACAATAGCTCTAGGCACGTGATGAAGTTCTTTTTGGTTTTGCTGGTTTTTTTATGATGGGGATGCCGATGTTTTTTCTGGCGACGATTCCTTACATGCTTGTTGCCGGCTCGATCGGGAGTGTGTTGATGATTGGGACTTATTCGTATCTGTTCCCGAGATCGGGTTATCAACAATTGGATCAACTCCTCAAAGGAATGGGTGCGATAAAAGTTCCGGAATCACTTGAAGAAACAAAACGTCGGTTTTTCAATATCAGCGAGAGCAACAATTTGATCCTGATCCGCAGAGCCGCTCAAATGGCCCTAAAAGTTGCGGATGAGTTTTTGAGAGAGCTTCTTGGAAAATACGAAGTTTTTCCCGAGCAGGCTACTTCCTTTATTGAAATGACCACGCCAAGCGGTAATCCCTATGTTGCTTCGCAAAAGATCTCAGGCCGGGTACCCACCAAAACGAAATTGGCCTATTCTTATCTTAAATTCGGTCGCTACCGCGAGATTCAATATTTTTCAGAAGCCCTGGTGCAGAACATCCTGAAAAAGCTTGGCGACAATCTGAAGAAGGACTCGGATTCCTGGATTATTGTGAACCCCGGAGGTGCGGCCGTCCCGAATAGCGCTTTTTTATTGGCCCGAGAAATATCCAGCAGGTTGCGCCTGCCTCATCTTGCGTTGCATGCTCCTTTGGCCATGAACCGGAGCGCTCAAAATAAATTAGCCAGCTGGGCTCGCGAACCAGCTTGGAACGTTCACCTTCAGGGAGATCGTTGGACGGATGTTTCTTTGAAGGGGAAGAGGGTGATTTATATCGATGACAGCGTTTTAAGCGGGAGTATCATGGATGCGGGTCGTGATTTTTTGAAAAAGGTCGGCGCAAAAACTGTGGATGCTTTTGTAGTGACGGGGTTGGAAGATTCGGACCGTTTGAATTTTGAAAAGATAGTCGATCAAAGTCTTCTGACAACCTTTAGCGTGGATCCGCTTTCGGAAATATTGAATTATTCCGAGAATGCATTTACCACAAGGTCGATTTTGTACACTTTTCAGCGGGATCCCGAAAACTTTGCAGATCTTTTGGGGCACTTGACGCTGGAAGCCAGATTGAATCTTTATCTTTACGCCTTGGAATATTTTGGCGTCCGTGGCCATGCTAATTTGAATGCGTTGATTTTGAATATTGAAAATGCCGTTCCTGTCTACCTCCTGCGGCAAGAAGACCTTAAAGGTCTTGCCTCGCAATTCTTTGATGAAGTTGCTCGGATGATTCGCGAAGAAGGCGGGAGGGTTCGCGAAGAAGCTGCCGTCCAGTTCACGACCCGGATCAACAAGCTTGCGGATCATTACCGGACTCGTGGCAATATCCGTTTCGCATTTTTTGATTTTGACAAAACCTTGATAAACACCAAAGCTTATTATGATGCAATACGTAAAGCCAGTGTATCTTTTTTGTCTGAAAGGGCGCGATTGCCAGCTCCGGAAATTGAGAAAAAGATACTGCATCTTAAAAACGGACTGAAACTAGAAGGCCGTGAGATGCAGCGACGCCATATCGCGGAAGCGTTCGGTATTCCCCCCCATCTTCTTACCAGAGAGATCCTGCGCCGCGTCAACACCAAGGAACTGTTGACACCAGACCCAAAATTAATAGCGGTACTACGAAATCTTCGGCAAAAGCAGATACGTCTCGCAATCCTTTCGAATAATGACCCTCTCGAGATAAACGCGGCTCTTGATGCGATCGGACTCACGGGGTTTTTTGAGCAAGTGATCACACCGGTGGACGGGACGGGTGAGAAACCGGACCAGAGTTTGTTCAGACATGCACTCAAAAAAATGGGAGCGGAGGTTTCTCACACGTTAATGATCGGGGATTCTTTGACATCAGATATATATCCTGCGGAAGCCTTGGGGATGCAGGTGTGTTTGATCAGAAGCCGGGCGGATCTTGAAGATTTGCCGAGCGCCATCGAAAAAATGACGTCCCGTGAACGATTAAATGCGACGGCGCTTAAAGCGTGGGCCGATCTTTCGAATGAATTTTTTCAGGGCGGTTTTAGCAATGATCAGGAGCTTTACCGCCTTGAGCGGCAATTCCAGGCTATGTTCAGCGGATTTTTTGGGCGTGCTACTTTCGGGGAGGCGGACTGGCGCGATCTTTATCGGCAGGCGTTTGATTATTTCTATGCGAAAGAGGTTTTGCCCGAAGGCTCGTACATTTCTGATTTCACTATAAGAGCTGACAAAGTGATAAAAGACCTGTCCGGTTATGCGGGACGATTACAGTTGATCACGCGCACTCTCAGCGATAAACCACACAGGGTTTATTTGGGCATGGACGGTTTCTTCTGGCATGTTGCCGATGGAGATGCGCAATGGTATTCGATGGATGGCTATTCTCTTGCGACCCGGGAAGAATTGCACCTGCTTTATCCGTTTGTTGGCCGGTTGTTGCCGGAGCATCAAAGCATTGTCTATAAGGTCATGCAGGTACTGTTGAAGCAAGCACTTGAGTCTAGTGATTCGGGTGTGAAGTTTGAAGAACAGCTCTGGAGCGTTTTTTCCCGCGAGATTACGGATGGCAATATTCAGGAGCAACTTGCGGATGATTTGGAGAAACAGATTGCCGGGATGCAACAAGGCGAGAACGCCCCGTATACGGTCGCGCAAAGGCGTCAGTTTCTTCAAGGGCAAGTGCGTTTACTTCGGGATCACAATATTCTCAAAGAAAAAGCAACGGAGCTTGGTGAGGATTTCAGAAAACGCATTTCTTCTTCCATTCCCGCAGCCGAAGGCATTACGATTATCGACAAGGCATTGTTTGGGACGCAGCCCTGGTTTTTAAAGCTAGCGACCCGCGTCGTGAATGAACAAGACGGCGTACGGATAGGTTTAAAGCTTTTTGTAGGTGATTTGGGCGAAAAGTATGGCAAGAGAAAATATGAATTCCTTGAGCACGTTGATGTAGGCTCGCAAATTGAGACGATACGCCCGTTACGGAAATATCCCTGGCGACGTAAAGATCCGTTACTTCCCGTTTTGACTTTAAATACACCCGAGCAACAGCTGCAGGGTTTTTTACTTGCCGCTCTTTTTGCGGGGCGCTCCGAGATGCGGGAACAAAAAACTGAGGCTGGATCGCTTGAATTCGTGGCTCGGCAGCTTGGCATTGACTCGAAAAAAGATTGGCGAGGTCACGGAAAGAAGGTTTTTGAAGCTTTGGTTCCAAAAATTTGGGCGCTCGTAAATCAGCAGGGACCTTGGGATAACACCCAACCGCCTAAGATCTCCTTGGAGGAGGTTCACAAACTTGGATGTGCCGTGTACCAAGGGCCGGGATCCATCGAGGGAAAAGAGGTGTTTATAGTGTTGGGCTCCAAGCGGACCTTCTGGGAGGCGTTGAGATCGATCGGTCTTGAGCCGAGCAGTGAACTCGGGGCTAACTTTGTTGACGTTGCTGCGGGGCTTGGAGAAAATATCGAACAACACACGAATTCTTTGGGCGGTCTCTTCGTGGTTCGTGACCGTAGTAATCATAGGGCTTATCTGGCCGCAGTTGATGCCGGAGAGGAGGGCTTTTTCGGCAAGGAAAGCGATGGCGTTCTCAGGATCATCAAAGAGGGTAATCAATTCCGGAAACGCCCGGGAAGCCCCGGTGCCGGCGTGATGTTAGGGGATATCGCCGCATATCACGGAGTGAAGATCATTTCTCATGGGCAGGTTGCGGACAGCACCCGAAAAAGGACCATCGATGGCGCGACACGGACCGTGGAATTAATACCCGAAGCCTATCGGGGTCCCGATGCCGGGATCGTCGCAAAGTTAAAAGGGTCTGCTATTATTGTTGATTCGATGAGCGATGAAGATTTCGTCGTTGGTGAGCGCACTCACTCTGGAATGCAGGAGGTTGTTTTTATCGGTGAGGAAAACAAAGTACCGATAATCCGCCAGGAGGATGGCGGTTATCTTGTAGATTCTGTGACACAGACGGTTTTTTATAATGGCCGGACGGCCAAGGAATTTTTGGACAGGACTAGTGTTTTTAAAGATGAGACACAGGTGGTTGTTCCGTCCGGTACGGAAGCTTCGGTTACGGTTTCAGGTGAAACATTTGTTTTGTCGGAGCCCGGCATAATCGGCCTGAGCCATGGTGCGGAGGCATCAGTCAAGGTCACCAAAGGGAATGTGATCGTTCTTACGACCCGGACGGCTCCGTCCTGGTATGGAAGGTCTCCAGACGATAGCGGCAAAAATTCGACGGGGAAGGTGTGGAGCAAGGGCGGTGTGGTTGTTTTGAAACACAGCGACCGGGAAGACTGGTATGGCCTGAAAAAAGGCGAGCACAAGAGGACCGTGTGGATGTCAGATTCCACAGCAAGTCCGTTTCCTCAAAGTATGTTCCCGCCAATCGCAGGAGTTTCCCGGGTGGAATTTCCGGGACAGAAAGGGATCTTGCCCTTTGAGGTTTTACGACCTGAAGAACATCTGCACCTGCATCCCGTCCGTGAAGGGGGCCGACAACTTTTGGAAATTTATCAGATTACTCGCGGTAAGGCCGCGCTTCTTTATTTTCAAAAAAGTCTGGAGGGGACGCTTCATCCGGAAATCCTCGTTCTTCAGCCAGGGGATCTCGCTGCCGTCCGGCCGGGGACTATCCATGATCTTTTGGCCGTGGAAACACCTTACGAGCATGTCGTGACATTCGTTCCGTCCGTGCACCAATATGGATTTTCGCTCAAGGAAAATGTTGAATATGCCGCGATCGGGTTGACTCCCGATGTGAAACAAGAGCTTGTCCGGAAAGCAGAAAAAGCATTGCACGATTTTTCATCCCTCACCTCTGAAAAACGCAGTGTAAATAGGGCGGAAATGCGGAGTGAATCGGACCAGGGAATGTCGGAGCGTTTGCAGGAACTTAACTCCGAGATTCAAAAAAACATGAAGGATGTACCCCGGCAAGAAAAGGGCAAGTCCTTGATAGCTTTTTCAGATGCCATGGGAGAAGCCTTGAATCAGGTAAGCGAGAGTGATCTGCATCAGCAAAAGATACCTTCTGTAAAGAGGGGGCTTTTCTTTATGAGGGAACAATTGTGGGCGAAAGCTTTTGTGCGAGAAGCGGATATTTTTAAACTCCACCGTATTTTGGCAAACAGCAATAAAAATTTCCAATATAGGCAACACGAGTTGCATGATTTCGTTTTTGAAACAGATGAGTTTGGAGACAGACGGATGGTAAATGATGGCCTTTTTGCGCTTTCATATCCGTTGATTCCTGAGCAAATGGGCGTGTTTCTATCTTATTTAAACGGACTTTCACAGAGTCATTCTGAAGCCGATCCGTTGCTGACTGCGGCCGAAATATATCAGAGATTTGTATGGATGCACCCTTTCTTCGACTATAACGCACGGACAGCGTCGTTGTTGGCGACATACTATTTGGCGCACAGAGGATACCCTGGTTTCATGGGAAATAGTATTTCCATGGCTGCCAAGAGGACCGTGAAAGACCTTGCTGTTGAGATCGGTTCCTGGGTTTTGCGCGCGGCCCAGGAAATGAGTTCTCGCTCGTCTCCTGAGATTCAAACGCGAACAACACCATCCGGAGAAAAATCCGCCCGCTCGGAAATGCGGGAACTGGCGAAACCTTTCGTAAGGATAAAAAAGCCCTCCTTGGTCTCAACCCCTTTGACGTCGGTTGCTTTTGAGGGAAAAGAGTACAGTCTGGACACGATCCGGAGGTACCTGCAAAACGAAAAACAATCAGAATGGTTCAAATTCGGTATTCTTTTGTTCGATCTTCTGCCGTATAACCAGAAAGAAGAGTTCATTGTATCTCTGCCGCCCGAGACTCAAAAGGATCTCCGTGAGTATTTGGCGGCCCCTCACCACACCGCGGCCCAGTTGATCGTAAAACCCTTGAAAAATCAGGACTTTACAGCTCGTTTTGCGGGAACCGTTCATATCAGCATCGGGGATAACTTCGAAAAGAGCCTTCGCCGAGAAAGCAGCGAAAAAGTCAGGTTTGAAATAGGTTTTGGCCGTAATGAAAAACTTGCCCTCAAGATTGTCTTTTTTGGGGAGGGCGAAAAAGACAGAGTCGTAAGTTATGACCTGGAAGTGGATAAAACCTATATGGTGTCGAGAGAACAGATCCCCGAAGAGCATATCGAAGCATCGGAACTTTTTACCGTGAGCAATCAATTCCTCACTGCCGGCAAGCACTTTTCTTTTCGTGTATTCCTAAAAGATGATGAAACATGGCTGACGGTTCGGGATTTCAAATCCACCAATGGGACGATGTTGGCGGCGGAAGTATATCCTGGCACTGTGGTCTATCCGAGGCGTGAAGAAAATCTCATATTCTATAAAACTTATCTTGAAAAGATGATAATAGAATGTTCGGATTCCAAACAAGCCGATCATCTCCCGGCAGGAGTGGAAAAAACGGGGTCTCTTTATGAAAAAGCGCTTCAAGAGGCAAAGCAATTGTATCTTGACAGCGCTGAGTTTCCTGAGCTTGAGGAACTCCGGAAGAAACTGATCAAAGACTACATGGTCTCGGATGCCGTCGGGTTGAACCGTATGATCCCAAATGCCAAGGGATTGTACCACCAGGACCAATCACAGGCACGGGCCCGGTTTGCTATGCGTATGCTGGAACTTCTTCTGGAAGATGGCAGGATAGCTGTCTGGGAGCCTGTGCTTGAAGTGACCAAAGAATACATGGCGATTTTTGTTTATTTGGTTCAGCTTCTCGAAACCGACAAGATCCAATCGGCCCCGAGCCGGTTGCAACATGAGATCTTTCGTTCGCTTGCCCATATGGCCAAGGACGCGAAACCACTTTATGACACTGGCATTGTGGTGGACCAAAAGGAAATGAGCAGGACTGTCCGGATTGACATTTCCGCCAGTGATTCCTCCCGCTCCGAAACACGGGGAAATGCACTGGGAGTGTCCGTTCGTTTAGAAGGACGAGCAGGAAAACCGATTTCACAGGAAGCTGATGCAGCGGAATTAAAAGGATGGAATGAGGCGATGAAGAGCTGGAAAGAAGAATTGAGGAAAAAACCAGTCCAGATTGCTTCTAAGGTCCAATTGGCCATGAAACCGGAAACAACTTTGGAAGTTTCATTTGATGAACCTCTGGCATTTCGCCACTCTGGCCGAACAGTCCTGTTTCAGCGCGAGAATAGAGAGGAGGAATTGTCCTTTATTTCCGATAGAAAACTTCTGAAGTCGATGTATGACCTCGGCACATTAGAAATGGTCGGGGCGTTTTACCTTTCCGATGCTGACAGTGAGAAAATGTATGCTGTGCAGCTGACAGAAGATCAGAAATTGCTAAAGCTTCGCCGGTTGCCAGACGCGTTCGATACCGATGCTGCAAAGCTTCCGGATGTTCCGGTAAAGATCAGACAGGGAAGAATCGGAAACGTCTATACCGTTAAACTAAACGACCTTATCCAGACTCTCGGACACGACGCGGAACACCTGTCCTTTGTCATCCAGGGAGCTGTCCAACAAGCCATAAACCAAACCAAAAGCCGTGCAGAGGCCCCAGTACAGGGGTCAATGACTAATATTTCCAACCAAAATCGTTCCGAGGCGCGGGTTCAGGTGGCCGCCTTTGAAGATGATCTCGACTATCGACGCATGCTGGAAAAAGACCGGCAATACACACACGCGGATGTTTTGATGCGTCCTGAGGAAAAAGTCCGGAAAACCATTGAAAAATTACGTTCAAAGATCACGCCGGCAGAGTTCAAGGCCCTTGACGGCAAAACCATCCTTGTTCCAGGCTTTGGAGAGCACTGGCCGGAGCTGGAGGCTTTTGCCGGTCTTTTCCCAGCGAGCAAGATCGTTGGTGTGGATTGGCTCCAGCGTTGTGTTGACCTCGCCCGGAAAAATGTCCGCGCGGCCAATGTTGAAATTATCCAGGATGATATCAGGTCGTGGAGTCCCGCGGGACGTCCACCAATCGGGTTGATCTTTGTTTCATACGTTCTAGAACATAGCTTATGGGAAGATAATGACGAAGTTCTTAAGCGTTTGGTGCGAACGGTCGCCGCGCTTGTGGCGGACAATGGGTTTCTTATAACGATACCTTCCACCCAATATATTGTGTTGCCAGAATTTAAAAAACTTGGATTTGTTCCACTTCACGAAGAGTCAACGGGCCTCGGAACTGTGTTCATCGCGAAGAAAATGGTTGCGGCAGACCGCGGTGCAGCCAGCCGTGCCGAGATGCGGGGGATAAAATCGGACCGCAGACCAGAGACTATAGAGCGTAGCCAGCAGCCAGGCGGGATCGTTCAACCTGTCCCTAACGTACCCGGTACCGTTCAAAAAAATCGCCCCGAGACGCGGAATGATGCGGTGGATCGGGCATACCACATAAAATTTCAAGAATTCCAAAACGAGCCACGGGAAGTGATTTATCCGGGTGGCATGGATTTGAAAATATTTGAAATGTTCCCAAATTTAGAAGCGGTTCATTTCATAAATTATAACCCTTTTAGAGTCTCTTATGATGTTGATCGCTTGCAGTATAAAATTCCTGCCGGCAAAAATGTCATAGGCCAAGAGGCGTTTGAGCAGATGATTCGGACGTATAGAGAAAATATTGATTTCATGTATATGCACGAAGGTTTTCAAAACCCAATTCTCTACAACGAAGTGATACGGTCTTCCACCCCTCAGATAGGCTTAGAACCGTTTATCCTTGACGATTTGCGAAGAAAAGGAGCCTATGAAATCAATGTGACTGACTTGTCAGAAAACGGGGAAGCGAAAGCATATAAAATCAGTTTCAAGAATGCATTAGGAAAGATGCGAACGATCTATTATCACGAAGCGGACGTTTTTTTTGAGGACAAATATCCCGCTGCTTTAAGAGAAATTCTAAAGTCCAAGCGAGCAGATATGCTCTTCATTAAGGCTCTTTCCAGTGCTGGAAGTTTTTCTCATCTGGTTGACGGATTGCGGCCTGGCGCGTTGGCCGTTACAGATAAACTGGGAAATCCTGAAGGGCTAAATCAGGATTCTCGGCGTGGTCAACGGTTTGCCGTCGCAATCGGTTATCTTGGTGGGCCGCTATCCCCTTGGGGGAGTCTGGGATATGGTGTGAGTTTGGATTATTCCATGACCGTTTATCGCATAAAAAATGCCCGTCTTGAGATCGGGATCGCAGGAACGGTACTGGGGACCAAGAGGACAGGTTTGAGCAATAAACGCTCCGAGGTGCGGGAGATCGACGGTGTGAGCAGCGACAAAAATCCGGACCGGGTCCAGCCCATCCAACCCATTAGTGGGACCAAACTGCGTCAAGAATCGCCGAAGAAAGAGCCGCAAGATATGTACACCCCGTCTTCAAAAAATGCAAAGAAAGATGCCGGTATTTACACGCCCGCTTCTTTAAGAGAAAAAGCTACTGCACTGGTTCAAAAATTGCCACCTGCGCAGAAGCCTGGCTTAGGTACTCCGGGACGTTCGGAGCAGAGAGTTGCTGTCGATGTGGCCGAAGGAGTGTTTCGAGTCTCCACCGTTCTGGCGATGGGCAAGGCCGAGTTGCGAAGCTTATTGGATAGATTGATGCCGAATGCATTCGCGAATGAGACTAGAGACCAGAAGCTAGAGACTGTAGCTACCGATGTCTTAGCCAAAGCGGGTAATGCACCATTTCAAGTCTCGGTGACCTTGAATGGGAAATTTTCCTTAAACAATCCTGTTGCTCAGTCGCTGATCGAAATCTTGATCAGGAAGCCTGCCATGCTGGTTCAGATTGTCGTTCCGGGTGCGACAATTCCGGAGGTGATGTATCTTCGTCAAGAATTGACGAAAAAGGTTCTTGTTGGTAGAAGAGAGCAGGGGAGCGATACGAAGGGTATAAATCTTGTTGTGACGGCTGAAACTGCTGAAATCCTCGGCTTTCTCAAAGCGAATCAGGAACGGGCACTGGTCTACAACATGCGTGAGAACAGCAGGACCGAACTTGAAAGCCTTGCTCCCAAAGCCGGTAAGAGCGAAGCCCTGTTTGTTTTTGATGACGTGTCGCTGGGCCAGAAAGCTTACGCGCTTCTTGCGGCATTGGATAGGTTGTTTGACCAGAATAAACTCCCGCAAGGCGTCCAGTCCGCCGCCGGTCTCCTTGCCGCTAATCTCCAGATTGCTTCCGCAGCCGCACAAGAGATTGCTTCTGCGGCATAAAACAGACCACAAAAAAGAAACAATTGACCCAGGAAAGACGCAAGCTTTACAATCTCGCCTAAAGCTCAAACCACGGTCAGGGTGTACTAAATCCTGAAGCTGTGTCCTAATGAGCTTGACGTATACAATTTTAAAAGGATAAAAATCATGGCTTCCCAAAAAGATTATTACAAAGCGCTCGGCGTTTCCGAGTCCATTTCTGCGGATGAGCTCAAAAAGGTCTACCGCAAGCTTGCCGTGAAATATCATCCGGACAAGAACCCGGGCAATACCAAACAGTCCGAGGCGAAATTCAAGGAGATTTCCGAGGCGTATTACGTCTTGAGCGATGAGAAACGGCGCGCGCAATATGACCAGATGCGCAAGCTCGGCGGCGGGGGGGCCGGAAATTTTGCTGGGGCACAGGGATTCAATTTCGAGGATCTTTTGCGTCAGTACTCTTCTGGCGGCCGTGCGCGCGGGGGTGGCCGCTATTCCGCGTTCTCGGACATTTTTGGAGATCTTTTTTCAGGTGCCGGTGGCGGACCGGGCGGATCATTCCGTGTTTATTCTTCCGGATCGCCCCGCCAGGGTTTTTATGAAAACGAGGATGAGTATGGGCAGGGACCGGTGCAGGCTCCCCAGGAATCCGCCGATGTGGTCGTGAATTTGAAGATTTCAAAGAAAAAAGCCAAAGAGGGCGGGAGCGTGATATTCCGGACACCCGAAGGACAGACAATCTCGGTGAAAATCCCGGCGAGTACCCATGAGGGGCAAAGGCTCCGTTTGGCGCGCCAAGGAAGGGATTGTCCAACCTGTCATCACCCCGGAGACTTGATCCTCCGGATACGGATCGGCGAGTGATGGAAGAGTTTTTCAGGAAGCATGAACCCTACCAGACCGGAAATCCAAAGCTGGACCAACTGATCCACGAGCTGATCCATCAGGCAGGTCCGGGAACGAACGCGGATCTTGCCGAAGAATTGATTGTGACCACCCTGAAGGTCCACATGGACAAGTTAGACCGCGGGGATATGAAGATTCTGAATACCTCACTGAAAGAGCTCCGGCACAGCCTCAAGGTTTTTGAGCCTTATCGCGCCATTCGTAAGGTTTCAATATTCGGGTCTGCCCGGACTCCAAGAAATTCTCCAAACTATCAGGTGGCTGAAAAATTCGCAAAGGCGATTGTGCAGAGGGGATGGATGGTCATCACGGGTGCCGCCTCGGGGATCATGCAGGCGGGCAATGAAGGCGCGGGTCACAAAAAAAGTTTTGGAATGAACATTCAGCTTCCGTTCGAACAGGAGGCCAATCCTGTGATGCTGCAAGACCCGAAACTCATGACCTTTAAGTATTTTTTTACTCGAAAGCTCATGTTTCTCCGGGAATCCCACGCGACGATCCTGTGTCCCGGAGGGTTCGGGACCCACGACGAAGGTTTTGAAACGCTCACTCTGGTCCAGACCGGGAAGACGGATCCCCGGCCGATCGTCTGTCTGGACGCGCCGGGTTCGGAATACTGGGATGACTTCTTTCATTTTCTCAGGAAACAGCTGCTCAGGCAAAGCATGATCCATGAAGAGGATCTCGATCTGATGTGTGTGACGCATGATCCATTGGAAGCGGTTGCTTATGTCACTGATTTTTATAAGATGTATCACTCCATGCGCTACATCCGGGATCTTCTGGTATTGCGTATTGAAAAACCGCTTAGCGGAGAGCAACTGGAGCAGCTGAATCAGGAATTCAAGCATCTTCTCAAAAAAGGGAAGTTTACCCAATCACTAAAGCCCTTCGAAGAGGAACGCAATGTTCCATACACGTTCCACCTGACGCGGCTTTCGTTCTATTTCAAGAAAGATATTTTTGCCAATCTCGGCAAGTTGATTCGGCGGATCAATTCGTTTGCGATGAATTAACAGTTCCGATATTTACACGCGTACACAAGTGTATAAATCACGGCGGTCAATGAAACCGACGTCGCTTACGGGCAATTAGCTCAGTTGGTTAGAGCATCTCCTTTACACGGAGAGGGTCAGAGGTTCGAATCCTCTATTGCCCAAGTTTTTATTTTTTTCCTAAATGGTAACTTGGACTAGAGAGGATTCGAAGGGAGTCCCGCAGGCACTAATGACATAAGTCATTAGTGCGGGACGGGTGGCCGACCTGGAGCGCAGCGAAAGGCGCCGAATCCTCTATTGCCCAGATCTTCTGTTTCTTTTTTGTAATGACGATTTGTTCGAATTTTCACTTGAGATAGTTTGATTCTCCTTATAGAATACCGCTCTTCATAAGGCGTAAGTTTCTGCGTGTCGTTGTTTTTATGACCCATCTATATGGGGCTGTAGCTTCCGCCTCGTCGACGACGAGAACGGATCCGTCCTTCGGCAAAGCCAAAGGCGGACAATTGATTTGTATTTGAATTTTAGAATTGTAATGCTTGATCCTGCCTTTTAGGGGGGCTGTAGCTCAATTGGTTAGAGCTCCGGACTGTCGATCCGGAGGTTGCGGGTTCGAGCCCCGTCGGCCCCGCCATTTCTCTATCGGAATGGCGTTGTAATGCGTGAATGAGTAAGGACTTAGAAAAAAATAATGAATCAGTATGCCAGAAGATAAGAACTACGAACCGCTTTACCGGCTGCGGCATTCCGCATCCCACGTCCTCGCCCAGGCTGTCCTCGATCTTTATCCAGGAACAAAGCTCGCGATTGGTCCTGTGATCGACGAAGGATTTTATTATGACTTCGATTCGAAAGCGGCGTTTCAGGACGAGGATCTTCCGAAGATCGAAAAGCGGATGCGCGAGATCGTGAACGAGCATCAGGCGTTCAAACAGTGGTCTGTCACAAAAGACGAAGCCCGCAAGATCTTCAAGGACAAGCAGGAAAAGTATAAACTCGAGATCATCGAGGGTATCCCGGGCGACACAGTCAACTTCGTGCAGAACGGGCCGTTCACGGATCTTTGCGAAGGCGGGCACGTGATGAATACCGATGAGCTCAAGGCCTTCAAACTCCTCTCCGTTGCCGGTGCCTATTGGCGCGGGAGTGAAAGAAACCCCATGCTGCAGCGCATCTATGGGACGGCTTTCCCATCTCAAAAAGAACTGGATGCCTATCTCAAACAGCAGGAAGAAGCGTTGAAACGAGATCATCGAAAGGTCGGAAAACAACTCGGACTTTTCAGTTTTCATGAGGAAGGGCCCGGGTTACCATTCTGGAAGCCCAAAGGGCTGCTCCTTAAAAATCTTTTGATCACATTCATGCGTGAGAAGCTCGCCGCATACGGGTATATCGAGGTCGAAACACCGACGATTCTAAGGGATAAGCTTTGGCGGACCTCGGGGCACTGGGACAACTACCGGGAAAATATGTTTTTCCTGGAACGCGATGAGGAAGTTTATGCCTTGAAACCCATGAATTGTCCTGGTGGGATGCTGATGTACAAGGAAGAGAAACATTCGTACCGTGAACTGCCTCTCAAGGTAGCGGAATTTGGCAAAGTGCACCGCTATGAGCGTTCCGGAGTATTGGCCGGACTTTTCCGCGTGCGTGGGTTTACGCAGGATGACGCACATATTTTTACGTCTCCCGAAGCGTTGCAGGCGAGTGTTGTGGAGGCCATTCACTTTACGGATGAGGTATACAAAACCTTTGATTTTGATTATCATGTGGAGCTCTCGACCCGTCCGCCCAAGTCGACCGGGACGGACGAGCAGTGGAAGATAGCGACGACGGGGCTCCGGAACGCTCTTAAAGAGCTCAAGATGCCCTATAAAGTCAATGAGGGCGACGGGGCTTTTTACGGACCCAAGATCGATTTTCATTTGAAGGATGCTATCGGGCGGACGCTCCAGTGCGGGACGATCCAACTGGATATGGGCATGCCGGAGCGTTTTGATCTGAATTACGTCGGGGAAGACGGTCGGGACCATCGCGTGATTATGCTGCATCGAGCGATCTTGGGAAGTCTTGAGCGTTTCATTGGTATTTTAGTGGAACATTATGCGGGCGCTTTTCCGCTTTGGATCTCTCCGGTACAAGTCCGGGTGGCGACGATCGCGGAGCGGCATAATGAGTATGCCCAGAAACTGGTCGAACGGCTTAGGAAAGAAGGCCTTCGCGTCGAATCGGACCTTCGGTCCGAGAAGATCGGCTATAAGATCCGCGAAGCGGAGATGATGAAGACCCCCTATGTTTTTGTCGTGGGGGACAAGGAAATGGAAACGGAACAAATTGCCGTTCGCATGCGCGGACGTCAGGACCTGGGAATCCAGGCCGTGAATGCGATGATCGAGCGGATCAGACAAGAGATCGCTCAAAAGAAGTAATTTAAAACCCACAAGGAGGAGCATTGTCACTCAGTCCACAAAAAGTTCGGGCCAATGAGCGCATTCGCGCAACGCAGATCCGGTTGATCGGGGCTGCCGGGGAACAATTCGGTATCGTGACGCCGCAGGAGGGGCTCCAGCGCGCACAGGAGGCGGGATTGGATCTGGTGGAAGTCGCGGGAGCGACCGTCCCACCGGTTTGCCGTATCATGGATCTCGGGAAGTACCTTTATACGCTTGGTAAGAAGGAAAAAGAATCCCGCAAGAAGCAGAAGACGATCGATATCAAAGAAGTCAAGATGACCACGAAGATCGACGAAAACGACTACCAGACCAAACTCCGTAATGCCCGTCGGTTCATTGAACGCGGAGACAAGGTCAAACTGGTGGTGTTCTTCCGGGGCCGCGAGATCGTGTATGTGGACAAGGGACGTAAACTTGTGGCTCGCTTTGTTCAGGACCTCGCGGATATCGCGATGGTCGAACGTAATGATGGTTTGGAAGGGAAAGCGATCATGCTCTATTTGACCAAGACCGCGCCCGTGAAGAAAAAAGAAGTCGTGCCCGCTTCATCAACAGTCCCGGTGAGCCCCAGCGCTCCGCCGGCGAAGACAGAATAACAGGATAAAGGGAACGTTATGCCAAAGTTGAAAACGAAGAAAGCCATGCAAAAGCGTTATCGCATCACAAAAACCGGGAAAGTCATGGCCAGCAAAACCAAGCGCCGGCATATGATGACCGATCGCAGTCCGAAATCAAAACGGCAGTCCCGGAAAATGCTGAAGGTTGAGAAGATGCATGTCAACGCGATCAAGCTTTGCATGCCATACCATCGTTGATTTCTTTTCGGAAAACGGTCTGAACTAGCACTGTTTTCAATTTAATTAATGGGTTAACAGTACTGTACCGCTAGCCTATAAAATCAATCTTCAAGCGGTACTAGTAAAAAAGGGAGTGTTTTATGCCAAGGTCTACCAACGCAGTTGCTTCAAAAAGACGAAAGAAAAAGATCTTCAAACGCGCCAAGGGTTTTGTGGGAGGGCGCGGCAAGTTACTCAGAACCGCGAAAGAAACCGTCGCTCGCGCGATGGCTTTCGCCACCCGCGACCGCAAACAGCGCAAGCGCCATTTTCGCGCGCTTTGGACCGCTCGCATCAACGCAGCGTGCCGTGCTGGAGGGATGTCGTATTCCAGGTTCATTGATGCTCTCAATAAGTCGAAGATCCGCTTGAACCGGAAATCGCTCGCGGAGATCGCTGCGCGGGATGAGAAGACCTTCCAAGAGATCGTTAAACTCGTCAAGACTGTCAAGAACTCCTAAGAAAACCATTCTGGCAAACACCCGGCACCGGCCGTTTTGCAACCCAGAGGTGTTGTGCTGGTACGAAATGTTTCTATGAAAGACTCGATCAACCGCGTTGAAAAGGAAGCTTGTGAAGACCTTTCCCGTATGGATTCCGTCGATGCGGCTGAGGCTTTCCGCATCGCTTATCTCGGTAAAAAAGGTAAACTGACCGAACTTTTCAAGCAGCTTGGTTCTGTCGCTCCGGAAGAGAAAAAAAATGTGGGTACCGAGCTGAACCGCGTCAAGCAGTGGCTGGAGTCCTCGATCGAAGAATTTCGTAAAAGGTCCTCTAAAACGGGGGGGGCCGCGGAAATGTTTGACGAAACACTTCCCGGCATCCGGCCCTCGCAAGGCAGTATCCATCTTCTTCAGCAAACGATCCAAGAGATTTCGTGGATCTTCAACCGTATGGGTTTTGAGACTGTAGAGGGGCCGGAGATCGAGACCGAATTTCATAATTTCACAGCCCTCAATATTCCGCTCAATCATCCGTCGCGTGACGCATTTGACACTTTTTACACGACGCACGGGCAACTATTACGTTCCCAAACATCAACGGTTCAGATCTGCGTGATGAAAGAACGCAAACCACCGCTCAGGATCATTGCCCCGGGTCGTGTGTATCGTCCCGATACCGTGGATGCGAGTCATTCGTTCATGTTCCATCAGATCGAAGGCCTGATGGTGGATGACCGAGTGACTTTTAGCGACCTTAAGGGAGTGCTGCACCTTTTCCTGCGCGAATTATTCGGTCCTCAGACCAGGATCCGTTTCCGGCCGCATTTTTTCCCTTTCACAGAACCGAGCGTGGAGATCGATATTCAGTGGGGCAAGGGATGGCTTGAGATCCTGGGCGCCGGCAGTGTGGACCCGAATGTTTTTGATGAGGTGGGTTATGACAAGAATACCGTGAAGGGATTTGCGTTCGGGCTCGGTGTGGAGCGCATCGCAATGCTTCGACATGGCATCAACGACATCCGTCATTTTTACGAAAACGACCTTCGTTTCCTGAGGCAATTTTGATGAACCCCCTTAGATATTGCGTAGATCCACGGGAAGACGAGATTATTATGGGGTCTGTTATTTTGATTCTAAAAATGAAATGTGGGGAGAACTAACGGGGTGAAGATCAGTACGAACTGGCTGAAGGATTTTGTGGAACTCGCGCCGCCCGTTTCGCGGATCGCGGAGCGTTTGACGCTGGCGGGTCTCGAGGTCAAGAAATGTGAATTGCTGACGCATCCCTCCGACACGCTTTTTGAGATTGAGATCACGTCAAACCGTCCGGATTGGCTTTCCCATTGGGGGGTGGCGCGAGAGATCGCAGCAGTCGAGAATATTTCGCTGAAAAATCCCGTAGTCGACGTGGAAGCGGGACGGACACCGCCTCCGGGATGGAAAATTCAGATCAAGGACGCGGGAGGTTGCCCGTATTACACAGGTGTTCTGATCGAAGGGATCACGGAAACTAAAACGCCTGATTTTATTGTGAACCGTCTCCAAGCCTGCGGGATCCGAAGCAACAATCTCATCGTCGATATCACGAATTATGTTCTCCTGGAAGTCGGGCAGCCGCTCCATGCCTTTGACGCAGATCTGATCCGGGGAAAAGAGATCGTGGTTCGAAGATCCAAGCAAGGCGAGAAATTCACGCTTATTAACGGCACCGAGATTGAACTCAAATCCGATGATCTTCTGATCGCGGATAGCGATCGTGCCGTGGCCCTGGCAGGTGTGATGGGCGGAAAAGACTCCGAGATCAGCGATAAAACGCGCAATGTCTTTCTTGAGTCCGCGTTCTTCAATCCTGGCCGTATTCGAAAGATCTCCCGCACGCATCAAATCTCGTCGGATTCCTCATACCGCTTCGAACGTCGCGTGGACCCGGAAGGTGTGGATCTGGGCCGGAGCCGTGCGATCGCGCTGATCCAGAAATATGCCAAGCCGCGCCATATTAGCGCGGTGATCAAAGGCGGAGAGAAACCGCAGTTGGATGTGAAGACGATCCACTTGAGGGCTGATGAAGTGGCGCCGGTTCTGGGAGTGGAGATCAAGCCGAGCCAGATCGCGCTCATTTTGGGACGCCTCGGGCTTCATGTGAAGCAACATGCGCTTGGGAGTTGGACCGTCGGGATTCCGTCATTCCGTCCGGATCTCGTGCGTCCCATTGATCTCATCGAAGAGATCGCGCGGATTTATGGTTATGAGAATATTCCTGAGACCTTGCCGGTGCGGGAGGCGCTCACCGTCGGGGAATCGCCGCGCCTCGTCCTTGAGCGTAAAGTTCGGGATTTTTTGAGCGGGGCCGGGCTTTGCGAGACTGTTACGTTCAGCCTTATTTCCGAGGACGGACTTGATACTGCAAAAGATCTTAAACATGCCGTCCAGATCGTAAACCCGCTCCAGCATGGCCTGCACTGGATGCGGCCGACCATGGTCACGAGTCTTTTGAACGTGATCCAGAAGAACGTAAATGCGGGCGCGGATTCCGTTCAGGTATTCGAAGTTGCGAATATTTACTCCGTGACGGATGCGCATAAGCATCCGGCGGAAGAGCGCATCTGCGCAATCGCGCTCTATGGAAAAAAGGCGGCCCAGACGTGGCTGGATGCGGCGCGTGCTGTGACGTTTCATGATCTCAAGGGTTATGTCGAGGCGATCCTGAGAAATGCGGGATGCACGGATCTTTGTGTTGCAAAGGTTCAAAAAAGTTATTTTGTGGAAGGGACGGCCGAAGAGCTACGGACGTGGCAGACGCCACTCGCTTTCTTGGGGCAGGTTTCCGTGGGGCTTCTTGAAAAATGGGACCTGAAAGAACCGGTCTATTACGCAGAGATCTCGCTTGAGAAGCTTCTCATGCAATCGCAGAAGATACGCACGTTCAAAGAATGGCCGAAATATCCCGTGATCGAACGCGATCTGTCAATCGTGGTCAAAGACTCCGTGAAAAGCGGGGAGCTGATGGGGGAGATCCACGGGTTAGGTCAAGGACTGATCCGGGAGGTCGTTTTGTTCGATCTTTTTCGCGGCAAACGCGTTCCCGAAGGCTGTAAAAATCTTGCATTTCGCATCGTGTATCAATCTCCCGAGCGGACGCTTGTTTCCGACGAAGTCCAAAAGGTGCATGGAAAGATCGCTCAAACACTTGTCCAAAAATACCAAGCCTCTTTTCAGAACAGCTGAAAAGAGACAGGGAACGTCGAACGCTGAACGGATCCGCACAGCGTTCATCGTCTCCAGTTTTGCAAGGATTTCATGACCCCATCTGACGAATTATTCAGCCAGTCCGAGGTGGAGGACTCTCTTCAGGTGCCGCCGGACGCGCCACTCGCGGTCCGGATGCGGCCAATTTCGATCAATGAGATCGTCGGACAAGAGCATCTCTTGGGGGTCGGAAAACTCCTTCGCAGGACTTTAGAATGCGACCGTCTCTCTTCGCTTATTCTTTACGGTCCGCCGGGCACCGGAAAAACCACGCTCGCGCTTGTGATCGCGCGCATGACCTCGGCGCGTTATGTTTCGATCAACGCGGTTTTGAGCAATGTCGCGGAGATGCGCAAGGTTCAGGAAGAAGCCCGCAAACTTCTGCGTCATTCCAGACGCAAGACCGTCCTTTTTATTGACGAGATCCACCGCTTCAACAAAGCCCAACAGGACATTCTGATGCCGGATGTGGAATCGGGTGTCATTATTCTGATCGGCGCCACGACGCAAAACCCTTCGTTTGCGATCCGCGGACCGCTTCTTTCCCGCTCGATCGTTTGTGAGCTAAAGCCTCATAACGAATCTCACTTGATCCGTATCATGAAACGGGCGTTGAGTGATAAAGATCGTGGCCTCGGGAACCTCAAGATCGAGATTGAACAGGCGGCGCTGGACCACATCGCGAGGCAGTCCTCAGGTGACGCCCGACGCGCCTTAAACGCGCTCGATGTCGGCGCGATGACAACGCCTCCCGATGAAAAAGGCGTCATTCATTTCACGGCATCAGTTGCGGAGGAATCGTGCCAGAAAAAGATCGTCCAGTATGATTGGGACGAAGATTTTCATTACGACACCATCAGCGCCTTCATCAAGAGTCTGCGAGGTTCGGATGTGAATGCCGCGGTCTATTGGCTCGCCAAGATGCTTTACGCAGGGGAGGACCCGCGATTTATCGTGCGGCGACTTGTGATCTTTGCGAGTGAGGACATCGGAAATGCGGATCCGCAGGCCCTGATTCTTGCGACGAGCGGGTTTACGGCGGTGGAATTTGTCGGGCTGCCGGAAGCACGCATCATCCTCGCTCAGGTTGTGACATATCTTTCGCTTGCCCCTAAAAGCAATGCCAGCTACATGGCGATTGAACGTGCGACTGAAGATGTTCAGAACCAGAAGACCGAGCAGGTGCCTCAGCATCTTCGTTCTACGGCCTATCCGGGAGCTAAAGACTTGGGGCACGGAAAGGGCTATATTTATCCACACGACCATCCAGGAAAAAAAATCGATCAATCATACATCGAGAAATCCGAAAGTTATTACATACCAAATCCCGTTGGGTATGAAAAGATTCTCCGGGAGCGTATGCGTATAGTAGATTCTTCCGGGACATTCCCAAGCCGTAGCTGATCGTCTTCTGGGACGTCAAACCCATTTTTTCATATTTCGATTCCATTATCCATCTGTCACCGATAGTTGAATTTATGGCTCTTTTTGACACACTCATAAATGTTAAATTATAGCTGTTAAATTATTATTGCTATATATATTTATATAATGCTCCATAAACGATCATATCAAACTATATTGATTTGTGGTATTGACAAAAGGATACTATGGAGTTATGTTTTCTCTAGGGGTAAGCGAAATATTTAAAATACTGATTATTGACGCTGGATTAAGGGAGACTAGAAAATGACACGCGGGTTGTGTGGAGTTCGAAGTGCAAAAGTAAGCGGGCGAGGCGAGCCTTTTACGTTTTGCATCGTTCACCCAGGCGATATTCTCTCGGGTTATATGTCCCCGAAGCTTCATCGGGAACTTCGCCGCACGGAGCGCTCCAGAAAACAGAGAATGTTGTGAGTAATTCCACTATTCGACGCGCGGTTGTTGTTTTCGGGGTGTTGGCGAGTCGGGGTTGGAAATTTTCATGACCGGTGGTGCGCTTTTTTGAGTTTTTTTTTGTTGTAGACGTAGTACTAAAATAGTTTGGTGAGGAGGTTTTAAAATGAAAAAGGGACTAAGGGTGGTCGCGACGGCCGTCTTAGTTTGCTTTCTCACGACGCAGAGCGTTGGGGCAGCCCCCGGTGCTGGCATCGAAATGGCTGGCTCAAGAGAGTTGCCCGCCTACCTGAGCATTGATGTTCCTGTGGAACTCGGCACTGTGGATGCGCTGTATGAAGCCCCCGCTGGCGCTAATCCGCAATTTGTTCTGCATATCCAGAATGCCCACGCCAACTATCAGGCCCAGATGAAAATCAAGCAGCTCCTCCAGTATATGAACAAGAAATATGGCTTCAAGACTATTTTCGTGGAAGGTGCCTCTGAAAAACTCGATGCGGATTATTTGCGTCTTTTTCCGGACCAGGAGCGTAATCTCAAGCTTTGCGATGAACTTGCCAAACAGGGCGAACTCACTGGTGTCGAGCTGTTCCTGATGGAGCAAGGAACAGAGTCCGAAGTATGGAGTTCGGAGTACGGCGTAAAACCCGCAGAAAAAAAATCTGCTTCGGGCGATACGCCGTACGGTTTACAGCAGACGAGTAACAAGGTCGAGGCGCTCGGTATCGAAGAAGCCGCCTTATATAAAGCGAACTATGATGCCCTGAAAAAAGTTTTTGGTGCTGCGACCGATGTGAATCGTTTTTTCAAAGGATTCGATGCCAAGCTTGACCGCGTTGCTTCCAAGACCTTTACCCCCGAGACCCGAGCGCTTATTGCGGATTGGAAACGTTTCGAACAGGGCCGCCGGGACTTCATGCCGTTTGTGAAGGACCTTGCCAAGAAATCCAAAAAAATCATGAACGTTGATCTCGAAAGTCTTTTCGCGCAGGTCGGCTGGCCGCAGATCTCGCGCCTTCTTGTCATCCAACAAATGGAAAAAAACATGGATAAGACAAAAGGTGTCGAGGAACAATTCGCACTTCTTAAAGATCTCCGCACCAAGGGCGTCTCCAAAGAGCTTCTTGCCACGCTTGAGAATTTTACTGAAGGCAGCATTGCTGTGGGGAAGTCAACGTACGAAGTTTCGCCGCGCGAGGTTCTGGAACGCCTGTCCTCAGAGGCCGGGCCCAAAGGTTTTAAGTTCAGCGATTATCCCGCGTTCAGCCTTTATGCCGGTTATGTCACTCTCCGCTCCGAACTGGATCCCAAGGTTCTTTTCGAGGAAATAGAATATCTTTTTACGCAAATGCTTGATACCTTGGCCAAGGAGCCTCAGCAGAAGGCACTCCTGGTTCTTTACAGGGATGGCGAGCTTTTGCGTAAACTTCTTCATCTTGAACTCAATCGTGCCCAGTGGCACCAAGCCGTCGAAGCTAAAGAAAGAATTGCTGTTCCATCGCTCGTCTCGCGTCTGAAAGATGCCGTCATCGCTTCCGGGGATGCCGTTGTCCGGAAAGACCAGCAGGTCATGCCGAAGGTTTTTTCCGGCAAGATGGATGAACTTTTTACCGCTGGTCTCGAGTTCTATGATTATGCCCACAAGCGTGAAGCCGTTTTCTACAAAGAAATGCAGACCGCCATGGCCGAGCGCAAGATCACCAAGGCTATTTTGATCACCGGCGGTTTCCATACCGATGGCATGAGTGATCTTTTCCGCGAGAACGCCATCAGCTATGGCATCGTCACCCCGCGCCTATCTGAAAAATCCGATGAGAAGTTTTATCGCGCTACAATGCTCCAGGATCGCGAACACCTTTTTTCTGTTTCATACCTTGAGATGGCCTCAAAGCTCATGAGCGATGGCGTTCTAGCTGCTCAAGGCATTCGACTCGAGGAGGTCTATGCCGTAATTCTCAATGCAATGATGAAAGCCGGCACAACGGACATTGATGAGGTTGCAACTTTCAACCGGTCCGAACTTGCAAAAAGTAAACACATTAGCTTGGTTCGGGAAACCAACGCGAGGGGAAGGCCAATTAAAGATCGCTACAGGATCGTCACGAGAGCAATGGGTGAAATTCCTCCAGCCGGAGTTGTTCGGACACCCACGACTGTCCCACCCCGCTTCGATGCGAGTCGGTTAGATAAGAATCAGATCGTAAACATACTTTTGCTTCGTGGTCCCGATGGTAAGGATCTCGCGCCCAATACGAAGGTAGAAGCAAGAGTGGTTTCGCGCCGTGATGACGGTGTTATATTTCAGATTATGGAACCGGTTGGTGACGACGCGAGGTTGAATGGTGCACGCACATTTATCCGTAATGATGAGCTCGTTGAAAGAGTACGCCCTAGCGTGCGGACGCGGGAAACTAATGTGAAATGGCTCAGTGCGTTGTTTGTCACGGCGACTGCTCTTGGAGGAGCGGTGCTCACGGTGCCGGTTTTGGTTGCCACGGGACCATTATTTTTCACGGTTATCGGTTTGTGGGCTGTATTAGGTATTATTGGGTATCGGGTTGTTTATCCCAGATTGAGTAGAATTTTGGACCTCATCTATCGTTTGACATACCGCAAGGAGATTGGTGCCCGCGAGAGGTTTGAGAGGGATTATAAGTCTGAAACAAAGTATCCGCGGAGTGAGGCACGGAACGTTCTCTGGCAACTTTCGGCCGTTCTCGGTGAAGTCTTGCAGGTCTTGGACAATTTGAGAGCGGCCCAGCCCAGCAGACCCACAACCCGAGACGCACGTAGACCCGAATCTGAAATATCCGCTGCCAACACCGTCATTCAGCAAGAATTAAGTAATGGGACAAAAGAGATTCGGAGGGTGAATCAAGCGCTGAAAGACGAATTTAAAAAAGCAGGAACTCTGGTGCAGTGGTCGGATAAATTGGATGATAAAACACGATTCTGGATCAATTTGTTGCACAATAAATTAAACGTGAGCGCAATGCAGGGATCTCTTCTTAAAGACATATTGAGAGACGCCTTGAAGTTCTTCTATCCGGATATGGTTCAGCAAAATATGCCGGAGGACTATATTTGGAGCGAGCTCATTGATAAACCGATTGCGGACGTCGCTGCTCGTGTTGTGATCGCTATTAACGAGCGGTTGACCAGTGAGCAAAAAGAACAAGCCATTCTTCAAGATCGTTCCGAAGTCCGTCTACAGCCTACGGTGATGAGTTTGGAGGATTCACGGGCTGCTGCGGCGCAGGTGCGGGAGGTTCTCCGGCGTGCTGCTGAGAAAGGGAACGTAAGTCAGCTCCATGTTGCTTGGAACAAGGATCTTAAGCAGTGGGAGATCCGTGAGGCTACGATGAATTCGAAAAATGTGTTAAGTGCAACCAACATTGTAAAGGCTTATCCCTACGTTGATAACAACGACGAGGTAAATATTGCTATTCTTCATTATTGGCGCGGGCAGACGACTCCTCAGGTTCTTAATATTCCGGCGTATGCCGACTTAGCGGGATTTAAATCGCTTGATGAACTTCTTAAAAAATTCTCCGTACCGAATTTGAATGTGCTTCCTCTTGAAGTTCGCGAAGCTCTTTTTCGCCCCGGGGCGAAGGTGGATTATCAACAAATATTGGTACAACCGCCCGTCACCCGCTCCGAGACAAGGAAAGGTGATCTTACTGTATCCGAGGAGGAAGACAAGTTGGGTAACAAGCGGATCGTTATCCAACAAAATAAGACGCAGATATTCAGCTTGAATCCGAAAGAGGGACAGCCAGCAGCTGAGAAGCTTGCAAGGTTTTTGAATGGCACCCTCGCGTTTGACTATGTTCGACGAACCGGGTTTTTTGTCGCAAAAAATGGTGAGGTGACGCAAGGAGCCAAAACGTACCAGTTAGACGTAAAAGGTCTCCAGGACATCGTGAGTGAGGTTCAACGTTCCGAGATTCGGTCAACCATTGTTGAAAGGCAAAAATTCGAGAAAGAAGTCTGGGCCTTTTTGATCCCGGAGGCAAAGAAGCGTGTTACACAAACGAAATTTATCATAAGTTTCCGGGATTTGGTGCATGTGCTCGGGGAGATCGTTGTGCCGGCAGAGTCGGCAGATTTGAAGCTCCTGACGGCCCAAAAAGTTGCGATGATGCTTGAGGTTCTGGTGGCGCTTAAGGCCGGCGAACTGAATTGGAATAAATTCAGACAGCTTGCCGAAAACATTATGACCAACGAGATCATGGCCGTTTCGGATAAGGTTGGTGGCACGGTGATTACGATGACCGACTTGCCTTCCGATGCGGAATGGGACAGTGTGGCACTTATGCTCGGAATGAACCCTCGGGTACTGGTGCGGTTCGTGGTGATTAATGACCAGTTGAGCAGGGCGCAGAAGGATGTGGCATCGCAACGCGTTCCTGTGATCCGCGAGATGCGAGATTATCGGGAGAACAGGATTGGCGACCGTATATCGATCGACTTTGCGCAATCTATAAAGGCAGTAGAAACGGTCCGACATGCGGCAAGCGAGGTTTTCCGGCAGCTACGTAAGCTGGATTCCAAACTTGATGGCGGAAAGTACATGTCCATTCTGTTCCAAGACATGCCACAATTGCTCGGACAGGAGTTTATTGGAACCCAGGTGGATAGCCGGAAAGGTGATAAGAAACTTGCGCCGGTCCGCAATCTGATCGCCATGAAGGCGGCGCAGTTGAATGTTTCCGATAAAAATATATCCGCCATGATGCTTCTTAATAAACAAGTGGGGGACGATGTGCTGCAGTTTATCCGAAGGCGGATTGCCCGAGGTTATTTCGGTATTGACGAAAATAAACTGGCTGGTTTGGCAAAGCTCTGGTCGGACATGCTGACCCGGAAAGCTACTTCTGTGGCGGCCTAAGCTTAAACGGAGTGGTTCCCCTGTAAAACCCGGTTTTGGATTCCTCCGAAATCGGGTTTTTTTTGGGCTTGTGCCCGTGGTATCGGGTGTAAAATAGTGCGAGACATAGGGTCGTGATGAAATGAGTTGGAAAAAAATGGGGTGTGTAAGTGCCCCGGAACATGGTATCCACCCGCCGGAGAAGTTGTTGTTTTTCTCACCGAAGGTATTCCGAAGAATTTTAAGGATAAGTCAGAGGGGGTTATTCT
>JBAZER010000016.1:0-47146 GCA_041653795.1 Candidatus Omnitrophota bacterium
TGAGGTCTCGACCCTTCCGATGACGCTTACGGGATCTGATATTGGTAATTACACGCTTGCGCAGCCGGCGGGTCTTGCGGCGGACATCACCGCCAAGGAATTGACTATCGGCGGGACCTTTACCGCTGACAATAAGGTCTATGATGGTAACACTACCGCTACTATCAAAACCAACGACTTAACCTTGGTGACCAAGATCGGCGAAGATGTGGTGTGCTTGAGCGCAGTAGCCGTCTTCGCGGATAAGACGGTGGGTACGGCCAAGGTCGTGAGCCTGACCGGCTCGACTTTGACCGGCGATGATGCAGGAAATTACAGTTTATCGCTTGTTGGTGCCCCCACGACCACTGCGAATATCGCTTCCGCCGTTAAACCGACTCCGCCTAGGCCTCCGTTCAATCCGGGCGTGGTTCCACCAGGGGAGGAACCCATATATCATAAGTTGAGTTTTGGGCCGCTGTTCGATCCAGATTGGGGATGGGAATCTCCTGGTTTGGACTTGGATTCCCTGTCTTTACGGTAGAAGGGCTGGTAATAATACCCGGCGGTTTGGCGGCAGGTGTGGTGTACAACCCCGCTGGCGCACAGGGGTAGCGATGGATGGCATCATTCCGGGAAAAAATGGAAAAAGCGGTTGCATCATTAATTCTTTTTTAGTAAAGTAAACCAAGAACGGAATCTTGAAGAGTCCGGAAGTTTCGCGTTCTAACCAACAGGAGGAGAATCGATGAAAAAGATCATGAGTCTCGTAGTGATACTCTCCATGCTGCTCACGCCGGTGGCTTTCGCGGCGAGTCCGTGGACTACGGAAAAAACCTATGGTGACAGAGTAACCGGAAAGATGGTGTTCGGTTTACAGAATACGCTGCTCGGCTGGATCCAGCTCTTCGCCGTTCCCAACCAATATGCCAATGAAGGCAAGAATGTCTGGTCCGGTATCGGTCAGGGCCTGGTTGAAGCGGTTGTGGATACGGTCGGCGGTGCGCTCCAACTCGTCACCTTCCCGATCCCTGCAGATCTTCCGCTCCCGAACAACGGTGTGGATCTCGGCGGCAAATAGTCGTTTGTATCCTGTGGCTTGAAAAAGAGGGGGTTTCGCGACCCCCTCTTTTTTTTTGACCCAGCTTCAGGTCTTGTTTCCCGGATTTCTCGTGATGTATTCGAGGTGCTAACCATGCCAGGACATCGATAGATGATTTATCTTGCTTCCCAGTCTCTCCGAAGGCAGGAACTCCTTAAGGATTTAAAAATTCCTTTCAAGATTGTTCCGAGTACTTACGGGGAACGAAAGTGTCGGAAGACCGCCCCCGAAATTCTTTGTATGCGCCATGCGGCCGGAAAAGCCCGCAAAGCCGTGCTTCCGCAGGCCGCACGCTTTGTTCTCGGGGGTGATACAATCGTCTGGCATCACGGGCACGGGCTCGGAAAACCGCGAAACCGGGCCGAGGCTTTACGTATGTTGCGCGGACTTGCGGGACAAAAACACGCCGTTTATACCGGTCTTGCGATCTGGGACCGGAAAGCAGGATACGTGCTCACCGGATACGCCAAGACCGAGGTGTGGATGAAACCGGTTGGAGAGGCGTGGCTTCAGAAGTATGTGGATACCATCCATCCTCTTGACAAGGCCGGGGCTTACGCGATCCAGGTTCGCCCCGGGATCGTGCGGAAGATCCGGGGTTCCCATTCGAACGTGGTGGGTCTTCCCAAGGAACTGCTGCGAAAGATGCTCAAAGAAATAAAGCGAAGGTCCGATGTTCCCTGGAGACGAAAGCATTGCACTTTGAGGGCCGGTAAGTGAAACGTATTGTTCTGACTCTTGTGTTCCTGGCGTGGAGCATCGCTCAGGGGACAGGACTTTGTGTTTTCGCCAATCCTCGGCGTGAACCAGAGCCAGAACCCGAGGATTACCAGCTTCTTCGCGAGATCATCAGTGCGGAGTTTTCCGGCCAAACTCCGCACGAATGGGGCGAATCGGTCTCGGGGGTCAAGACGCGTCTTAAGACCGAGGACAAGGTCGTGGCGCTCGGCATGGATACCTGCGACCTGATGGGCAAGGGCCAGGACGCGAAGCTGATCAAATCCCTTGCGGCCGAGAACATTCCCGCCACTTTATTCATTTGCGGGGAATGGGTCGATAAAAACGACGCGTTTCTCAAAAAACTTGCCGCCAATCCTCTTTTTGAGATCGCCAATCAGGGTATATCGCACAAGGCGTGCTCCGTGAGCGGCAAGACCGTGAACGGAGTGCCCGGCACGAATAACGTCAAAGAACTTTTTTCGGAGATCGAACAGAATGCCCGGAAGATCGAAGTCGTCACTGGGATCTTGCCACAATACTACCACGCAGGGTTCGGTTATTATGATGAAGTGGCAGTGCGTGTTGTCAGAGCGCTTGGGTACGAAGCTCTCGGTTCTTCCGGTCGCGGATCGCGGGACCAAGGCTTCAAGAAAAAACAGGTTCTGGACGCGCTCGCGAACCCGGTTGCGGGCGCCATTGCGATCCTCGGGGGCGTTTCGCTTCGAAGTTCCTTTGCTGATAGCACGATGAAAACGGTGCATAAACTCCAGTCCGAGGGTTACAAGTTCGTCAAAATCTCCGATTATCCGTTGGAATGAAAAAAGTCCCGCCATCTTTCGAAAAATATTCCGTGATCGAAATTTCCTTGGCCGGTCAGGACCTTCGCGCCGGGGAAAAAGCATCGGCCCGCGAACTCCTCTTAAGTTGCCGGATCCCGGAGCGAAGTCACGTCTTTTCCGATTACAAAGGCACGTTTCGCATCAGCTGCTACACCCGCTCCGCAAGGAAAGTCCTGGAGATTAGAGAAAAATGCAAGGCCTTGAAATGCCGTCCCAATACCTATCAATTTCATCGAAGATGGAATTGGGGCGGTCCTGGTTGCCATAAATCAAAAGAAAATAAAAACCAGGGCCGTCCCTTCGCTTTCAGGGTCAAGAGGCTCAAATCCGAAGCCTTCTCTTGGGTGAGCGCGCTAAGTCAGCATGAGATTCACCCCTGTTCAAGAAACCCGTTCATTTTGCGGGGTGTTTTGCTACAATAACGCGTCTTTGAATCGAGAGGAACCTATGGAAACGATCCGGACAGACATTGCAGTGATCGGCGCAGGGCCAGGCGGCTACACGGCCGCGTTCTACGCTGCCGCCCTCGGGAAAAAAGTCATCCTGATCGAACAGGAAAAGCGCCTCGGCGGCGTGTGCCTGAATCGCGGCTGCATTCCGTCCAAAGCCCTTCTTCATATTGCCCGACTCATTCACGAGACCGCCGAAACCGGAAAATGCGGCGTGACATTCTCCAGACCTGTCATCCGTCTCGATCAGATGCGCGCCTGGAAAGATTCCGTTCTTGAAAAACTTGGGGGAGGGATCGCGAATCTTGCCGGCCGGAGAAGCGTCCAGGTGATCACAGGCCGTGCCACATTTGAAGGACCCAAGACCCTGCACGTCGAAACTCCGGAAGGACCGAGGCAGATCCAGTTCGGCAAAGCCATCATCGCCACCGGTTCACGGGCCGCGTTGCCGTCTACGTTCAATATCAAGGACGCACGGGTCATGACCTCGACCGAGGCCCTGGCGCTCCAGAATATTCCGAAGAAACTTCTTGTGGTGGGCGGCGGGTACATCGGTATGGAACTCGGCACTGTCTACGCCGCGCTCGGCAGTGAAGTCACGGTCGCGGAAGCGCTGGCCGGGATCCTGCTCGGAGCGGACGCGGATCTCGTGCGGCTTGTCCAGGAGCGCGCCTTGAAGATCTTTAAAGAGATCCGGCTCAACGCCAAGGTCACTCAGCTGAAGCCTCTCGACGGAGGGATTGAGGTCCGGATGACGATTGGCGGCGAGGAAAAACGGGAAGTCTATGACCGCGTACTCGTTTCGATCGGCAGAACGCCGAACGGTCAGGATCTGGGCCTCGAAAAGACAAAAGTTCAGGTAGACCCGAAAGGTTTTATTCAAATCGACGCGCGAGGGAGGACCGCGGAGCCGGATATTTACGCCATCGGCGATGTCACCGGCGGAATGATGCTGGCGCACAAGGCCTCGAAAGACGCGAAGGCGGCCGTGAATGCAATAGTAGGGAATATGAGTGTCGCGAAAGAGCCGTTGATTCCCGCGGTGGTATTCACGGACCCGGAGCTTGCCTGGTGCGGGTTGACCGAGGCCGAGGCGAAGGCTAAAAATATTCCCGTCCAGATCGTGAAATTCCCGTGGTCCGCTTCCGGAAGGGCGCTTACGCTGGAACGGACAGACGGCGCGACAAAACTCCTCGTCGATCCACAGACCGAAAAGATCCTGGGCGTCGGCATTTGCGGCCCCGGGGCCGGGGAGCTCATCAGCGAAGGTCTTTTGGCTGTCGAGATGGGCCTCAGGGCCCAGGACCTGGCCCGTATCGTTCACCCGCACCCGACCCTCTCCGAGACCCTTATGGAATGTGCCGAGATGTTCTACGGCCATGCCACCCACGCCTATTCCCGCAAGCGAGGCTGACACCCGGTTTTTACGGATGGAAACCGACCTTTTAAGATGTTTCGTGCTGACCCCGTAGAGTATGGCAAGGTCCCGATCCAGCATGATCTTTTTCCCCCGGATCAAATAGATTCCTGACGCAATCGCATTTAAGTTGATCGTGGCCTTCTTCATGGTTGGAAACCAATGGGGTCTTTAGGTTTTGGCTCGAATCCGGGTGGAGCGAGAAGTCCGCGTAAAGCATCGAAGACAATCCTGAATTGCGGGTCGTATTCCTTTCCCACCGCTTCGATCTTTCCCCGTATTTTTTTATAAGATCGAGTTATTTCACGGAGCCGGTGAAGGCGCGCGCGATCTCGATATTGACGAGAGCGGCTTCTCTGCTCCTTAAAACACTTGAAAGCATGGCCGCGCCATTTCCGGTAAATGCAAGAGGCATGCGGTAAATCCCCGTTTTTTTACAGCCGGATTTCGTAATTCGTGGTATCCAATTCTCATTTTCCAGCGGGGTCAACTGGAATACAGAGTCTGGGGGAAAGCGTTCCAGGTTACGCTTCACAGCCTGTTTGAGAGCTCCTGTGGTGGTGCTGTAGAGGGCAGCTAAGTCTCTATCCAGCATGACCTTTTTCCCCCGGATCAAATAGATTCCTGACGCAATTGCATTTAAATTGATCAAGGCTTTCTTCATGGCTGAAAACCGATCGGCCCTTTGGGTTTCGGAGGAGGAATAGGCTGACTCAACATCTGTCGTATGGCGAAGAAAATTTTCCGGATATCCTCATCGTGTTTTCCGATCCTCTGTTCGAGTTCGCCAAGCTTGCGTGCCAATGCTTTGTGGGATGAAAGAAATTCCTTGAATTTGACGAAGGCCCTCATGATCGCGATGTTCACTTCAATGGCCCGCATGTTTTTCAAAACGCTAGAGATCATGGCCACGCCCTGTTCGGTGAAGGCGTAAGGCGGATGCCTCCGGCCACCCCAACTTGAAGTCACAAATTGTGACCTCAAGTTCATAACCTCTTGTTTTTTAAGAAGATACATGAAATCTGCAGGGAATCTCTCGATATTTCTCTTCACGGCTTGAAGTAATGCCTTGGTTGGGACACCGTAAAGCTGTGCCAGATCCGAATCTAACATAACGCGTTGACCTCGGATCAAGAATATCGGTGAGGCAATGGTTTCCGTTGAAATAAGAGGAGCATTGTTTTCCATTTGGGAAGACTAACTTAGAATTATAATAAAATCAACTAGAAATTGATTTAAACACAATTTAAAAAATGCTATAAAAAAACCAAAATTATGCGTCGGATAAGATAAACATGAAAAATATGAAGACAGGAGCGATGGAGAGGTTTACAGGTCAGGATCCCTGGGGTTACAATCTGCGTTCAGTGAAGCCTGGGGGTGGAAAAATGCCTGACCATAAACTTGCCCTTACAAATTACAAACGACTCGTCTCGGATATTGCGGAGCTCTACAAGGGCGCGCGCGTAGGGCCCTTGTCTGGCATCACGTCATAACGCTCGCGGGCGAGCGTTATAACACCCTCCGTTCGGTGAAGACAAAAGGGGAGTTTCGGAACACAATTTTCCGCGTGTTCCTTAATAGTTAAATTCACAACTCATTTAAAATGAATAGGTTGTGGAAATAATACAACTGAAAGTATGTAAATAGCTTGAAAATACAACTAAAAGTATGTATAATTAGCTATCATAAGGACTAAGTGATCACGATGGAAAAGATACTCAAATATCAAAAGACAGTGCTGAAAATATTGGCGGGGAAGCTGGGCGGATTTTATCTGGCTGGAGGGACCGCGCTTTCAAGCTATCATTTCCAGCATCACCGGGAATCATACGATCTCGATTTTTTCACGCAACGGTATGACCCTGCCGAGGTCGACGCGATCGCGGCCCATCTTGAAAGCCGGACCTCAAAAAAGATGAACGTTGTTGCCCGGGAAGAGAGTAAGAAGAAATTTGCAGATATACGGCGCTACGACCTCATAATGGATATTAAGAACGCTTTGAGGATCGACTTTGTCAAAGATGTCCATGATCTCCTGGAGCCCTTGGTGGAAGTGAACGGCATTCCCGTACTTTCGCTCACGGATATCTACCTGCGCAAGATCTATGCAGTCACGGGAGTCATCGCGAAACCTGACGTGGCCGGTCGTACGGTCACGGAAGGCGGCCGTCAGACCGCCCGGGATCTTTTCGATCTTTATCACCTTTCTTTGCGCGTCGAACCGCTTTCTTCTTTTGCCGTGAAACATTGTGATGACCTTCAGGTCGAAGGGCTGTGCAATTGGTTCCGGTCCTTTGACCGCATGACGATAAAAACAGAACTTGCGGATATCAGGACCACAAAGCCGGTGGAATTCCGGGATATCGACCGGTATTTTTTAAAAGAGATCGAGCATCTCTATGGGAGGCTGTTCTAGCGATGGGAGTCGATAAGTCTTGGCTATGGAATGTCAAAACAACTGATGCAGAAGCGCGGAAGATCCTGGCCGATCCGGAGCATCCCGCCTTTCAGGTCTATGCCGCCAGGCGTTTGGCCACCGCGAACCTTCCCCGGGAAGTGTTCCGGGATTATCTCAAGAAAGAGGACTTTCTCAAGTCCTGGCCCGTGATCAAAAGGCAAATGCGCACGGACTCACGGAACCGCGACCGGATCATTTTCTGGCAAGGGGTCTATGAATATTTGATCAAGGATCTCAAGGCGAAAGGGACCCCCTTTGTCCGGCCCAAGGCGCTGGCTCGCATTGATCCCGGACGACAAAAGACCGGGCAAGGGATACGAGATCAACGTCGCTTGCGGAAAATGACGCAGGCGGAGCTGGCGCAGAAGACGGGCCTCACTCAGCAGCACATTGCAAAGATCGAAAAGGGGGTCACCTGCCCACGGCCTCAAACTATGGAAAAGATCGAAAAGGCGCTCGGCGTTTCCTCCCATGAATACAAAACCGGAGAGGCCCCTTTTCGCGTTGACAGGGTCACGGAGACCGTTACCACCTGGCTTTCCCCGGAAACGGAAAGGCGGACGGAAAGCAAGTGACCACCCCCCTCTAAGGACGGCAGGGAGCGATACCTCGACAACCTTCTTCGGAAGCATGGATTTGCCGTAAATATGAGCAAATAAATACATAGATATGTATAAAAACATACATTTATATTGATTTTTGACCCGCCCGGTTCTTTCTTTTGACAGAGGTTTACAATTAAAAAAAAACAGGTTTACAATTAGTTTACGATCGTGTAGGCTTTTATCATGACCAATAAAGATTGTATCCTTCGGTTTGTTGAAAAACATGGCGTGGTCCGGACGGCCGATGTGGTCCGTTTCAGTAAGATCTCCCGTCAGGCCGCCGCCAAGCACCTCCGCGAGCTTGTTACCCGGCATAAGCTTTTCAAAGAAGGCTCCACGAATAGTTCCCGTTACATACCTTTTGACCCCAAAAGATCGGCCAAGCAAAGCAAAGGAACAACACTGGCTCTGATGCATCGCCTTAAAGGCCTCGAGGAGGACAAGGTTTTTGAAGAGGCGGCTGGGAAAATAAAGCTTTCGAGACATCTGAGCCCGGCTGCGTTCAAGGTCGTCCGGTATGCCTTTACGGAAATGCTTAATAATGCCATCGATCATTCCAGAGCCGCAAAGGCGAGCCTCCATTTTAGCCTGGCGAACGGGACCTTGACTTTCAAGGTCGTGGACCGTGGAGTGGGTGTTTTTGAAAGTGTGCGCCGTAAATTCAAGCTTAAAGATCATTACGAAGCCGCGGAACATTTGTTAAAAGGGAAACAAACGACCGATCCCGCCCGTCACAGTGGACAAGGGATATTTTTCTCTTCAAGGATCGCGGACCATTTTACGCTGGAAAGCATGCGGCTTAAATTGGATGTCGACAATGAGCGCAAGGATATCGGTCTTCTGGACATAGGCCCATCGAAGGGCACGACCGTGATGTTTTCCTTGAAGCAACGGTCCCGGAAAGACCTCAAAGAACTTTTTGATGAATATTCTGATACGGACCTTGAATTCGATAGAACAAAAATAAAGATCCGGTTGTCACCCAAGGCGGGGGAGTATGTGTCCCGCTCCGAAGCCAAGCGGCTTCTTTTTGGCCTGGAGAAGTTCAGGCGGATCGAAATCGATTTCAGCAACGTTCACGGGATCGGCCAGGGTTTTGCCGATGAGATATTCCGTGTTTTTCCGGACCGTTATCCCGGGATCCTGCTGGAGCCCTTGAATATGTCGGACAGTGTTGCTTTCATGGTCTCAAGGGCGATAAAAGAAAGTTTACGATCAAAAAAATAAAAGTTTACAATAGGTTTACGACCGGTATTTGGGTGATGTAATGATGTCTCGCAAAGACGGCACTTATTTGTACTTAAACAATGAGCTTTTAGAAAAAGGATATGCCGTCAAAGTACGGAGCTGACCTAATGCTCCGACTCGATGTTTTTTATCGCACCGTGGTGTTGTGGTACTTGCGCACTGGCGCAAGTGTGGTCAGAGTGAGGGAGTAGGGAAGCTAACCCTTCCCTGCGGAACGCCGTCCGGTTTACATTTTTCGTTCGGATTCAATAGAGGCTATTTGACCATGAAGAAAAAAGAGAGCGAAAAACAAAAGACGCAAAACCTGTTTTGTGTGAACGAATTGAATGCAATGAGGGAACTGTCCATTGCCGAGCCGATGCAGCAATTCGGCGGAGGCTGGACAGAAGTAAAATTAGACTTGCTGCAAAAGTATCTGGCCGCTTATACAACCGCTCTAAAACGCCAGACATTCGCGAAAATGTATATTGATGCTTTCGCCGGGACTGGATACCGCGAAATCGAAACAAAAGACGATTCCCCGGGTCTATTTGCAGAACAGATCGAAGCGGAGTCCGAAGGATTTTTTGATGGATCAACAAGATTAGCGCTTCAGGTCAACCCTGCGTTTGACCGGTATGTGTTTATCGAGGAAAGTCCCAAACGATTAGAAGAGCTTCGAGCCGTCTCTTTGGAGTTTTCCGCTTTAGCAGGAAAAATGGATTTTCGGCAGGGTGACGCTAATATCATTTTGCCAAAACTATGCCAGGAAACAGATTGGAAAGCAACGCGAGCCGTTCTTTTTCTTGACCCTTTTGGCATGAGCGTTGATTGGAAGACCATGCGGGCGATTGCTCACACAAAAGCCATTGATGTGTGGATCCTTTTTCCCGCTGGTGTTGGGGTCAACCGACTTTTAACAGTAGACCCAAAGAATATGCCGAGAGCGTGGAAAGACCGGCTGGATCGTATTTTTGGCACCTCGGATTGGTTTCGACGTTTCTATTGCAAGCAAAAACAAGGCATGCTTTTTGGCGACGAACAGCCAACATCCAAAGTTGGTGATCCTGTCCAGGCGATCGCTCAGTTTTATCAAGAGCGATTGCGAGAAATATTTCCAAAGGTAGCATCTAATCCGCGCTATCTTTGTAATTCGAAACAAAGCCCGATGTTCATTTTCACTTTTGCCATCGGAAATCCGAAGCTGAGCGCTCAAAAGCTCGCAATGAAAATAGCCGAATATATTCTCGGAAAGGTCAAGTAATATGGCTCTCAAATCATCGATTGAATGGACGGAATCAACATGGAATCCGGTCACGGGATGTTCCAAAATAAGCCCGGGCTGTCAGAACTGCTATGCCGAGCGGATGGCCAAGCGTTTGAAAGCGATGGGGCAGCCCAATTATGTGAACGGTTTTAAAGTGGCTATGCACGACCATACCTTGGAGCTGCCGCTGCATTGGAAGAAACCACAAACTATTTTTGTGAACTCTATGAGTGATCTGTTTCATGAAAGCGTTCCGTTTGAATACGTTGAAAGAGTGTTTGATGTCATGAGAAGCGCGGATTGGCATCGGTTCCAAGTACTCACAAAAAGAGCCGAGAGACTGCTTGAATTCAATGACCAGATTGAGTGGGCCCCGAATATCTGGATGGGGGTAAGCGTCGAAAGCCAAGATTACATGTCTCGCATTGACTGTTTGCGAGATACGGATGCTTTTGTTAAATTTTTATCCTTGGAGCCTCTTCTGGGGCCGCTTCACGACTTGAATTTGAGAGATATCGATTGGGTAATCGCTGGAGGGGAAAGTGGGCCGGGGGCACGTCCTATGTCATCGGAGTGGGTGACGGATATCCGCGATCAATGCCTGGCGCAAAAGACGGCATTTTTCTTTAAACAATGGGGCGGCGTTCGCAAAAAGAAAGCCGGCCGCTTGCTCGACGGCAAAGTTTGGAGCGAAATGCCCGAGGTAGTTGCTGCTTAAAAACGCGTTTCGGCATGAAAGCGGGTTAAAACAATGAGCGAGATAAAAGCACTCACAGAAAAAATCAAGAAATTCAGGGATGAGCGGGACTGGATGCAGTTCCACAACCACAAGGACGTGGCTTTGTCCCTAGTCTTGGAAGCTGCGGAGGTGCTCGAGCATTTCCAATGGAAGAAACCCGGGGAAGTGGAAGCCTACGGGAAAGCCTGCAAGGATGAAATCGCAGATGAGCTAGCCGATGTGGCGATGTACCTTTTTGAATTGGCCGATAACCTCGGCATCGATCTCTCCAAAGCCATCGAAGTCAAACTCGGCAAGAACGCCAAGAAATACCCCGTTGAAAAAGCCAAGGGCAAACACACCAAATACAACAAACTATGACCCCCTTTGATCTTAGGAAGGCTTTATTTAATAACCGAAATTTCTTTCGATTTACAGGCCCACCAGAAAACTGGCTAACTGCTATTAAGTTCATGACCTGGGGGTTGGAAGAGAAGTATTTAGATCGCTGGAAAAAAATTAAGAGCGGCGATGTTTTTTTGATGCATTCCACGATCGAATCTTTGTTTGGAGCAAAAACGAAGTCTTCGGTTGTTGGCCTCGGTGTTGTTGGTGGCAAATTTCGTCGCAAAGACGACTATCTGTGGATTCAGGAGATACGCGGGAAAGTCAATCGATGGCCTCTGCTAGTGCCTTTTTCAGAAATATATCTTTTCAGCGAAGTTCCTCCAGCCCACACTTGGGAAGCTCCTGGGACTGTAGATGATTCTAAAATACCGCAATTGATTGCTGCCCTCCTGTTGAATGCGATCCCCATAAAGTCGTTTGGAGAAAAATTCCCTGTAATGGGGAGTTGGTCTGGTGTGCGCAACGAATTGATCGACGAATTGTTTTCTAAGGGGCAACCTTCTCTTTATGAAGAGTTCTATAATAATCCATACAATGATACCGAAGGGGAAGTTTCCGAATTTCAAAAAGTTCAGAAAGCGGAAGAGACGCTCCGAAATATACCTACGCTAAAATTTTTAGGTGGAGATAAGGTCAAGGTCAGAAAAATCAAGGATGACAAGAGTTCCTTTGAACGGGATAACGCTTTATTGGAACGCGCAGAAGAAAGTCATGCAGATGTGTTGCAAGCAGCCATCGATTTCTTCCAAAAATTCGGATTTGATACATGGAGTAACCAACATGTCGATTTGTTAGCCGAATCAGAGGAGCAGGCGTTTCTCGTAGAAGTTAAGAGTACGTTGAGTCGTAATTTTCGGACACAAGCTAGGCGCGCCGTTGGGCAGCTTTTTGAGTATGAGCATTTTGATATTCGAAGCCATTTTGAAAAAGCTCAAAAGGATAAAAAAATCTCGAAGGTTCTTATGGTGACAAATAACCCCTCAGATTCAGAGTACACGAGATTTTTGAACACTCTCAAGATCGGGCTGGCTTGGCCTAAGGGGACACGTATCTCTGCAGCAGGGGACCCGGGAGAATTAACACAGTTGATCCATGCAAACTAACGAAACGAAAACTCATGAAGCGTGAATTTTACTCTGATTCGATCGTTAACTTTCTCAAATTCTCCACAGAACAAATTATTGGGAAATTAGCATTAGGTAACAATTTCCCCCTCGAGCAAAACCAACGTAATGCCTGGGTTGAAGAAATTAGTATTCTTCGCAAAGTTTTGATTCCCCATGACGGCGCCATTTACTTTGAATATTCAATTCCTCGCATGGGGGAACGAATTGACGTGGTGCTTCTCATTGGTCCCGTTATTTTTGTTCTCGAATTTAAGATCGGTGAGAAAGAGTTTACTTCTTATGCGCTTGACCAAGTCACAGATTATGCTCTCGACCTAAAAAATTTTCACGAACCAAGCCATGAACGATTTGTCGCACCGATTCTCATTGCGACAAAAACAAGGGATGCCCAGCCAGTCATAGCTCTCACTCCACAAAACGATAAGATTCTGTTCCCGATCAAAACCAATGTAGAGCAGCTGAGTGAGGTGATCGGAAACGTGCTTCAATTCGCAGATGGCGTTGCAATCGATTGGCTGCAATGGTCATCCGGACGATATTGCCCAACTCCGACCATTATGGAAGCAGCCATGGCTCTCTATAATGGGCATTCCGTTACTGAGATCTCTAGAAGTGATGCGAAGGCTATCAATTTAAGCCGAACATCCGAATCGATTTCCGAGGTTATTAATTTCTCGAGAGAAAAATCTCATAAATCAATTTGCTTTGTGACAGGCGTGCCAGGTGCCGGGAAAACCTTGGTGGGGCTCAACGTCGCTAACACGCATATTGATAAAAAAGACAAGCTTTACAGCGTTTTTCTTTCCGGAAATGGCCCTTTGGTTGCAATTCTCCGTGAGGCTTTGGCGCGTGATACCGTTAAACGGACGAAAGCGCGAGGAAAGAAAATTAAAAAAGGCGAAGCAATGGGGCAGGTGAAGGCATTCATACAAAATGTGCATCATTTTCGTGATGAATGTCTTGTCGATGAAAAAACCCCTCCCTTTGAACATGTCGCGTTGTTTGATGAGGCGCAAAGAGCGTGGAATCGGGAACAGACCGCAAACTTTATGAGCAGAAAAAAGAGCAGGCCTGGGTTTGCTCATTCCGAGCCCGAGTTTTTAATTTCCTGTCTTAACCGCCATCCTGATTGGGCTGTTGTTGTATGTCTTGTGGGAGGTGGTCAAGAGATCAATACGGGCGAAGCTGGTATTAGCGAATGGATTGAATCCTTAATGAGGTCATTTCCTGATTGGCATGTTTATATCTCTCCTCAGTTGACTGATAGTGAATATGGCGCTGGGGAAGTATTGAAGCGGTTAGAATCGCATCGGAATGTTGTTTATAAGGAAGAGCTTCATCTCTCAGTATCGATGCGTTCATTCAGAGCTGAGTATGTGTCGCAATTCGTAAAACAAGTCTTGGATTTGGATATTGTTGGGGCGCGCCAGAGTCTCGAAAAAGTAAAAGCTAAATATCCCATTGTTATCACCCGCGATCTTGCCAAGGCAAAGCAGTGGTTGAAGAAGCAAGCGCGAGGGACAGAGCGATATGGCATCGTAGTTTCTTCCCAGGCAGAACGTCTCAAGCCTCATGCAATCGATGTGAAATCGCCCATGGACCCCATTCATTGGTTTCTTGACGGGAAAGAAGACGTGCGCTCCTCATATTATCTTGAGGATGTAGCCACCGAATTTCACGTTCAAGGTTTAGAACTTGATTGGGCGTGTGTGACTTGGGATGCGGATTTTAGATATTCTGAAACCGGTTGGGAGCATAAATCTTTTCGTGGGGATCATTGGCTCAACATTAAAAAAGAAGAACGCCAAAAATATCAAAAAAACGCCTATCGTGTTTTGTTGACTCGCGCTCGCCAAGGCATGGTGATTGTGGTTCCTACCGGCGATCCAGAAGACCCAACGCGCAATTCAAAATTTTATGATCCAACTTTTGAATATCTGAAAAGCATTGGGGTTGATGTAATTTAAAAGACTGGTAGAAAGGTATCGCAGACCCTGAAATGGAAAAAAGATCTTTGACGCCCTGGTTGTCATTAAAAGCTTTATTGGTAACCAGGACTGCACTCATTTTCAATCTATTTTTTTAAATCCATGACAATAAGTGCGGCACGGGAATTCGAGGGGCTGGTCCGGGATGCGGTGAAGAGCCTTCCCCGGGAGTTCAAGCGCAAGCTCGAGAATATCAATATCGTGATCCTGGAGGAACCGTCGGTCCGTCAGAAAAAGGAAGCCGGGATCGGGGCGGGTGAGGATCTTCTGGGGCTCTACGAAGGCGTGCCGCTCGGGAAAAGGACGCACCATGACGGGAGCGTTCTCCCGGACAAGATCACGGTCTTCCGTGGGCCTGTCACGCGGTCCTGCCGCAGCCGGCGGGAGATACGGGCGGCGGTCCGGGACACTGTGCTTCATGAGTTCGCGCATTATTTCGGGATTTCAGATGAACACATGATCGAAGACGAGACCTATTGAATGCAGACTGCAGCTTAAAAAATAGTATGTAGTAGGTGGTAGGTAGTATGCCCCAATCCCCAACGGATTGGGACGGCTTCGCACTGATTTTCAATAGATTCTTTAATGGATAATTAGTGCAGTCCTGATCTCCGGTTTAACAAGAGCATGGAAGATCAGGGCGGCGAGATTTTGAAGATCTCGTCCAAGCCTTTGTTTTCTTTCTTTGAAAGGCGGCTTGGACTGTCATAATTATCCGTTGATTCTTTGATCTGAGAATCATGACGTCCGATCCGTGGTAGGTAGTAGATCAAAAATCCCCAGGTTCTTATTCCATCGTTGAATCCCAATTCTCCGGGCTCTCACTCTGCCGCTACGCTCTGAGCGTACCGGCTCATAAATTCTTTATAATCAAATAAATATTGATTTTTAATAAACTTCGTAATAAACTTTTGTCATGAACGTAGAAAAACTTAGTACTCAAAAGATAGCTTCCTCGATCCACCTGGTTCGCGGTCATAAGGTGATGCTGGATACCGATCTGGCCAGTCTTTATGGCGTTGAAACAAAATATTTGAAGCGGCAGGTGAACAGAAATATCGAGAGGTTCCCTCAGGATTTTATGTTTTTTATGACAAAACAAGAGGTTTCCGTTTTGAGGTGCCAAATTGGCACCTCAAGTTTTTCACACGGAGGAGCTCGCTATCTTCCGTATGCATTTACGGAACACGGCATCCTGATGCTATCTAGCGTTCTGAACAGCAAGCGGGCCGTTCAGGTCAATATCGCGATCATGCGAGCTTTTGTGAGACTGCGTGAGGTCCTCTCGACCCATAAGGCACTAGCTCAGAAATTTTCGGAATTGGAACACAAAGTAGGGGATCATGACAGGGTGATCCGGGACATTGTTGCAGCGATCCGAAAAATGATGACGCAAGTCACTCCCGAAGACGTTCCCAAAAAACCGAAAGGCCCGATCGGATTCCGGCCATAAATATAAAAAGCCATATTGACGTCGGTACGCTTATAGCGTACTATCCCGTTTGTTCCCTAAGAGAGGCGTTTTGTGAAGAATAAGGAATTCCAGGAATTGTTGCACAGTATGGACCAGGCCAGGGCCATTCATCATGGCGAGCGCAGGCCGGGGCGCGTTTTTCGTTATGAACCCGCGAAGATCCGGGCGATCCGGGTGAAGCTGGGACTGACCCAGTATAGATTTGCGGTGCTGCTCTGCGTGAGTCTTGCCACTTTGCGTAATTGGGAACAGGGAAGAACAGCCCCTGAAGGTGCCGCGATCGCATTATTGCGGGTCACCGAAGCGAAGCCCGAAGCCGTACTTGAAGCGTTGCATGTCAACTGATGAAACATACGAAAAAAAATAGATCGAAAAAGAGTGCTGTCCCGGTTACCGATAAAGCTTTTAATGACAACCAAGGCCGGGAATTCGAGGGGCTGGTCCGGGATGCGGTGAAGAGCCTTCCCCGGGAGTTCAAGCGCAAGCTCGAGAATATCAATATCGTGATCCTGGAGGAGCCGTCGGTCCGTCAGAAAAAGGAAGCCGGATCCGGGGCGGGTGAGGATCTTTTGGGGCTCTACGAAGGCGTGCCGCTCGGGAAAAGGACGCACCATAACGGGAGCGTTCTTCCGGACAAAATCACGGTCTTCCGTGGGCCTGTCACGCGGTCCTGCCGCAGCCGGCGCCAGATACGGGCGGCGGTCCGGGACACCGTGCTTCATGAGTTCGCGCATTATTTCGGGATTTCAGATGAACACATGATCGAAGACGGGACCTATTGAACGGCCGAGGCAGGTTGAATAGGACTAACAATGCCGGACAGAGACGTTAAAACAATCCTGGATTTGATCTGGTACCAATACGCGAAGATTATCGCGAAGAGCGCGATAGGACCGGAAGCAAAGAAGAACGCTTACGGTTTTATCAAACAAACTTTTCGTGATCTGAAGAGCGATAAAAAGAAATGGTCGGACATTCTAAGAGAGGATAAACAATTCGCTCAGTCAGAGAAAAAGTGTATTTATTGCGGGAGTACGGAAAACCTTCAGTGGGAACACATTGTTCCAAAGACCATCAAGATTAATGAACGCTGTCCGTCATGTGAAAGGGTGCAGGGAATCCATAATCAGGTTTGGGCATGCGGGGCCTGCAACGGGGCAAAGAAGCAAAAGGGTCTTTATGCCTTCTGGCGGGAGCGGAATTCCGGGGACAAAAAATTCTACGATCATATTCCGCCGCTTCTCGAGAAAAAGTATCTCAAGACCATCTATTACTGTCACGAATGCAACGGGACGCTTGAGGCGGCTGATCTCAACGGCGACGGTGAACTTAATGTTCTTGATCTTGATGAATGTATCGCGGTTTAGTTCTTAATGATCTCTGTGCCGCATATCATATATGATATGCGGATTCGAATACAATAAATGCCTTTTTAAAAAGCTGAACAGATAAAACCGGATCAAACGGCGGCATTTTGGTTTTTTAACTGTTTTTCTGCATTCACCCTCGCCTTATTGCATTCCTCGGAAATCTTGTCTTTGTTCTTTTCAAGACAGATGAGGATGCGGCCCTGGCCGATCGTAATCTCCGGACACAGATTTTCGATCTCCTCCCCGCATGCTGCGCCGAGCTTTTCAAAAGGCCCCTCCTCTGCATTCGCGGGAGCGCCCCATGTAAAAAATACTGCGATGATCAGCACGACAACCGATTTTTTCATAAACAGATCCTCCCTGCTTTTTTTATTTTGCCATCCGTTTCAGAGGAACGCGTTGGAGATCAATCCCTTCAGGCCGTTCTCGAATCCGGGAAAGGCCGGGCACAAACTCTAGTCGCAAGTAAAATGAAACGCCTCGGTCACTCAGGTTGATAATCGATGAAACAAATTATAGCCGCTTAGCAACCACTAGAAGCTGTTACGACCCGCAAAACGCTTTAGCTTCCGAGTTATCCTACCAAAACGAATCCGCGATCAAAGATCAAACCACCTAGTGGGGCTTTGAAAGTTCCTACAATCATGTCGCGGTCGTGGGCGACCCCCGGTAGTTTCCCTGTAGTTTAAAACTGAAAACTCAAAAATCAATACCCGAGCCGCACGGCCCGCCTCGGTACGGTTCATTTTTTGCCGCTACGCTCTGAGCGCACCAGCTAAAAGGTTCGTCGGAACTTTCCTTTAAATCATATCTATATTGTGGTTGATTAATATTATGATAGTCTCTCCGAGGGACTGAAGCCTTGCACGGTTATACCAAATATGGTATATTATGAATGAGACCAGGAAACTGAAACCTTTGGATTTTGTAGGCTCCGCGCTGGAGGATCTACGGGAATTCCCGGACGAAATGAAGCAAGATATCGGGTATTCGCTCTTTGAGGCGCAGCAGGGCAGGAAGCCGCTATCGGCTAAACCGTTAAAAGGCTTTGGCGGTGCAAGTGTTCTTGAGATCATCGAGGATCACCGTGACGGGACTTACCGGGGGGTTTATACGGTACGGTTCTCGGAAGTGGTTTATGTCCTGCACTGTTTTCAGAAAAAATCCCGGCGCGGTATCAAAACGCCGAAAAACGAGATGGAATTGATCCGGCAGCGATTAAAGGTCGTGGAAGAGGATCAGTGGGGTCATCACTTGACAGGGAAGCAGCCATGAAGGAAAAAGAAAAAATACAACGGGGAAGCGGCAATGTCTTTGCGGATATCGGAGCGGAATATCCGGAACGTGTTCAAGTCCGCGCCCAAGTGATGTTCAGGATTGCAGAGATCATCCGCAGACGGGGGCTCACTCAAAAACAGGCGGCAAAACTGCTCGGGGTCCCGCAATCCAAAGTGTCGTGTCTCATGCACGGCAAGCTGAGCATGTTTTCTCTCGATTATCTTTTTGAAATGCTGAATACCCTGGATAAAGATGTCGAGATCGTGATCCATCCAAAGCGTCCAAGAGAAAAAACAGCTACTACCCACGTGTGGTTAAAAGCTGCTTTTGCCTGATCCCCATAGCGCTCCCGGCGCAGAGATGGCTCAATAAACACAATCTTGATGCTGCTATGCTTATAGCGTACTCTGTTCTTATTAAGGAAGGGTTTTGTGAAGAGCAAGAAATTCCGGGCGATCCGGATGAAGCTGGGACTAGCCCAATTAACCTTTTCATTTTTTGATGGAGAATTGGACTTGCCCTGGCATCTATTTTCTTTTGACTGAAGGTTGCCAGGACTATCCTGACTTTTATTTTCTTTTCCCTTATGGTAGTCAGGATTGCCCCAATTTCCATGGTGTGGAAATTGATTGGCATTGGGACTAGCCCAATTAACCGTTTCATTTTTTGATGGAGAATTGGACTTGCCCGAACCGGAATTTCCTAGCGACTAAAGACCGGAGACGGTAGACTGCTAGGTAACGGGCGTTCCGTAAACGTTCACTGACAATGAGGACGTATGTTCGAAGACAGGAAAGACGCCGGGCAAAAACTGGCCCGGGCACTCTCGAAATATAAAGAGCAGGACGTGATAGTCCTCGGTATCCCCCGGGGCGGGGTAGAGGTGGGTTATTACGTCGCCAAGTCCCTTCATGCCCGTTTTTCCATGGTGGTCTCGCGGAAATTGCCTTTGCCGGACAACCCGGAAACGGGATTCGGCGCCATTGCCGAAGACGGCAGCACATTTCTGATCGAGCGTATCGCCCGGCAGGTCCCGGGTGAAGAGATCGATGCGATCAAAGAGGCGCAAAAGCTTGAGATCGTTCGGAGGGTCAAGACGCTTCGCAGGGGCCGGCCTTTGCCGGATCTGAAGGGCAGGACCGTGATCCTTGTGGATGACGGGATTGCCATGGGGGTGACGATGCGGGCCGCGATCATGCTTTGCAGGGGAAAGAAAGCAAAAAAGGTCGTGGTTGCGGCGACTGTGGCCGGTGAAGATACAGCAGTTGAGATCCGGGAAATAGTCGACGAGCTCGTAGTGCTCGAGATGCCGGTCTTTTTCCGGGCTGTGGCGCAAGTTTACCGGAATTGGTACGACGTGCCGGACGGAGAGGTCCTGGCGATCATGGACCGGTGGGAAAAAGAAGAGGTCCTGAGCCGCGGGGGATAGAACGTGAAACAGCCTCCTCCGGCCGGAACAGAACGTTGCTTCCGGGAGAAATAAATCAGGAGGGATGCATGCAGGTTTGCCGCACTGAAAAGATCCCGATAAAAATGTGGCTCGAAGATATCGAAGAGGGCGCCATGAGCCAGCTCCGGAATCTCGCCAACCTTCCCTTTGCCTTCAAACACATTGCCGTGATGCCGGATTGTCACCAGGGATACGGAATGCCCATCGGCGGAGTTCTTGCGACGAAAGACATGATCATCCCCAACGCGGTGGGTGTGGATATCGGGTGCGGCATGTGCGTCATGAAATCGAGCCTTGAAAGTCTTGACCGGGAACCCCTCCGAAAGATCCTGGGGCAGATCAAGGCCGCCGTGCCCGTCGGTTTTAACCATCACAAGGACCCGCAGGATGGGGCTTACATGCCGGACAAACGATTTGAAAAAGGCATCGTCTGCGAGCGGGAATACCGGCACGCGATTTTCCAGATCGGAACACTCGGGGGCGGGAACCATTTCATCGAGGTCCAGAAAGGTTCGGACGGGTTTATCTGGGTCATGGTCCACAGCGGGAGCCGGAACCTCGGGAAACAGGTTGCGGACCACTACAACAGGATCGCGGTCCGGCTGAATGAAAAATGGCGTTCGCCCGTTCCGCCGGAACACCAGCTCGCGTACCTTCCGGAAGAAAGCGATGAAGGACGGGCTTATATCCGCGAGATGAACTATTGTGTCGAATTCGCCTTCCTGAACCGGAAGCTCATGATCGACAGGATTGCTGAATGCTTTTCGAGAAACATCAGTTGCTCCTTTGAGCCCATGATCAATATTGCCCACAACTACGCGAGAAAAGAACATCATTTCGGGCAGGAAGTGTGGGTCCACCGGAAGGGGGCGACTTCCGCAAAAGAAAGGGAGATCGGGATCATCCCGGGTTCCCAGGGGACGAAAAGCTACATCGTGAGCGGCAAAGGGGACCCGGAAAGCTTTCAGTCCTGTTCCCACGGAGCCGGCCGGAAAATGGGAAGAAAACAGGCGCAAAGGGCCCTGGATCTCCAGGAAGAAATCCGGAAAATGGACGCGCAGGGCATCGTGCACGGCATCCGGGGCGTCCGTGAGCTGGATGAAGCGCCCGGAGCCTACAAGGATATTGCCGAGGTAATGAAACAACAATCGGACCTTGTCGATATTCTGGTGGAACTGTCCCCGCTCGGAGTCGTTAAAGGATGATTTGAGGGTGCCCGATGCCATTCCCCGGACGTACTGACTTTGCAGCCAAGCCAGGGTTGATGCGGAGGAGCTATGTCGATCAAGTGTCCGAAATGCCAACGGGAGTACGACGCGTCGCTTTTTGAGACCGGCCGCGAGATCGTTTGCGAATGCGGTGTAAAGCTCGGGGTCGGGCACGAGGAAGTCCTCGGCCAACTTGCCGAGGTCTGCCGGCAATATGACCTTGCGATCGAAGAGGAAAAATTATCCGAGATCAAAAGAGCACAGGACCGGATCGTGTTCCTTATCATAAACACCGACAGCGGGGCTGTAGATATCGAAATCGAAAAAGCGAAGTTCAGAGAACTGATCCAAAGTCTTTTCCCGGACAAGGCACACCTCTACGACCTCATCTACGGACCCCGTTTCCAACGGCTTTGGGAGCAGTTCCGGGGTGTGTAAAACGGTATACTTTAATGTAAGATCAATGCCGTAAATCTGACGGATTTCGTACCGTGTATCATGTACAATGCACAGGTCCAAATGAGGAAAGCGAATGACAATCTCTCCGCCAAGGCCTCATGGGCGAGCAAAGCCGAACGCGCGGGTGAATCCCGCCTCGCTGGCGGCGGGATGAACGTCGGCGAGGAATCTCTGAGAAATTTTGCGGTCTTTGCTATAGGAAAAATTGGAATTGCCAGGGGATTCCGGGCAATTCCGGTTTTTCTAACGAAATAAAAAACAGCAAAACGGGAGATTCATATGAACAAAAAAAATCGTACTCGGAAACCCGTAATTATTTTGCATGGCTATAGCGACCATTCGGAGTCCTTCAAACCGCTTGCGCAATTTTTAAAAGGACACGGCTTCGAAGTTGTTGAGATCTGGCTGGCAGATTATTTGTCGATGAATGATGAATTGACGATCTATGATTTGGGGCAAGCGATGGGAAAGGCGCTTGAAGATCAAAAAGTCCCTCAAATACCCAAAAGTTTTAATGTTATTGCCCATAGTACGGGCGGACTTGTGGTTCGTGCTTATCTCTCTCGTTACTTTTACGGACGTCCTGAGCAATGTCCTATCGAACATCTTGTTCTTTTGGCGCCGGCCAATTTCGGTTCTCCTCTCGCGGCCCTCGGGAAGTCCATGGTCGGGCGGCTTTTTAAGGGGTGGGATTGGGACCATATGTTTCAAACGGGGACCCGCATTTTACAATCCCTTGAACTGGCTTCTCCAATCAGCTGGGAATTGGCGCATCGTGATCTTTTTGATCCCAATAATCAGTTATTTAGAACAAACAATCTTTTTACGACAATTTTAATAGGTTCAGAATCTTACGGAGGATTAAAAGAACTGGCGCACGAAAATGGTTCGGATGGGACGGTCCGGGTTTCTACGGCAAATTTAAATGCCAAGTCGTTTTCTTTGGTTTTTGAACCTTCCAAGGCAATTTCTTTGCGGGAGAATATGCCGCAATATGATCCGATCGCGTTCGGTGTTTTATACGGCTATAACCATGGGAACATAGTGAACCCCACCACTAAACCAAGGGAAGATGCCAGCGATTTGGGGACATTGATTTTGGACGGTTTGAATATTGATGCTTCGGGCGCCTATCAGGATCATATTGGCTTACTGCAAAAATTGACACAGACAACTTTTCAAAAAGGACAGGCAAAAGGGAATCCGCTTAATGAAAGGTATCATGAGTACCAAAACGCAACAGTGCGGGTGCATGACCAATTTCGGGAAATGATACCGGACTATTTCCTCGAGTTTTTCCAGGAAAAAGACGATTCTGCCGATCGTGTTATGAGGGATGTCCGGAAAGAAATTCTTGAAAAGGTTCACTGTTATTCCGGGGATGCAAGTTACCGGTCTTTCTTTTTTGATATTACCGACCTAAAAGACAAAGTTTTGAGCAAGGGCGGGGAATTGGATTTGAGTATTGCAGTGGCGGCGAAGAGCGAACGAATTTTTTATAATAACCCGCAAGGTCATATTGTTGCCGCCGGCGCTAAGGACAATACCTTTCTTGTGCCTAACGCCACTCTCTTTCTCGACATTCAAGTCGACAGGCTGCAGAGCGACGAAGTTTTTAGGCTGAAGAAGTTCTAATAAATCGGGGCGATAGACAATTACCGGACCTCAACGATTCTGCGCGGCTTCAGCGGGAACCGGACGTTCCCGTCCGATCCGGGCTCATAATTTTTAAGCCAAGGTCTATAAGCTATAGGCGAGAGGAGAGATTATCTATGAAATACCGGAAGCTGGCGGATCTTCAAAAGGGCATCGAAGGCCTTGATTGTAAGTTGGAATTAACACCGGAACACAAGGTGATTTACCGCGAACAGGGCGGGGATAAAAAGGCTGTGTTCACGGGTTCGCTCGTGGCCGCGAAACCGGACCTGCTGGTGATCTCGGTCACGGTCCAGGAAGATGAGAAGCACTTTGTCGCAGGTCTCGTAAAACTTTCGGGTAAATGGGAGCTTGACGAAAAGAACCGCATTACCTTCTCCGTAAAACGCGGCCTCGACCGCTACGACAAACTCACGTTCCAGGGCGTCTGGGAGGTCAATGATAATTTCCAGGTGACTTACACCTTCGAGACACGGCAAGTCGTGGAAAGTTCTGGGAAGGAGCGTCGACGCGTCACCAAAGTTACCCAGGAGCTTGTCTTCGAAGGCCGCTGGGACATTTCGGAGAAGAATTGTCTGACGTATCTGATCGGAGTGGATAGCGAATCTTCATTCCGTTTCAAGGGAACATTTGGGACGAAGAGCATTCTCGCGAAGGAAGGGGAGATTCGCTACCAGGTCGGTGTTGAGTACGAGCTCAAGACCGGCGGGTTTAAGCGCATGACCCAAACGATCACGCTTTTCGGGAAATGGAAGCTTTCGGACGACCTCGCGCTTTCTTTTGAGCTCGAATGCGCGGACGGCCGGAAGGCCGCGATCAGTGTAGGTGTGGAGCTTGATCTGGAAAAGTTCCAGGAGAGCTGTCCTCTGCTTCCCGACAAAGTCTCCGTGAATCTCACAAGCCGTGAAGGCGATCCTCTCGGCGTCGAAATTGTGCTTACCAAGGACCTCTTTGAAGGCAACGTCCAGACGTTTGTCCGGTTCCGGGAATCATTGAAAGAGACAGCAGTCGAGGCCGGCATAACAATTCCGTGGTAAGTCCATCGCTTAAGGTGCATTTCTTCAGTTAACCAAATTTTCCTGTTTTTATAATTTTGTTGGTTAACTCTTGACAGGAGTTACCTAACATGATATATAACTAATAGATTTGTTGGGTAACGGAGGAACCATGAAAGTCTTGAAGGGCATTCTGAAAGAAGAAGAGGAGCGTTTAAAAGAAGCTGTGGGGAGTTACGAACGTGAGATCGCCAAACTTCCCAAGGGTAGTGTCCAGCTCAAGCGGATCAAGGAACGGGACTACGCCTATCGCGCTTATCGCAGAGGGGAACGTGTGGTGTATGAATATGTCGGCGATCTCAAACCGGAGGAGCTGAAGGAACTAAAGAAAAAAATCGAGCTTCGGCAACGTTATGAGAAGAAACTTCGGGAGGTGCGGGTAAACTTAAAAGAAATGAAGAGAATGATCCGTGACTAAATCCGTCCAATTCGAGATCATTTTTGAAATTCTAAAGCGTTTCCAAGCGGCCGGGGTCCTCGATAAGCTGGTTTTGGTCGGGAGTTGGTGTTTGTATTTCTATCGCTACGGGTCAGCGCTTCTGGGAGGTCTTCCTACGCCTCGCACGACCGATATTGATTTTCTTGTGCCGCGGCCGTTTCGATTCGAAAAAGTGACCGATGTTCCGGCGATCCTTGAGGAACTCGGATTTGCTCCGACTTTTCACGGAATGAGCGGTCTCGCGGTTTATGACCATCCGGAGCTTCGATTGGAATTTTTGGTGCCCGAGATCGGGAGGGGATCCTCAGAGCCGGTCGCCATTCGCGGGCTGCAAGTGAAGGCACAAGGGATTCGCTATCTCAATTTTCTTTCTTCGTGTGATAACAATTATATATCATGATCTTACGGTCCATGTCCCGGAACCGGCTGCTTTTGCACTTCATAAGTTGATCGTCAGTTCGAGACGGACCAAAAAAGACAAGCGGGAAAAAGATCTTGCTGCAGCGGTCGGCGTTCTGGAGTTCCTTTTCAAAGATCCGAAAGAAAGGGAACGGGTAAAGGCCATTCTGGCGGAAATCCCGTTGAAATGGCGCAAGACGATCCTTGCAGTTTCAGCAAAACATTTTCCGATTTTAAATGAGCATGTAGTAAATAAAATGTCCTAACCCTGGAGGTAGATCGTGAAGATCGGAGAATACCTGATCCAGCGAGTGCAGGCGACGGGAACGCGGCACGTATTCGGGATCCAGGGCGATTACGTGCTGAATTTTTACGCCCAGCTTTGCGCGAGTCCGCTCAAGGTCATTAACACCTGTGATGAACAAGGGGCCGGTTTTGCCGCAGACGCTTATGCGCGGATGACGGGGTTCGGCGTCCTGTGCGTTACGTACGGAGTGGGCGGCCTGAAGCTTGCCAACAGCACGGCACAGGCTTTTGCCGAGCTCTCGCCGGTGCTTGTTATCAGCGGCGCTCCCGGTATGGCCGAGCGTAAACATGATCCGCTGCTTCACCACAAGGTCCGTTCTTTTGAAACGCAGTTGAACGTGTTCCGGGAAATGACCGTGGCGCAGGCCGTACTGGGCGATGGTAAGACTGCGGCCGCGGAGATCCATCGCGTGATCAACGCCATCAAGGAAACAAAACGGCCGGGTTATATCGAACTGCCGCGGGACATGGTCCAGGCGGACATAAAAATAGACGAATCAGAAATAACGGCCCCGGAACCTCCGGAGGTGGACCAGACCGCAGTCGACGAGGCGTTGCGCGAGGTGATGGATATGCTGGCCGCGGCGAAGCGCCCGATCGTCATGGCCGGCGTCGAAATCCATCGCTTCGGCCTGCAATCGCTCTTCCTGAAATTTCTCGAACGTTCCGGACTTCCGTTCGTGACCGGGATCCTCGGAAAATCAATTGCGGCGGAAAATCATCCGCAGTACGTCGGTGTCTATGTCGGCGGGATGAGCCCCGACGATGTGCGGGAGGCGGTGGAGGGGTCCGATTGCGTTATCGCGGTAGGCCCCTATCTCACCGATCTTGCTACCGGTATCTTTACTCACCACATAGATCCCGGCCAGAGCGTTGTGATGGCGCCGGACAATATTTTGGTCAGGCACCATACTTATCCGGACGTCGGCATGAAATATTTTCTCGAGTCTTTGATCGCGGCAATGCCGGCGGGTGAAAAGAGCGTGGTACAGCCGAAGAAGCACGAGCTTTCGCCGTTTGTTCCGCAAGCGGGTACTAAGATAACGGTGGACCGTCTCGTTGCGTGCGTCAATACTTTCCTGGACGATAATACGACAGTGATCGCCGAACCCGGAGACGCGCTCTTTGGTTCGCTTGATCTGCGGGTGCATGGGATGAGCGAGTTCATGTCCCCGGCCTATTATGCCTCTCTGGGTTTTGCGGTCCCCGCGTCTGTGGGAGTCCAGCTTGCCGCGCCCAACCGGCGTCCGCTCGTTCTTGTCGGGGACGGATCTTTCCAGATGAGCGGGATGGAGCTTTCGGTGAGTGTTCGCTATGGTCTCAACCCGATCGTAGTAGTTCTGAATAACGGCGGGTACGGGACATTTCGTCCCATGATCGACGGACCTTTTAACGATATCCAGCCGTGGCAGTACGCGGACATCGTCCGGGTCATCGGCGGCGGTAAAGGGTTCACGGTTTCGACGGAAGACGAATTCCTGGCCGCGCTGGAAGCCGCGAAGGAGAACGTTTCCTCTCCCACCCTTATCGATGTCCGGCTTGACAAATACGACTGTTCCGAAAGACTAAGAAGATTGACCGATAGACTTAAAAAACGGATAAAGTAACAGGATGTTCTGCGCAGGACAGGATCAAAATAAAGGAGGGGATGATGGAAAATAACACAAAACAGGAGATGAAAAATAAACCTTGCTGTTGTACGGCGATTGCCGGGGCCCTTGTGATCCTGTTCGCCTGGTGGAAGGTCACCTGGGGCGCGATTGCTCTGACTGTTCTGGGCGTCGTCATTATTCTCAAGGAATTGATTGGCTGGTGTTGCTGTACGGGTCAGTCATGCAAGAAATCTGATTGAAGACAAAAAGCGGGACTGAAAACCACGAATAGCCAATAACTGATAGCCCCTAGTTGAAGACAATCGGCTATCACCAAGCTCCAATCCCACGGGACTGCTTGAATGCGCTGTAGCGTGGCATAGCTTCGGCAGGAACTTGATGTTCCAGCCCGATCCAGAGCTGGAAATGGCTGTTGTGGTACAATTTGTTTGAAAAGGCTCGATGGACCTACATCCGGATAAAAGGCGATCTATGTCCGACTACATCAAAACGTGGCACAAAGAACACGGGCAGATACTTGAGCTCCTTTTGCAGGTTCTCCAGCTTGATATTTTCAGTAGAGCGGGGCAGATGAAGTTGCAGGAGCTCAAAAGAACTCTCGAGGCCCATCTCGAAAGTGAAGACCGGCATTTTTATCCTATCCTGAAAAAAGCCGCGGAAACCGATACTGATCTCAGACGAAAACTGTTCCTCTTTGCCACGGACATGGGAAAGATCACCGCGGAGGTTCTGGCGTTCTTCCGGAAAGAGGAAAACGATCCGATGGGTAAAGATATCCCCGCTGAATTCCGCAGGATATCGGACATGATCAAAAGCCGCGTTTCCCGCGAAGAGAGCATTCTGATGAAAGAGTTCGAGAAATTGACGAGCCGGTAAAACGGTGCCATTCACCGGCAGGTGAGTAGACAAGACTCAAAGGAGGGCGGAAAATGAAATATCGTCTTGTGCTTCACGGGACAAGCAAATGGCTGCGGCGGGAGGAAATCGTCCGCTATTTGGCAGAAAAGACCTCCGTGGACGCCAATGGGATTAAAAAAAATGCCCGGGTCCGGGATTTTCTTTATCTAAATGATCTCGAAGAGGCCAAGGCTTCGGAGATGCTCGCGTTCTTGAAAGACCGGAAGATCGACGCGGAGATGGAGCCCATGGGTATCGAGGAATCCCGGAAAGGGTGGTTTCTCGAGGAGGCAAGGAAATGGGTGAAACGCGGGTTCATTTTTCCGTATACTTTCAGAGCGCTTCTTGAAAATTACGGGCTGCAATCGGAACTTCCGGCTCTTCCCGGAGAACAAAAAAAAGATCCACAGTCGCTTGTGCGTACTATTTTGGTGATTGGGGCCGTTCTGGTGGGGTTGGGGATCATCCTCTTTATCGCGGCCCATTGGAAAAAATTTCCGGATCCCGTAAAGATCCTTGGTTCCACAGCGATCACGTTGGCAGTTCTGTATTTGGGGTATTATTTCCAGTTCGTAAAGACCGGTTGTAAAAAATACGCAACACCTGCCTACCTCATTTCGCTCTTCGGTATCGGCGGAACGATCTGTCTTATCGGGCAGATCTATCATGTCCAGGCCAACTCCCACGGGTTAATGCTTTTGTGGGGCGTTTTGGCATTGCCGGTCGCGTTTGGGCTTGGATTTTATCCCGCTTTTTTCTTCACGAGCAGTTTATGGTTCCTGGGGGAGTTTTTTTATCAGAGCACTTATCACGCTCCGTCGTGGTGGTACCCCTGCCTCCTGTTGGGATTTTTGATCCCCTACAGCCTGGTTAAGAAACAAACCGGTCTCTTCCGTACCCAACTGTGCTTTCTCATGGCCATGGCCGCGCGGACTGCTTTTCCGGAAAATTTTATTTTTGCCAATATCTGGCTGGCGGCGATCCTAGTGCTTTGGTCCGTCAAACGTGAAAAGCTTTACGATTATCTCGTCCTCGCGGGGTGGGCTATCTGGCATATTGCTTTCCTTCAGAAATTCGAATCTTTTCCCGATCTTTTCTACCTTCTTCCGTTAGGATATTTTTTCTGGAAGGGGATCCGGGAGAAAGACAACAATCTGATCCTTACGAACAGCCTCAATGCTATTTTCTGGCTGTACACTTTTCTCTGGCAGTTGCAAAAAAGTTTTTCTTTCGCACGTCCCGACGGTTCGGAGATCCTCTTGAGTCTGCTCAGTTTGGGGATCTTATGTTACGGGATCGGGCTGCGTTTGCGCGGGAAGGCGGTCTGGGAGCCTTTGTTCCGGTTTTTTTGTTACGGGGGGATTCTCCTGGCTTCCCTGATGGTGGCGGTTTTTTCCTTCCGTTTCTACGACGCCTTGGGAGGTTTCTTTCGTTCACCGCTTTATCTCTTTGTGGTGGCGGCCGAGGTGTACGGGGGATGCCGTTTCGCGGTCCCTGTTTTGCTGGGGGATATTAAAAAAGACGCGGGACGGGGCGGCGAATTGATCGTGCTGGGGCTTGTGGTCCTGACCCTGGCCGTCACAATGCTGGCAAAACCTTCCTGGATGATCCATGTGTTGCTTTTTAATCTGGTCGTTTTTGCCCAAGGTCTTGTTTTTATGGTCAAGGGACAGAGGGAGCAAAGGATCGCTTTCTACAATTGGGGAATGGCGATCTTTGTGGGGTTGATCCTCTGCCGTTATTTTGACACGTTCCTGGCTTATCTGCCGCGTTCCTTCTTTTTTATCGGAGGGGGGCTTTTTTTGATCGCGTGGGCTGTTTTCATTGACCGGAAGAAGAGATCTTTTTCAAGATCAAAGGAGGTGACGTCATGACTATCCGGCCTTTGATCGGGATTTGGCTTACAGTTCTTGTTTGGACAAGTGCTATCGGTGGTATGTGGGCGCATGAAGAGTACCTTGCCACGCACGGCCGGGAGATCCTTCTGCCGACCCTTCCGGTGGATCCGCGGGATCTGTTCCGTGGGGATTATGTGGTGCTTCGTTATGAGATCTCACGTTACCGGGCGCCTCTTTACAGGAAATTAAATTTAGAGAGCGGTCAAACGGTCAATGTTTCTCTGAAATTGGACGGGCAGAACTGGGTGATCGATGAGATCGCTCTTAAGAAGCCTGCGCGAGGTCTTTTCCTTCAGGGAAGAATCAGCGAAGTTCAAAAAGAAAAATACCAAGTGACGTATGGGATCCAGTATGGTATTGAAAGTTACTTTGTTCCTGAGGGGGAGGGAAAAAGGCTGGAGTTGTTGCGAGAAAAAAAGAAACTGAGTGCCGCGATCAACGTGACCCCAGACGGCCAGGCCAAGATCACGCGGCTTGTCGCGAAGTAATAGGATAAAAACATCAAAAGGAGTGATATGAAAAAACGCGTAAAAGAAAAAAAATCAAAAGATCCTTCCGGGCCGGTGAAGAATGAACTGCCGGAACTTGTGGCTATCATGACAAAAATCGCAGAACGGCTCGAGGCTCTGGAGAAGAAAACAAATCTGGTGATCAGTCAGACGGCTGTTCGTCTTCCGGAACTGTCTTCTCACACGCAGACGCTCCAGCGTCCCGCCCACGTCTCTCAACAAAACCACAATCCCCGGGAGAGGATCCTGTATGACGCGGTTTGCGCGGATTGCTGCAAAAGCTGCAAAGTTCCTTTCAAGCCCAGCGAAAACCGGCCGGTCTATTGCCCGGAATGCTTCGCGATCCGGAAGGCTGGTCATGTTCCTAAAGATCCGACCGCTCATGTTGTCGTGCCGCAGCACCTGAGAGAGACAAAAACCGCTCCCGGCGGGGAAGACAAGGCTGCCGTTGTTTCCCAAAGCAAAAAAAGCAAGAGCAAGAAACAAAAAACGGCCAGAAAAAAGAAGTGAACACGAAAGACGGTTTGAAATATACCTACGTGGACAGCGCGGAAAGTCTCGCGCAGCTCACCGGGGTGCTCTCCGCCGCTTCACGGGTGGGCCTGGATACGGAGGCCGACAGCCTGCATCATTATTTCGAGAAGGTCTGTCTCATCCAATTAAGCTTTTCGGGATCGAACTACATGATCGATCCTCTCGCCGGTTTTTCGCTCGCGGAGTTCCTGGAAGTATTATCCCGGAAGGAGTTGATCCTGCAGGGTGCGGACTATGATCTCCGCATGTTGAAAAAATCTTTCGAGTTCCGGCCGAAAGCGCCAGTCTTTGACACCATGCTGGCCGCCCAAGTGTTGGGGTATGAAAGGATCGGCCTTGCTGCGTTGGCCGAAAAGTTTTGCGGGGTCATGCTTTCGAAGGCGGGTCAAAAATCTGATTGGGCAAAGCGGCCTTTGTCCGCCAAACAACTCGACTATGCCTCGGATGATACAAGATATCTGGAAGCGATCGCCGACGCTCTGACACGGAATCTTCAGGAATCAGGACGGGCAGATTGGCACCGGGAGTGCTGCGAGCGTGTGGTCGAGACCTCCGGGCTTGAGGGAAAAAATGACACGAAAGAGGCCTGGCGCATCAAGGGTTCCTCAGGGTTGGCCCCGAAGGAACTTGTTTTTGTGCGGGAGCTTTGGAAATGGCGGGATGAGGAAGCCCGGCGAAGAGATCGCCCGCCTTTTATGATCCTGCGGAACGAGGACCTGATCGAGCTTGCCCGCCGGCGGGCGGGAAGTCCGCACGAATCACTTCACCCGGAGCTGAAATTTATGAAAAGGATCACGGGGGACAATCTTGCGCGTTTGGAAAGCGCAGTCCGGTTTGCGGAGAATCTTCCCTTATCAGAATGGCCGACGATTCCGGAGAGGATCCGATCGAGGGAGAGGCCGCCTTCTCCGGAGAAAGTGGAGGCCCTGCTTGCTGCGTGCAGGACGATTGCGGGGGAGCTCAGGATCGAGCCTTGCTTTCTGGCTTCACGCGCTACGTTAACGGCCGTGGCCCGGCATGAACCCCGCTCAATCGAAAAGGTCATGGAGGTAAGCGGCATGATGCGTTGGCAGGCCGGGCTGATGATGCCCGCGATCCTGAATGTGCTGGGGAATTAATAGCCCGGCACGGCGTACGCATTCCGCTTCAAACTGTGTCATTTTAAAAGCAATCCCAATGCGCTTCGTCAATGCTCAGATCGCCCCAGCGAGGCGATCTTCGCTCGCGCGTTCGACTCCACTCGTCGGACAGGAATCGTCGCGAGACAGCTCTCGGAGCCGATGGGAGCTCGGTTCCGTTCACTCGAGAACGGATCCCATCAGCGAGAGCGCAGGCTGGCGCTCGCCGCAGGAGCGGGTGCACAGCCGGTGTCGAGAGGCGATTCCTGTCCGCCACCCTGCCCGTTCCGTCTTACGAGCGTGTCTCCTCGCATTGGGATTGCTTCAAAAATGATAGTTAGAATGGAATGTGTACGGCTTAAACAAAAACTTGGGGAAAAACGATAATTTGGTTATAATACGCCCTCCTCGTGAAAGCGGTTTTGTCTTTTTATAATCACCCAGTGATTCAGAAACGCAAAAAAATTTTGGAAAATTTTTAAACCCATAAAAAATAGGACGGACGAAATGCCCTCTAATTTCAAAACCCTTCGGTCCTTCGTTGCACTCCCGGTCTGCGGAAACGAAACCCACAAGGTTTCGCGAGCGTGCCGGAATTACAAAATTCCGGCCCACGGAATCCTGGCGGCCCTCCTTCTGAGTTTCACGATCACAGCCAGTGCCTGGGCGGCTTCCACGTTCAATCTGCTGGATGCACGCGAGCGGGGAACGACGGTTACCGGTGCGGCCAAGGGCACGCTGACGGCGTCCTTTGATGAAGCGATCAAAAAGGATGTTCTGGAATTCGATTACTCAATCCCGCAAAGTGCTACGGTCACCGCCTGGGTCAAAAATTTTCCGGCAGAGCTTACGTCCTCAGCAGTCAACGGGGCCAAGATCGGCATCAAGACATTCGTTGCGGCCCAGATGAATGAAGTTTCCGTAACGATGGAAGTGCGCGGAGATCAAGGCGTTCAACCGATCCCTCTCCGTCTGAAGAGCGGTTGGTGTTCTCTGCAGGAAAAACTCGATTGGGCCAAGGTCGGGGCTTTGAAAGAGGTCGCCTTCGTGGTCAGTCCGAAGAGTGCCGTTCCAGTCGTTAAAGGGACCCTGTCCTTTTCCTTGGAGTTCGTCCAGCAAGCGGCCGTGGTCAAACCCGTGACGCCTCCCGCCGCCGTATCCGGCGTCGTAAAAACCGGTGCAATGTTTGCCCCCCGGGCAGCCGCAACGCCCGCAACGGCCGCCGCAGTCAAAGTTCCCGTGGTCGCGAAGGCAGAACCCGCCCGGTCCTCGTTCGGTCTTTTGGATGCCGGGGACAGGGGGGTGTCCAATAATGGATCCGCCAAGGGTGTCATCACTTTTTCCTTTGATGAAGGATCGAAAAAAGATGTTTATGACTTTGGATATACATTGTCGGAGGGATCTTCGATCACCGTCTGGACGAAAAAATTCCCCGCGGACCTGACCGGCGCGCAAGTGAACACTCTTGAGTTCGGTCTCAGGACGCTCGAGGCATCCCAACTCACTCAGCTCTTGATCAAGGCGGAGGTCATCGGAACGGCGAACACGCAAATGATCCCGCTCCGTTTGAAGCCGGGCTGGAATGCCATCCAGAAATCAATTCACTGGAAAGAGATCGGTGATCTGAGGGAAGTGAACTTTATTATCAGCCCCAAGGGGGGCGTCGGTTCCATCAAAGGTACCTTGTATCTGGGGTTTGATTTCTGCAAGGCAACATTTTTCAAGAAGTACCTTGTCGCTATAAAATTCGGATCGGTCCTTATCCTCGCGTTACTCCTGGCGCTCTTGGCTGCTTTTGCGGGCAAGCTCTTCGGTCAAAATCATGACGGGGTGCAGTCCCGGCCGGCAAATAAAAAAGGCCCGGACATTGTCTCCCCGAACGGAACTTCGATCTTCTCGAGGCTTAAAAAAGATCTCCTTTACGGAGCCATCATCGTGTTGGTCCTGGGAACTGCGGTGGGGATCTATGCATTAGGGGCTCTGGAAGTTTTTGGCGCGGGCTCTATAGCGGCCATTCTCGTCGCGGGAGCGATGGGGGCCTTGATCGCGGAGTGCTTGAAGCACCAGTTCACCGGAAAACATCTGACACCGGCCGAGGTTTTCCAGAATGTTCTGGTGACAGGGCTTCTCGCGGCGTCTTCAAGCCGCCTGGAACTTTTGCAGGCTCCCACGATGTGGAGCCATCTCGTCATGATCAACAAGCTCACGGCCGCGGTCGCCTTTTTGATCTATCAGATCTTCAATGCCCATGCGTTGGCTTCTTTCGGAAAAAGCGTAAAACCTGTTCCCGGAGCTTTGATCATCGGGACGCCGTATCTGATCGGTTGGCTGCTCCTGCTGGAAAACGTGACTCTCTTGCAGACCATGACCTACAGCGCCACGTTCGGGCTCCTGGCCGCGTGTCCCGCGCTTCTCGAGGGGATAGGCCGGCTTCTGGTCGTGTTCGTCTTCAACGAACTTCTTGCCGCCGGGATCGGGTACGTAACGAAAGGGAAACTGCTCCGGACGGTCAAAGCGCACTTGTTCCTTGTTCTGGTTTCTTTAGGGGTCGTGATAGCGCCGTCCATCGCGAATTTGGGATCGCTTCCGGTGCTGGCCGGATTGCCGGAGATATTGAGGGCTCTTGCTTCTATCCTGGCCACCGTGCTTTCCTTTGGCGGCTTGTGGGGAGAAATTTATCTCATCACCGGAATCCTGCTGGACGGCGGCAAACGCATCGCGCCTTCGGCGGACAACATTTTCAAAAATGTCACGACCGGTATGAAAAAAGGTATGGCCTACAGCGGTATCCTGATGGCGATCCTCTACGCGCTTTCCATGGTCTTTGCGGCGCCTGCGGCGCAAAAGTTCATGGCCTCATTTCCTTATGCGATCGGGATCCTTGTCGGCGCTTTGGTGTTCCCGTTCGTGAAGACTATTATCGAAACCTTCGATGGCAGTCTTCCGTTCTTTGAACGGGTGCGCTACAGCTATCGCAGCAAAACGCTTTATGCGCGGGGAGCTGTGGCCGGATTCGGACTCGCGTACATGATCGCTCAAGGGTACATCGGAAGGGCGATGTCGGAGAGGGTCCTGTTTGGTCTTCTGATCGGTCTTCTGGCCTCGGGCGGCATGAGTTTTCTGAGGGATGTGTACTATGCCTCGAAGGGCTGCGGGAAGGTCCAGTCCTGGCGGCTTTATTTTGTCGATTCTCTTCTCGGCATTTTTCTCGGAAGTGCCATTGCTTTTTATCTGGATACCCAGCAGGTTGCGGTCATCCTTTACAAATTCAAGCTTTACGTCACCACGCATTTTTCCGCGGCGCAATATGCGGCGTATCCCGAATTCAACTCCCTTGGGGAAATGTCGCATACGACCTATCCCTATCTGAACTCCGTGGGTCATTACGTACAGCCGGTCTTGATCAGTAAATGGGGGCAAATGGACCTGGGGTATTGTCCGGGCGGCGTTAAATTACTTTTCACCGAGTCGCTGGACGGCGTAATCAAATGGTCGGTGGCCACATGGCTCTTTGCCGTGAACAAGGTGTTCATGCAGGCGTTCTTTGATAAGGACAAGACGCCGATCAAATTCTTCTTTTCGAAGGCAGGCCTGGCCCAGTTAAGCGAGCTGATGATCTATGTATTGCGGTGGGGTTTGTGGATGTCACCGATCATCTATACGTTCCTCCGCATGATGCCGAACCCGACCTGGTACAACCAGGACGGCGCAATCCGGACACTCTTTGCCATTTACAACGAACTGACGATGTCTTCCTCCGCGTTCGTGGCATGGAGCATGAAGATGTTCGTCTGGATCCTGGCGTTCGATTTCTTCCGGATCCTGATCTGGATGGATCACATGGGATTGCGCGTCGCAACGCTCGTGAATTTGAGCTTCCTCGGCATGGACAAGCTGGATGAGAAGATCTCGAAATTCATCGGCCCGGCGGTAGCACAACGGTATATCCCTGAAGGTGTGAAGCGGTTCGCGACATGGGCCCCGCTTTTGATTCCCTTCTACATCCCGCGCGGCGAACAGTGGGATGAAGTATGGAGTTCGGCGGAGAAGATTCAGAATGCCGCGAGGGGGAAGGGGTTGGTCCCTTTCCTGCAGTCTCTTTCGATGCCACAGATGCTTGTCCTCATTATTCTGTGCATCCTGGTCTGTACTGGATTTTCATTCGTGATCCGTTTACTGCGTCGCCGGTCCCGCGCACGCTGTATCAAGAGTTTGGAAATGTCGAACCTGGAATACAAGGTGGTGGCCAAGGAAAACGGTGAAATTTATAGCGAACTTCTCAGCAAAGAATGCGATGTCAGCCGCCGTTCTTATGACCAGATCGATCCTTGCGGCCGGGTCCTCTATCTTGTGGACACTGTCGCGGGGGCGGATGGCAAGCCGCAGGTTTGGCCGGTCACGGGAAATTTCCCGGCTGAACAATTTGAGGCGTCCCGTGTCGAGCGCTCTGAGGATATTCTGAAAGTCACCAACACAAACCATGGGGTGAAGACCACGATCGAGATCAGCCTTCCGGATGTGGAGAGTACGGCGGAGCTCTGGAAGATCACGATTGAAAACCTGACCGGAAAATCGCGTCAACTGAAGGTCGTTCCTTATCTCGAGTGGGTCCTGAACGGCGGCCTGCATGACCGTTTTCACACGCAATATGCGCGGCTCTATCCACAGATGGAATATGTGGCCGGTGCGAACGCGATCCTGGCATGGCATGGAAGTACGAAATCCATGGGGTTTCTGGCCTCGGACATCGCGCCGGAAGGTTTTCATACCGGCCGCGTGGATTTCATCGGCCGCGGCCAGAGCATTTGGGCACCGCGCAGTCTCGAGACGCTGGATTTTCTGCCGGCTAAGGATACAGCGGCCTATCCGACATTCGACCCGATCGGCAGTTTGATGGTGAATGCGCTCGTGGAATCTAAGTCGTCCTTGACCGTTCATCTCATGATCGGCTACTCCAAGAACAAGAAGGCGGCACTCGAAACGATTGCGGAGTATCTCAAGCCGAACCCGATGTCCGGCGTAGTGCTTCCCGAAAAGAAGCGCTGTGCGCTTTTGATCGGTCACGGAGAGATCCCGCCGGGAACGCCTCAGCCTTATTACGAATATCTGGATAACGGAAACAAATTGAGGGTCCTGACGCCTTATACGCCGCGTCCCTACGATCACGCGATGTCGAATGCGATCCACTCAACGATGGTGACGAACCGGGGGCTTCATACGTCGTGTAACGGTAATTCCCAGCAGAACCGTCTCACTCCGGATTGGCCGGATACGGTGACAAAGGAAACGCCGACGGAAGCGATCTATCTTTATGATCCGGACCGTGACGAGTGGTATTCGCCGACGTATCAGCCTTTGAATGACAATAGCGCCAAGCACGAATCGGAGTTCGGCGTGGACGGGACGGCGATCTTCCGCATGAAGGACGGGAGTCTTTCATCGCAGCTGACCGTTTATGTGCCGCCCGCGGACCCGCTCGGTGTGTATTTGTTGACCTTGAAAAACGACGAGGACAAGCCGCGGCGTATGAGGATCGCGCCCTATTTTCAGATGGTGCTGGCCTTCCAGCCGGAGAGGTCGGGCCCGCTTGAGGTGCGCCATGACAAAGCTTCCGATGCGCTTTACTTTTCGAATTGTCGCAACATTTTCCGCTCCGGGTGGGCATTCGCTTCCATGTCGATCCCGGCGGACTGTGCGGAGACAAAGCGCGGCCGTTTCTTCGGATCGAACCGCGGCGTCAAGCGCCCGTTCATGGTGGAGAATGCCGCATCCGATGCAACGCAACTGACCGATGACGGACAGATCGCGGGTTTTGTGGGTACCGTTGAGATCCCGGCCCACGGTGAACGCACGGTTGCGATCGTGCTCGGCCAGGCCGAGGATCACAAAAAAGCGGTTGCGCTGGTACAGAAATACAAAAACCTCGAGACTGTCCGCAAGGAACTTGACGGCACACGCCAATGGTGGCTCAAGCTGATGGGAACAGTCGAGGTCAAAACCAACCAGCCGGAGTTTGACCGGTACCAGAACTGGCTCAAGTACCAGGCCCTTGCCGAGCGCGTTTGGGCGCGGCGCGGGTTCTATCAGACGAGCGGCGCTTACGGTTTCCGCGACCAACTCCAGGATACCGTGAATCTGATCTGGGTAGATCCGGCTTTAGCACGCAAACAGATCCTTTTGCATGCGTCCCAGCAATTCATTGAAGGAGACGTGACCCATTGGTTCTTTACGCTGACTGACGGACGTGCGGCGTTCTCATGCCGTTCACATGCTTCCGACAATCCGCTCTGGCTGGCCTGGGGCACGGCAGAATATGTCCGGGCGACGGGGGACCATACGATCCTGGACGAAATGGCCGCGTATCTTGTTTCCGAGTTCCCGTTTGCACCCTTGCCGAAAAACAAACAGGGGTGGGGGCATTTGTATCACCGGACGACGCGCGCGGACACGCTGTACAAACATTGCATGAAGTCGATCGATCTTGTGATCAAACAGCGCACCGGAAAGAACGGCCTGCCGCTCATGGGGGTCGGCGACTGGAATGACGGATTGGATGAGATCGGGAGCGAGGGCCATGGAGAAAGCGTGTGGCTCGGTTTCTTCCTCTACTACATCTTGAAGGGGATGGTTGATATTATCGGCCAGAAAGAGGGCGACGCCAAAAAAACGTATTACGTGCAGAAAATGGAGGCGCTGAAAACGGCCCTTGAAAAAACGTGGCGGGGCGACCGGTATCTGCGAGCCTTCCATGATGACGGTACCGAGATCGGCATCAAGGGCAGCGGGGTGTGGGAGATTGACGCTCTGACTGCGGCCTGGTCGGTCATGTCCGGCATCAATTTCGAGCGCGGCGTGACGGTCTTCAACACAGCCTTGCAGGTCCTTGAGAAGGATAACGCGATCCTGCTCGGGTGGCCGGCTTTGCGCGAAGACACGAAACCTTATCTCGGACGCAGCAGTAAATATCCGGAAGGCGTGCGGGAAAATGGCATGTACTGTCACGGCGTGCAGTGGCTCGTCAGGGCGGCGCGTCTCCTGGCTGAAGAATTCGAAAAACGCGGGGATACGGCGAATGCGGAAAAATACCGCGAGACTGCGTACCGGCTGTGGCTCAAGGTCTCTGCGATCGCACATATGCATGAGGTTGAGATCTACGGCGGTCAGCCGAACAAGCAGTCGGCGGACATTTTGACCACCTTCGAACCGGGCCGGATGATCTGGCACGGATACACCGGGGCCGCGGGTTGGATGCTCCGGCAGGCGATGGAAGGCGTGGTCGGAGCGTTGGTGATAAAAAACAAGCTGGTTCTGCCCAACGATCTTGATAAGCCGCGCGGCGCACTTAAAGTGGTCAAGGTGTTCCGGGACGTGTCCCAGAGTCCGATCAGTCCCAATACTCATTAATTTCCACGAAGTGGAAATTGGGGCAGTCCTTGCCAACCTTGAGGAAATGAAGGAAAGGCAAGGACAGAACAGCTTTTGCCGGTTGAGGTTTATTTTTTTCGACCTCAACGGTCCCGATGATTTGAACTTGGACTTTATTATCCACATGCAAGACCCCGTAGCTTCCGCCTCCGCCAATAATGGTGGCGGAGACGGATCCGTCCTCGCGGAACGCGAGGCGGACAGGCCCTGATTTGATTTAAGAATTAAAGGTTATCAGGGCCAGTCCTGCCAATCATTGGATTTTGAAAGAGGGCAGGACAGGTGGTCAATGGGCGTGGGACGTCAGTTCAGAGGTCATTATCATCAATGACCCCGTAGCTCAGGTGGATAGAGCACCTGCCTTCTAAGCAGGGGGTCGGCAGTTCGAATCTGCCCGGGGTCGCTTTTTTTGTCGTTTTAATATTCGTGTTCTCCGCCACACAGCGTGGGCGGATCCGTCCTTTGGCGGAGAATCACATCGGGGTCGTTTTTTTTTGAAAGGGGAGCCCAAAGTCCGTTGTTCGGGTTTCCGGCAACAGAGGAAAGACAAAAACAAGGCCGAGCGCAAGAAGATCCGCTCCGAGGTTTCTTCTTCGGCGAACACGTGGCACAGTAGGATTTTTTTTAAACGGATTCAAAGGGCGGGGATCTCTCCCCGCCCTTTTTTTTGGGGTTTGTTATGGTGAATGAAAAAAAGATCAGAGTGGGGATCGTGTCCCTGGGGTGTCCCAAGACGCTCGTCGATAGCGAGGTCATTCTGGGAAAGGTCCGGGGTGCCCGGTATTCGATCACACAAGACATTGGGAAAAGCGATGTGGTGTTCTTGAACACCTGCGGTTTCATTAAAGATGCCAAAGAGGAATCGATCGATGCCATCCTGAAACTGCTCGAGTTGAAGAAGGAAAAGAAACTGCTCGGGGTAGTTGTGGTGGGATGCCTGGTCCAGCGATACGCGGAAGAACTCCAGAAAGAATTTCCAGAAGTCGACGCCTTCATCGGTTCCGGGGATTATATGCGGATTGCCGAGGTCTTGAAGAAGGTTACGGACGGGCAGAAATTTGTCAGTATTCACAAGGCCGGTTATCTTGCCGGGGCCGACGAAGCGCGCATCTCCCTGACGCCCAAACATTTCCGCTATCTCAAGATCTCTGAAGGATGCGATCATGCGTGCTCCTTTTGCGTGATTCCCAGGCTTCGCGGACGCTACCGTTCCCGTCACATCGCCGATCTTGTCCTGGAAGCGAAGCAATTGGCCGGCGAGGGCGCCAGGGAACTTGTTGTGATCGGCCAGGACATCACGAAATTCGGATGGGATTACGCCGGCAAGTCTCTTTTGCCCCAACTCCTGGAAGCTTTGGGGACGGTGCGGGGTGTTAAGTGGGTGCGTCTTCTCTACACTTATCCTTCGACGCTGACGGATGAGATCATCCGGGCCGTCGCAAAGTCAAAACAGATCTGTCGCTACATAGACTTACCGCTCCAGCATATTAGTGATAAGATACTCAAGGCGATGCGGCGGGGAAGCACGAAGAAACAGATCGTAGAGCTCATCCGAAAATTGCGGGTCATGATTCCCGGGGTTGTGCTCCGGACAAGTTTTATTGTGGGATTTCCCGGCGAGACGGACGAAGATTTTGAGGAACTTCTGGCGTTCATGCGTGATACAAAATTCGAGCGTCTCGGGATCTTCCGGTACTCCCGGGAGGAGGGTTCCGCGGCCACGGAGTTTCCCATGCAAGTTCCCGAAAAGATCAAAGAAGAGCGCTATCACCGGGCCATGCAGCTGCAACAGAAGATCGTGCGGGAAGTCAATCGCCGTTATCTTGGCAGGGAGCTCCGGGTGTTGGTCGAAACACAGGACGAAAAAGACCCCGGCTTGTGGACCGGGCGTTCGTTTATGGATGCGCCGGAAGTGGACGGTAGCGTCCTTATTCGAACGCAAAAAGAAATAACAGCCGGAAAGTTTTGCACGGTCAAGATCACGGACACTCAAGACTATGACCTCGTGGGCCAAATATAAATACTCCTTCCTGAATCCGAACGTGCTCAGCATCGCGCGGGGCCTGATCGGGCTTTCCCTGCCGTTCCTGATCCTGCGGCCAAGCCCGTCGGGGCATCTTTGGGCCTTTATTCTGTTTATGGTGGGCGCGATCACCGATTATTTCGATGGCTGGATCGCCCGCCAGTACAAACTCGAATCGGACTTCGGACGATGGGTTGATCCTTTTAGCGACAAGATCCTGATCCTGGCGCCGATGGCCGCCTTCGCAACCCTCCATTTTTATTCCATCTGGTGGGTGGTTCCGATCTTTATCCGCGAGATCCTGGTGACGTTCTGCCGGACGGGGTGGCTCTTGGGGGGGAAGTCCCTGGGTGCGGAAATGATGGGCAAACTGAAATTCGGTTTTCAGACTGTCACGGTGTGGATCGCATTTGTGTATTTACTTCTGAACCCTTATTCCGTCTTTGATTGGGTGACGGGTATTTTCCATTATCTTCTGCCGGTCTTTTTGATCACGACGGTTGCGCTGACGATTGTCTCCGGCGGTATGTTTCTCTGGAACCAGCGGGCTCACTTTGGATCCGAGGCGTTCAACAAGTTCGTTCTCGCGATGGGCGTAGGGCTATTCCCGAAAGCTCCCGGGACATGGGGAAGTTTGCTCGGGGTTTTGCTTGTTTTTCTGACCCGGTGGAACGGCGGGCTTTACGGGGTGGTTTTTGTGTTTTTGGTTGTGTGGGGCGCTTTGGCTTATGAACGAGTCACAGACCCGGCTCCGGACCCGCAATATATCGTGATCGACGAGGTCTGCGGCATTTTCGTGACGTTCATGATGATCCCGATGACCTGGTTTTCCGCGATTCTGGGTTTCGTATTGTTCCGCATTTTTGACGTGTTTAAACCTTTCCCCGTGCGGTCGCTTGAGCGCATCCCGCGTTACTGGGGCATCATGGCCGACGATCTGGGTGCCGGGCTCTATGCCTGGATCATTCTGTTCGTGATCTTTAAATGAAGCCTACCGTTGCTGTACTTGCTGTCGGCAATGAGGTTTTACGCGGGAGCGTGGTCAACACGAATGCCGCGTTCCTCGGCCGTGAACTTTCCGATTTGGGGTTTGAGGTCATCTCTCACGGCGTTTGTGCGGATTCGCTGGAAGCGATCCGTTTCCGGCTTGGCGAGGTGCTCCGACGCGTGGATCTGGTCATTATGATGGGGGGGCTCGGGCCGACGCCCGATGATGTGACCCGCGAGGGCATTGCTGCACACTTCAAAGTGCCTCTCGTTTTTTCGGCCCGGCAGTACAGCCGTCTCCAAAAGGTCTATAAGCGTTACGGCAAACGTGTACCTCTCCTCGTGAAACGTGAGGCTTTTTATCCCGAGAACGCAAACCCCCTCGCCAACCGTTTCGGGATCGCGCTTGGATTTTCGATCGAGACCGGACAAAAGACCGTGATTGCGCTTCCCGGCGTTCCGTCGGAACTTGAAAACATGTACTTTGACGTGGTTCTGCCGCTCCTGAAGAAGAAATACGGGGACCTTTTCAAAAGCCGGAAACTGATCGTGAAAATGGCCGGTATCTCGGAACCGGATGTGATGAAAAAGCTTGGGAAAGATTTTTTTGACGACCGGTTTGATTTTGGGATCTATCCCTTGGCAGGCGAGATCGCGATCCGCATTCTTGCGGACAAAACGGATGTTTTCAGGCGGCTCGAAAAGAAGATCGCGGTCCGGCTCAGAAATTGGATCTACGGCTGGGATGAAACGCCTCTCTCTGCGGTGATCGGAAAGATCCTGACAAAAAAAAAGCAAACGTTTGCCGTTGCGGAAAGCTGTACGGGTGGGCTTTTGTCTTCACGCATTACGGCTTGTCCCGGGGCCAGTGTCTATTTTCGCGGGGGAGTAGTTACGTACCATTCGAGTGTGAAAGTGGATCTTGGCGTTCCGGGAAAATTCATCAAGGAGTACGGGGAGGTTTCAGCCCAAGTTGCTGCCCAGCTCGCGAAATCGGTTCGTATCCGGATGGGATCGAGTTTCGGTATCGGTATCACGGGAATTGCCGGGCCCGGCGGCGGCAGTTCCAGAAAGCCAGTCGGTCTCGTTTATATCGGTCTTGCGTCCCCCGGCGGAACGGCCCGTGCATGGAAGCATGTTTTCTGGGGAGAACGTCATCAGATCCGGGACAAGGCCGTAGTGAAAGCCCTTGAATACTTATGGCGGAAGATCCGTTAAAGCAGACCGCGGCGCGGGTATTTCTTGCGATTCCTCTTTATGAAATCTTCCATCAAGAAATAGAAAACGTCCTTCGTCCGTTTTGCCGCGAGATTTCCGGTGTTCGATGGGTCGAGCCCCGGCAAGTCCATCTGACACTTCATTTCTTCGGTCCGGTTCCAGCAAAAGAGATCGAATTAATCCATCTCTTTTCAAAAAAAGTAGCGTCGCTTTTTTCGCCTCTTGAGTTGAACATAGACCGGATCGGCGGATTTCCAAGTCTCGAAAGACCGGACGTTATTTGGCTTGGGATCGTGGAGTATGCCGGCCGGCTTCTTTCTTTGCAGAGGGCCATTCAGGGCGAGGTCCGGACGCTCGGATTTAAGATCGAAACAAGGCCGTTCCATCCACATGCGACGATCGGCCGCGTCAAAAGAAGGACGGGGGATTTAGGGCCACTCTTGGCGAAGGTCCGATTCGAATTGCCGAGCCCGGCAAAAACCGCAGATCATATTGTTCTCTATCAAAGCCACTGCCGTCCGGAAGGCGTTTGTTATGAAGTCCTTAAAACCTATCCCTTGTCAAAAAAAGCGTAAACTTAAGGCCTCGCAGCTGCGCGGTGTTTACACGGCACTGCGGAAAACTTTTGGACATCAGAGGTGGTGGCCGGGGGATACGCCCTTTGAAGTCATGATCGGTACGATTCTTACGCAGAATACTGCCTGGGCCAATGTTGAAAAAGCTATCTTGAATCTCAAAAAAGCCGGAAAGCTTTCGTTTGAGGCCTTGCGCCGGGTTCCGTCAAAGGAGCTTTCGCAACTGATCCGGCCGGCCGGATACTTCAATGTTAAAGCGGACCGGCTCAAATGTTTCATGGATTTTCTGGATCGGGAATGTCGTGGCGATTTTTCGAAACTAAAACGAAAAACGATGCCCGTGCTTCGTGAAAAACTCCTCCGCGTAAAAGGGGTTGGCCCCGAGACCGCGGATTCCATCCTTCTCTATGCGCTGAACAAGACTTCGTTTGTGATCGACGCTTATACCAAAAGGATTTTTTCAAGACACGGATTGGCCAAGGACCACGAAACTTACGAACGATGGCGGGAGATTTTTACACGGGCGTTGCCGGAAAACAGGGATCTCTATAACGATTTTCACGCCCAGATCGTCCGGACGGGGAAGGACCATTGCCGGAAAATTCCCCGTTGTGAAAAATGTCCGCTTCGGCGGTTTTTCTGATAAGGGACAGATAAACAGTACAAAATTCTTTCTGGGGATGAGAAGTCAGAAGAATTTTTAACAACGCAAATCCGAAAACCGGACATTTCTGTTTTGGATGAACGAATATCAAAAAAACTAGTTTAGTTATCGATGGTATTGTCGTATCATTTGCAGTAGTTTAAGCTAGCAGTGGGCAGTGGCAAACGTAGAAACAGGAGGCATAACATGTTTATTCAATTGAATAAAAAAGGTTTTACACTGGTGGAGATCATGATTGTCATTGCGATCATCGGGCTTTTGGCCGCTATCGCCATTCCCAATCTCTTACGGGCGCGTATCAATGCCAATGAAGCTGCCGTTAAGGCGGATCTGAGGACTTTCAGCTCCGCGTGCGAAAGTTACCGCGCAGCACAGACGACTCCGGCCTACCCGGCGACGATCGCTCTATTGACAGCGCCGGCGGCAGGTCAACCTGCATATCTTGACATTTCATGGAACACCAATCCGAAGCATGGGTATAACATGACCTACCTTGGGACCGCCAATACGTTTTCCTTGCTGGCGACGCACATCACCAATTCGTCGATTAGTGATTTTTGCATTGATCAGAGCGGCGTTATTGTTACCGGTGCGGTGAGCGCTACTGTGGATGGTTGTACAGGTACTCCAATCGGTGGATAAACGACGATAGGGAATCGGAAGAAGTGTTTTTTAAACCCATCCTGCTCTTTCAGGGCAGGATGGGTTTTTTTTGGCTGTTTTTTTGAAGATTTTCTGCTAAGGTTCCTCTTATGAGTAACGATCCCGGCAAGCCGCTTTCGTTGAATCAACAGATCACCGGTCTTTTCGTCGGTTTTTCATCGAGGTTCCTGCCAAAAAAAATGACCGCTCTCAAGATCACCGTGTGTGATCTTGACCGCACGCAGACGGTGCTGCTTGAACTTGAAAAGCGCTTCGACCATCTTTTTGTTCATCGTATTAATATTGTCAAAAATGCTTCCAGGGATCAGAAACTGTCTTTGGCCCTCAAGCCGTTCCTGGATGGAAAGAAGTTCCGGAAGGACGGGGTCCGGGTGGCCCTCAGGGGACACGGAGTTGTGATCCGTTTCATCCATTTTCCAAGGATGAAGATCGAAAATCTCCGTGACGCCATAAAACGCGAAGCCGAGCAATATATCCCGTTTGAGTTGAACAATGTGGTGTTCGATTTTGGAGTGGTGGAGGATGACCTCAAGACCGATGACGGCGAGAAGATGGAAGTGATGCTGGTCGTCATCAAACGACAGGAACTTGAACCGTTGCTTGAGATCTTTCACAATCTGGAATGCCGCTTGTCGGTGGTGGATGTCAACATTCTTGCGGTAATGACTGCTTTGGAATATTTCCATCCGGAAGATTTTGCGGGTCACACCGGCCTTTTAGACCTCGGTGCCGAGATCTCGACCCTCGGGATCGTCCGGGACGGAAAGCCCCGTTTTGTCCGTGATATTCCTTACGGGACCTGCGATCTTCACAGACAGGTCAAAACTCGTTCCAGTCTTATGGGCGAAAAGATCGAAAAGCTTTTCGAGAAGAATGAAGTTCTGACGCCCGAGGAGATACAAGCTGTCAGGGAGAGTCTTGAAGGACTGATCGGGGATCTGCGCGTTTCTTTTCACTACTACCATGATCAATCCGGGCAATCGAAACCTGTCAAAAAGCTTTTTCTGAGCGGCGGGATATCTCATCCCGCTGTTTTGAAGGCGTTAAGCGAAGGATTACAGATCCCGGTGGTGAGTATGGAAATCCTGACGAAGATAAAATGGGCTCCGGACGTTGATTCCGAACTTCTCAAAACCCATGCGGCGCTTTTGCCCGCGCTATTGGGGCTGGGACTTCGCGAAAGATGATCCGGATCAACCTTTTGCCCCAGGAGCTCCGGAAAGAGAAGATGAATGCGATGCGCATTCCATATAGTTCTCTGGTCATTCTGGCCGGGGTGCTTTTTCTTCTCCTGACGTTTTTTTTCTACGGGGACTATCTCAGGGCTCGCTCTACTTACAAAAGCGTGCAGAAGGAATGGGCGAGGGTGAATCCCTCGATGGCCATTCTGAATGGAAAGACCGATCCGAATGGGGGAGGCCGCAGGGGACATGACAGTCGTTAAGATCCTGAAAGACCGTGCCGTGCTTTCTGTGGATGGAGAAGAAAAGACGCTTTGGCGCGTTGACTCAAGATAGAAGGTAACTTTGGGGTTGAATCGTTGCCTCAAGATCATGGTAACCGTGCGAGTTGATGGATTTTAGCGATTTTCTCATCAATTGTCCTTTTGAGTTTGAAGGGA